>JANPKK010000026.1:0-95078 GCA_031426015.1 Alphaproteobacteria bacterium
ACGACGCTCGGCAATGGCGCCCGGCTGTTCGACGCCTGGACCACGACGGCAACGCTGCAGCGCAAGCAGATCGGCTGGCTGGCGATGCCGGTGCGCAACCATGCCACCGCGCTGAAAGTCTTCGATGCCGACATGAAGGCGACGATCGGCCTGGCGCCGGTTCCCGAATGCAAATGGCGTGAAGCCGCCGTCGACACCAGTGTCGCCGGCAAGTCGGTTCGCCGCGATGCCAAGCTGGTTCTCGGCCTTGCCTCGGCAGCTGCCGAATGCCCTGCCGACAGCCATATCTGGTTCGGCCAGGCGCCCCCCGGGACGGTGCCGGCGCCCCACGGCTGCCCGGGCCGAAGCCTGGCGCTGGGCGTGCTGCTCGGCATGCTTGCCGGGGTTTCGGAGACGGTGCTGGCACGCCCGACCGGTGCCCGGCTGGAGATCGAGATCAGCCCCCTGCCCGACTCCCCGCCCGCAGGCGGTACGGCAGCGGCGCAATAGTCGCGCCGTCGAGCCCGAGCCAGGCGGCGATCGCATCGCAGCGCGCCGCTTCGGGGGGCGATTGGCGCTGGCCGGCGTTGATGCGCGCCCGTGCCAGGTACACGGCGGCGCGCGCCGGATCGGTGGGCGCGAGGTGGCACGCCCAGGCGCGCGCTGCCCAGCCGACGCCCATCGGATCACCGGCGCGCGCCCGCGCAAAGGCGCCGGCGACGGCGCGCCGGGCGGCGGCCGCATTGCCGCGCGCCACCTCGACTTCGGCGAGAAAGCCATAGGCGATCGACAGCGACAGGTTCTTGCCGCGATCGACCATGCAATCGGCCGCCGCCGCCAGCGCATCGGCGGCCGCATCGCCGCCGCCCATCTTCCAGCGCGCAAAGGCGGCAAAGGCGCGGCAGATGGCGTGGATGTAGACCGCCTCGATGCGCAGGGCGACGTCGCAGCCGCGGGTGGCGGCAGCGAGCATCGCCGGCCAGTCCCCCTCCCACGCCGCGATGGCGGCGACCCAGCCCAGGATCGACGCTTCGACGGGGGGACTTTCGGCGCCGAGCAGGCTCTGGGCTTCGTCGATCAGCGCATGGGCGGCTGCGAAATCGCCCATGTCGGCGTAAACCGCAGCGCGTTGCGCCAGGGTGTAGGCGAGCCCGGTCGAAACCTTGGACCCCGAACGATGCTGGCGCTTGATGGCGATCGCTTCATCGAGCAGCGGAATGGCGCGGGCGTAGTCGGTGGTTACCGCATAGGCCTGGCCTAGGGTGGCACGCACCTGCACGGCAAAGCGCGACGCGGGCGCATCGACGACGAGCGCCAACGCTGCCGTGCAGTGGGCGATCGCGGCACGGTTGCAGCCGCAGCCATGGGCGACATAGCCGAGCCAATATTCGGCTTCGGCAGCCGCCTGCGGATCACCGCGATCATGGGCGCGGGCGATGGCGGCTTCGAACATCGCGAACTGCGCCGGATCGGCGTCGAAGATGCAGACATAGCCGAACTTTGCCACCAGCGCGCGTTCACGCGCCGGGTCCGGCACGCCGGGCAGCAGCGCCAGCGTGTCGATTGCCATGCGGTAATGGAGCTGGGCGCGATCGAGCGAGCCGAGCCTGACGGCACGATCGCCGGCGCGTTCGGCATGCTGCCAGCCTTGCGCCGGCTGGTCGCTGGCCAGATAATGCCAGGCAAGACTCTCCTCGAGATCGATCGCCGGTGCCCGCGCATTTCCGGTAAACGACGCGGCGACCTCGGCATGGCCCGTCAATGCCGCGGCGACCGCGGCGTGCAGCCGGCGCCGCGTCGCCAGCGGGATGAGCGAGTAGATGATCTCCCACGTGATGCCATGGCTGAACTCGATCCCGCCGCCGCTGCCGCAGGGTGAGAGGAAATCGGCTTCGACAAGCAGCGGAACCAACGCCGCGACCGGGGCTTCACCGACCATCGCATCGAGCAGCCAGCGCGGCGGTGCCTGGCCGATGACCGCGGCGGTTTCGAGAAGCGCCTGCGCCGGCTCGGGGAGCTGATCGACGCGCGCGCCGACAAGCGACGCCAGCCACCCGGCCGCCACGTTTTCGCCGCGGCTGCCCAGCGCCGAAGCCGCCTGTGCCGGATCGAGCCGGCACAATTCCTCGGCATAAAGCGGGTTGCCGCCGGCGCGCAGATGAATGCGCTGGGCATCGAGCGGATCGAAGGCCGGGCGCCGGGCGCGGACAAGGGCAGCGGTTTCGGCGAGCGTCAGCGGTGGCAGATCGAGGCGCGTGAAGCCATCGAGGGGCAGCGCGGTCGGATGATGTTCGCGCGACAGCAACAATACCCCGAGCTGGCCACCGGTGGCGCGCAACCGGGCAAGAACCGCCGCCGATGCACTGTCGGCCCATTGCCAATCATCGAGGATCAGGACGAGCGGCGCCAAGGCGGCGCGAGCCCTGACCGCCGTCACCATTGCGTCCGCGATCGCATCGGCGGCCTTCGGCGGCTCTGCGGGCGCCATGGCAGCGGCGATCTGGCGAAACGGCTGGAGCGGGCCGATTGCCGCCCCCGCCGAGCAGGCGCCGCGAAACACCGCAATCCCTGCCCGCTGGGCCAGATCGGCAAAGGCCTCCGCCAGGCGTGACTTGCCCTGGCCGGGGGGCGCTGCGATGGCAATGCGGAACGCCTCGCCAGCAGCCAAGCCGTCGAGCGCAGCCGCAAGGGCGGCGAGCGGGGCCGCGCGCCCGATGAAGGGATAGCGTGACGCCGGCAAGGCGATCGCCGCGGCGTCGGCTTCGGCGGCCGCGACCGGCACCGCCATGATCGGCGTTGCACCATCGCCGATATCGACCGGGCGGGTGGCGCCGATCGTCAGGCCGCGCCGGTCGGGACCGAGGCTGCTCGCCGACACCAGAACCTCATCGCGCCGCGCAGCCGCCGACAGCCGCGCGGCGATCGAGGTGGTCCGGCCGATGGCTTCGAGCCGGCCGCGCACGGCGTCGCCGGGGCGCAACAGCACCAGCCCGGAATGGATGCCACTGTGCAGCCGCAAAGACTGCGGTGTCACCCCCGTGACGGCAAGCCCGGCGACTCCGGCGTGCATGGCAATCGCTGCATCGATGGCCCGCGCGGCCCCATTGGCGCCCTGGAACAACGACAGGATGCCATCGCCGTAAACCTGGGCAATGCTGCCGCCGTGCGCGGCGATGATCCCCGCCGCTAGTTCACGGATCGCTTCGAGGATATCGGCGTAGAGATCGGCATCGAGCGACGCCGCCAGCCCGGTCGAGCCGCTGAGATCGGCAAACAGCACGGCAACATAGCGCCGTCGGCCGGCCGCCGATACGCCAGCAACTGCGCTGCCTGCCCCCGCGCTGGCGTTCATCCGACCCTGCCCGCCTCCCTGCACAACGATATATCGACGTTGCGCCGGAGTGTCGATGCGGCACCGCAGCAATAGCATGGACATGTGCCATCACGCACCGGCGCCCGGTGGCGGTTGCCACAGCGGAGCGTGCGCACGGTGCGCCATTCTTGCACGATGGCGTTGCTCGACTCTTGCCCGGGGCCCGCGGATGTCGGCGATCCGGCATTCCAGATCGACGCGGCGCGGTCACAGCCGTTTCAGCCGCATGTCGACTTCGATCGGGACAATGACAGCAGCGCGGCGCGGACGGGGGGCAATTCCGTCGCGGCCTGGCTTCGCCATACCCGGCAACGCCGCTACGCCGAACGCATGAATGCCGGCTGGCAGGGCCCCAAGCTGCTCGTCGATGGCGACAGCTGGCTGCATTTCCCGCTGGTGCGTGACCTTGCCGCACAACTCGACAGCGACCACGCCATCGATTGTCTTGCCGGCGAAGGTGATCCCTTGCGCAACCCGATCAGGGCGCGTCGCATCGGCGATTCCATCGTCGAGCAGCGCCATGATGCCGTGGTGCTCAGCATCGGCGGGCGCGACGTCCTCGACGGCTTTCGCCTGCCGGCCTTCGTCGAGCCCTTCGCGGCGGGCCGACGCGCACATGATTATCCCAGCCCCTATTTCAGCATTTGCCTCGATCGGGAGTTGATACCGCATATCGTGGCGCTCCTCGCCGGCATCCGCTCGATCGACAGCCGCGTGCCGATTCTCCTCCACAGCTATGCCCATGGTCGGCCGCGCGACTTCATCTGGCTCGGGCGTCCGCTGCTCGAACGCGGCATCGGCGACCCGGCGCTGCAACGCGCCATTGTCGCGGCGCTGGTCGATCGTTTCCATACCGCGCTGGTCGAGGGAGTCGCGGCCGCGAGGCTCGGCAACGTCCATGTCGTCGATTGCCGCGATGCTGTGGGCGCCGACTGGTTCGACGAACTCCACCCCAACAACCGCGGCTTCGAAGCGATTGCGGCGCGCTTCCGCGTCGCGTTGGCGCGCGTGCTTTAGGCCGCCTTGCTGCGGCGGGCTTTTTCGAGTCGCTTGAGCAGCATGTCGCGCTTCAGCTTCGACAGATGGTCGATGAACAGGATGCCGTCGAGATGGTCCATCTCGTGCTGCAGGCAGGTGGCAAGCAGGCCATCGAGTTCTTCATCATGCGCAGCCCCGGTCTCGTCGAGCCAGGTCGCCCGGATGCGCGCCGGGCGGTTCACATCGGCATACATCTCGGGCACCGACAGGCAACCTTCGTTGTACACGGTCACATCGTCCGATTCCCAGGTGATGACCGGATTGATGAACACTTTCGGGTCGCGCACCCAAGTCTGCGCCTTGGCTTCGGCTTCGCTGGTCGGCTCGGGGGCATCGGGATCGGCGGGGCGCTGGAGATCGATAACGAGAATGCGCTCGGGAACGCCGACCTGGATGGCGGCGAGGCCGATGCCGGGGGCGTCGTACATGGTTTCGAACATGTCGGCGATCAACGCCCGATGCGCGTCGGTCACGGACTCGACGGGCTTTGAAATCGTGCGCAACCGCGCGTCGGGGGTTTCAATGATATCGAGGAGAGCCATGGCGGTGAATTAAGGTCGCGGGCGGGTGAAAGCAATGCCGGAGGCTCTATTCCACCAATCGCCGCGCGCGCAGGGCGAGCGCCAGCGTGCCCTCGTCGAGGTAATCGAGCTCGCCGCCAACGGGCAGGCCATGGGCAAGCTGCATCACCCGCACCCCCAGCGGTGCCAGTTGTTCCGCCACATAATGCATCGTCGTCTGACCCTCGAGCGTTGCGTTCATCGCCAGCACGACTTCGCCGATGCCGCCGGCGGCGACGCGCGCCACCAGCGCGACAATGCCGAGATCTTCGGGCCGCACGCCGTCGAGCGCCGACAGCCGGCCGCCGAGGACATGGTAGCGCCCGGCGAACAGCCGGGCGCGATCAAGCGCCCAGAGATCGGCGACTTCCTCGACGACACACAGGCTGGCGGCATCGCGGCGCGGGTCGGTGCAGACGGCGCAGGGATCGACAGTATCGACATTGCCGCAGATGCCGCAGGTGACAAGATCGCGCTCGACCGCCTGGAGCGCGGCGATGAGCGGCGCCAGTGTCGTCTCGCGCTTCTTGATCAGATGCAGCACCGCGCGCCGCGCCGAGCGCGGCCCAAGCCCGGGCAGCCGGGCGAGCGCCTGGGTGAGAGCATCGAGGGCGGGCGACGACATGGGCTTAGCTATGCCGTGGCGCGCTATGGTGAGCAAGCAAGAGAGCCTCCGGCGGCAGGGGCCGACGGCCCCCGACCCCGTGAGTGGCGCGCCCGCGGCTATACGCAGCACCAATCAAATGGGGTCTGGGGCCACCGGCCCCAGCCGCCGGAGGCAATCTTCCTACCGCCGGCAGACGAGCTGCCCGCCGCCGGCAACCCCGCACTCGGTGCTCTGGCCGTTGCGGTTCCAGCGCACGCCGAGCGCCCCCTTGGCCGCCGCTGCGGCGACATCGGCAACACTCGTCACCGCGGTGCCGCCAACGGTCTCGATGAGGTCTCCCGGGCGCAAGCCGAGCCGCGCTGCCGGGGCAGAATTGGCGATTTCGACCACGACGACGCCTTTTTCGGGAAGGCCGATGCCGAGTTCCTGGGCATAGGCCGGCGACAGATTGGCGACGGTGACGCCGTTGAGGATGGTCTGGCCGCGCAGCGGTGTCAGCTGCCGGGCCGGCACTTCAGGGGGCGCCGCCAGCGTCACCCGCACGGTCTGTTCGCGCCCGGCACGGAAGACCACGACATCGAGGCCACGCCCGATGCCTTCGGTGGCGAGCGAATAGCGCAGCTGGCCACCATCGGCGACCTCCTTGCCATCGACGGTGCGGAGCACATCGCCAACCCTGATGCCCGCGGCAGCGCCCGGGCTGCCAGCGGCGACCCCGGTGACGAGCAGCCCGCCGGGGCGATCGAGCCCGGCCAGCCGCGCGCTTTCGGCGGTCAATGGCTCGCCTTCGACGCCGATCCAGCCGCTGACCAGCTTGCCGGTCGAGGCCGCTTGCAGGAAGGCGCGGACCATCTTCGACGGGATGGCGAAGCCGATGCCGTTGGAGCCGCCGGTACGTGAGAAGATCGCGGTATTGATGCCGATCAGCCGGCCCTGGCCATCGAGCAGCGCGCCGCCCGAATTGCCGGGGTTGATCGCGGCATCGGTCTGAATGAAGAACTGCCAATCCGAAATCCCGATGCCGGTGCGGGCGACGGCGGAAACGATTCCCGTCGTCACCGTCTGGCCGACGCCGAAGGGGTTGCCGATGGCAATCGCGACATCGCCGACTTCGGCGCGGTCGCTGTCCCCCATCCGGATCACCGGCAGATTGCCGCCGCCGGTATCGACCTTGAGCAGCGCCAGATCGAGCCGGGCGTCGGCGAAGACCAGTTTCGCTGGATATTCGCGCCGGTCCGACAGCGCGACGAGGATCTTGTCGGCGCCGGCGACGACATGGTTGTTGGTGACGATCAGCCCGTCGGGCCCGACGATGACTCCCGAGCCGAGCGACTGCTGCACCCGTGGCTGTGCCGGGGCGCCGCCGAAGAACTGCTGCATGAAGGCATCCATATTGCCCGAGCGGCTGCGATCGACGGTGGCGGTATAGATGTTGACGACGGCGGGCGTCGCCGACTTGACGATCGGCGCATAGGACATCGCCAGCTCGGCGGGCCCCTGGGGCACGGCGCGGGTGATGGGAGTGGTGTCGAGTGGCGGGACCGTAACGGGCACCCGCGCCGGCGTGACCTCGGCGCCGACCGCCAGCGCGATGCCGGCGATCGCGCCGAAAGCGAGTGCGCCGGCAAATTTGAACCTGTTGTGCATCATCTTTCCCGATGTCGATCGTTGCCGGCTTTATGCAAGCCCCGTGAAGGCAAAATGAACGGGCCTAGATCGGTTTTGCGACGACGACTTCGGAGCGCCGCAGCGGCCGGTAGAGATGGGGGAAAAGCGCGCCGCCACGCGCCGGTTCCCAGCGCAGATCGTCCGCCAGCGCTTCGGCGTCGAAGGTCACCGCCATGACTCCGGTTTCGCCAGCGAACCATTTCGCGGCGGTGCCGGCGACCTGATCGGGGGTTGAGAGATGGATATAGCCGTCGCAAAGATCGTCGGGGGAGCCGGCGAAGCTGCCCGTCGCCTCCAGCGCCGCCCATTCATCGGCGCGCAGCAGCTTGATGACAGAAATCACCTTGCAGCGACGCGGCGCACCGGCACCTGGACGTTGCACAAATCGGTCGCGCCGGCCGGGCGGATGAAGAAGCCGGTGCGGTTGGTGCGCGCCTTCAGGTACGCGGCAAAGGCCGGGCTGGCGCTGTCGAGGACTTCGTAAGCCGGGTCGGCGGCGCCGGCGAAACGCACCCGGGTGATGGCGGTCTGTTCTTCGGGGGTCTTGTAGAACCCCAGCGGGCCGGTGCCGCGCGCCAGGCTCGAATAGCCTTCGATGCCGTCGATGACGCGGCCGACGAGGGTAATGTTGCGATCGAGGTGGCGCGGGCCATGGCCGATGACAGCGTAAAGTTCACTGCCGTCGCCGGTATCGGGCGGGTTGTCGCGGCCGACGCCGACGCTGCCATAGCAATGCGCCAGCCATGCGGTTCCGGCCTTCAGGTCGGTAGCGACCGGCCAGCTCTGCCAGAAGCCCGAGGCGGCGTAGGTATCGGCCGAGCCGAGCGGCGTGATGGCAAGGCCACTGATGGGGCGTTCGTATTCGGCGGGAAGGCTCGGCGGGTGCGCGGTGCCGGGCCCGGTGCCGACGAGAACGCCACCAGGGGTGGCAGTGCTGCCGGCGGCGACAGCCGCGGCGCCGCTGGCGGTCAGGGTCTTGTCGGCATCGGGCTTTGCCGCCCATTGGACGACATAATTGTCCTGGACCCGGGTGATGGCGCCACCATCGAAGCGCCCGGCAGCGACCAGCGCGCGAATCGCGGCGATGTGCGCCGGCGCAAAATCCGGCGCCAGCTCGATCGCCATGGTGCCGCGCGGGGTTTCGACGAGCATCAGGTTTTCAGGCGCGATCGATCGCCACGCGCTCGGCGGCGCGGCGGTGGCGATATCAGCGGGCGATGGGGGCACCGGCGCAGCGGCGAGCAGAGCGGCAAGAATGATCATGCCGTCACGATGGCGCGGCCGGCGGCCAAGGGCAAGCCTGCCGCTGGCCCGCGCGCGATCAATCCTCCGGCACGAACTCCAGCGCCAGGCCATTGATGCAATGGCGCAGCCCGGTCGGGCGCGGCCCATCGGGGAAAACATGGCCGAGATGGCCTTCGCAGGTGGCGCAATGGACTTCGGTGCGGACCATGCCGTGCGACGCATCGGTCGTCGTCGCCACGGCGCCAGGCACGGCGTCGTAAAAGCTCGGCCACCCCGAGCCGCTGTTGTACTTGGTACCCGACAGATACAGCAGGCTTCCGCAGCCCGCGCAGAAAAACTCGCCACTGCGCTTTTCATCGTTGAGTGGCGACGTGAACGGCCGTTCGGTGGCGTGTTCGCGCAGCACGGCGTGCTGGGCGGGGTTGAGGTCACGGGTCGTCATGGTCGTCCTTCCCAAATCGTGTTGCCCCCAAAATCGGGGTGGCAGCGCGATTTGCCAAGGGTTATTCGACAAGGTGCGGCGAAGGGTTACGGCTTCAAAGCACCGGTCGGGTCAGCGCATCGATGGCGCCCTGCAAGATATAGGCCGCCGCCAGTCGGTCGACACGTTCCGCCCGCGTCTTGCGCGACAGATCCTCGGCGATCATCGCGCGTTCGACCGCCTGGGTGCTCCAGCGTTCGTCCCACATCAGCAGCGGCAGTTCGAGCACGGCGAGATTGCGCCCCAAGGCGCGAACAGATTGGGTGCGCGGACTATCGCTGCCATCCATGTTGAGCGGCAGGCCGAGCACCAGCCCCTTGATGCGTTCGCGCGCGATGAAGCTGCGCAACTGCACGAGATCGGCGGTGAATTTGGTGCGCGCGATCGTCGAATGCGGGCTGGCAAAGCTCCAGCCGGCGTCGCAGGTCGCCAGCCCGATGGTCTTGGTGCCGGCATCGAGCCCCGCCAACCGCCCGCCTTCGAGCAGCAAGGCGGCAAAATCGGCGACGCTGCCGGCGATCAATCTTTGCTCTCGGCCGGCGTCCTCGGCGTGGCCGGCGCGCCGAACACGCCAACGCGGCGCTCGGCATCGGCGCGGACGTTCGCCCAATAGATCGCATAATCATAGACATGGTAATTGTTGCCGGGCAGCACATAGGCCGAATAGCCCCCCGGGGGTTCGCCGATATCGAGGATACCCGAGGTCAGGCACTGCGCGCCGATGCCCTTGGCGATCAACGTGCCACCGGTGAAATCACTGTTCGGCAGCAGCGAACCGAGATTGGCGCTGAGCGGCTCCGGTTTGGCGCTGGCCATGCCCGACAGCGGGTTGGTGCACAGGATCGCGGTACCACGGCGCGGCAGGCCGGCAAGGCCGGTGCCCTTGTCGAAGGTCTCGCGCACCAGCGAGTAATCCGCCGGCCGGGCAAAACTCTGCCACGACAGGATGCAGCCAGTCTGTTCGGGCGATGCGCACGCCGGCAGGCCGAGCGCCGGCAGGTCGGCGGTGAGCGATACCGGCCAGCCGATGGCGTAGACAGCGACGATGCGCTTCGCCAGCGGGGTGCCGGCGACGCGTTCCTTGAGCAGGCGCAGCAGGTGCAGCGAACCCTGGCTGTGGCCGGCGAGGATGATCGGTCGATCCGTCGGTTGGGCGGCGAAAAACAGGTCGAACGCCGCCAGCACATCGCCATAGGCCATATCGATGGCGCGTGTAGCCTGGGGCTTGTCGGTCAGAAAGGCGCCGAACGTCGCCTGGCGATAGCGCGGCGCCCAGACTGCCGCGACGCCGTTAAAGGCGCTGGCCTGGCTGCGCAGGAAGATATTGAGGCGCTTGTCGCTTTCGGCGTCGACGGGCCCGAGGTTCCACTGGTTGCGATCGAACACGCCGGTGGGCAGCAGATAGAAGACCGCGACACCGGGCTTGGGTGCCGGGCGATAGCCTTCGGGAGTCCAGCGAGCGGCATCGGTCGGTAAATCGGGGCGGGCGAGCCAGTTCTTCGCCAACGCGAAATCGGGGGCATCGCGCACCGGCGGCGGGGTGAACTCGACGCCGGGCACCAGCGCGGCGCGGATCAGTTGCACCCCGAACAGGCGATAGGCAAAGGCGGCGGCGATCACGATCATGATGATGATCGCGATGATCCAGAGGAAGCGACGAGCTAGCATGGGGCGGCTTTAGCAGGAGGCGAAGGCTTTGGGGAGGGCGGCATTTTCGCTGCCTCCCCTGCTCTTCTCCCCTTTCCTTTCTTCTCCCCTCCCGGGAGGGGCTGGGGGTGGGAAGTCACGTTCCGTCGGGCTCGCCTTTCGGCACGCAAGAACCCACCCCCAACCTCTCCCGTTCCGGGAGGGGAGAAGGACGTGTGAGGGTCAGCTTCCTCAGCGATACCCCAACTGCCGCCCCGCCATATCGAGCATGATCTCCTCACTCCCGCCGCCGATGGCGTTGACGCGCACTTCGCGATAAATCCGCTCGACCTTGGACCCGGTGATGTAGCTCGCGCCGCCGAGCACTTGCGCAGCCTCGCGCGCGACATGTTCGAGCATCCTCGTTGCCTGGACCTTCAACATCGCGAAGTCGGCCGGCTGGCCGCAACCGGTCTTGACCTGCCAGGCGCAGAGATCGACCCAGGCTTGCGTCGCGTTGATCTGGCGGGCGCAATCGGCGAGCTTGATGCGGATCGACTGGTGCGCCGCCAGTTTCTTGCCGAAGGTTACGCGATTGGTCGCCCATTCGACCGCTTCGGCGAGCGCCACCCGCGCCATCGCGCAGCAGCCATGCGCCATGCCGAGCCGTTCGCCGTTGAAATTGCGCACGATGCCGGCAAAGCCGCCATTTTCCGGGCCGATGAGGTTTTCGGGCGCCACCTCGACATTGTCGAAATGGATCGCCGCGGTATCCGAACAGCGCCAGCCCATCTTGTCGAGCCGCGTCCGCGATACGCCGGGCGCGTTCATGTCGATCAGCATCAGCGAGATGCCGCCCATGCCGGGGCCGCCAGTGCGCACCGCGGTCGTCAGATAATCGGCGCGCATCCCCGAGGTGATGAACATCTTGGAACCGTTGACGACATATTTGTTGCCGGTCAGCACCGCCTTGGTCTTGATCTGGGCGACATCGCTGCCCCCCGATGGCTCGGTGATGCCCAGCCCGATGATCTTTTCACCCGCCAGCACCGCCGGCGCTATGGCGCGCTTCATCTCGGCGCTGCCCATGGCGAGGATCGGCGGCAGGCCGATACCGTGCGTCATCAGCGAGGCGCCCAGCCCGCCGGCGCCGACCGCGGCGAGCTCCTCGGTCTGGGTCAGCGAATGAAAGATGTCGAAACCGTCGCTGTGCCCGCCGAATTCCTCCGGGTAGTTCAGGCCCAATATGCCCGCTTCGGCGGCTTTCTTGTGCAATTCGCGCGGCAACTCGCCTTCGGCTTCCCACCGGTCGATATGGGGCGCAATTTCCTGCGCCACGAAGCGCCGCACGCTTTGCGCCACCGCCTCATGGCTTTCGTCGTAATAGGGGGAACGGGCGCGCCATTGGTCGAACTGGGTTGTCATTTCACTATCCTGGTCTGGTCAGGCGCATCATGGCGGCGCTAGGCTGACGGCAACAGTCCGAAAAGCGACAGGATTCGACCATGAAGCCAATTTTTCTCGCCTTGCTGCTGTCCGCGGCACCGGCGCTTGCCGCCACGCCGTTCGAGGCTGCCGACCTCTATAAGCTGTCGATGGTTACCGACCCCAAGGTCGCGCCCGATGGCCAGCGCGTGGTGTTCAACCGCGCGACCTTCGATATCGCGACGGATACCCGCCAAGGCGAAATCTGGCTGGCAACGCTGGGCGGCAAGGCGCTCGACAAGCGCCTGCTGATCCCCGCGTCGGCGCGGGCGGCGGGGGTCGAATGGTCACCCGATGGCTCGCGGATCGCCTATATTGCGCCCGTGCTCGGCAAGCCGCAGCTTTGGGTGATGACCGTCGCCACCGGCATCGGCAAGCCGATCACGACCGGCAAGCTGGCGCCGCAGGGCCTCGCCTGGTCACCCGATGGCAACCGCATCGCCTTTGTCGCGAGCATCGAAGCCCCTCCGGTGAAAATCACGGGCATGGTCGAAAAGCCCGAGGGCGCGACCTGGGCGGGTGCGCCGAAGATCATCGACAGTTTCGTCTATCGCCGCGATGGCGCCGGCTATTCGACCCCGGGCGCCGACCAGTTGTTCGTCGTACCGGCCGCGGGCGGCGAGCCGGTGCAACTGACCAAGGGCGATACCGACCAGATCAGCGGCGGTTTCGACTGGACGCCCGACAGCAGCGCCATCGTCTACACGGCGCGCCTCCGCCCCGATAACGACCGGCTGCCGATCGAGAGCGATTTGTACCGTGTCTCGGCAAGCGGCGGCGCACCGGTGCGCGTTTCGAGCATCGACGGCGTGGAGGAAAGTCCGGCCGTGTCCCCCGATGGCACGATCATTGCCTTTCTCGGCGGCCCCACGACGACGAGTTTCTATACGCAAAGCGAATTGTGGGTGATGCCCGCCGGCGGTGGCGAAGCACGGCAGATCTCGGCGCCGCTCGACCGGCCGGTGAACGAGGTGAAATGGGCGAAGGACGGCAAGGGCCTTTACGTCTTCTACAATGACGTCGGGCTGACCAAGGTGGCGTTGCTGCCGCTGGCGGGCGGCAAGCCGCAGCCCTTGGTCAATGCCATCGGCGGCACCCGGCTCTACCTGCCATCGGCGGGGGGCAACTGGTCGGAAGGCGGCGGCACCTTTGCCTATACAACGGTGGAGGCCGATCGGCCCGCGGCATTGGGAATCCAGCGCGGCGGCAAGGAGATCGCCCGGGTCGATTTCAACGCCGATTGGCGCGCCGGCAAGACCATCGGCAAGCAGGAACGCGTAACCTGGACATCATCGAAGGACGGGCTGCCGATCGAAGGCTGGGTGCAATATCCGCCCGATTTCTCGCCCACGAAGAAATACCCGCTGGCGCTCGAAATCCACGGCGGGCCGAACACCGATTACGGCCCCTATTTCTCGATCACGCATCAGTTGTATGCCGCAGCCGGCTACATTGTGCTGTTTTCCAACCCGCGCGGCTCGATCGGCTATGGCGCGAAGTTCGCCAACGCCATCGACAAGGCCTATCCCGGCGACGATCATGACGACCTGATGTCGGGCGTCGATGAAATGCTCAAGCGGCCGTACATCGATGCCCGCAACCAGTTCATCGGCGGCGGCTCGGGCGGCGGCGTGCTGACCACCAACGCAATTGCCAAGACCGACCGCTTTCGGGCGGCGGCGGCATTGCGCCCGGTGACCGACTGGACCGTACAGGGGCTGACCTCGGACATCGTCGCCGTCACGCTCAAGAACTGGGTGCCCGGCACGCCGTGGGACAATCACGACGATTACTGGCGGCGATCGACGCTCAGCATGGTGGGCAGCGTCAAGACCCCGACGATCCTGATCGATGGCGAGGCCGATTGGCGCACGCCGATCGGCCAGAGCGAAGCCTATTATCAGGCGCTGAAATGGCGCGGGGTCGATACGAGGCTGGTCCGCCTGCCCGACGCCGGGCACGGCATGGGGCGACCGAGCCAGTGGTTGCAGACCAACCTGGTCGTGGTGGACTGGTACAACAAGTATCTGGTGAAATAGCTCACGGCACCGGAATCTGCTGTCATCCCGGGTCAAGCCCGGGACGACTGAGGGGGTAAGGTTACGCTGCTGCGGGCCGCTTCAAGCGAGCTGCATAGCTCTTGCGGAACTTCGCCAGCTTTGGCGCCACAACCGCGGCACAATAACCGTTCGCCGTGCCGTTCCGCTCGAAATAACGTTGGTGATACGCCTCCGCCGGATACCACGTTGAATCGGCTTCGATGCTGGTGACGATCGGATTGTCCCAGACATCCTGGTTGCGCGCGATCGCCGCTTCGGCGTCGGCGCGCTGTTCGGCGCTGTGCGGAAAAATGGCGGACCGATACTGCGTGCCCGTATCGCCACCCTGGCGATTGAGCGTTGTCGGATCATGGGTGTGGAAAAAGATGTCGAGCAGGTCCGAATAGGTAACTACCTGCGGATCGAAGCTAATGCGCACTGCTTCGGCATGGCCGGTGCGACCACCGCACACGGCTTCATAGCTCGGGTTGGCGACGCTGCCGCCGATATAGCCCGATTCGACATGATCCACGCCGTTGAGTTCGTTGAACACCGCTTCGGTGCACCAGAAGCAGCCGCCTGCCAGAGTCGCTATCGTCATCATTTCCTCATTTTTTTTGACCAACTGTAAATAGCGCTTCGTCCCAAGCATTGTAAGGGTATAAGCTGCTTTTTCAGTAGGTGGCGCAACTCTTTCACGGCACGATTTTCGGGGGCAATCGGTGAGCAAGCTTGCGCAAGTGCAACGCTTCGTCCGTTCAGTGCGCGAGGCTGGCAGTCTGGCCGAGGTCTCGCTTGTCCTGAGTGAAGCGACCCGCGAATTCGAATTCGATTATTTCGCGCTGGTGCAGCGGATCAGCGCAAGACCTGCGATCGGTCCGGTTCGACTGTCGGATTACCCGAGCAACTGGATCGATCTGCTCACCGCGACCGCCTATTATGTCCATGATCCGGTGCTGGTCGCCTGTGAAAAATCGGTGACGCCGTTTTCCTGGGATGCGATTCCCGGCATGATCAGCATGTCGAAACACCAGGTCGCCTATATGGCCAACGCCCGTTCGGTGGGGCTCGACAGTGGCTACACCGTGCCGATCCATGTGCCGGGGTCGGCGTCGGGTTTGTGCAGTTTCGTCACGACCAAGGGAAGGAAATTACCCGCCGATTCGCTGCCGGCGGCACAATATCTTGCCTGTTTCGCCTTTGAAGCAGCGCGGCGTCTGGTCGGCAGCGATGATCATGGCGATGGTGAAAAGGTCTGCAACATTGCGCCAAAACTGACCCAGCGACAGCTTGATTGTGTCGTGCTGGCCGCACGCGGCAAATCCAATTGGGTGGCAGGGCAATTGCTCGGCGTATCGCCCGACACCGTGCACAAATATCTTGAAAGTGCAAAGCGACGCTATGGCGTGTCGAGCCGCACGGAACTGGTTGTCCGGACGCTTTTCGACGGCCAATTGAGCTTCAACGACGTTTTGACCGATGATTTCGCCCTGCCGGGGCAGAAGCGCGCGCTCCCCGGCCAACGCCAGCGCTGAATTGGCCGCAAGCGCCCGGAAATGCGGTTCGACTCCGCGGAGGGAAAATGTTATCCACAGGGTCGACTCGGGGGAGCATCGGTATACGTGTTCGGGCCATTTCGGCGCGAGCCCACGCACTCCATCACCCCGGGCGAGAATGATTATCGATCGGGTCGCGCCATGAATCCCTATGAGCCAAGTCTGGCCAATCTGCTCGCGCGTCTCAACGCTTGGGCCCGGGGTCTTGTGTGGCGTTACCGGCGCCCGTTGCTCCTGACTGCCGCCGCAGCGGCGACCCTCGCCGTCGGCGTCAACGCGGCCCAGGCGCCGCATCTCCGGCCGTCAACGCAGATTGCCAGCCGCTGATCGGTCGCTCGTCGCCGTTCGACGCTGCAACGCCTTTCATCCCCGCCCCTGCCCTGCTACCCCGGTGATCAAGCACCGGTAGAGGTGCATGGGGAGAATGATGGCGACACCAGACAGTGCCGAAAACCGGCCGGCCGACCCCCGAATTGCCGCTGCGGCCGCGGCCGCACAGGTCGCCATTACCGGTGATGATCGCATGCCGCCCGTCGGGGGTGCCTATGCCAAATATGTGCTGTTCATCCTGGTGCTTGTCTATGCGATGAACTTCATCGACCGACAGATTCTCGCCATCCTCGCCGAAGATATCAAGCGCGACCTGGGCCTGTCGGATGCCGATCTGGGCTTCCTTTATGGCACCGCCTTTGCCGTCTTCTACGCGCTGTTCGGCATCCCGCTCGGGCGGCTCGCCGACAATTGGGTGCGGGTGCGGCTGCTTTCCGCCGGGCTGTTCATCTGGTCCGGGATGACGGCGCTGTCGGGCCTGTCGACCAGCTTCCTGCAACTCAGTGCGGCACGCGTCGGGGTCGGCATCGGTGAGGCGTCTGCCAGCCCATCGGCCTTTTCGATGCTGTCGGACTGGTTCCCCCGCGAACGCCGCGCCACCGCGCTCGCGATCTATTCGGCGGGGCTCTATCTCGGCGGCGGCGTGTCGCTGCTTATCGGCGCTGTCGTCGTGAAGGCGTGGAACGCCGCCTATCCGGTCACCGGCCCCCTCGGGCTGGTCGGCTGGCAGGCAGCGTTTCTCGCGGTCGGGCTGCCGGGGCTGCTGCTGTCGCTGTGGATCGCGACGCTCAAGGAGCCCGTGCGCGGCCGGGCAGAAGGCCTGCCCGAACCGGCGAAGGTCGAAAATGTCGGTCGCAAACTGTGGCAGGACGTATCGAGCGTCATCCCGCCGCTGACGCTGTTTCACCTGGCACCCTTCGGCACCCGCGTGCTGGCGACCAACCTGGGCGTCGCTGCCGGTTTCGCCCTGCTGGCGACGCTGCTGATCAGCCTGACCGGCGATGTCCCGCAATGGGTGGCGATCTGCCTTGGCGGCTATGCCGTGGCGAGCTGGGCGCAATCGCTCAAGCAACGCGA
This sequence comes from Alphaproteobacteria bacterium, assembly GCA_031426015.1. Taxonomy (GTDB): domain Bacteria; phylum Pseudomonadota; class Alphaproteobacteria; order Sphingomonadales; family Sphingomonadaceae; genus Sandarakinorhabdus. The sequence goes on from JANPKK010000026.1 coordinate 17,065, forward strand.
CCCGCCGACCTTTGCGCTGATCTGGGGCACGCCGACCTTCCTGCTGGCGCTGACCGGCTTCGGCTCGATCTCGTTCGTCGGCTATTCGCTTGGTTTCTGGGCGGCGCCCTATGCCATCCGCACCTTTGTCGTGCCGATGGCGGCGGCAGCGGCGGCCGGCGGCCCGGCGCTGCCCTGGTATGCCAGCAAGGAAATGGTGGCACTCATCCTCGGCGGCTGGGGCGCGGCGGGTGGGTTCATCGGCGTGGTGACCGGCGGCTTTGTTTCGGACTGGTTCAAGAAGCGCAATCCCGGCGGGCGGATCATCGTGTCGTCGCTGGCAACGCTGGTGCCGGCGCCGTTCATCTGGCTGATGTACACCACCGACGATCTGGGGCTGTTTTTGCTCTATTTCATCCCGCTCGCCGCCGGCAGCATGTATGTCGGCATTGCCGCGGCAACGACGCAGGACCTGGTGTTGCCGCGCATGCGCGGTGCCGCCACCGCGACCTATTTCATCGGTACGACGCTGCTCGGCCTGGGGCTCGGGCCCTATTTCACCGGCGCCGTTTCGAAGGCGACGGGTGATCTTGGTACCGGGGTGCTGTCGCTGCTGCTGATGGCGCCGGTGACGCTGACCTGCCTGTATCTCGCCTATCGCAAACTGCCCGCCGCCGAAGCGAGCCGCATCGAACGCGCCCGCGCCGCCGGCGAACCCATCTGAGGAGCCGACCCATGAAGATCGAAGACCTGTTTTCCGTCCGCGGCAAGACCGTGGTTATCACCGGCGGCAGCCGCGGCATCGGCGAGATGATCGCGCGCGCCTATATCGACAATGGCGCGCGCGTCATTATCACCGCGCGTAACGCCGCCGCCTGTGAAGCGCTCGCCGCCGAGCTGTCGGCGATCGGCGATTGCACCGCCATCCCCGCCGACCTGTCGCAAATGGCCGAGATCGATCGCTTTGCCACCGCCGTCGCGGCGATCACCGATCGCGTCGACGTGCTGTTCAACAATGCCGGCGCCAGCTGGGGCGCGCCGTTCGACAGCTTCCCCGAAGTCGGGTGGGACAAGGTGATGGATTTGAACGTCAAATCGGTGTTCTTCCTAACCCAGAAACTTATCAAGCTGCTCGAAGCTGCTGCAAGCCCTGCCGATTATGCCCGCGTCATCAACATCGGCTCGATCGATGGCCAGCATGTATCGGGCATCGAAACCTACAGCTATGCGGCGTCGAAAGCGGGCGTGCTGCACATGACGAAGATGATGGCCAAGAACCTTGCGGGCCGCCACATCGCCGTCAATGCCATCGCGCCGGGCTATTTTCCGTCGAAGATGACCGCGGCGATTGCCGAGGAATTCAGCAGCAAGAGCCTTGCCGACACACCGATGCAACGCCGCGGCGACAGCGACGACATGGGCGGGGTCGCGTTGTTCCTGGGCAGCCGTGCCAGCGGGTTCCTGTGTGGCAGCGTGGTGACGGTGGACGGCGGCTACGCGACGACGGTTTGAGCCTCTTCCTTCTCCCCTCCCTGCAAGAGAGGGGTCGGGGGTGGGTACTTCCGTGCTGCAAAGCGCACTCGGCGGAACGTGAGCACCCACCCTCGACTTCTCCCGGTCCGGGAGGGGAGAAGACAGGGAAGGAAGAAGCGGAATTGCCCCATTTTCGGGCAGATGATGGCAATTTCATCAGCAAAATCGACAGATTTTTCATCTGCCTCTTGCGATTTCCCCGGATTTACCGGCATTTTCGGCTTATAGGGGTTCTGGCACGATAATTGCTTGGCCAGTGACAAATCCATGGGGTGCACGGTGAAAAAAGTCGAAGCGGTCATCAAGCCCTTCAAGCTCGATGAAGTGAAGGAAGCGCTCCACGAAGTCGGCGTTTCGGGGATTACCGTCACCGAAGCCAAGGGTTTCGGCCGGCAAAAGGGCCATACCGAACTCTATCGCGGCGCCGAATATGTCGTCGATTTCCTGCCCAAGGTGCGGCTCGAAATCGTCGTGGATGACGACCAGGTCGACCGCGTCGTCGAAGCCATCGCCAATGCCGCGCGCACCGGTCGCATCGGCGACGGCAAGATCTTTGTTTCCACCATCGAAAGCGCCGTCCGCATTCGCACCGGCGAACGCGATTCCGACGCGATCTGACCTTTCCAGCAATCAACCTGAGCAAAAAGGCACGTCTCAACATGGGCAAGAAAGCCGCCGCTGTCCTCGACATGATCAAGGACAAGGACATTGAATGGATCGACCTGCGTTTTACCGATCCGAAGGGCAAGTGGCAGCACCTGACCATGGTCGCCAGCGTCGTCGATGAAGACATGCTGACCGACGGCTTCATGTTCGACGGTTCGTCGATCGAAGGCTGGAAGGCGATCAACGAGAGCGACATGATCCTCATGCCCGATCTCGAAGCGACCTATATCGATCCGTTCTCGGCGACTCCGATGCTGATCCTGATCTGCGACATCGTCGAGCCGTCGACGGGCCAGCTCTACAGCCGCGATCCGCGCTCGACCGCCAAGCGCGGCGAAGCGTATCTGAAATCGACCGGCATCGGCGACACCATCTACATCGGCCCCGAAGCCGAATTCTTCGTTTTCGACGATGTCCGCTTCGGCCTCGGCTATGGCGAAGGTTTCTACCATCTCGACGACATCGAACTGCCGGGCAATTCCGGCAAGGTCTATGAAGGCGGCAACATGGGCCACCGCCCGCGCGTCAAGGGCGGCTATTTCCCGGTCGCACCGGTGGATAGCGCCGTCGATCTGCGCGGCGAAATGGTTGCGACGATGCTCGAAATGGGCCTGCCCTGCGACAAGCATCACCATGAAGTCGCCGCCGCCCAGCACGAACTCGGCCTCACCTTCGGCACGCTGACGACCACCGCCGATCGCATGCAGGTCTACAAATATGTCGTCCATCAGGTCGCCCATGCCTATGGCAAGACCGCGACCTTCATGCCCAAGCCGATCAAGGACGACAACGGCAGCGGCATGCACACCCATCTGTCGATCTGGAACGGCAAGACGCCGCTGTTCGCCGGCGACCAGTACGCCGGTCTGTCGGAAACCGCGCTGTTCTTCATCGGCGGCATCATCAAGCATGCCAAGGCCTGCAACGCTTTCACCAACCCGTCCACCAACAGCTACAAGCGCCTGGTCCCGGGCTTCGAAGCGCCGGTGCTGCTCGCCTATTCGTCGCGCAACCGCTCGGCCTCGTGCCGCATCCCGTACGGCAGCGGCGGCAAGGCCAAGCGCGTCGAAGTGCGCTTCCCCGATGCGATGGCCAATCCGTACCTGTGCTACACCGCGCTGCTGATGGCGGGCCTCGATGGCATCGAAAACCGCATCCACCCGGGCGCGCCGATGGACAAGAACCTCTATGACCTGCCGGCCAAGGAACTGAAGAAGGTTCCGACCGTCTGCGCCTCGCTGCGCGAAGCGCTCGCGGCGCTCGACAAGTCGCGCGCCATCTTCACCAAGGGCGGCGTGTTCACCGATGACCAGATCGATTCGTATATCGAACTGAAGATGCACGATGTGCAGCGTTGGGAGATGACCCCGGCGCCGGTGGAGTTCGATATGTATTACAGCGCGTAAGCCGCTGCGCGGCCGCGCCGAAGCACCTGCTTCGGCGCGGACACGCGCAAGGCCGGACGGCGAGACGGCGGGGCCATCCCCCGCCGGACTCGTCCGACGACAGCCCGGGCTTTGCCCGGGCTTTTTCTTGTGCGTTGCAGCATGGAAAAGCAGTCGCCGATTCGCGCGAGCATAGCTGCCAAATTCCCCCGAACCCCAAGAAAAAAGGGCCGGCGCTTTCGCACCGGCCCTCAGTCTATCCTTGGGGAGGATCGCCATATTGGCCCCACTCTTGTGCACTGCAACACAGATTATTGCAATGCAAAAAATGCCGGTTTCAGCATTTTTTTACACCTGCCGTGCCTCGTCTCGTTCGCCCCCTGTTCCAATCGCCCGCCGCCGCCTATAACCGCTGCATGAGCGATTTGTTCGCCGCCACAGCGGCCCCCAGCGATTATGATGCCAGCCATATCGAAGTGCTGGAGGGGCTCGAACCCGTCCGCCGTCGCCCTGGCATGTACATCGGCGGCACCGATGAACGCGCCCTCCACCACCTCGCCGCCGAAGTGCTCGACAACAGCATGGACGAAGCCGTGGCGGGCCATGCCAGCCGCATCGAGGTGACGCTGGAGGCCGATGGCAGCCTGACGATCAGCGACAATGGCCGCGGCATCCCGGTCGATCCGCACCCGCGCTTCCCCGACAAATCGGCGCTCGAAGTCATCATGACCATGCTGCATTCGGGCGGCAAGTTCAGCGGAAAGGCTTATGCCACGTCGGGCGGCCTGCACGGCGTCGGTATTTCGGTGGTCAACGCGCTGTCGTCGGACATGAGCGTCGAGGTAGCGCGCAATCGCGAAGTGTTCGCGCAACGCTTCTCCCGCGGCCATGCGATGACGAAGCTCGAAAAGATCGGCACCACCCCCAACCGTCGCGGCACCACCATCCGCTTCCTGCCCGACACGCAGATTTTCGGCGACGACGCGCGTTTTCGCGCCAGCCGGCTCTACAAGCTGGCGCGTTCCAAGGCCTATCTGTTCGGCGGCGTCGAAATCCGCTGGAAGGCGGCGCCGGCGCTGCTCGATGGCGACACGCCCGAAACCGCGGTTTTCCAATTCCCCGGCGGCCTTGCCGACCACCTCAAGGAACGCCTCGCCGATCGCGAACTCGTCACGCCCGAGCTGTTTTCCGGCCGCGCCGACCTCGCCGACAACAAGGGTGCCGTCGAATGGGCCTGCGCCTGGCCGCAGTACGGCGAGGGCGCCGCTAGCTTCTATTGCAACACCATCCCCACCCCCGATGGCGGCACCCATGAAACCGGCCTGCGCACTGCGCTGACTCGGGGCTTGCGCAATTACGCGACGCTGACCGGCAACAAGAAGGCCGGCGAACTGTCGGGCGAAGATGTCTTCACCGGCGCCGAGATCATGCTGTCGCTGTTCATCCGCGACCCGCAATTCCAGAGCCAGACCAAGGACCGGCTCACCAGCCCCGAGGCGACCCGCCTCGTCGAAAACGCCATCAAGGATCATTTCGATCATTGGCTGACCGGTTCGGGCGAACGCGGCAAGGCGCTGCTGGCGTTCGTTGTCGAGCGGATGGAAGACCGGTTGCGACGCCGCGCCGAATTGATGGTCAAGCGCAAGACCGCGACCAGCAAGCGCAACCTCCGCCTGCCCGGCAAGTTGACCGATTGCGCCCGCGGCGACAGCGCCGGCACCGAGCTCTTCATCGTCGAAGGCGATTCCGCCGGCGGCAGCGCCAAGCACGCCCGCGACCGCAACACCCAGGCGATCCTGCCGATCCGCGGCAAGATCCTCAACGTCGCCAGCGCCAACGCTGCCAAGATCGGCGCCAACAACGAAGTCGCCGACATCATCCAGGCACTGGGCTGCGGCACGCGCGGCAATTACAGCCCGGAGGCACTGCGTTATGACCGCATCGTCATCATGACCGATGCCGATGTCGATGGCGCCCATATCGCGACGCTGCTGATGACCTTTTTCTTCCGTGAAATGCCAGGCCTCGTCCGCGACGGCCGGCTGTACCTGGCGCTGCCGCCGCTCTATCGCCTCGCTGCCGGCGGCATCGTCGCCTATGCCCGCGACGATGCGCATCGCGAGGAATTGCTGCGCACCACTTTTTCCGGCCGCACCAAGATCGAGACCGGCCGCTTCAAGGGATTGGGCGAAATGTCCCCCCAGCAGCTGCGCGAAACCACCATGGACCCGGCGCGGCGCACCATGTTGCGGGTGACGATGCCCGATGGTGTCGATGAAAAAGCCGCTGTTGCCGATCTCGTCGAACGCCTGATGGGCCGCAACCCGGAACATCGCTTTGCGTTCATCCAGGCGCATGCCGATGCCGTCGATGCGGAAGCGCTCGATGCCTGACGCCCACGGAACCAATCACACCGGAAATCGTTGTAGATGGTTCGTCCGGCGTCCGTTTGGGGGCAAGAAGAATGCTGGCCTATCTGCATAAGCTGCTCGGTGCGTCGGGGCTGGCGCCGCACGGGTTTTGCCTGTTGTGGGACCCGGCCCTGATCTGGACGCATGTCGTTGCCGATGCCCTGATCGGGCTGGCCTATTTTTCCATCCCGGTCGTCATCGCGGTTTTCGTGTCGCGCCGGCCCGATGTGCAGTTCAAGGGCGTGGCTTGGCTGTTCGCGGCGTTCATCATGGCGTGTGGCACGACGCATTTCATGTCGATCTGGACCTTGTGGTACCCTGATTACGGACCCGAGGCGCTGATCAAGCTGCTGACGGCGGCCATTTCGGTGGCGACGGCGGTGGCGCTCTGGCCGCTGTTGCCCCAGTTGATTGCGCTGCCGTCGCCCGCCGAACTGCAGCGCGTCAACGCCGACCTGTCGCTCAGGATCAACGAGCGTGACACGGCCCTTGCGGCGCTGGCGATCGAAACCAGCGAACGCCAACGCGCCGAAGCCATGCTCCGCCAGGCGCAGACGATGAAGGCAGTCGGTCAGTTGAGCGGCGGCATCGCGCATGATTTCAACAACCTGCTGGCGATCATCATTGCCAATGTCGATCGGGCCCGGCGGTTTTCCGGCGATACCGAAAAGGCCGGGCCGGCGCTTGAAAATGCCCTTGCCGGTGCCCAGCGCGCCGCGCAGATGACCGATCAGTTGCTGGCCTTTGCGCGTCGGCAACCGCTGCAGGCCGAACGCCAACAGCTCAATACCATCGTCGAACGGGTGCATGACCAGCTTGTACCGAGCCTCGAAACCGCAGCGATCGTGACCAGGTTCGATCTCGATCCGGCGCTGTGGCCAGTGGAAATCGATACCGCCCAGACCGAAAATGCGCTGATCAACCTGATCGTCAATGCCCGCGATGCGATGGAAGGCGGCGGCACGCTCGAACTTGTCAGCCGCAATAACAGCGGCGCCGATGGCGAGGACGACACTGTCGTGCTCGAAATTCGGGACAGCGGCTCGGGCATGGACATCGAAACCCGCGAACGCGCCTTCGAACCCTTCTTCACGACCAAATCGGTCGGACAAGGCACAGGGCTGGGATTGAGCCAGGCCTATGGCTTCATCCACCAATCGCGCGGCGAGATCGAAATAGACAGTACGCCGGGTAGCGGGACATGTGTGCGCATCACGCTGCCACGCGCAATAGGGGAAGACGTGTGATAGAGGACGACGCGTGAGAGAGGCAGACGCATGACCGCAACCGCGCCGACGGTGATGATCATCGAGGATGAACGCCTGTTGCGCCTGATCAGCACCATGGAATTCGAGGAAGAAGGCTTCAACGTCGTCGCGCTTTCGCACGGCGAACCGGCGCTCGACATCCTGGCGTCGAACGAGCAAGTCGATTTGCTGATGACCGATATCAGCCTGCCCGACAGCATCGATGGCTGGACGATCGCCCGTCGCGCCCGCGAACTGCGACCGGAATTGCCGGTGATCTATGTGACCGGTTATTCACCCGATGCTTTGCAACTTGTCGCCGGGGCAAAGTTTTTCAAGAAACCCTATCTGCCGTCGGTCATCATCGAAGCCGCGCGTGGCATGATCGATGCGGCAAACCGGCGGCCGGGGGAGAGCGCCTGATCCTATTCCCCCGCTGCGGGGAGGGAATCAGTCCGCGCCTATCCCGCTGCTTCCAGCGCTTCGCTCGCTTCGAGCCATTTCGCCTCGCTCGCCACCAGCGCCTTTTCGGCTTCGCCGCGCAGGCGCATCAGGTCACGCGCCGGGCGATGACGGTCCGACGCATTGGCCTTGGACGGATCGGCGAGCGTGCGATCGAGTTCCGCGATCCGCGCGGTCAACCGGGCGTTTTCGGCCTCGAGCTCCTTGATCGTCTTGCGCAACCCGGCGGTGGCTTCGCGCGCTGCGGCGGCGGCCTTGCGGTCGTCCTTCTTGTTGCCGCTGCCTTTGGCGCCCTTGCTGCCTTCGGGCGCTGCCGGGCCCTTGCCGAGCACGCTGTCGGTATAATCATCAAGGCTGCCGGCGAACTCCACGGCGCGGCCGGCGTCGACGAGTACCAGACGGTCGGCGCTGGCCTCGATCATGTGGCGATCATGGCTGACCACCACCACGGCGCCTTCATAGTCGTTGAGCGCCTGCACCAGCGCCTCGCGCGTATCGACATCGAGGTGGTTGGTCGGTTCGTCGAGGATGAGCAGATGCGGCGCATCGCGGGTGATCAGCGCCAGTGCCAGCCGGGCCTTTTCGCCCCCCGACATCTTGCCGACCTTCTGTTCCGCCATCGCCCCCGAAAAACCGAAGCGACCGAGCTGCGCCCGCACCTGGCTCGGGTTGGCGCCGCGCATCAGCCGGCTCATATGTTCGAGCGGGCTGTCGTCGCTGTCGAGCTCCTCGACCTGGTACTGGGTAAAATAACCGACGCGCAGCTTGCCCGGCGCCGCGACCTGGCCGTCCATCGCCTTCAACTGCCCCGACAGCAGCCGCGCCAGCGTGGTCTTGCCATTGCCGTTGCGTCCGAGCAGCGCCAGCCGGTCATCGGGGTCGAGCCGCAGGTCGATATGACTGAGCACCGGGATGTCGGTATAGCCGACCGACGCATGCTCGATCATCACCAGCGGCGGCTTCAGCGGCGGCGGTGACGGGAAATTGAACACCAGCGTCGGATCGGTCACGGCTTCGGCAATCGGCTGCATCTTGGCGAGCGCCTTTTGCCGCGACTGCGCCTGCTTGGCCGTGCTGGCGCGCGCCGAGTTGCGCGCGACGTAATCCTGCAACTTGGCGCGCTGCACCGCCTGCGCCTCGCGAGCGCTGGCGAGCTGTGCCAGTCGTTCGGCGCGCTGGCGCTCGAAATCGTCATAACCGCCGGGGTAAAGCGTGATCTTGCCCTGTTCGAGATGCAGGATGCAATCGACGACATTGTTGAGCAGGTCGCGTTCGTGGCTGATCACCACGATCGTGGCGCGGTAGGTTTTCAGGAAGGATTCGAGCCACATCGTCGCTTCGAGATCGAGGTGGTTCGATGGTTCGTCGAGCAGCAGCAGGTCGGGCTGCGAGAACAGCAGCGCCGCCAGCGCGACGCGCATGCGCCAGCCACCCGAATAGCTGTCGAGCGGGCGATGCTGTGCCGCTTCGTCGAAGCCCAGGCCGACAAGGATGCGGCTTGCCCTTGCTGCAGCCGTATAGGCATCGATGGCAATCAGCCGGTCATGGATTTCGGCAAGCCGATCAAGATCGACATGGCCGGCTTCTTCTTCCGCCATCAGCGTGGCGCGTTCGACATCGGCGGCGAGCACGGTTTCGAAAGGTGTGCCCTGCCCGGCCGGCGCCTCCTGCGCGACATAGCCGAGCCGTGCCGACTTTGGCATTTCCACGCTGCCGCTGTCGGGATCGAGCGTGCCGGCGATGACCTTCATTAAAGTCGACTTGCCGGCGCCATTGCGGCCGATCAGCCCGATCCGCCCCCGCGGCGGCAGGGTGGCGGTGGCATTGTCAAGGATGGTCCGGCCGCCAAGGCGGACGGTGACGTTGTTCATGGTCAGCATGCAAAACGCCCTAGCATGCGACGGGGCGGGATGGAATGGCGCGACCCGGCAATGATCCAGGGAACCATTGTTGCGGTGGAACGTTAGTTAAAAACTTTGCGTCTTGCTGCCAACTATACCATAGGTCATAGATTATTGAGTATATTCATATAGTTACTTGAAGGAAACCAGTTTCATGCAGGAACCAGTTTTGGTACCTGATGCCCTTACCTTGGCAAACCCGGCACGTAATCTCATAGATCGACTGGGCAACAAATGGTCGTTGCTTGTTATTGCCGTCGTCTCTGACCAGCCTATTCGTTTCGGCCTGTTACGCCGCAAAATCGAAGGTGTTTCCCAGAAAATGCTGAGCCAGACATTGCGCTCGCTCGAACGCGATGGCCTTGTCGATCGACGGGTCCTGACCGCCCGGCCGCTGGCGGTGGAATATCGGCTTACGCCGCTCGGCAACACTTTGGCGCCGGTGGCCATCACCCTCAAGGACTGGGCCGAAGCGCATGTTGCCCAGGTGGTGATTGCCAACCAGGCGTATGCGGACCGTACGGCGGAATAGAAAACGGCCAGCAGGGGGTGCCCTGCTGGCCTGATTTCCGTCAAAAAATGCAATCCGTCAGCCTGTCGGCGCGCAACTTTCGCCACGCGCACGCGGCGCTAGGGCTTACTTCTTCGTGGCGAGGAAGGCGATCACGTTGGCGCGGTCTTCCGGCTTCTTGAGGCCGGCAAACGCCATCTTGGTGCCCTTGACGACCTTCTGCGGCGCAGCGAGATATTCGTCGAGCTTGGCCGGCGTCCACATCAGGCCGCTTTCCTTGTTGGCCTTCGAATAGGTGTAGCCGGCAACCGTACCGGCCTTGCGACCGACGACACCGTGCAACGACGGGCCGACGCGGTTCACGCCCTTGTCGGTGACGTGGCAAACCTTGCACTGGTTGAACACGACGGCGCCCTTGGCGGCATCGCCGGCGGCCATGGCCGGGGCCGAAAGGGTGGCAACACTCAGGGCGACAATTGCGAAAACGGTCTTGGTCATAGTGCCTCTCAGGTCAGGGAACGCAGCGTCATAACCATAATCGATCCGCTGCACAATTTCAGAATCGTGCGACAAATGCGATCATGACACAGCTTTCATGACCGGTGGCACCTTTCCGCATCGTGAATGCCATCAGGCCGACAACAGGAACTCGACCATTGCGCGCACCTTGGCCTGGCGCCACTGCGGTGTCGGCGCGATCAGCCAGTATGATAAGGCGCTCGGCGCGGGTTCACCCTGCACTTCGACGCGGCCCGCCGCCAGATCGGCCGCGGCCAGTGTTGCCGGCACCAGTGCCGTGCCGAGCCCCGCTGCCGCGGCATCGATCGCCAGCCCGGCATCGGCCACCGTCAGCCCCGGCGCCGCCGGATCACCCGGGTGGGCGATCCGCGGCAGGTCCGCCCTGCCGGGCGCCGCGACCAGCACAAGCGCTTCGTCGGCGAGCGTGCGCCCGTGAATGCCCTCCGCCTCCGGCTCCCCCGACAGCACGATGGCGAGATCGAGATTGGCCTGGGTAAAATCGGGCACGCCATCATTGGCAGCAAGCACGAAGCGGATATCGGGGTTCGCCGCAGCATAGCGCGCCAGCCGCGCCGCCAGCCATTTCGTGGTGAAATCGCGGGGCGCCGACAGTGTGAGCACTTTCGACCCCTGCCCGTCCTGCAGGATACGCACGCTTTCCTCGAACTGCAAAAACCCGGCGCGCAAGGCCGGCAGCGCGCGTTCGGCCTCGGCGGTCAATTCGAGGTTGCGCGTCATCCGCTTGAACAGCACGACGCCGAGCGTGTCCTCGAGGGCGCGGATCTGCTGGCCGACCGCTGCCGGGGTTACTGCGAGTTCATCGGCGGCCTTGGTGAAACTGAGGTGCCGCGCCGCCGCATCGAAAACGCGCAGGGCGTTGAGCGGCAGGTGCGTCCGCTTCATCGCGGTCAGCGCCCGCCGTCGGCCGGCACCGCCAGCGCAAAGGCCGGGATGGCGACATCGAAGTCGCCGCTGGCGCCGGTCATGTGGTAACTGCCCTGCATCGAGCCCGATGGCGTGGCCAGCGGCACCCCCGAGACATAATCGAACGCCATGCCCGGCTCGATCACCGGCTGCTGGCCGATGACGCCGGGGCCTTCGATCGTTTCGCTGCGCCCGGCGCCATCGGTGATCAGCCAGCGCCGGCTGCGCAACTGCACCGCCTCGGTACCGCCGTTTTCGACGCGGACGTGATAGCTCCAGACGTGGCGCGGAGCGCGGGCGTCGGACTGGTCGGGCAGGTAGCGCGGCGCGACGCGCACGGTGATGCCGCGCGTGGTGGCCGCATAGGGAAAGATGAGGTTCATCACTGCCATATCAAAGCCCGGCGCGGGTCAGCGCCTGATCGAGCCCAGCGCGGGTCAGCGCCTGATCCAGATCGTCGATCAGGTCGGCGGGGTCCTCGAGCCCGACCGAAAGGCGCAGCATGCCATCGGTGATACCCATTTCGGCACGCACATCGGGCGACACGCTGTAGTGCGTCGTCGTTGCCGGATGCGTCATCAAGGTTCGGCTGTCGCCAAGATTGTTGGAAATATCGATGAGTTCCAGCCCGTCGAGCAGGGCATGCGCCTGGGCCTGGCCACCATCGAGCAGCAGCGCGATGATCGTGCCGCCCGCCGTCATCTGCCGCATGGCGAGCGCGTGCTGGGGGTGCGAGGCCAGCCCCGGATAGCGCACGCAGGGCACCCGGGTTTCAAGGAACGTCGCCACGGCAAGCGCATTCTCGCACTGGCGCCGGACACGCAAATCGAGCGTTTCCAGCGATTTCAGCACCACCCAGGCGTTGAACGGCGAAAGGTTCGGGCCGGTGTGGCGCGCAAACGCCAGATAGACGTCGTTCATCCACTGCTCGCTGCCAAGCACCGCGCCGGCAAGCACCCGCCCTTGCCCGTCCATCAGCTTGGTCGCCGAATAGGCGACGATATCGGCGCCGAGATCGAGCGGCCGCTGCACGATGGGGGACGCAAAGGCGTTATCGACCACCACCTTCGCCCCGGCGTCATGCGCCAGATCGGCGATGGCGCGAATGTCGGAGACTTCAAGGCCGGGGTTCGACGGTGTTTCGAGGAAAAACGCCTTGGTATTCGGCCGGCGTGCCTTCGCCCAGGCATCGACATCGGTGGCATCGACCGTCGTCGTCTCGATGCCGAAACGCGGCAGGATGCTGTCGACGAGCACCCGGCACGACCCGAACAGCGCCTTGCCGGCAACGAGATGATCCCCCGCCGACAATTGGCACAGCAGCGCCGCCGACATCGCCGCCATGCCGGTGGTGGTGGCACGTGCTGCCTCCGCCCCTTCGAGCAGCGCCAGCCGTTTTTCGAGCATTTCGGTCGTCGGGTTCTGTAGCCGCGAATAGGTCATCCCCGGCCGTTCACCGCGGAAGCGCGCCGCCGCTTCGCCAGCGCTGTCATAGGCGTAGCCCGAGGTCATGAAGATCGCTTCGGACGTTTCGCCGAAATCGCTGCGCGCCGTGCCGCCGCGCACGGCGAGCGTTGCGGGGCGCCATTTGTCGGTGATGGAGCGATCCTGGCCGGTGAAGCGTTTCATGGCTTACGGATAGTCGCCGGTGGCGCTGTGTGCAACGCTGCTGCACAACGCGGCGATCCGGCACAAGCGCGCCACCCTCGGAATGCGGCGTCGGCCGCATTTCCTTGTTTTCGCTTCATGTTCTATGCGTCAACAAACCAAGCCACGAAGGGAGCAGCTTCGATGCCCAAATTTGCCGCCGGTGTTGTCAAATTCCAGCAGGAGGTGTTTCCGGCCAACGAAGCACTGTTCGAAAAACTCGCCAAGGGCCAGTCGCCCGAGGCGCTGTTCATCACCTGCTCCGATTCGCGCATCGAAACCGGCATGTTGACGCAAAGCGAGCCCGGCGATCTGTTCATCGTCCGCAACGCCGGCAATATCGTGCCGCCGCATACCACCATGACCGGCAGCACGACGGCCGCGATCGAATTCGCCTGTATCGCGCTGAATGTGCCGCACATCGTGGTCTGCGGACATACCGAATGCGGCGCGATGAAGGGCGCGATGGACCTCGATGGCTTGGGTTCGCTGCCGCATGTCAGGGAGTGGCTGTCCTACGCCCGCGCCGCTGTCGAGATCACCAAGGAAATCGGCAAGGATCTCAACGATCACGACCGCAACCTGTTGTTGCTCGAACAGAATGTCATCCTGCAACTGGCGCATCTGCGCACCCACCCGGCGGTCGCCGTGCGCATCGCCCGCGGTGATCTGCGCCTGCATGGCTGGGTCTATGATATCGCCGATGGCGAGGTCTATGCCTATGACGACAAGAACAATGTCTTCGAACCGGTAAGCGAGCGCTATGCCGCCGAGGTCGCCAAGCACCTGGCACTGAAGCACAAACACGATTGACCAGGGTCAGCGCGCCGCCCGGCTGATGAGCAGCGCGGCAAGTAGCGGCTAAGCCGCTTCCTGGGCCGGCACCTCGTGCCCGCGCACGATCAGCAGGTACATCACCGGCGTCACCATGCGACTCAGCAGGGTCGACGAAATCAACCCGCCGATGATCACCCAGGCGAGCGGGCCGTAGAGCCCCGATCCCGACAGCGCCAGCGGCAGCAGCCCGCCGATCGCAGTAACGCTGGTCAGCAGTACCGGCAGGAAGCGCACTTCGCCGGCATGTTCGATCGCATCCCGCAGGCCCATCCCCCGCGCGCGCAATTGTGTCGTGAAATCAACCAGCAACAGCGAATTCTTGATCTCGATTCCGATCAGCGCGATGAAACCGATGACGGCGGTATAGCTTAGCGAATTGCCCGTCACGAACAGCGCCACCAGCCCACCGAACAGGCCGAGCGGAATGACGCCGGCAACGACGATCGTCTCGCGAAAACGCCCGAATTCGATGACCAGCACACCCAATATGCCGAACACCGCGATGGCGATGATCGGCCCCAGCCCCGAGAAACTGCGCGCCGCGACCTCGGCCTCGCCGCCTTCATCGAAGCGATAGCCTTCGGGCAGCTTGACCTGCTTGAGCGCGGCATAGACTGCCGTGTTGACCTTGGCGGTCAGATAGCCATCGGCGATCTGCGACTGGATCGACACGATGCGCTGCTGGCGTTCGCGGTTGATCCGCGGCGGCGCCGAATCAAGCCGCGGCGTCGCGATCTCGCGGAGCGGAATGGCGCCGTTGGTGCTCGGCACGAAAACCCCATCGAGAGCCGACACATCATGGCGCCCGTCCATCGGCAGGCGCACGACGACGTTATAGCTGTCGCCTTCGCGATCGCGCAGCCGCCCGGCATTTTCGCCGACCAATGCCAGCCTCAGCGCGCGGCGCGGCGCCCCCGGCGTCACCCCGAGCAGCGCCGCCTTGCCGGCATCGAGCCCCAGGTCGAGCCGCGGCGTATCGACCGCCACCGGGTTGACGACATCGCGCGTGCCCGGCGTTCTGCGCATCACCGCTTCGACCTCGGCGGCGAGCCGCTTCAACATATCGAGATCGGGGCCGACGACCTTGACGAGGATCGGCGCATCGACCGGCGGGCCATTCTGGAAGACCTTCAACACGAATTGCGCATCGGGATTGCCGGCAAAGCGCGTCCGCAGCCGGTCGACCAGCGCCGGGCCGCGCGTCGGGTGCCATTCCTTCAGCACCACCAGCACTTCACCAAGATTGCTGCGCTGGTCGAAACTGCGCTGGTTGTAGAAAATCTGCGGATTGCCGCGCCCGACATTGGCGAGCACATTCTCGACATCGGGCTCGCCCTGCGCGGCCTTTTCGACAAAGGCGACGGCGCGGTCGGTCTGGGTCATCGCCGTGCCTTCGGGCGCCGTGACCGTGACGAGGAAATAGCTCGCATCGGCGGGCGGAAACAGGCTCGACCCGATGAACGGCACCAGGCCCAGCCCCGAAATGATCAGCAGCGTGGCCGCCGCCATCGCCTTCCACGGGTTGGTCAGCGACCAGTGCAGCACCGGCGCATAGAAGCGCTGGATGCCGTTCTGGATGATCTGCAGGAAGCGGTTGCCATGCTCGGGTTCATTTCGCGGCAGGATGCGGCTGGCGAGGAACGGCACGATGGTCAGCGAGACGAGCAGCGACGCCGCGACCGTGCCGAGCACTGCTACCGGCAGCGATCGGGTGAACTTGCCGGCGCCTTCGGGCAGGAACGCCAGCGGCAGGAAGGCGAACAACAGCACGAAGGTGCAGCCGATGACCGCCACGGCAATCTCCCGCGTGCCCGACAGCGCCGCGGTGGTGCGGTCATCGCCCTCGCGCAGGTGTCTCGCGATGTTTTCGGTAACGACGATCGAATCGTCGACGAGCAGCCCCAGCGCAATGATGAAGCCCGAAATCGCCAGCTGGTTGAGCGTAAAGCCGGTAAAGGCGAGGATCGCCACTCCCATCATCAGGCTGAGCGGCACCGACACCATGACGACGATCGACGCCCGCCAGCCGAGCGGCAACAGCGTGATCAGCACCAGACCCAGGGCAATGGCGAAATCGCGGCCCAACTGGTCGAGCTTCCTCGCGATATCGAACGACTGGTCGAAGCCGACCTCCAGCTTCACATCGGGAGGCAGCAGCTTCTTGTAATCTTCCGCCGCCTTGATGGCGCCGTTGCGGATATCGAGGACGTTGAGACCGTCTTTTTGCGTCAGCGTCACCCACACCGCGCGTTTGCCGTTGAAGCGCGCCAGGTGCGGCTGCTCCTCGTAATTCCAGCCGACCTGTGCAACATCGCGGACGCGCACGACATTGCCATTGGCGGCGCGCACCGGTTCGTCGGCGACTTCATCGACGCTGCGAAACGCGCCGCCGGCCTGCACGTTGAGCCGCTGGTCACCGCTGTGCACGGCGCCGGGCGGCAAGTCGGTCGATCCCTGGCGCAAGGCATCGGTGATGGCAGTCACCGGCAACCCGAGTTGCGCCAGCCGGCCGCTGTCGATGGCAACTCGGACTTCGGGGGTGGGGATTGCCCAGGCGCGGCTGTTGCGCACGCCCGAGACGCGGTTCAAGCGTTCGCGCAGGTCCTTGGCGTATTTTTCGAGCCGGCGATACGAGGCCGTGTCGCTGACCAGCGCGAACTGGATGACCGCGGCTTCGGTGGTGCGGGTTTTTTGGAATTCGAGCCGGGTCAGTGCCGAAGGTAGCGTCGAACGGATGGCGTTCACCTCGCGCACGACTTCGTCGTAATTCTTTTCGGGATCGCCGCTCCAGCTGAATTCGGCGGTGATCACCGCGGTCGAATCGGTCGAGCGTGATTGCACGCGGACGATGCCGTCGAGCCCCTGGATGACATCCTCGATCGGCTTGGCGACGGTGGTTTCCATGTCGGACGGCTCGGCGCCGGGCACGGTGGCGATGACATTGATGAACGGCGACGGGAAATGCGGATCGACCGAGCGCGGGATGGTCAGGAATGCCGACAGGCCGATCGCGAACAGCAGCGAAAAGGCGACGAGCGTGATCTGCCAGCGGCGAACGGCAAAATCGATGAAACCCATCGGCTTAACGACGCCCGACGGGCAAGGTGACCTTCATGCCATCGCGCAGCCGTTCGGCTCCCGATGTCACAACCTGTTCGCCGGCGCGCAGGCCCGTGGTGATGGTGATGGCGCTGTCACTGATCGGGCCGACGCCGACCGGGCGCAGCCGGACGACCGATTGGGCGCGATCGAACACATAGACAAAGCCTTCATCGGCGCGCGCGCCAAAAACAGCGGTGGCCGGCACGGCAACCCCGCCGCTGGTCGCCGTCGGGGCCAGCCGCAGCCGCGCCGAACCGATCAGGCCCGAACGCAGGTCGGGCCGCGCCGGCAGCGCCAGTTCGACGCGAAAGGTGCCGGTGCCAGCATCACCGCGCGCGCCGACTTCGGAAATACTGGCGGCGAAGGCCTGGTTGCCCAGCGCCGGGATGGTGACTTCGGCGGGCTGGCCGCGGCTGATGCGGCCAAGATCGGCATCGGACACCGGCAATTGCAACACATACCCCGAGGCTGCTTCACCAAGGATCAGGATGGTCTGGCCCGGACTGGCAATCTGCCCGGGTTCGGCGGGGCGGCGCAGGATAACGCCGGCCGATGGTGCGCGGATGGTGGCGAGGCCGACATCGAATCCCGCCTGCTGGACGCGCGCATCGGCAGCAGCCGCGGTGGCGCGCGCCGTTTCGACCCGCGGCGCGGTCACCCAGCCCTTGGCAAACAGGCCCGACAAGCGGCGATAATCGGCACGGGCACGATCGGCTTCGGCACGCGCCGAATTCGCCGCGGCCGACAGGCTGGTCGGATCGAGCCGGGCGAGGATCTGGCCGCTGGCGACACGATCGCCTTCGCGCACGGTGATGGCGGCGATACGGCCGGCGGCATTGAAGCCCAAAGCGGTTTCGCGCTTCAGGCGGACGGTACCGCTGATCAGCAACGACGCATCGCCGCCCGCCGATACAGCCGGGGCAATGGCGATGGGGGCCGGCGCGGGATCGACAGCGGGCGGGGTATCGGCGGAACAGGCGGCAAGCAGTACCGGCAGGACCGACAGGTACGCCCAGGTCGCCGGAGGCTTGAACCGCAGATGCACGCGCCTGATCCCCCAATTTGACCGAGACTCACATTGCTTAGAGACTAGCTGGCCGGGCGCAAGCGAAATTCGAGCACGGCTCAACTTTTTGCCACCCTGTGACAAGATGGCGCTGGAACGGCAGCGCGACCCTGCCCAACGGCATCGCCATCAATCCTTAATAGTTAACAAATTGACTGTTAACGATTGAGCAACGATATTGCTGGAATGTGTTTCAAGCGAAGTCAGGGCAATGGCAATGTCCGCAACGATCTGCCCCGCAACCGGGATGTCGTGGTCGGCGATCTGCGCCACCAGCCGTGCACAAGCGGTCGTAACGGCCTCGGCAGTACCTTCCAGGCGCACGTCGATGGTGTGCGTGGCGCCGACGAAGGTGACGCTGGCCCAATCCTCGCTGCAAGTCGCTTCGACGATCAAAACAGGTTTTTGCCTATCAACAGGATCACTGCCGGCGATGACGGCGACTGCCCGCAGGACTGCGGCATGAACATGGTTGCATTGAGTGCGCATCAGGCGACTCCCTGTGCCGGCGTGACGGCTGAAGCGATGCTGGGGAGCAACCGCGAGCCCGTCCCCGCGTTTTCGCTATCCTTGATGAAATCCAGCACACGCGCCCGCATCTCGGCGCGCGGCTCGCGTCCGCGCCGCAGATCGAAGACAAAGCGCGGATCACCGGCAACCTCGCGACCGAAGCGCGAGGGCGACACCCCGCTGCGGCGCAGATGCCGCTCGATCTTGAACAGCAGGCTCATCATTCTGTCTCCCTCACGTCGGCGCATCACAACCGATTCGGCTGGTTTAACGATTTATCCGCTCGGAAATCCTACTAGTCTAGGTAAAAAACTATGCTATGGTGCGCAGCAAGCGGGCCAGGAGAGGAGGTACCGCGACATATGGACAGCATTTCCATCCGCAAGCGGCTGGACGAGCTGATCGCGACTCGCGGCGAGGATTATGCCTCGCTGTCGCGGCGGCTCGGCCGAAACCCGACCTATATCCAGCAATTCATCAAGCGCGGCGTGCCCCGGCGCCTGTCGGAGGACGACCGGCGCCTGCTTGCCGAACATTTCGGGATTGCCGAACGCCTGCTCGGTGGCCCCGACAGCGGCAGCGTCGTCGCGCGCCCGGGCCTTGTCCGCAGCCAGGGTGATTATGTCCTGATTCCGCAGCTCGACGTCGGTGCCTCGGCGGGCAGCGGCCGCGAAGCCGGGCCGGAAACCCCGCTCGCCGCGCTGGCGTTCCAATCGCACTGGGTCCGCGATGTCGCCAGCGGCCGCCCCGAGGCATTGTCGGTGATCGGGGTGGAGGGCGATTCGATGTTGCCGACCCTCGCCGACGGTGACCAGATCCTCGTCGATGCCGATGATCGCGATCGGCTGCGCGATGGTATCTATGTGCTGCGCACCGACGATGCGTTGCTGGTCAAGCGCCTGTCGGTGAACCCGGCAACCCGGCGGCTGACGATCCGCAGCGACAATGACGCCTATCCGAGCTGGGACGATTGCGACCCGGCGGCGGTAACCGTCATCGGTCGGGTAGTCTGGGTCGGGCGGCGATTGAACTGAGGCTCAACGCCGGGCGTCGAGCACAGCCAGCACGACGGCCGCCACGATACCGAGCCCCAGCCCGGCGATGAGCCCGATCGAAGTTTCGCCGAACATCACGCCGATGATCGGGCCGATCACTACGCCGGCGGCAATCAGGCAGCCGCCACCGCGACGCGGCGGTTTTGCGGGGGCATCGGGGATCGAGGGTGGGTTGTTCGCCATGGCGTTGCTTTGGCACGATGGCGGGGGGCGCGCCAACCCCCGTTACTGCCACTGCGGCTTTGCGGCAGCGCTGCAAGCGTCTAGAGATTGCCGGTGTTATCATCTGTGCCTTCGCACCGGTTGCCCGGTCGCCTGCTGCGGCTTGCCGCGCTGCTTATGGGCACGGCCGTGCTGGCCGGCACCGCGGCCGCACAACAGGTCCCTGCCGCCGCCGTGCCGATACCGGTCGCCGATCCGCCCGAAGGCCCGTTGCCGACAGGTGAACCCCGGCTGGAGGATTTCGCGCCGCTGCCCGGCAATGTGCCCTGGCCCACGATCGAATCGACCAGCGATGGCGAACCCGTCGTCGCCGCCGGCGACGTGCGCTACACGGTCGAAATCAAGGGCCTGGCGGTGCTGGGGCTCGACGATGAATTCCGCGCCCTGTCGTCGCTGTGGACCAAGCGCGGCGATGTTTCGAACCTGGCCCAGATCAACCGGCGCACGGCGGAAGATCGCGATCTGGTCGACCAGTTGCTGCGCTCGATCGGTTATTACGGCGGCACGACCCAGATCGCGGTCACCGGCGCCGACGCCGCCGATACGCCGGTGCGCGTCAGTCTCGCGGTCGACCCCGGCCCGCTCTATCATTTCGATTCGATCAGTGTCGTTGCGCCGGATGCCGCCTCGATGCCCGATCCTTCGGCGATCGTGCTGCCGCTGCTCGGCGTCAAGGCCGGCGATGCAATCGATGCAACGCGGGTCAATGCGGCGCAGGATGCGCTGCTCATCGCGCTCGCCGATGCCGGCTACCCCTTCCCCGTCGTCGGCAAACCCGACATCGTCGTCGATCACGCCACCCGCACCGCCTCGCTGCTGCAGACGATCGATCTCGGCGCGCGCGGCATCCACGGCACCATCCATATCGCCGGCGAAACCCAGGGCCTGTCGGATGCCCATGTCGCGACACTGGCGCGCTTCAAACCCGGCGATCGCTACACCGAGGCCGGGCGCGACGATCTGCGCCGCGCGCTGATCCAGACCGGGCTGTTCGGCAGCGTCGCGATCAAGCCGGTCGCCGCCGGCACGCCCGGCGCAGACGGCGTCCAGAGCGTCGATTTGCTGATTACCGCCGAAAGTGCGCCGGTGCGCACGATTTCGGCCAAGGGCGGTTATTCAACCGGCCAGGGCCTGCGCGCCGAAGCGAGCTGGACCCATCGCAACCTGTTCAAGCCCGAAGGCGGCTTTACCGTGCGCGGTGTCGCCGCCGAACGCGAACAGGTGCTGATTGCCGAATTCCAGCGCCGCAATTTCAAGAAACGCGACCAGATATTATCGGCACGCGTCGGTCTTTCGGCCGAACAACAGAACGCCTTTGATGCCACCACCTTCGGCATCGGCGGGGCGCTGGCACGCGAATCCAACATCATCTGGCAAAAGCCCTGGACCTATTCGATCGGCGCCGAAGCGCTGGTCACCCGCCAGCGCGACCGGTCGGCGCCCAATGATCCTAACAACACCTATTTCATCTTTGCCTTGCCCAGCAACGTCACCTGGGACCAGTCCGACGATTTGCTCAACCCGTCGCGCGGCTTCCGGCTGACCAGCCGCATCTCGCCCGAATTCACCCTGCGCAGCGGCACCAATTTCAACTACGTCAAGGCGCAACTGGAAGCGACCGCCTATCGCCCGTTCGGCAATATCGTCCTGGCCGGGCGGCTGCATTTCGGCGCGATCGCCGGCGCCAACCGCGGCCGCATCGCGCCTGATCGGCGCTTCTATGCCGGCGGCGGCGGCTCGGTGCGGGGCTTCGATTTCCAGGGCGTCGGGCCCAAGGATGTCGATGGCTCCCCCACCGGCGGCAACAGCCTGACCGAGGCTGCTGCCGAAGTCCGCTATCGCACCAATTTGTTCGGCAATGATGTCGGGCTGGTTGCCTTTGTCGATGCCGGGCAGGTCTATGCCTCGTCGCTGCCCAAGTTCACCGATCTCAAGATCGGCGCCGGAGTCGGCCTGCGCTATTTCACCAGCTTCGGCCCGGTACGCATCGATGTCGCGACCCCGATCACGCGATCGCCGGGTGATCCGCGCGTCGCCTTCTATGTTTCCATCGGCCAGGCGTTCTGACGATGGCCGACGCGCCTCCTTCGCGCCTGTCGGGCATGGCCAGCGGCCGCGGTGTCGCGCGGGTGCTGACGGCGGTGCTGCTCGGCGTGCTGTTGCTGGCGATCATCGCCTATGGCGGGGTGCGCTGGCTCGACACCGAAAATGGCCGTGCCTTCATCGTGCGGCAATTGCCCGGCTACAAACTGAATTCGGGGATGACGGTGGAGGCCGGGCGCATCGATGGCTCGATCTTCGGACAGGCGGTCATCCACGACATCCGCATCGGCGATCCCAAGGGGGTGTTCGTCGAAATCCCGAAACTGTCGATCGATTGGCGGCCGCTCGATCTGGTCCAGAAGCGCCTGACCGCCAAATATCTGCTGGCGCCGGTCGTGCGCGTGCTGCGTCGGCCGCAACTGCTGCCGACCCAGGATGATCGCATCCTGCCCGATTTCGATTTCGACATTGCCCGGCTGAAAATCGACCGGTTGATCCTCGAAGCCCCGGTTGCCGGCCGGCGCCATGTGCTCGGGCTGGGCGGCAGCGCCGATATCCAGGCGGGGCGCGCCAAGCTCGATCTCGTGGCCCTCACTCTCGGCGATGGCAGCCTGAAAGGCAGCGGCGATGTCATCCGCCTCAAGCTCGATGCCGAACCCGATCGCGACCGATTCGACATGGCGGCGCAAGTCACCGCACCCGCCGGTGGCGCCATCACCGGGCTGCTCGGCATTGCCCAGCCGATCGACATCAGCCTTGACGGCGATGGCAGCTGGAAAACCTGGCAGGGCAAGCTGGCGGCGACGTTGGCGGGCACGCCGCTCGCCGACCTGGCGATTTCGGCGCGCACCGGCGATTTCGGCGTGCATGGCACGGCGGCGCCGGCGCGGCTGACGTCGGGCCTCACTGCCCGCCTGAGCGGGCCGCTCTTGCGCATCGATGCCAATGCGCTCGTCCGCGATGGCCGCGCCACTGTCACCGCGGCGCTGGCGAGCCGGGCGCTGACGCTCAACGCCCGCGGCGGGGTCGATTTCGGCGATGAAAGCATCCGCAACCTCTCGCTCGAAGCCCGGCTGCTCGATGCGTCGGCGCTCCATCCCCGGGTGCGCGGCCGCGACGTGCGGCTGGTCGCGCAGGTCGTCGGCACCTTTGCCGCGCCGCTGGTCGATTATCGCCTGACCGCCGCGACCGCCAGTTTCGGCACCCGCGTCGCCAGCGATGTGCGCGCTGCCGGCATTGTCCGCGCCGGCGACCTGCCGCTGACCATCCCCGTCAGCCTGACGGCGCGGCGGTTGACCGGCACCGGCGATTATGGCGATCCGCTGCTCACCGGCGTCCGCATCGATGGCCCGCTGGTCATCGCCAATGGCCGATTGGTCGGCAACGGCTTGCGCTTCCGCAGCGATCGGCTGTCGGGCACGGCAAACGCCGTCGTGACCTTCGCCAACGCCGATTATGTCGTCACCGCCAAGGCCGCCCTGCCGCGCTATGCCATCGCCGGGCTCGGGCTTGCCGACATCACTGCCGCTGTGCGCGTCACCCCGGCGGGCGATGCGGCGCGGGTCATCGGGCGCACCGCGATCAAGGTCACAAGGCTCGACAACGGCTTTTTCGCCAGCATTGCCGATGGCCTGCCCGCCATCACTGCCGATTTCGATGTCGCACCCGACCTGTCGCTGATTTTCCGCAACACCCGCATCACCGCACCGGGCATAACCCTGACCGCCAACGGCAGCCGCACGCCCTTCGGCATCATCACCGCCAGCGGCAGCGGCACGTCGCGCGATTACGGCCCGCTGTCGCTGCAACTCACCGGGCCGATCGATGCCCCGGTTGTCGATGTCATCCTCGCCAAACCCGGCTTCGGCATCGGGCTGGTTCGCGTCGCGGCGCATGTCGCCCCGGCGCCGGGGGGCTGGCGCTTCACCGCGCTCGGCGGGTCGGACTATGGCGCCGTCACCGGCATGGGGCTGATCAACACCGCCACCGACCCCATCGCCATCGAAATCGCCAGCGCCAGCATCGCCGGCATCAACGGCAGCGGCCGGATCGTGCAGACCGCCGCCGGGCCCTTTGCCGGGCGCATCGGCTTTGCCGGCCCGGGCTTCACCGGCGCGGCGCTGTTATCAGCCGCCGGCGCCGTGCAGCGTGCCGATGTCAACGCCACGGCGCAGAATGCCCAGCTGGCGCTGGCAACCCCGGTCAGCATCGACAGTGGCAGCCTGTCCCTCGTCGCGCTGATCCCCAATCGCAAACAGACCGGCAGCCCCGGCATCACCGGCAATTTCGATTTTACCGGCATCGAGCGCGACGGCCTGCGCATCGACAATGCCAAGGGCAGCATCCGCTATGCCGATGGCCGCGGCAGCGCCAGCGGCAGCGCGCGCGGCACCACCACCCTGCCCTTCAGCCTGACGGCCAGCGCCGATTTCGACCCCGACAGCGTCACCATCACCGGCTCGGGCACGCTCGATCGCAAGGCGATCACGCTCAGCGGGCCGATCCGCCTGACCCGCGCCGACACTGGCTGGCAACTGGCGCCGGTCAGCATCGTCACCCCCGATGGCAGCGCCGAAGTCTCGGGCGCCTTCGGGGATCGCAGCGCGCTGCGGGCGCGTTTCGACAAGGTGTCGCTGGCGCTGCTCACCGTCGCCTGGCCAGCACTCGATGTCAGCGGCCGGGTATCGGGCACCATCGACATGGCGCTGTCACCCGGCAACGTGCCGACCGGTACCGCCAGCCTGAAACTCAACAATCTGTCGCGCGCCGGCATCGCCTCGGCATCGCTGCCGATCGATGTCGGGCTAAACGCCGAATTGTCGGCGGCCGGTGCCATCGCCCGCGCCGTCATCGTGCGCGGCGGCAAGGTGGAGGGCCGGGCGCAGGCGCGAATCGGCCCGGTGGCGGCGGGCGACACGCCGTTGAAGGACCGTATTTTCGCCAGCCCGATCCTGGCGCAATTGCGCTACAACGGCCCGGCGCAGGCGCTGTGGGGGCTGTCGGGAGTCGAAGCGATCGATGTGCGCGGCCCCGTGTCGATCATCGCCGATATCACCGGCGATGTCGGCGACCCCAAACTCGCCGGCACGTTGCGCAGCGAAGGCGCGCGGCTTGAAAGCACGGCGCTCGGTGCCGTCATCGACCAGGTCTCGCTTGCCAGCCGCTTCACCAATTCCCGCCTCGACCTGACGCGCTTTTCGGGGCGGGTCGGCAATGATGGCAGCATCACCGGCAGCGGCGGTATCGACCTGTCGGCCGAACGTGCCTTCCCGATGGATATCCGCCTGCAACTAAAGAACGCCAAATTGGTCAACCGCGACGATTTCGCCGGCAGCGCCAGCGGCAATGTGCGGATCGCCACCGACGAATATGGCGGCGTTTTTTCGGGTAACCTCGTCATCGATCGCGCCGTCTACAACATCGGCCGCTCGAACACCGTCACCGTGCCGACGCTATATGTGACCGAAAAGAACACCAAGGTGCTTGGCCGCCGCGTCGTCACCTACGCACCGCCGACGCGCTGGCTGCTCAACCTGGGCGTCAAGAGCGACCGGCGGCTGTTCCTGTCGGGCATGGGCGTGGAGGCTGAATGGCGCGCCGATCTGAAAATCAAGGGCGGTGCCACCACCCCGGAAGTCACCGGCCGGGTCGAACTGGTGCGCGGCGATTATGATTTCGCCGGCAAGCGCTTCAGCCTGACCAAGGGCGATGTGCGCTTCCAGGGGGTCTATCCGCCCGATCCGCGCATCGATATCGCCGCGACCAGTTCGGCAAACGGTTTTACCGCGCAGCTCGATATCGACGGCACCGCGCAACGCCCCGAGATCAAGTTCAGCTCGGTGCCGGCACTGCCCGAGGATGAAGTGCTCAGCCGCGTGCTGTTCGGCGATTCGGTGACCAATCTGTCGGCGCCCGAAGCCGTGCAGCTCGCCGGGGCACTGGCGTCGCTGCGCGGCAACGGCGGCGGCTTCAACCCGATCAATTCGGTGCGCAAGGGGCTCGGCATCGACCGGCTGCGCATCCTGCCGGCCGACCAGGCCACCGGCCGCAAGACCGCGCTTGCGGCCGGGCAATATATCGGCCGCAATGTCTATGTGGAGCTGGCGACCGATGCCCAGGGCTATACCGCGACCAATATCGAAGTGTCGCTGACGCGGTCGCTGTCGATCCTGTCGACGGTGCAGACGCTCGGCGGAACGAGCGCGAACTTGCAGTGGAAAAGGGATTACTAGCGCAGCGCGGCCAGCGAGCAGCGCAGCTGCGCGCGGACTCGCGCAAGCTCGGACGGCGGGGTAGCGGACCTGAAGTCCGCCGAACCCGTCCGACGTTACGGCGCGGCTTTGCCGCGACGCCTTGCCAACAAGCGCAGTTACCGCCCGATTAACCGCCGCGCCATCGCGTCCGCCACGGCATCGGTCGCCAGCCCGCTACGACCCGCCTCGGCAAAGATATCCGCCAGCCGCCCTTCGATCAGCGCGATCGCCCGTGCTACCGCCGGCACGTCGCCCTGCCCGAGATATTCGGCGACGACATTGATGATGCCGCCCGCGTTGATGACATAGTCGGGCGCATAGAGGATACCGCGCGCCGCCAGCCGCGCGCCATCATCGGGCGTTGCCAACTGGTTGTTCGCCGCCCCCGCCACGATCGCGACATCGAGCCCGGCGATTGTTGCCGCATCGAGCCCGGCACCGAGCGCATTGGGGCTGAACACATCGGCCGACACCCGCGCAATCGCGGCGACCGGCACCGCCCGCGCGCCCAGCCGCGCCGCAAACCCGCGCGCCCGCGCCTCGTCGATATCGGCGAGCGTCAGCACAGCGCCGGCCACCGCCAGCTTTTCGGCCAAGGCGCCGCCAACGCTGCCAAGGCCCTGGATGGCGACGTGGACACCCTTGAAATCATGGCGCCCCAGCTTGTGCGCCACGGCGGCGCGCATGCCGACGAACACGCCTTCGGCCGTCCACGGCCCGGGGTTGCCGCCGACCGCGCCACCGCTGACCGGCAGGCCCGACACGTGGCGCGTGCGGCGCGCGATGACCGTCATGTCATGGTCGCTCATGCCGACATCTTCGGCGGTGACGTAGCGGCCATTCAGCCCCTCGACGATATCGCCAAAAGCTTCGAGCAGCGCCTCGGTTTTCGGCGCGCTGTCCAGCTTCATGATGACGCCCTTGCCGCCGCCCATCGGCAGCCCGGCCATGGCATTCTTGTAGCTCATGCCGCGCGACAGGCGCAGCGCATCGGTCATCGCGGCGCGATCATCGGCATAGGCCCACCAGCGGCAACCCCCGGCGGCAGGGCCGAGGTGGGTCGAATGCACCGCGATCACCGCGGTCAGCCCAGTGGCGGCATCATGGGCGAAATGCACCGCCTCATGGGCGTCGAAATCGCCGGCATCGAAGATCATCGCGCACCTCGGGCTGAATTGATTGGATAAATTTATTACGCCAAGGCGCAATAATGCAACAAATGGTCCAAGGAAAGCCTGAAAGCGCCGGGTCGCCACAGCAACGCTTGCGCCCGGGCGCATCGTCCTCTATCTGCGTCGCCTCGCATCGGTGCAGGCCGATGCCGTGGCGATCGTAGCTCAATTGGTTAGAGCGCCGGTTTGTGGTACCGGAGGTTGCGGGTTCAATCCCCGTCGATCGCCCCATTATCTCCCTTTATATCAGGGCTTTGCGGGCGTTCGCGCCACGACGCCGCAAGCGATGCGGCCACCGGCATTGCCTGCCGGATCGCTGGCGAAATCATCGGGTCCGGCATGGACCATCAAGGCGGCGCCATCGGCATCGAGCAACGGTGTCGCGCCGTCGAGGATCCGCAGGCCGGGCCGCACGAAATCGAGCGTGCCGCGATGATCATCACCGACGACCAGGTTGGGCAGGTCCCCGGCGTGATCGCCCATCGGGTTGAGATTGCCGTGCTGCTTCATCGCCGGGTTGAAATGCCCGCCGGCGCTGGTGAACGCCGGGGTGTCGCAGCGGCCGGTGGTGTGGAGGTGAACGGCATGGGTGCCGATGGGGATGCCGGTAACCGTCAACGCGATGCGGGTACCCTCTGCCTCCTGGGTCAGCACGGCGTTGCCGACAATCTGGCCGTTGCTGCCGATCAGGCTGGTACCGATGATCGCCGCTGGCGGCGCCGCGCGGGTTTTGCCCATCGACGTTCCCGCCGAATTGGCACAGGCGAACAGCAGCGGCAGGGCAAGCAGCGAAAACACGGGGCGCAGGCGCATGGCAAATCCTTCAGGGGCGAGTCAGTCCAGATGATAATGCGTGACGAGGCGGTCGAGTGCCAGCAGCAGCACAAGTTTTCCCGAGCGATTCGGCCATTTCAGCGCGCGTTCGGCGGTCTCCAGCCCTTCCCCCAGGCAGACGACCCGCCACAGAACGTCGCTAAGCCCCGGGCCAACGGCGGTCACCGCTGCATCGAAACGCTGGCGAGCGCTCAGTTGCGACGTCGTCGGGTCCATGCCGCCACCGGCGCTGCGACCACCCGGCGCCGGGTCCCAGCGCATCGTCACCCGCGGCGCCTGGCCGGCGCGCATGAAATCACCGCGCAGGCGTTCGCTGGCCTCGAACTGCCGCGCCGAAACCATGCCGCGCCGCACCAACCAGGCGAGCGGCGATTCGGCGAGATTGACCGTGACGGAAACCCGGTCGATCGCATCGGAGGGGCTAAGCTGCCGCGTGGCCAGCAGTCGGTTCATCGGTTCCGCCGCAATATCGGGTTCGTGATTCGAATGTGCCTTCATGGTTCGCTCCTGTGATTCGGCGGGACAATTTTTGCTTGCCATAGAGGCGATACTGTAGGACAGGAATAACCATTAAGGTTCATGGAAATGGGAATAGCCGATGTTGACGCGTATCCGGGAAGCCCGCAAGGCGAAGGGCATGACCTTGCTCGATGTCGCGCTCGCGTGCCGTCCGCCGACGACAGCGCAGACCATTGGCCGCCTCGAAACCGGGGTACGCACCGTCTCGGTCGACTGGCTGAACCGCATTGCCGCTGCAATCGGCGTGGAAGCCGCCGATCTGGTTACCCTGCCCGATCGCAGTGACCTCGCCGTGGCAGCGATCATCGGTGGTGATGGCGTTGCCGCACCGCGCAAGCCGATGACCCTGCTGCCGCCGGCCCCCTCGCCCGCCATGGTCGGAATCATGGTCGACGTCGCGCATGGCGATTACCGCGCCGGCGATGCGCTCTGGGCCGAACGGCTGGGGCCAGATGATTTCGGCCGCGCCATCAACCGCGACGTGCTCACCCCGCGCGCCGCCGGCGGCTTTGTCTTCGGGCGCCTCGTCGCCACCGAAGCCGGGCGGGTCCAGATCCTGCCCGCCACCCCCGGCGCCCGCCAGATCGTCCTCGATGCGCCATGGATTGCGGTGGTGCGGCAGTTGGTGCGGGCGCTGGGGTAAGCAAAAGAGCCTCCGGCGGCTGGGGCCGCGGGCCCCAGACCCCGATTGCCAAGAGCGCCATCACCCAAAACGGGGTCTGGGGCCTGAGGCCCCAGCTGCCGGAGGCTCTTTCTTGTTCAGGGCGTTAAACCGCGAACAGATTTTCCGGGTTACGCATCGCCTTGAATTCCAGCGCATTACCGGCCGGATCGAACAGGAAGAAAGTCCCCTGCTCACCCGGCTTGCCGGCAAAGCGTACATGCGGCGGCAGTTCGAACGCGACCCCGGCAGCGGCGATCCGGGCGCCGAGCGCTTCCCACGTAGGCCAATCGAGCACGAGCCCGAAATGCGGCACCGGCACCGCATCGCCATCAACCGGGTTGCGGGTGATCGCGCTGCGCGGCGCCTGGTGAACGACCAACTGGTGGCCATAAAAATCGAAATCGATCCAGATCGGTGAAGACCGTCCTTCGGGGCAACCGAGCACGCTGCCATAAAAATGCCGGGCGGTGGCAAGATCGTCAACCGGTATCGCAAGGTGAAAAGGGTTCATGCAAGACGCCACAAATTGGCCGCCGGCGGCGGGGTTGGATCAACCGCAGATGTCAACGCTACGGCGCGCGCCGTCAAGCGCCGAGCCGCTGCGGCAATCTCGCCACCCGGCTTGCCGACAAGCGGCGCGGCCACTGGTGTGTCGGCGTCGCGGCGCACGAAAGGCGGCATCGCCGTCGCGTGTCGCGGATCGAGCGCCCAGGCGATGATCGCCAGCAACCGCGCTGTTGTCGCCAGGCTTTCGGTCGCCACCAGCGCCTGATCGGCAACATCGAGCGTCGCCCGCCAGCGTACCCCTGGCCCATCGAACCAGGTGCGCGCCGCATCGGCGAGCGTCACCGCCTCGCGATACAGGGCCTCCACGGCGCGGCGCTGCTCGGACTTCATGGCAGCGTTGTGCCACAGCCGCACGGGCACTGCCCAGCCCCTCTTGAAAGCCCGAAAACGCGCGCCATCTCTGCGGCGTCGGCGTTGCCAACCGGGGCGTCGACGCCCCCGGCCCATCGGGCGGGGATATTGTGGCAATACGCTTTTTGAAAGGACATGCCCCATGCGTGCTTTTGACATCTCTCCGCTGCTGCGCTCGTCGATCGGCTATGAAAACCTCAACCGCCTGGTGGAATTTGCCGGCCGGGTCGATGGCGGTGACAGCGCTTACCCGCCCTACAACATTGAAAAGCTTGGTGATGGCGCGTATCGCATCGCCATGGCGGTCGCCGGCTTTGCCGAGAATGAGCTGGACCTGACGGTGCAGGAAAACACGCTGATCGTCACCGGCGCGGCGCTGCCCGAAGCCGAAGGCGACGCCCGCGTCTATCTGCATCGCGGCATCGCCAAGCGCGCCTTCGAGCGGCGTTTCCAGCTTGCCGACACCATCAAGGTGACCGGCGCCAGCTATGCCAACGGCCTGCTCCATATCGAGCTGGTGCGCGAAATCCCCGAGCACAAGAAGCCGCGCAAGGTCGTCATCGGCCCGGCGCTGGCAGCGGCCGAAATGGTCGAATCCCGCCTCGCTGCGGAATAAGCGCGGCAACCGAAAAGGGGGCCTTCGTTACGCGGCGGAGGCCCTTTTTTCAACCGCTCATCGTCTTGCCGCGCACCACCTTGAACCGCTGCAATTGTTCGGCGGGCTGGGTCCATTCGGGATCGAGCTGCGCCGCGCGGCTGTAATCCTCATACGCCTGGCGCGGCCGACCCAGCCCTTCATAGGCAATGGCGCGCGAATAATAGGCCACCGCCGGCTGCTGCGGACTGCGCGCGATGCCTTCGGTCAGCAGCGCGACGGCTTCATCATCGCGATTGCCGATCTGCACGAGGGCGATGCCCTTGTTGATCCAGGCTTCGGCGGTATCGGGAGACAATTTGATCGCGGCGTCATAATCCGCCAGCGCCGCGTCGATCTTGCGCGCCTGCATGTTGATGATGCCGCGGTTGACCAGGGTCGCGGCGCGATCGCGTGCCGCCAGGGCATCGTCGAGCAACGCCGAATCGCAGAGTCGCAAGGCTTCGCGCAGCGAGCGCTTTTTGGTCGCGGCATCAAAACAGCTGCGGGCATAGCCGGTACCGATGACCGCGGCCGCCGATGCTGCGCCAGTCGATGTCGCGGGTGCGACGGCACCGGCGAGCAGCAGCGCGAGAGGAACAAGGACGCGTGTCATGACGATTGGTCCGCGTTTTGGCTGGGGGCAGTTTATCACAAGGCGCGGCGGTTCGAAAATCCGCGACTCAGGCGATGATATCGGGGATCAGCATATCTTCGAGCAGGGCGATTTCGTCGCGCAGCCGCAGCTTACGCTTCTTGAAGCGCTGAAGCTGGATCATGTCGACATTGGGCATCAAGCGCAGCGCTTCGATGGCGGCATCGAGATCACGATGATCGCGGCGAGCGATTTCGATTCGCGTCCGGATTTCGGTCTCTTCCACGCCATCCGCTCCCCTGGCCGCCGAATCATCCCGTGGCGACCGTGATGGCCTACCACATCTCGGCCCTGCCGCTGCCCCGGCACACCAACTTATCGTCGCAGCATCAATAAAAATGCAACCATGGACAAGCGCACTCGTTCGTGAAAGCATCACCAATCCCAGCCACAGCCATTATCCCCAATGGCACCAAAGGGAGACTTCCATGGCCAATGCTCACCGCGCCAGCCTGACTGCCCGGCACGCTCGTCTCGATGAATCGGTCACCGCGGAAACCCGCCGCCCGCTTCCGGACCAGGCGAAGCTGGCGCAGTTGAAGCGGGAAAAGCTGAAGCTGAAGGAAGAGATCGATCGGTTGCACTAGCGCAGCGCGGCCAGCGAGCAGCGAAGCTGCGCGCGGACTCGCGCAAGCTCGGCCAGCGAGGCGGTTGACCCTCATGTCAACCGAACTCGTCTGACATCAGCATGGGCTTTGCCCATGCCCTTGCTTGCTTGATTGCTGGCTTTCCACCCCTCCCCCTGAGGCAGAGGTCGGCGGCGACGCAGCCGAGAGAGGGGTGAGCGAGAAGAGAGCATAGGCAAAGCCCATGCCGACGTCAGACGGGTTCGACGCGCGAACGCCCACGCCGCCCCGCTGGCCGGGGCTCGCGCGATTCCGCACGCAGCTACGCTACGCTTGGCCGCGCTTCACTCATCCCGAGTAATCTTCTCATCCCGCTCGTGGCGCTCCTGCGCCTCAAGCGTCATCGTCGCAATCGGCCGCGCTTCCAGCCGTTGCAGCGAAATCGGCTCACCGGTGACTTCGCAATAGCCATAGTCACCGGTTTCAATCCGCCGCAGCGCTGCGTCGATCTTGCTGATCACCTTGCGCTGACGATCGCGGGTGCGCAGTTCGATACCCCAGTCGGTCTCGCTCGAGGCGCGATCGGTGACATCGGGTTCCCGCATCGGCTCGGCCTTCAGCGTTTCCAGTGTCCCGGCCGCTTCCTGCAGAATCGAATCCTTCCAATCGAGCAGCTTGCGGCGGAAATAGGCGAGTTGCCGCGGGTTCATGAACTCTTCGTCCACCGTCGGGCGATAGCCTTCGGGCAGTCGTTCGGTTCCCGACCCGGTCATCTCGTTATTGTCGGTAGCTGTCATGGTGTCGGCGCTGCTGTTTCCGTCGGCATCGCGCGTCGAAACGTTCGAAGTCATTACGCAAATCTCCACCCGCCGGCAGCAGAAACACCCGACCCTCCTGGTCGAAGCACCCCTGCGCGACCGTCCAGGATGCCCGGGACCGGACATCCACTCCCCGGGGCGGCTCATAGCGATGCGCCGCCCGGCGAGCAAGCGTCTTGCGGCTCGAATTGTCGTAAAGACTTCAATTGCGTCGCTGCGGCGCAGCGGCGCGGGGGTCAGCCCTTGGCGAGCCCGTCGAGCCGCGCCTGAAGTGCGGCGAGTTGCGCCTTCAACGCTGCCAGTTCGGCTTCGCTGTCGGCAGGCGCCGGGGTAGAAGCGGGGGTCGCGGCGGGACGCCCCTTGGCCAGGGCGGTGCCGCCCAACATTTCCGAAGCGGCCTGGAACAAGGCGAGGTTCTGCTTGGCGAGTTGCTCGAACGGCTTCAGCGCCGCATCGCGAAACTTGGTCTGGTTTTCGGAAAATGCCGCCATCGAGGCTTCGAGATAATGTGGCACCATGCCCTGCATCGAATCGCCGTACATCGCGATTATCTGGCGCAGGAACGGTACCGGCAGCATGGTCTGGCCGCCGGCTTCTTCTTCCATAACGATCTGGGTGAGCACCGAACGGGTGATGTCTTCGCCGCTGCGCGCATCGAAAACCTGAAAATCACGGCCCTGGCGGGTCATCGTCGCCAGATGGTCGAGCGTGATAT
Organism: Alphaproteobacteria bacterium; assembly: GCA_031426015.1. Taxonomy (GTDB): domain Bacteria; phylum Pseudomonadota; class Alphaproteobacteria; order Sphingomonadales; family Sphingomonadaceae; genus Sandarakinorhabdus. The sequence goes on from JANPKK010000026.1 coordinate 50,833, forward strand.
AGCTGCTGCTTTCGGTGTTATAGAGGCGCCGATTGGCGTATTTCTTGATCACCACCGGCGATTCGCCGGCCTTCTGGCCGTCAGCAGCGCCGGCCTTTTGGCCGTTAGCAGCGGTTGTGGATGCGTTGGCCATGGAAAATCCTGATACTCACGAAGCGCCGCACATAACACACATGCATGTTGCACCGCAACGTAGCCGCGGCCCGCACCCCTTGCCGGTGTTTCTGGCCATGATGACAAGGCTTTGCGCCGATGATCCGGCGCGGATGCGGGCAGTGCTGGCGGGCCTGCGCCGCTATCAGGGCGCGCCGACCGCCGCTCCTCGCCGCGCATATTCCGAAATCGCCCGCATCGGCGGCGTCAGCCTGAAGGATCAGGGCGGCGGCGGCCCCATTGTTGTTGTCATCCCCTCGTTGATCAACCCGGCGCATGTCCTCGACCTGGCGCCGGGCAATTCGCTGCTCGCCGGCCTCGCGGCGCGCGGGCTGCGGCCGGTGTCGGTCGATTGGGGCGAAACCGCGCCGCTCGGCATCGAGGCACTGGTTGCCGACCGCCTGGTACCGCTGATCGCCGGGCTGGGGGAGCCTGTAGCGCTCGCCGGCTATTGCCTGGGCGGCACGCTGGCACTGGCGGCGGCGGCGCTGCTGGGTGACCGGGTGAAGCGCGTGGCGCTGCTGGCGGCGCCCTGGCATTTTGCCGGTTATGGCGAGGCCCGGCCGCGGCTGGCGGACTGGTGGGCGCGCACCGAGCCATTGGCGACGCAGTTGGGCGTGCTGCCGATCGAGCTGTTGCAACCGGCCTTCTGGGCACTCGACGAAGCCGGCGTGCTGGCGAAATATGCCCGGCTGTCAGGCGCACCCGATGCCGATGTAACCGCCTTCGCCACGCTGGAGGATTGGTCGAACACCGGGGCGGCGCTGTCGCTGACCACGGCGCGCACGCTCGCCGAAACGCTCTATCGCGACGATGCGCCGGGGAGCGGCGCCTGGAGCATTGCCGGGCAGCGCATCGACCCGGCGGCGCTGGGCATCCCGATCCTCGACATCATCGCGACGCGCGACCGCATCGTGCCACCCGGCGCCGCGCTGTCGACGCTCGGCATCGGCACGCCGCTGGCGCTTGCGGCGGGACATGTGGGCATGGTGGTCGGCGGGCGGGCGCCGCAACTGCTCTGGGATCCGCTCGCCGATTTTCTGCGGGGCGCCGGATAATCGGGTCACGCTGGCAATTCGCTGCGCCTGCCTATAGCGTTCGCGCGCAACGAATCGCATCGTCCTTCGGGGAGCCTGACCATGACCGGAACCGTTATTACCGCCGCCCGCCGCACCGCCGTCGGCAGTTTCATGGGGGCGTTCGGCGGCGTGCCGGCGCATGAACTCGGCAAGGCAGCGATCATGGCGGCGATGGCCGATGCCGGTGTCGACGCCGGCGAGATCGACGAAGTCATCCTCGGCCAGGTGCTGACGGCGGGCCAGGGCCAGAACCCGGCACGCCAGGCGGCCATGCTCGCCGGCATCGCGCAGGAAAGCCCGGCGTGGGGCGTCAACCAGGTTTGCGGCTCCGGGCTGCGCGCCGTCGCACTCGCCGCTCAGGCCATCCAGGCGGGCGATGCCCGCATCATGATCGCCGGCGGCCAGGAATCGATGAGCCTGTCGACCCATGCCCAGTCGATGCGCGGCGGCACCAAGATGGGCGCCATCGAGCTGGTCGACACGATGATCAAGGATGGGCTGTGGGATGCCTTCAACGGCTATCACATGGGCATCACCGCCGAAAATGTGGCGGAACGCTACCAGATCAGCCGCGCAGCGCAGGATGAATTCGCCGTCGCCAGCCAGAACAAGGCGAGCGCCGCGCGCGCCGCCGGGCATTTCAAGGGCCAGATTGCGCCGGTGACGATCAAGGGCCGCAAGGGCGACGTGACGGTCGATACCGATGAATATATCCGCGACGGCGTGACCATCGACAGCGTCTCGGGCCTGCGCGGCGCCTTCAAGAAGGATGGTAGCGTCACCGCCGCCAATGCCAGCGGCCTCAACGACGGTGCCGCTGCATTGGTGGTGATGAGCGAAGCGGAAGCCAGCCGCCGCAACGCGCCCGTGCTGGCGCGCATCGCCAGCTGGGCCTCGGTGGGCGTCGACCCCGCCGTCATGGGCATCGGGCCGGTGCCGGCATCGAAGAAGGCGCTGGAAAAGGCCGGCTGGAGCGTCGCCGATCTCGACCTCATCGAAGCCAATGAAGCCTTTGCGGCGCAGGCGCTGGCGGTCGGCCAGGAACTCGGGCTCGATCCGACCAAGGTCAACGTCAACGGCGGCGCCATCGCCATCGGCCACCCGATCGGCGCGTCGGGCGCCCGCGTGCTGACGACGCTGATCCACGAGATGATCCGGCGTGATGTGAAGCGCGGGTTGGCGACGCTGTGCATCGGCGGCGGCATGGGCATCGCTCTCTGCGTTGAACGATAGCGGCCGACCCGGTGATGTGACGGCGGTTGCCCGGCGCTATCCGTGACGCAAACCGTCCATCTTGACTCCCCACCGCTCGCCCGTCTGCTCGCTGGCGGGCGGCATGGCCGGCTGATGGTGCTCGGCCGCCCATCGGATGCCATCGCGCTGCATTGCGAAAATTTCGAACGCGTCGCCTTTGTCGCCACGATGGATGACGATATCCAGCCCGGCACCATCCGTGCCGATCCGCACCATCTGCCCTTCACCGAAGCGTTGTTCGACAAGGCGCTATGGTCGTGCCCGCTGGTGCAGCCGCGGCTGATGCTGCGTGAACTGTGGCGTGTGCTGGCGCCGGCAGGGCTGGCCGTGCTGGTGGTCCGCGCCCGGCGGCCGTGGCACGCGCTCTCACACGGCTGGTTGCGTGAACCGCTGGCACTGCGCCTCGATGAAGCGATGTTCGACGTGCTCGATTGGCAAGTCGAAACCCTGCCCGATCGCCATCACGTCGTGCTCGTCGGCAAGCGCGACGGGTTGCGGCCGGTGATGGTCGGGCGGGTGGAAACCGGCGAGGTCACGGCCCCGGCGATGTAGCGCTACACCTCGATGGTCAGCGCCACGATGTCGCCTTCGGCCAGCCGTTCCGCCTTGCGCACGCTGGCCTTGATCGGCAGCAGATAGCCGCTGACCTCCTTGCTCGGGAACACCGAGGTCTGCCACCGGGTCTTGCCGACCGCGGCACGGATATAAACCGATCCCCAGGCGGCACTGCGTCCCGGCGACGCCGCACGGATCGCATCGGCAACCGCACCGTCGATGGTGACGAAATGCCAGGCGGTCGATGTCGGCGTGCCGTCCTTGGCCGTGCCGCGCCACAACCACAGCGGTCCTGTGAACGACCAGCTGCCACCCGCCGGCGGGACTGTCCCCAATTCCTCGCGCAGGAAGCGCACGAGTTCGGGGTCCATGCCGGCGCTGTCGCTGTTGCCCACTTCACCCCCCGGCGTTGCCCGCTCGCCCTTATGGCACCGCGGCCGCCCGAGCGAAAAAGATTTCGGCCCGCACACCCTGGCCCGGTGTGGAATGAATATCGATCGTCGCCCCGGCATTGACCCGCAACGACTGGACGATCAGCGCGCCCAGCTTGCCGGCACTCGGCCAGGTGGCGCCGGAGGGCAGACCGATACCATCATCGGCGATCGTTACGCGGCAGCCGCTGTCATCGACAAGGCTGGTCAGCGTGATCGTGCCGCCCTGTCGGCCGGCAAAGGCGTGCTTGAGCGAATTGGTCAGCAGTTCGTTGACGACCAGCCCGGTCGGCATCGCGACGTTGATCGACACCGGCCAGGTATCGACCTTCAGTTCGAGCCGGATGCCCTCGCCGGCATGCGCCTGGATGACCGATGATGCCACCTGGCTGATGTAGATGCCGAGATCGACACCAGCACCGACGCCTTCGTTCGACAACAGTGTGTAGAGGTGCGAAAGCGCGGTGATGCGCCCCTGCAGGCGTTGGAAGCGCTCGCCTTCGGCTTGGTCGCGGGCGTTGCGCGCCTCCATGCGGATCAGCGCGGTGATCATCTGCAGATTGTTCTTCACGCGATGCTGGAGCTCGAGCAGCTGGGTGTCCTTGTCGCGCAAGCTCTGCTTCTGTTCGCTGGAAATCCGCCGACCATCGGCCACCGCCGCCAGCGCGACCAACCGAAAGCGCGCGGTTCCGGCATCATCGTCGATCGTGTTCGACCAGGCATCGAGCTCGATCGACTTGCCAGCACGCTCCACGGTGAACGATCCGATATATTCGTTGTCGTCCCGCACGGCATCGCCGAGGCGGGTCTCGTCTCCCTCGCGGCTGGCGACTCCGGGCAGCTTCGCCCAGCTCTGCCCCTCGATCTCGGCGGCGGCGAGGCCGGTCATGGTTTCGAACTCGAAATTCACATAGGTGATGACCTCGGGCGGCGGCAGTTCCGAAACGGCGATCGCGATCGGCAGATGATCGAGAAATTGCTTGAAACGCCCGCTTTCGAGGGCGTCGGCCAACCCATTGCTTTCAAGCAGATGTGCCACGAGCTCGCCCGGCGCTGGATGCTTCACAAAAATGCTCCCCACATTGCCCCGCCGCCATTATATTGCGGCGCGGCTGCTTAAACGCATCGTGTGAACGGATGTTCCCGGCGATTGCGGCTCAGGGTCGGCGGGCGAGCACAAAAACCGCCTGTTCGGCCAGCAGATTGGGCAGGATCGGCGATCGCCGCTCGCCGCCCGACAGATAGGTGGCGCTTTCGATCTGCAATCGCAGATCGGTCACCAGCGCGCAAAAGTCATCGACCGTGCAGAAATGGATATTGGCGGTTTCATGCCAGCTGACCGGCAGCGATTTCGTCACCGGCATGCGGCCGCCAAGCGTCAGGCTGGCGCGCACCCGCCAATGGCCGAAATTGGGAAAGCTGACGACACCGCGCCGGCCGATGCGAACAAGCTCAGCCAACACTGCCGCCGGGCGCTGCATCGCCTGCAAGGTGTCCGACAGGATCGCCATGTCGAAGGCGCCGGCCGGGTAGTCCGCCAGATCGCTGTCGGCGTCGCCTTGCACCACCGACAGGCCACGCGCCACGGCGCTGGCGACATTGGCAGCCGAGACATCGATGCCGCGCGCATCAACGCCTTTGGTATCGCGCAGATGCGCCAGCAGCGCGCCATCGCCGCAACCGATATCGAGAACGCGCGCACCCGCGGGCACCGCATCGGCGATGGCGGCGAGATCGGGGCGGAGCGTCACGCCCCCGCCCTCAGGAACCCGTCCACTACGCGGTTCATCTCGGGCGCTTCGAGCAGAAACGCATCATGCCCGAACGGGCTTTCGAGTTCGACAAAGCTGACCGCCGCGCCCGCCGCGTTGAGCGCGCGCACGACGCGCCGTGATTCTGCCGTCGGGTACAACCAGTCGCTGTTGAAGCTGATCACCGCAAAGCGCGTTTTCGTGCCGGCAAAGGCCGCCGCCAATTGCCCGCCATGCGGCGCCGCCAGATCGAAATAATCGAGCGCGCGGGTGATGTAGAGATAGGAATTGGCGTCGAACCGCTCGGTGAACGCCAGCCCTTGGTGGCGCAGATAGCTTTCGACCTGGAATTCGGCATCGAAACCGAAGCCAAGCGTGTCGCGATTCTGCAGCCGCCGCCCGAACTTGGCGGTCAGGCCTTCCTCTGAAAGATAGGTGATGTGCGCTGCCATCCGCGCCACGGCGAGGCCGGCCGCAGGCGGTTTGTCATCGGGATAATCGCCCCCGGCCCAGTTCGGATCGGCCATGATCGCCTGCCGCCCGACCTCGTGAAACGCGATATTCTGCGCCGAATGGCGTGCGGCGCTGGCAATCGCGATGACGCTGCGTACCCGATCGGGGAAGGCCACCGCCCAATCGAGCGCCTGCATGCCGCCCATCGAACCGCCGACGACCGCCTGCAGCACGCCGACCCCCAGATGATCGAGCAACAGCGCCTGCGCCCGCACCATGTCGCGGATGGTGATAACCGGGAAATTCATCGCGTAGCGCTGGCCCGTCGCCGGATCGATGCTGCCTGGCCCCGATGAGCCGCTGCAGCCGCCGAGCACATTCGACGCGATGATGAAATGCCGCTCGGGATCGATCGGCAGTCCCGGCCCGACGAGCCGCGGCCACCAGCCGGGCTTGCCGGTGCGCGGGTGGACGCTGGCGACATGCTGGTCCCCCGTCAGCGCATGGCAGATCAGGATGGCGTTCGATCCATCGGCATTCAGCCGGCCATAGGTTTCATAGCCGATCTCGAGCACGCCCAGGCTCTGCCCCGACAGCAGCGCGAAAGGGCCGGGCAGGATTGCCCGGCGGTCGAGGCCGAAGCGCTGGTCATCGGGAGCAAGAAGCGTCGCAGGCATGGTTGTCGCCCGTTACGGTGTTGCGATGCGCTTGTCACGGCTCTAGACCCTGCGGCATGAGCAGCGCGCCCGAAATGAAGCCCTGGATCGAAGCGATCCACCCCTATGTCGCCGGCAAGGCCAAGCTGGGCGACACGCCGGTGGTGGCGAAACTGTCGTCGAACGAAAACCCGTTCGGGCCGTCGCCGCATGCCGTAGCCGCCATGCAGGCAGTGATGGCCCAGGGCCATCGCTACCCCGATCCCGCTTCGACCGAACTGCGGGCGGCACTCGCGGCAAAGCATGGCCTGGAGGCCGATCGCATCGTCTGCGGTACCGGCTCGGACGAATTGCTCCACCTGCTCGCCGGGGCGTTCGCCAGCACGGGCGATGAAGTGCTGTATGCCCGCCACAGCTTCATCGTCTATGAACTCGCCGCCCGCCGTGTCGGCGCGACGCCGGTGATGGTGCCCGACGCGGATTACGCCTGTGATGTCGATGCGATGCTGGCGGCGGTAACGCCGCGCACCCGGCTGGTCTATCTCGCCAACCCCAACAACCCCACCGGCACGCAGATTTCGGGTGCCGAAGTCCGCCGCCTCCACGCCGGGCTGCCCGCCGATTGCCTGTTTGCCATCGATGGCGCCTATGCCGAATTCGCCGAGGGCGACTATGTCGACGGGCTGACCATGGCGCGCGAATTCGACAATGTCGTCGCGCTGCGTACCTTTTCGAAACTCCACGGGCTGGCGGCGCAGCGTGTCGGCTGGGCCTATGGCGCGCCTCATGTCATCGATGCGCTCAACCGGATCAGGGGGCCGTTCAACGTGACGACAACCGGCCAGGCCGGGGCGCTCGCGGCGCTCGCCGATGATGAATGGGCCGAAATGGTCGTGCGCCACACGGCGGAATGGCGGCGCTGGATGACCGACGAGATCAACGCGCTCGGCAACGCCGGGCTGCGCGCCATCCCCTCGACGGCGAATTTCGTGCTGGTCGAATTTCCCGAAACCGGCCCGGTGACAGCGGCAGCAGCGAATGACGCGCTGCTGTCGGATGGCATCATTGCGCGCTACCTCGCCGTCCAGGGCATGCCGCGCTGCCTGCGCATTTCGGTCGGCACCGAGGCCGAAACCCGCGCCGCGATGGCGTCGCTGCGCCAGTTTGTCGAAGCGGCTGCCTGTCGCGCAGGCGACAAGTCGGACAGCGCCTGATGCTGCCGTTCGCGCGCGTCGCCATCATCGGTATGGGGCTGATCGGATCATCGCTGGCGCGCGCCGTGCGCGAGGCGATGCCCACTGTGCGGCTGACGGTCACCGATGGCGATGCCGCGGTCCGCGAGCGCGTGCGCGCGCTCGATCTTGCCGATGATGTCACCGACAATGCCGGCGCCGCCGTCGTCGATGCCGAGCTCGTCATCCTTGCCGTGCCGGTCGGCGCCATGGCGGCGGTGGCGGCCGAAATCGCCGCCGAACTGGCACCGGGCGCGATCATCACCGATGTCGGCTCGGTCAAGGCGCGGGTGCTGGCAGACCTGACCGCCGCCCTGCCCGGCGTCGCCATCGTTCCGGGCCATCCGGTGGCGGGCACCGAAAAATCCGGGCCCGACGCCGGTTTTGCCAGCCTGTTCAAGGACCGCTGGTGCATCCTGACGCCGGCTGAAGTGAGTGCCGACAGCGACAAGGTGGCGGCCTTCTGGACCCGGCTCGGCGCCAAGGTCGAACTGATGGACGCCCAGCATCACGACCGGGTGCTGGCGGTGACCAGCCACCTGCCCCACCTCATCGCTTATTCGATCGTCGGCACCGCCAGCGATCTGGAAAGCGTGACGCGCGGCGAAGTCATCAAATATTCGGCCGGCGGTTTCCGTGATTTCACCCGCATCGCCGCCAGCGACCCGGTGATGTGGCGCGACGTCTTCCTCAACAACCGCGAGGCAGTGCTCGAAACGCTGGGCCGCTTCACCGAGGATCTGGTCGCGCTGCAACGCGCCATCCGCTGGGGCGAGGGCGAAACGCTCGAGGCGCTGTTCACACGGACGCGGGCGATCCGGCGGTCGATCATCGACGAGGGCCAGGATACCGAAGAGCCCGATTTCGGAAGGAAGCATTAGGCGCTGCGCCGCGCGCGCGTAGCGCATGCGCTACGCGCCGACAGGCGCAAGCCCGGCCAGCGGGGCAGCGCGCGCTCCTGCGCGCTGAACCCGTCTGACGTCACGGCGCGGCTTTGCCGCGACGCCTTGCCGGCATCGCGGATTTGCCCGCCAAATCTACTTCAAATCCTCCACCGACACCCAGCCCTTCGAACCGAAATCATCGGTCATTTCGACAAAGATGCCCTTGCGCTGCCCGGTCGGCTTGAGCGCCGTGCCGGCGCGCAGGCTGCGCACCACGGCGCCGGTGCGGGTCGGCGTGTCGAACATCTTGGTATCGATGGCGATCTGTGCGCCGGGCGCCGCTGGTGCCTTGGCAGCCGTGGTAGCGGCCTTCGCCAACGCGGCGCCCTGCGCGATCACCGAATTATAGGCGATAATGAAGGCGGCACCCAATTGCCGGCCATCCTTGTTGCCGGCATAGCCCGAACCCTGCACCGCCGAAGCGAGGCCGGCCGATGCGCCGCCGAAGCTGTAGGCCGTCTTGGTGACGACGCCCTGCCCGGCCACGATCGTCATGCCGGTCGCCGGGTTGATCATGCGGATACCCGCGGCGATGGTTTTCTTTTTGCCGCCAAAGCCACCGAAGGCGCCCATCAGCGCGCCGCCCATCGGCACCCGGCCGAAGACTTGCGCCGCGGCGCCCGACCGCACCAGCCCCTCGGCAATCGCGGTCTTGGCAAGCTCGGTGCCCTTGTCGACCTCTTCCTTGTCGCCGGCGATGATGTTCATCAGGTAATTGGCAGGCGCTCCGCTTGCCGGATCCTGGATGGTGAAGCACCCCGATTCGGCCGCCATCGCAGCGATCAGTTCACGCGGGCTCGACAGGCCATAGGCGGTCCAGCCCTGCGAATCGCCATCGACCACGGCGATGCTGCCGAACGGCCGCTCGCATCTGGCGAGCTTGACCGATTCCTCTTCCGCAGCGCGCGCCGGCGTGAGCGCAAGGCCGGTGGCAATAGTGAAAGCCAGACAAGCGCCGATCTGGCGCTTCGAAACGTGATTGACCATGGTTTACCCCTCCAAGCAGCGCTGTCGGCTGGGCATCCTGTCCCGTGAATACCCACCGCAACGACCCTGAAAGAATAAAGTTTTTTGCAACCTCTCGGCAATACACCCAAATGGGGGGCCGAACCGTTCAAGGTGCGACGGCGCGCGCCCCCGGCCGGCGCGGATCGGCACCGCCAAGGAACAGGCCGTTTTCGATCAGGATCGATTGCGCGCTGCCCATGGTTTCATCCGATGTCACCGGATGCCCCATGCCAGTCAGCAGGCGCACCGTGTCGGGGTTGAAATTGGGTTCCACGCGCAACCGGTCATTGGCATCCTGGAAAATGCGCGGCTGGTGGGTCGCTTCCTCCACATTCAGCCCGTAATCGACGACATTGACGACGATCTGCAGCACCGTATCGATGATCGTGCTGCCTCCCGGCGTGCCGGTGACGAGCCAGGGCTTGCCGGCCTTGAACACCATTGTCGGCATCATGGTCGACAGCATGCGCTTGCCCGGCGCCATGGCATTCAGCGGCGGCGGCGTGCCGTTGCGCAACGCGGCTGCGGCAGCTTCGTGGCTGAAATTGTTCATCTGGTTGTTGAGCAGGATGCCAGTGCCGGCGATCATCACCCCCGAGCCAAAATCGGCACCGAGCGTGTAGGTGGTGGACACGACATTGCCGGCCGCATCGGCGACCGAGAAGTGCGTGGTCGACGGGCTTTCGAAGCGCAACGGATCGCCGGCGCCAAGCGCGGCGGCCGGTTTGGCGCGCGCCGGATCGATCAGCGCGGCGCGGACTTTCGCATAGTCCTTGGCGATGAAACCCTTGAGCGGCACGCTGACGAAATCGGTATCGCCGAGGAATTTGTAGCGGTCGGCATAGCCCAGCTTCATCGTTTCGGCCATCAGGTGCAGCGATTGCGCGGAGCCTGCCCCGCTCGCCTTCAAGTCGAAATTTTCAAGAATATTGAGCATGTTGAGCAGCGTTGCCCCGCCGGCGCTGGCGGGCGGCGCGGTCACCACCTGCAAGCCGCGATAGCTGCCGACGAGCGGCTGGCGCCACACCGGGCGATAGGCCGCCAGGTCGGCGGTGGTGATGATGCCGCCATTGGCCGCCATGTCGGCGGCAAAGCGCGCCGCAACCGGGCCCTTGTAAAAGCCATCGGCGCCATCCTTGGCAATCCGCCCCAGTGTCCAGGCGAGATCGGGCTGCTTCATGATTTCGCCGGCGCGATAGAGCGAACCATCGGCACGGTAATAGGTCGCCGCCGATGACTTGCTGGTGGCGAGGCGTTCCTTGGCCCAACCGAAGACAAAGGCTTCGTCGGGAGTCAGCTGCACGCCGTTCTTCGCCAGCGCCAGCGCTGGAGCGACCACCGCAGCCCAGCGCAACTTGCCGAAGCGCTGGTGGGCAGCATGCAGCCCGGCGACCGTGCCAGGCACCGACGGCGCCAGGTAACCGCGGCTGGTGAGCGGCGATTCCTTGCCCCTGTTGTCCATGAACATCGCCAGCGTCGCCGCCTTTGGCGCCACCGATCGGAAATCGAGAAACACGTCGGCGCCGCTTTTGGCATCATGAACCAGCATGAAGCCATCGCCGCCGATATTGCCCGCGCGCGGCAGGGTGACAGCGAGCACGAAGCCCATTGCCACCGCCGCATCGACGGCATTGCCGCCGCGCCGCAGGATGTCGGCCCCGGTTTCGGCCGCCAGGGCATTCTGCGAAACGACCATGCCCTTTTCGCCGACCACCGGCGAATGGATCGACGGATATTCAAGCAGTTGCTTGCGCTGCGCCGCCGCCGGGGTGGCCGCGAGCGCAAGCGCCGACGCCAGCAGGGCCGCGCCTTTCAACATCGTCCGCACGGCCATGACCATTCCCCTATTCCGATCAGAATTCCTTCGACGCCTCGAAGTAGATAAACCGACCGACGCCATCGTGCAGCGCGCCGTTGAAGCCGAAGTTCGACGATGTCAGCGGCGGTTGCTTGTCGAACAGGTTGCGCGCGCCAACGCGGAAGCGCGCGCCCGACAAGGCCCCGGCCTTCGTGCCGGTGCGATACTGGACATAGGTGTTGACCGTTGTCACGCCTTCGACTTCGTAGAACTGGCCGTTGACCAGCGCGGTGCCGGTATCGAACACCGGGCCGACATGGCTGACCAGCACGCCGGCCGAAAAGCCGTTCATCCGCCAGGTCAGGTTGCCGGTGAAGCGCCACTGCGGGTTGCCGTTCTGGCGAATCTGGCTGCCGGCCTGGGTGATGACGATGCCGGGGCCGAGCGTGCCGGCGGCATTGGCATCGATCAACGTCTGCTGCAATTCCGATGGCGACTGGTCGAAACGGATCAGCTTGGCCGCGTTGAAATCGAAGTTGAAACTGCCCAGCGAGGTATCGCGCAGATCATAGCTGACGCCGAAATCGAGCCCGCGCAGATAGCGTGGCCCCAAGTTGAAATAATCATCCTGGACGAATTCCAGATCGCCGACGACCTGGGCCCCTACGGGCGCCAGGCGCACGATATTGGGGTTGCTGCGGCCAGCCAGCCGTTCGAGAAGATCGAACAGGATCTGGTTCTGCGCACCCTGCAAGCCGATGACGCCCTTCGATGTCAGCGACCAGTAGTCGACCGTGATGGTCAGATTGGGAACGGGTTGCAGCACGATGCCGGCCGACAGGTTTTCGGCATCTTCAGGCTTCAACGACTGGTTGCCCGAGCGTTCTTCAAGGGTGCTGACCCCGGTGCAGGCAGTGGCATTGATCCGGCACTGGGCAAAATCGGTACGGGTGTTGGCCACCTGGGTGCCTTCGCTGTAGAATTGCGCCAGGTTGGGGGCGCGAAAGCTCTGCGACCAGGCGCCGCGCAGTCGCACACCATCGATCACCGACCAGACCGCGGCAACCTTGGGCTTCAGCACATTGCCGAAATCGGAATAATACTCATCGCGCGCCGCCAACTGCACATCGATCGACTGGACCAGCGGGATGTTCATGTCGGGCGAGATCAGCGGCACGGCAAGTTCGATATACGCCGACGCGACCGTACGCGCGCCATAGACATCGGGCGCGCCCGAAGCCCCCATGACATCGGTGCCATAACGGATGCCGGTCACGCTGTCGGTATAGGTGATGGTGCCATCGAGCCGGTCGTCGCGATTGTCCTCATAGGTTTCGCGGCGCACTTCCAGCCCGCCGGCAATGCCGAGCGGGCCAGCCGGCAATTCGAAAAGATTGTTGTTGGTGATGCGGAAATCACCCGTGGCGAGCGTTGTCGTGCCGATGCGGTGCACATCGACAAGGAAGCTGTCGATCGTCGCCTTGTTGCTGGGGGTCGCGTCGCCGAGCGAGAATGCCGGCTGGCTGCCGCCGTTGAAGGGGTTGTAGGCATCGGGTGTCGTCAGCGACAACGCCTTCTGGAACAACGTGTTGCTGACGATGTTGCGGGTATGGTCATCGGTGCGCGCCCACGAATAGGTGGCGGCCGATTCCCATTTGAAATTGCCCCATTCACCGCGCACGCCGAGCACGCCGCGAACCATGTCGTCGGTGACCTGGAAGGTGCGCGGGCCGGTATCGACCGGGCGATAGGTGGTGATGCGCACCGGCAGGCCGGTCACCGGCACGCCCGTCAGATTGGCCAACCGATTGGGGTTGGCGACGCCGTTGAGGGTGGTCGGGCCGAACGGGTTGTAAAAACTGTTGGCCGGGATCGAGATCACCGCGCTCGAGATCGGCGCCGATTGCTCGCGCTGGCCCTCGAGTTGGGCATGATAATAACCGGCTTCGCCGAACACTTCGACATCGCCGATCGGCTGCTTGAAGGTTGCAAAGGCGTTGATTCGATCGAGCCCGCCGCGAATGGTGCGATCGGGGTTCTGATCATAGCGCAGCACCCGGCTGTTGGCGCCGGTGATGACGCCCGACCGGATGCACAGATCGCCCGGCAGCGCCGTGCTCGAACAGCCGGCGGCGGTGTTGGCGATGGGTTCGATGTGAAACACGCCGCTGGTGGTGAGCGTCGAAGCGCCCTGGCGGACGGTGGTGACGGGAATCGTGGTGAAGCTGCCGAAGGGTGACGCGGTCGACCGATTGTCGAAACCGGTATCACCCTGCCACAATGTGCCCTGGAGCGCGGCGCGGTGATCTTCGCTGACCGCGAAATCGCGCTCGCTGGTGAACAGCGGCGTGCGACGGGTATAGCTGCCGAAGACGGTGAAACGACCGCCCGATTTGGTTTCGATGCCGGCCTTGCCGCCAACGGTGGTTTCGCTGGTGCCATCGGCAAAGCCGTAGCGCGCATCGAGCCGCAACCCTTCGAAACGATCATCGAGCACCACGTTTACGACACCGGCCACGGCATCGGCGCCATAGATGGCGCCGGCGCCGTCGCGCAGGATTTCAAGGCGGCGAATGCCGGCGACGGGGATCGAATTGGTGTTCGCCGTCTGCACCGGCACGAAATTTTCGGTCTGGGTACCCGGGGTCAGGATAAGGCGGCGGCCGTTGAGCAGCACCAGCGTGTTGCCGGTGCCGACGCTGCGCAGGTTGATCGAGGCATTGTCGCCGCGCGCATCGTTGAGGTTGCCGGTCGTGCGGGCTTCCTGGAACTGGACATCGCCGGCCTGGGGAATCGAGCGGAACAGATCATCGCCCGAAATGCTGCCGACCGCAGCAATGCGTTCCTCGTTCAGCACCGACACCGGCAGCGCGCCGGCGATCTTGGCATTATCGATGCGGCTGCCGACGACGACGATGACTTCTTCGGCGGTCTTGGCGGTTTCGGCAGCGGCTTCGGCGGTGGTCGCCTGTTGCGCCAGTGCCGGCACCACTGCCAGGCTCGACGCGCTGGCAAGACAAAGCATTCGCAGCGTCGTTCGTGTCATCATGTCGTTTCCCCTGCCCGGTTTTCCGGGCCACCCCAGGCCCGATCGCATCACGCGTCGCCGCGAGGCCAAAGCATAGCGCAGCCACGTAGGAAAGGCCTTGAATTGAAACGACTGTTTTGCCCGAGGCGACTGTTGCCGAAATGTGACTATCGGGCGCCACGCAGGCGTGGGCATGATGGCAATTGCCCGCGCACGGGGCGTTGACCGAGGTCGGCGGGCAACGCCGCCAGCCGCATCGCGCCGGGTTCCCCTTCGAAGGCCAGCCGGATGGGGGTGCGCAGGCGCTTTTCGGCGTCAGCGCCCCGGCCGTCTGGGGCCGCAGCACCCCGCCCGTCGAAGGCTGCCGCGATAGTCGCCGGGCAGACGGTATCGACCGTGCCGGCAAACCGCAGCGCACGGCGCCCGAGGGGGACGATAGTGGCGGTAAAACCGGCGATCTCGCCATGCGCGTCGGACAGGCTGGCGCGGGTCAGTTCGATCGTGCCGATGGTCGACCAGCGATCATAGGCGAGCAAGCGATCGGGGCCGGTCACGGTCATGTCGGCGGCCAGGGTCAGCGCGTCGCCGCCATCGAAACGCACGCGTTGCCCGCGGATCACCAATTGCCCACGCGGCGACGGCGTCGCGGCTTCGGCGGCCTTTGCGTCGATCTCACGTTCACGCAGATGCAGCTCCAGGCTGTCGGCGGCGATAGCGACCGGGCTGAAGCCCAGCCGGGCGTTGGCGGCTTCGATGACGCTCGACAGTCGCACCAGCCGGCCAGCCTCGACCTTGATGCTGGTCAGCGCCGATTTACCCGAAAAGCTGGCGCCGATACCCGGGCCGACGATCGCCGAAAAACGCGGATAATCGGCCCCCACCAGCGTCAGTTCTTCCTGCCAAGGGCCGCGATTGATCCGCGCCCGCGCCGCGCTGGCGAACAACTGCACGACATCGCCGCCCTTGAGTTCGGGGTGGCCGACGACTGCTTCCAGCCGATAGGGAAAGCCCGTTACTTCGAACGGTGTCGCCGGCAGCCAGCCACGCACCACCGCATCGAAATCCCGCGCCCAGCCCTGCCAGAGCAGATAGTAAAGCCCCACTGCGGCCACCAGCGGCACCAGCGTCAACCACAACGGAATACGGCGGCTCATGCGGCAGGGTTCACGGTGGCGCGCTCCGGCGATTGCAGTTCGTTGATGGCGGCATGGACCCGCGCTTCCACGGCGTCGCGCGCCAGGCCCGGCGGGATCGGCGCGCCGAAACGGAAGGTGACGACGCCGGGCCGCTTGATGAAGCCCTTCGGCCAGGCGCTGCCACTGTCGAGCGCCACCGGCACCACCGGCAATTTCAGGATCTTGTAGAGCCCGGCAAAGCCCGCCGCGAGCGGCGGGGTCGCCCCCACCGCGACACGGGTGCCTTCGGGGAAAATCACCACCGGCCGGTCATCCTTCACCGCCGCTTGTGCCGCCTTCATCATGGTGCGCAACATCGCTGCCGACCCTTCGCGATCAACGAAGATCGAGCCGTGCCTTGTGGCGGCGGCACCCCAGACCGGAATGGATTTCAGTTCGGCCTTCATCACCACGGCGGGCCGGGTGAACAGCCACAGCGTCAGGATCGTTTCATAGGCCGATTCATGCTTGATCGCGAACAGGTGCGGGCCGGGCGGAATTTCGCCCTCCACATTGATGCGCACCCCGGTGATCCAGCGGCTGCACCACAAAAACCAGCCCGCCCAGATCTTGGGACCGAGATACAGCCCGGTGCGCGATACAAGGCCCGCCACCAGGGCACCCGTGACCGTCACCACCGAGCCCAGGTAAAAGATGATGGTGAACAGGCAGGATCGAAGGAATGCGATAACGGTCATGCCTCGCCCATGGCCAGCGCCGCGCGGCGCAACAGGTATTTGCTGTATTCGGCAGCGATCGACGGCGCCTTGGGTTCCACCGGCACCGCATCGGATACCACAGTGATACCACGCGGCAACACCCGGCTGAGTTCGAGCCTGGCGCGGCGCATGTGCCCCGCCGATGTCACCAGACGGATCGATTTATACTGATGCTTGGCGACCCAGCGCATCGTTTCCTCGGCATTGGAGCGCGTGTCGACGGCTTCATAGCCCAGATCGGTGGTGCCGAGCCGGGATTTCTTAACGCCCGCCGCCGCCGCCAATTGCTTGCGCGTCGTGTTGCGATCGACCCCCGACACCAGCATCCGCCGCGCGCTGCCGGCCTCGATCACCGCCAACCCGCGCTTCAAGCGTCCCTTGCCGCCGGTCAACACGACAACGGCATCGGTGCGCACGCCGATCGGCGCCGGTTCGGGCAGGGTCAGGCTGAACCACAGGAAGCCGCCACACCAGCCGAGCACCAGCACCGCGACCAGCCGCCCCACAATGCCGCCAAGGCCAATGCGATCGGCGCCGGGCGCGCGGCTGCCGCTGCGGTCGCGCACCACCTGCGGTCGTTGCGGCTTGGGGCGGCGCTGCGGCGTCACATTTCGCCGCGCTGGCGGCGCAGCGCGAACCATTTGGCGACATTGGCATTATGTTGGCCAAGCGTTTCGGCAAAGACATGCCCGCCGCTGCCGTCGGCCACGAAATACAGCGCCTTGGTCGGCGCCGGATCGAGCACTGCGGCGATGCTGGCGCGGCCCGGATTGGCGATCGGCCCCGCCGGCAACCCGGGCTTGAGATAGGTGTTGTAGCCGGTATCGCGCGCCAGTTCGGACTTGCGGATGCGGCGGCCGAGCGGCTTGCCCTTGGTGATCGGGTAGATGACCGTCGGATCGGCATCGAGCTTCATGCCGATGCGCAGCCGGTTCGAATAGACCCCGGCGACCATGCGGCGCTCGCTCGACTTGCCGGTTTCCTTTTCGACGATCGACGCGAGGATAATCGCTTCACGCGGGGTCTTCACGACCGTCGTGTTCCGGCGCTTCGCCCACAGTTCGGCAAGCGTCTTCGTCATCGCCTTTTCCATGCGCGCCACCACTTTGGCGCGCGGCTCGCCCGGAGCGAAATCATAGGTTTCGGGTAGCACGCTGCCTTCGGCGGGGACCTTGAACGTGCCGGACAACTGCTTTTCGCGGGTAATCAGGTCGGCAACCTGTACCGATGCCAAGCCTTCGGGAATGGTGATGCGCTCGGCCGCGACCAGGCCCTGCTGCATGGTTTCCAGATAGCGCGCCCAGGCATCGCCGCGCCGCAGCCGATAATCGCCGGCCTGCACCGATGCTTCGTCACCGAACATCCGCGCCAGCAGCCGGAACTGCCGTGGCGAATCGATCAGCCCCTTGTCGAACATCGTGTCGGCCACGGCGGTCAGCGACGCCCCCTTGGGCACAGTGAGCATCACCCCGGCGCCGGGCTTGAGGCCCCAGCCGAACCACGGCGCCACCAGCAACGGGCCGCCGATGACCAGCAACAGCGCAATGAACGCCACGACGGGGCTGCGCCTCATGCCCGGCGGCTCCGCAGCGGCAAGATCACACCGCGCGCATCACCAGCGTCGCGTTCGTGCCACCGAACCCGAAGCTGTTGTTGAGCACTGCCTTGATGCGGCGCGGCTTGGCGACATGCGGCACCAGGTCGACACCGACGCAGGCATCCGACGGATCATCGAGATTGAGCGTCGGCGGCGCCACCTGGTCACGCATCGCGAGCAGGCAGAAGATCGATTCGACCGCGCCAGCGCCGCCGAGCAGATGCCCGATCGCCGATTTGGTCGACGACATCGACACGGTGTCGATGGCGCTGCCGAACAACCGGCGCACGGCACCCAGTTCAAGCTCGTCCCCCATCGGCGTCGAGGTGCCATGGGCGTTGATGTAATCGATATCCGACGGGGCCAGCCCGGCCTTTTTCAGCGCCATCGCCATCGACCGGTAGGCACCCGAGCCTTCGGGATGCGGCGCGGTCACATGCCAGGCATCGCCGGTCAGGCCATAGCCGATGACTTCGCCATAGATCTTGGCACCACGGGCCTTGGCGCGGTCATATTCCTCGAGGACGACGACACCGGCGCCTTCGCCCATGACGAAGCCGTCACGGCCCTTATCATACGGGCGGCTGCCGCGGGTCGGATCGTCGTTGAAATGGGTGGACAGCGCCTTGGCCTGCGAAAAACCGGCGATGCCGAGCGGGCAGATCGCCCCTTCGGCGCCGCCCGCCAGCATGACATCGGCATCATCCAGCGCGATCATGCGCGCGGCGTCGCCGATGGCATGGGCCCCCGTCGAACAGGCGGTGACCACGGCGTGGTTCGGCCCCATCAGGCCATATTTGATGCTGACCTGCCCCGAAATCAGGTTGATCAGGCGGCCGTGGACGAAGTGCGGCGAGACGCGGCGCGGGCCCTTGGTGTGGAGGACGATCGATTCTTCCTCGATCCCCGGCAGGCCGCCGATGCCCGAACCGATCGAGCAACCGGCGCGGAAACGCTCTTCCTCGGTCATGTCGGTCAACCCGGCATCTTCGAGCGCCTGGCCGGCGGCATCGATGCCATAGGTAATGAACGGATCGACCTGGCGCTGCACCTTGTAATCGACGCGCGTATCGGCGTTGAACGTGACCCCCGAACCGTCGCCGCGAATGACTTCGCACGCGATTCGGCAGACATAATCGGTCGCATCGAAACGCGTGATCGTGCCTGCGCCCGATTTGGAGGCCAGGATGTTGGCCCAGACCGTTTCAACATCGGAGCCCAGGGGCGTTACCAGCCCTACGCCCGTTACCACAACGCGCCGCATCGGCAGCCTATCCTTCCCAGATCGTCCGTTCCGGACTTGTACGAATTACGGTTCTTTATACGCGAAACGGCCTTCCGCATATCCGCGAAAGGCCGTTTGCCAAAACGATGATGCCATGCCCGGCCCCGAGGCCAAAGCACGGCAGGCGGCGTCAACCCTTCTGGTTGGCGCCGATGAAGTCGATAGCGTCCTTGACGGTCAGGATCTTTTCGGCGGCGTCATCGGGGATTTCGACCGCGAATTCTTCCTCGAAAGCCATGACGAGCTCAACGGTATCCAGGCTGTCTGCACCCAGGTCATCGATGAAGCTGGCATCGTTGGTCACCTTGTCGGCTTCGACACCGAGATGTTCAACGACGATCTTCTTAACGCGGTCGGCGACGTCGCTCATGGTATCCCTCTTTCCCAAATGCTCTTTGGCGTGATTGCTTGACGATTGGCGATAGCGGCACCCGGCCCCCAAGACAAGTACCCGGGTGGCGTCGCTCTACCGCCGGATTGCTCAGATCATCGCCATCCCGCCATTCACATGCAAGGTCTGGCCGGTGACATAGCCGGCCTCACGCGAAGCGAGATACACCACACCCGCCGCGATATCGGCGCCATCGCCCAACCGTCCGGCCGGAATGCGCCCCGTCAACGCGGTCTTCTGGGCTTCGGGCAGCGCATCGGTCATCGGCGAGGTGATGAAGCCCGGCGCGATGCAATTGACCGTGACGTTGCGGCTGGCGACTTCCTGCGCCAGCGCCTTCGACATGCCGATCAGCCCGGCCTTGGACGCGGCATAATTCGCCTGGCCCGGATTGCCGGTGACGCCGACGACCGAGGTCACCGAGATGATGCGGCCGAAACGCTGCTTCATCATCATCGGCTTCAAGGCCGCGCGGGCGAGCCGGAACGCGGCCTCGAGGTTGACCCGGATCACCATGTCCCATTCCTCGTCCTTCATGCGCAGCGCGAGATTGTCTCGCGTCACCCCGGCGTTGTTGACGAGAATATCGAGCCGACCGAGCGCTTCGAGCGCCTGCGGCACCAGCGCATCGACTGCCGCGGCATCGGACAGGTTGCATGGCAGCACGATGGCTTCGCCGCCGATCTCGGCGCGAACGGTTTCGAGCGCATCGGCGCGCGTGCCCGACAGCGCGACGCGCGCGCCCTGGGCGGCCAGCGCCTTGGCCACGGCGCTGCCGATGCCACCCGAAGCGCCGGTTACCAGCGCGGTCATGCCTGAAAGATCGAACATGCTTTTTTCCTTGTTTGCCTCTCCCCTCGCGGGAGAGGGCGAGAGACGGCGAAGCCGGCCAAGCCGGCCCGGGGAGAGGGGCTGGTTACAAATCCTTCGCCAGCGCTTCGACACCCGCCATGTCGCCAGCGCTCTGCATCTTCGCATCGGGCGTGATGCGGCGGACCATAGGCCCCAGCACCTTGCCGCCCAGTTCGACGAAACTGGTAACACCCAGTTCGGCCATCCGCAGCACCGATTCGCGCCAGCGCACCGTGCCGGTCACCTGTTCGACAAGCAGACGGCGAATCATGTCGGGATCGGTCACCACATCGGCGGTGACATTGGCCACCAGTGGCACGAACGGGCGGTTGAGCACGGCTTCCGCCAGTGCCGCCGCCATCGCATCGGCCGCCGGCTGCATCAGCGCGCAATGGAAGGGTGCCGAAACCGGCAGCAGCACTGAATGGCGGGCGCCCCTTGTCTTGGCCAGCGCCATCGCCCGCGCCACCGCCTCGACCTGCCCCGACACCACCACCTGCCCCGGCGCATTGTCATTGGCGGCCGCACAAACCTCGCCCTGCGCGGCTTCGGCTGCGATCGCCTGCACTGCTTCGAAACCCAGCCCGAGCAGCGCCGCCATGGCGCCTTCGCCGACCGGTACCGCCGCTTGCATCGATTGCCCGCGCAGCCGCAGCAGCCGCGCCGTCTGCGCCAGCCCGAGCGAGCCGGCCGCGGCAAGCGCGGTATATTCGCCCAGGCTGTGCCCGGCGACAAAGGCCGCCTTGTCGGCAAGCAACATGTTGCCTTCGGCCTCGAGCACGCGCAGCGCCGCGATCGACACCGCCATGATCGCCGGCTGGGCATTTTCGGTCAGCGTCAACTGGTCTTCGGGCCCCTCCCACATCAACCGCGACAGGTGAAAACCCAGCGCGTCGTCGACTTCCTCGAACACGGCGCGCGCCACGGGGCTGGCATCGGCAAGGCCGCGGCCCATGCCGACCGACTGGCTGCCCTGGCCCGGAAAAAGGAAAGCGCGGATGGTCATTCTCCCAGCAATTGATTTCGCCGCGATTAGGCGTTCGCCTGCCCCCGCGCAACATTTGTGCGCAACAAAGGCACCAGTGCTGCATCTTATACCCCGTTGCACCGCGCGCCGGATTCGATAAGGGTAGAGATGCTTGGCTGCTGGGGGAAGCGGCGCCTGTCGTTCATCCCCGGGCCACGCCCTCGGGTCCATATCGGGCTCAGGGCATCAGTCTGCACCGTCTTCACCACGTCGCGCACCGATTACCATTTCTTCATGAGGGATTTCATGCACCGCACCGCTCCCGCCTTTACCCGCATCTTCGCATCCGTCGTGGCTGCTGCCCTGTTTGCTGCGCTGCCGGCGAATGCCGCTGTGTCGTCGGCGGTGGGCAAGGCGCTGAACCAGGCGGCATCGGCCGCCAAGTCGGGCAACAATGGTGCGGCGATCAACGCCATCAAGACTGCCCAGGCCGCCGCCAGCACGGCCGAGGAAAAGACCAAGACGGCGCAGATGGCCGCCTATGTCTACACCCGCGCCGGTCGCTATGCCGAAGCCGCCGGTGCGCTTTCGGCCACCGGTGCCAGCCCGCGCCAGATCGCGCCGCTCTATTACCAGGCCGGGCAGTATGACCGCGCCATCGCCGAAGCCCGCAAGGCCGGTGGCGAAGACATGCAGATCCTCATCGCCCAGGCGCAGACCCGCATGGGTCGCCCCGGCGAAGCGGTGAAGGCCTATCAGGCACTCATAAAGGCCAATGGTGCCAAGCCGCTCTATCTCGAAAATCTGGCGGGTGCCCAGTACAAGGCCGGCGACAAGAAGGGCTATCTGGCCACCACCACCCAACTCATCAAGATCGATTCCTCGCCGGCGCGCTGGAACACCCTGCTCATCGCCTTCCGCCAGAACCAGATGCGCCCCGAAGCCAAGCTGGCGCTGTATCACCTGATGGGTGCCACCGGCACGCTCAGCAAGGCCGAGGATTACCAGGAATTCGCCAAGCTGGCGCTGGTCGCCAACCAGGCCGGCATTGCGGCCAGCGCGCTGGCCAAGGCCGGCAGCGGCGGCGGCGATGCCATGTCGCAAAAGCTCGGCCAGGCCGCGGCCGGCATGAATGCCAAGGCAGCGGCCGAAGCACCCAAGCTGGCGGCGGCTCCGGCCACTGCCGTGCGCGGCGGCAACGCTTACATGGGCCTTGGCCAGTATCCGCAGGCGATTGCGGCCTATGACAAGGCAATTGCCGCCAATGGCAGCGATTCGGACCAGGCCAAGGTCTACAAGGGCATCGCGGCCCTGCGTGCCGGCAATGTGCCGCTCGGCCGGTCGAGCTTTGCCGCGGTCAGCGACAAGAACGGCATGAAGGACATCGCCGACCTCTGGGTCCTCTACGCTTCGTCGCGCGGCGCCATCAAGGCCTGAGCACCCTGACGAAAAAGCCCGCCACCGGTAACGGTGGCGGGCTTTTTCATGCCGTGATGGCAGGGCGAATCAGCTGCCGGCGGCTTGCGATTGCAGTTGAATGTAATTCTGCAGGCCCATCTGCTCGATCATGGTCTGCTGAGTCTCGATGAAGTCGATATGCTCTTCCTCGGCGGCCAGGATGCTGGCGAACAGGTCGCGGCTGGGATAATCGCGGACGGTCTCGCAATAGGCCACGGCATCGCGCAGCAGCGCCACGGCCTCATGTTCCAGATCGAGATCGGCCTGGAGAATTTCGGTGACATTTTCGCCGATGCGCAGGCGATTGAGCGCCTGCATCCCCGGCAGGCCGTCGAGAAAGAAAATGCGCGCCATCAACTTGTCGGCGTGCTGCATTTCCTCGATCGATTCGTGGCGCTCATAGTCGGCGAGCTTCTTGATCCCGAGATTGTCGAGCAGGCGATAGTGCAGCCAATACTGGTTCACCGCGGTCAATTCGCCCTTGAGCACGGCGTTCAGATATTCGATGACCTTGGTATCGCCGCGCATTTTACAATCTTTCCACTGGTTGCAAGGTTTCGATGCCCCAGCGCGAAACACCCGTCAACAACCAACAGGTTATTGCAAATGATGCTGATTATGGCTCGCAATCAGCGCACGGCGCTGTTGAGGACTTCGCGGGCATAGGGCAGGCACTGGCCGCATTTCGGCTTGTAGCCGAGATGGGCAAACGCCGTGCGCGGGCACGTGCTCTGCACGGCTCGACCAGCAGCACGGACCTGCTGGTCACGAAGGGCATTGCAGTTACAAACAATCACCGGCCCGACCTCGCGCAAAACGCTGCTGTTGCGAATCACTATCGTCTGGTTCGCGGCAGTTTGCAAGTGGTTCGCAACAGCAATCGCATCAGCCGCCGGTCAGTGCTTTCAGGATGACCCTGGCCTTTTCCGGCTGGCGTCGCAGCAGGCGCCGGCCGACAAGTGCGAGCGTGAACAGCCAGTGCCACGGCAGCAACCAGGGGTAGTGCCGCCGCACAAAGGCCAGCCGTGACCGGTTGAGCCAGTAATCCGCCATGACGCTGCGCTGGCCCTTGACCCCCGACGAACCGATCGAGCCGCCTTCCTTGTGATAGACCGTCGCGCCTGCGGAAAAACCGGTGGCGAAGCGCTTGTCACCTCGTCGCCGGTTGCGCACCGCCCAGTCGATTTCCTCGAAATAGAGGAAATAACGGTCTTCCATCAGACCGACCTGTTCGAGAAACGCCCGGCTGACCGCGATCGAGGCGCCGAGGACGAAGTCGGTCGCCGCGACGACTTCTGCCGAATCGAACGGTGTGGCCGCCGGCAGCCGATCGTGGATTGCCTTGCCGGCACCCGTCCAGACATTGAAGCGATAGCCGTTAAGCGCCTGCACCGTGTCGGGCTGCCAATAGAAGCGCACCACCGTCCCGCAGATGCCGACAGCCGGCGTCGCCGCCATGGTCGCCGCCAGCTGCGCCGCGGTATCGGCCTCGACCACCGTATCGTTGTTGAGCAGCCAGAACCAGTCGATCGCCGGATCGGTGAGCAGCAGCTTCAGCCCGACATTGTTGCCGCCAGCAAAGCCCAGGTTGCCGCCGGAATCGACGAGGGTGACGCCATCCTGCGGCCGCGATACCGCCGTCGCGAGATCGCCTGGCCCCAACCGCCGCACGGCCAACGGCTTGGGCAGCGCCGGCGTGGAAAAGCGCGCCATTGCCTGCGACGCCGGTTCGGCCAGCACCTCACCCCGCGCCCAGGCTTCGATCTGGTCGAGCGAACCATCGGCCGATGCATTGTCGACGACGATCACCCGGACCGGCACCGTGCTGCGCAACAGCGATTCCAGCACTTCGATGGTGTCACGCCAGCGGTTCCAGTTGACCAGCACGACACCAATCGCGGCGCGGGCGTCGGTCATCGCCACATTCTGTGTCCGGACTGGTTAGCGGGAGCGGCGAACATCATGATTCCCATGGCCGTTCGAGGGCGGCGGTACGGCGCCGGTGATGCGCGATAGCCCCGGGCTTGGCAACCGCCACCGGTAGCGAATAGCCCCTCCAAGCCGGTTTTGCGCTGTTCGCACTCGATTTCGCCAAAGCCCTTGCCCCCCGCATCCGACCCCGCTATAGCCCGCCACCTTGCGCTGTTCCGCGGTAGCTCAGTGGTAGAGCAGACGACTGTTAATCGTCTGGTCGTAGGTTCGAGTCCTACCCGCGGAGCCAGCGCAAGTATTCGATGCCGTCATACAGACGGCTCCGGCCCCTCGCTACCGAGATGAGCGCTGAGCGCCACAGGCGACAGTGCTGCTGTTCGTCGCAATCCGCCGGCCATTCATCGCACCGACAGCCGCCATCCCCTAAGCTGGCAACAGTTTCGCAAGGATTTTGCCGATGTCGCCGTTGCGCTGCCTTTCTGCCGTTGCTCCCTTCCTGCTGTTGCTGTCGGGCTGTGCCTATGGCCAGGCGAGTGGTTATGCGCCCCAGTATCCGCCCGGCTATGATGATGGCATGGGCAGTGGCGATGTGGTGCAGCCGGGCGACCTGTTCGGCGGCCAGAACGTCGAATCCGTCGAACAATTCTTCGATCCGCTGGCGAATTACGGCCAATGGACCGACACGCGCTTCGGCTATGCCTTCGTGCCTGCCGTGCCACAGGGCTGGCGCCCCTATGTCAACGGCCGTTGGGGTGACAACCGCCTGTGGATCAGCGACGACCCCTGGGGTTGGGCGACCGATCACTATGGCCGCTGGGGCTTTGACGACGGTATCGGCTGGGTCTGGGTGCCCGGCACGGAATGGGCACCATCCTGGGTGGCATGGCGCGAAAATGACAATGTTGCCGGCTGGGCACCGATTCCTCCCGGTGTGAACTATTCGGTCAGCGTCGGTTTCGGCGGCGGCTATGGCTTCGATGATTTCAACAGCTGGTACGGACCGAGCTGGGTCTGGGTATCGCGCCCCTATCTGTATCGTCCGGGCTTCGGCAACGGCCCGCTGCCGTGGCAGGGCGGGCGCGACTACTGGCGCAGCAGCCAGTGGCAGCGCCAATCGGGCTGGAATGGACGTCCCGGCTATGGCAACTGGAACCGGCCCGGGATGGGCGGCAACCGACCGCCGCAGCCCCTGCCCGGCGCAGGCCGGCCAGATTATCAACGTCCCGGCACAGGCCAGCCGGGCTATCAACGGCCCGGCGCAGGCCGGCCGGACGATCAACGCCCCGACATCGATCGCCCCGGCTTTCCCCGCCCCGGCATGACGCGCCCCGATGGCCAGCGGCCGGACTATGCGCGCCAACCGGGACAGAATGGCAATTGGCAGGGCCGCCCGCGACCCGACGGCACGACCGGACAATGGCAGGGCCAACCGCGTCCCGATGGCTCGACCGGACAGTGGCAGGGCCGCCCGCGTCCCGATGGCACGACCACGCAATGGCAGGGTCGCCCCGGCCGTCCCGGCACGCCCGGTGGCCAGCCACCGGTTGGCGGCTACAACAACCAGCCGCCGCCGCAGGGCCAGCCCCAGATTCAGCAGCAGTATCAGCCGCGCCCGCAACCGCCCCAGGGCGGCTATCGCCAGCGGCCGCCGCAGCCTGGCTACACCGGCCAGCAGCAACCGACCGGCATGCGCCCGCCGTCGCGTTCGGATGCGGTCGCCGCGACGCGCGGCAACGCTCCTGGCGCGGGTGGTGGCGGCAGCTTCCGGCCGGCGCCTGCCGCGGTAGCGCCGCCGCCGTCACCACCGCCACGCGCCGAGCCGCCGGCCCAGCGCCAACCGGCACCGGCACGGGAGAGCCGCACCGAACGACCCGACTGATCGGCAAATTCCGGCAATAATCGCGCCGGAACCCCGCCAGCCCCAACAATAAACTTGCGCCGTGTCGCTGCACTGCACAGTATCGCCCGTGCAGCGACACAGGAGCAGCAATGGCGGCGGTTTCGGCCTTTGACGAAATGTACGGTAGCAGTGGTGACTATGGTCGCACCGCCGGCCGCGACAAGCAGCGCGCTGACGGCGTCGTTGACGGCGTCGTTGACGGTGTGGCGGTCAGCGATGCCTATCGCTCGATCCACACCTGGCTTGACCAATCCCCCCCCGAACTGATGGCGGCGCGCCGTCGCCAGGCCGAATTGTTCTTCCGCCGCATCGGCATCACCTTCGCCGTCTATGGCGACCCTGATGCGGCCGAACGGCTGATTCCCTTCGATATCG
This sequence comes from Alphaproteobacteria bacterium, assembly GCA_031426015.1. GTDB lineage: Bacteria > Pseudomonadota > Alphaproteobacteria > Sphingomonadales > Sphingomonadaceae > Sandarakinorhabdus. The sequence continues at coordinate 77,826 of JANPKK010000026.1, forward strand.
TGCCGCGCATCCTGGCGCGCGCCGAATGGAGCGAGCTCGAACGCGGATTGAAACAGCGGGTGCGGGCCCTCAACGCCTTTCTGGGTGATGTTTACGGCGCGCGCGAGATCCTGCGCGCCGGCATCGTTCCCGAAGAACTGGTACTGCAGAACCCCGGTTATTGCCTCCACATGGCCGGCCGCAAGCCGCCCGGCGGCGTCTGGACGCATATCGCCGGCATCGATCTCGTCCGCACCAGTCCGCATGAATTCTATGTGCTCGAGGACAATGCCCGCACTCCGTCGGGCGTCTCCTATATGCTCGAGAACCGAGAGGTGATGCTCAAGCTGGTTCCGGAACTGTTCGACCAGGTCAAAGTCGCGCCGGTCGAAACCTATCCCGAAGCCCTGCTCGAAACCCTCGCGTCGGTCAGCCCGCGCCCCGGCCAGGGCGGCAGCGCGCCGGTCTGCGTGCTGCTGACTCCCGGCCGCCACAACAGCGCCTTTTACGAACACAGCTTCCTTGCCGACAAACTGGGCATCGAACTCGTCGAAGGCTCGGACCTGTTCGTGCGCGACGATGTCGTCTTCATGCGGACGACCGAAGGCCCGGAGCGGGTGGATGTCATCTATCGCCGCCTCGACGATGCCTTCATCGATCCGCTGGTCTTCAACCCGACCTCGATGCTCGGCGTGCCGGGGCTGATGGCAGCCTATCACGCCGGCAATGTGACGCTCGCCAACGCCGTCGGCACCGGGGTTGCCGATGACAAGGCGATCTACAGCTACATGCCCGACATCGTGCGCTTCTATACCGGCGAAGAACCAATCCTGAAGAATGTGCCGACCTGGCGCTGCCGCGAACCCGAAGCGCTGGGCTATGTGCTCGATCATCTCGCCGAACTCGTCGTAAAGGAAGTCGATGGCTCGGGCGGTTATGGCATGCTGATCGGCCCGCATGCCCCGCAGGCCACGCTCGCTGCGTTCGCGGCCAAGCTGAAGGCGCATCCGGAAAAATTCATCGCCCAGCCAACGCTGGCGCTGTCGACCTGCCCGACGGCGACCGACGCCGGCATCGCGCCGCGTCATGTCGATCTGCGGCCCTTCGTGCTGACGGGAGCACATGATGTGAAGATCGTGCCGGGTGGCCTGACGCGCGTGGCGATGACGCCTGGGTCGCTGGTAGTCAACAGCAGCCAAGGTGGAGGCACTAAGGACACGTGGGTGGTCGATGATTGAGCAAAACGCTTCCCTCTCCCGCCCCGGTGCACTGGAACAGCGGCGCAAGCGCTCCGGGGCGGGAGAGGGATAATGCTCTCCAGAACCGCCTCCAACCTCTACTGGATGGGCCGCTACCTAGAACGCGCCGATTTCACCGCGCGGCTGATCGAGGCGACGCAGCGGCTTGCCGCCCTGCCCTCCTCATACGGCGGCGCCGGCAATGCCTGGGAATCTGCGCTTGCCGCGACCTGGATGACACAGGCACACAAGACGCGCGGTATCGGACTCGACGAACATCATGTCGCCGAATTCCTGACGCTCGATCCGGCCAACCCCTCATCGATCCGGTCGTGCCTCGAAGCGGCGCGTGCCAACGCCCGCAGCGTCCGCACCGCGCTGACCGAAGAAGCCTGGGAAGCGATCAACACCGCCTGGCTGGAGGTGTCGCGCTATGGCACCCATCTCGACAGCCGCGAGGCGCTCGGGCCACTGCTCGAACTCGTCAAGCACGCCGTCGGCGCCTTCGATGGCGCGGCGCAGCGCACGATGCTGCGCGGCGATGCCTTCTGGTTCGTCAACCTGGGCTCGGCTGTCGAGCGTGCCGACAATTCGGCGCGGCTGCTCGATGTCAAATATCACCTGCTGCTGCCACGCGGTGAAGCGGTGGGGGGCTCGCTCGATTACTTCCAGTGGACGACGATTTTGCGCACCGTTTCGGCGATGACCGCCTATCGCTGGGTGTATCGCGACAGCGTCAAGCCGTGGCTGGTCGCCGATCTGCTGATTCTCAACCGCCAGATCCCGCGCAGCCTTGCGTCGTGCTATGATGAGATTTTACGCCAGCTCGACCAGCTCGCCAGCGTCAGCGGCAAGCGTGGCCCGGCGCACCGGCTCGCCTCGGCCGGCCATGCCCGGCTGTCGGGATCGAATATCGACAAGATCTTTGCCGATGGGCTGCACGAGTTCCTCCAGCGTTTCATCGTCGACAACAACAAGCTGGGCGAAGCCATCGCCGAACAATATCTGTTTTGATTGTAGAGCATGCGTATCAAGGTCGATTACTCCACAACCTATGACTATGCGCTGCTCGCCAGTGACGTGGTCCAATTGCTGCGGGTCGAACCTTGCGGCCATCATGACCAGCATATCGTCAACTGGCGGCTGGATACCGATACCGATGGACATCTGCGCCGCGGCCATGACGTGTTCGGCAATGTCACCCACATGTTCTATGCCGACGCGCCGATCCGCCGGCTGGCGCTGCACGTTACCGGCGAGGTCGATACCAGCGAAACCCATGGCATGCTGCGCGGCACCGCCGAGCCGTTGCCGGCCAGCGTCTTCCTGCGTTCCACGCCGCTCAGCACGCCCGATGCCGCCATCCAGGATTTTGCCCGCACGCTGGCGCGCGCCAACCCGATCGATACGTGCCACGCCATGCTCACCGCGCTGTATGACAGCATGAGCTTTGATGCCGATGTCACCCACAGCCATACCGACGCGGCGCACGCCTTTGGCCTGAAGGCGGGCGTCTGCCAGGATTACAGCCACATCTTCCTCGCCGCCGCCCGCGTGCTCGGCATTCCGGCGCGCTATGTCTCGGGGCATCTCGTCCGCGCCGACGGGCTGGTCACCCAACCTGCCGGCCACGCCTGGGTGGAGGCCTATCTGCCCGATCTCGGCTGGGTGGGGTTCGATCCGACCAACGGCATGTCGACGACGGCGGCTTACCTGCGCGTCGCGGTCGGACTCGATTATCTCGATGCTGCCCCGGTGCGCGGTGCGCGGCGCGGCGGCGGCGCCGAAACCATGGTGGTCAGCGTGACCGCCAGCGATGCCCATGCGTTGCCGACGAGACTTGCCGAAGCGCAGACGCAGGTGCAATCATGACCGGCAGTACACAAGAGCAGTATAGCTCGCGCAGGGGGGGCAGCCTGGCAATGACCTATTGTATCGGAATTCTGGTGCGTGAGGGCCTGGTAATGCTCGCCGACACCCGCACCAATGCCGGCGTCGACAATATCTCGACCTATCGCAAGCTGCGCGTGCTCGAAACCGGCCATGATCGCGTGCTCGTCGTCACCTCGGCCGGCAGCCTGTCGGTAACGCAGTCGGCGACCAGCCGCGTCGCCCTGGGTGTCGTGATGCCCGACAGCGGCGAAAAGGAATTTCTCGATACGGCGCCGACGGTGTTTCGCTGCGCCCAGATCATCGGCCAGGCGCTCAGCGATGCGCGCACCTCGATCGAACTGGTCGTCAAGGGGGAGGCCGTTTCCACCGATGCGTCGCTGCTCTTCGGCGGGTCGATCGACGGACGACGACCGCGGATGTTCCTGATTTACGGCGCCGGAAATTTCATCGAATGCCAGCAGGACACGCCCTTCCTGCAGATCGGCGAGCACAAATACGGCAAGCCGGTGCTCGATCGCATGATGAGCTTCGAAACCCCGATGGCCGAAGCGATCAAGATCGCGCTGATTTCCTTTTCGGCGACGATGCGATCGAACCTCGCTGTCGGCCTGCCGATCGACCTCGTCACGGTGCGATCGGGCACATCACGGGTCGAATTGCTCCACCGCATCGACAGCGAAGACAGCTATTATCGCGAAATGAACGACCGCTGGAGCAATGCACTGCGCGCCGCCGCCGCCGCGATCCCGCTGCCCGACTATGCCAGCGAACCCGACGCCGCGCTGGCGCTCGACTGACCGCTATTCCGCCGCCACCGCCTGTGATGCCACCACGGCATCGCGGCGCAGCCACAACAGCCACGCCAGCCCGGTGCCGAGCACCGCCACCGCCGTCATCGACAGATAGCCGAGCGCGCCGCGGCCGGTGACGTTGAGATATTCGTAAAGCTCGCCCGAAATCAGCGTCGTGATCGCCTGCGCCGGCGCCGAGGCCAGCGCCATGTAGATCATCTGTGCCGTCGCGGTGCGTTCATCGCCGTGCAGCGCCTGGGTCATCCGCACGCCGCCGAGGAAGGTGGCGGCAAAGGTGCCGGCGTGGAGCAGTTGCAGCCCGTAAAGCGCCCAGACCGGCGGCAGCGTCGCCAGCGCCGTCCAGCGCACGATGGCGCACAGCCCGCCGACCAGGATGAGCGTTTCGGGCGCGAAGCGTTCGGTCCAGCGCGCCAGGAAAATCAGGAACCCGACTTCGGCAATCACGCCGATCGACCAGAGATTGCCCGCCAGCGTCGACGACAATTGCTGGTCATTGTTCCAGATCAGCGTGCCGGCGACGTAGAAATAGCTGTGGGTCGCCTGGATGAGCCCCGCTGAAAAGATCATCAGCGCGAATTTTTTATCCTTCAGCATGCCGATGCCCGATTTGAAGCGATCGATGAACGGCGCCTCGCGGTCCCCGGCCACCGGTTCGGCCTTCATCCAGGCCGATGCCGCGATCAACGCAGCGGAGATACCGAACAGCCAGCCCCAGATCGCCCATTCGCCGAAGCGGTCGATCAACATGCCGACCGCGCTCGAACCAACAACGAACGCCGCCGATGCCAGCCCGCGCGCCAGGCCATAGCGCGGCCAGCCATATTTGGTCAGCCGCAGCAGCGCCGATTCCACCACCGGGACAAAGCCCCAGAACGCCACATCCATCAGCAGCACGATAACGAAGACGGCAATAAAACCCTCGACGAACCACAGCGAGCCGAAGCCGACCGTCATGATGCCGGCGAACAGGAACATCGGCGCGCGGCGATCGCGGCGACCATCGGCCCAGGCCGCGGTCAACGGCCCGGCGATGATCCGCGAAAAACCGCCGATGGCGAGCACTAGCCCGATCTGCGACCCGGTGAAGCCATGCGCCTTTTCCAGCCAGACCGGCAGGAACGGAATCAGGCAGCCGAAGCCGGCAAAAAACAGGCAGGCGAGCCAGGTGGCACGCACACCGGGGCGAGCAAGGTTAGCAATTATCGATTCGGCCATGACCCACCATGGCGGCATGTCGCGCGCTTGTCATCAAGCGGAAGCGGCGGGGCGTGACAGCACCCGCCGCCCGCGCCATAACGCCGCCAACAAACAACCTCGGGGATTTCCGCCATGACGCTGCCAGCATTGTTCGACCTGACCGGCCAGACCGCCCTCATCACCGGCAGTTCCAAGGGCATCGGCAAGGCCATCGCCCACCGCATGGCCGAACATGGCGCCAATGTGATCATCAGCAGCCGCAAGGCCGACGTTTGCGAAGCCGCCGCAGCCGAAATCAACGCCGCCGTCGGGCGTGAGGCGGCGGTCAGCATCCCCGCCAACATCGCCGACAAGGCCAGTCTGCAGGCGCTCGTCGACAAGACCATCGCAACATTCGGGCAGATCGACAGCCTGGTCTGCAACGCCGCGTCGAATCCCTATTTCGGCCCGCAGGATGGCATCAGCGATGACCAGTTCGGCAAGATCCTGCAGAACAACATCATTTCCAACCATTGGCTGATCACCATGGTCGCCCCGGGGATGCGCGCCCGCAAGTCCGGCAGCATCACCATCATCTCCTCGGTCGGCGGCTTGAAGGCCTCCACCGTCATCGGCGCCTATTGCATCTCCAAGGCCGCCGACATGCAGTTGGCGCGCAACCTCGCCGCCGAATTCGGGCCCGACAATGTCCGGGTCAACTGCATCGCACCGGGCCTCATCAAGACCGATTTTGCCAAGGCGCTTTGGGACAACCCCGAAATCCTGAAAGTTTCGACAAGCAACGCCCCGCTGCGCCGCATCGGCATCCCCGATGAAATCGCCGGCATGGCGGTGCTGCTGGCGGGCAAGGCTGGCGGCTTCGCCACCGGGCAGTGTTTCGTCATCGATGGCGGCGCGACGATTGCCTGATCGCGCGGGTCAGTAAAAAGGCTCGATGTCGAACGTCGAGGTGTAGTGTTCGCGGCTCGGCTCGATTGTCCAGGTGGCATGCAGGACGGTGCGCAAATGCGTCTGCGCAGCAGCATGATAGTCGATCACCGCCAGCGGCTTTGTTGCCAGCATGCGCTGGCACAACCAGCTGTCGAATTCGCTGGAGCCGCTCGAGCCACCGTCGCGAGCGCGGCAATATCGGGCGCGACCATCCGCCGACAGGAAAATGTCGAGCGTCACCGATCCCTGGCTCGGCAGCTTCATACGTTGATAGGTGAAGCGGCTGGCAAGCAGGCGCTCGGCGCGCGGCACCAGCTTTACCTGCGTTACGGGCGGCACAAGCAGCCGCCAGTCTACGGAAACGCGCGTCGCGGCGGCGATGCCCTGCCCGGCCGCATCGCGCCGGGGTTCCCAACGGGCACGGCGCATCGTCAGCTTGCAGGTCAACGCGTCGAGGTCGGCGATACCGCTCGAAGCCGCGATCTCGCAGCGTAGCGGCAGGCCATCGGCGCCGACCTCGATCGCCATCTCCAGCTTTCCCCCGGTGCCGACCTGGGCCATCAAGGCCCGCGACAGGTCGATCGGGTCGAACCAGTTGCCGGGATCGATGCGCTTCTGCGCAGCAGCCGGCGCCGCGATCAGCAGCGCGGGCAACAGCCAGTCAGGCCGTCCGCACCTCATTCCAGCTCGAACACCATCGTCACATTGACGCCGAGCGCGACTTCGCCCGGTGCCACCGGCGGCGCGGCTTCCATCTTGTCGGCGCGGGCCAGCATCATCATCGGGCGCGGCCCCGGCTCGATGGCGCCGCTTTCGTTGATCGACACGATCCGCTTGATGCGCAGGCCCGCAGCCTTGGCATAAAGCTGCGCACGGGTGCGCGCCATCGCCACGGCGGCCACGCGCGCCTCATCGAGCGCAGCATCGGCGGCATCGACCGAGAAATTGGGGCCGCTGATCTGGTTGGCGCCGACGCCGACCAGCGTATCGAGCAGGCGACCGGCCTCGCCGATCTTGCGCAGCCGCAGCGAGACGGTGTTGGTCACCTGATAGCCGGTGAGCACCGGCGGCTGGTTGTTTTCGTAACGATACTGCGGTTGCAGGTTGAGGCCCGTGGTCTGTATATCACGATCGGCGATCCCGGCCTTTTTCACAGCGGCGACGACCGCATTCATGCGCGCGGCATTCTCCGCCATGGCAGCCGCAGCGGTCGGCGCGCTGGTCACCACGCCGCCCGACACTTCGGCGATATCGGGCGCCCGCGTCACCCGTCCTTCGGCAGAAATCGACAGTGTGGTCGGGGTCGGGGTCGGGGCAGCCACCGGCTGGGCCAGCGCAGCGCCGGCAGACATGAGGGCGGTGGCGGCAAGAGCGGATCGCAAGATCATGGCAAGTCCCCGAAAAAAGGTGTCGACCGGCTGGCGATCCAGCCGGTGCAGGGCGAAATGCCAGCGCCGGGCTTTCCGTTTCCTGAACGCCCCGTTTTCTGAACGAAGCGGCTCAGCGTCGGCCTTCGAACAGGCGCAGCACCCAAAGCAGCAGCATCGCGCCGATCACCGACATGATCCAGCCCGGCGCATCGCCATCACGATACCAGCCGAAGAATTCGCTGCCGATCCAGCGCGCGAGATAGGCGCCGGCAACGCCGATGAGGATGGTGACCAGGCAGCCGCTCGGCTTGGGCCCGGGCGAAAACCATTTGGCGATGGCGCCGACGACGAGGCCGACAATGGCGGTGCCGATTATGCCGACAAGGGTCATCGCAACAAGCTCCCGCGCCGGGAATCGACGCTGCCTCTTTCTGCCCGGCCCTGGCGACCATGGCAAATTGTCACTACATGGACAAAGTCCGAGCCGGACTCAGAAATTGCCTTCGCAGCGCCACAGTCCTGCGGTATACCGCGCTTGCACAAGGTGACGTATTCGGATAATACAGTCACACGCTGGGATTGATTCGAGTATGAACATGTACAACAAGTTGCCGGACCCTGAAACGGCCAACACCTATGATTTTCCGCCCGGCGGCGAATCGGCCAGCGGTCGCGGCAAGCGCTGGCTCGTGCCCCTGCTCATCGCGCTCGGCGTGCTGGCGGCGGCGTTCGGCCTCTACAAGGTCTTCGGCCCCAAGCCGGTCGAACCGCCCAAGGTCAGCGCGCTGCCGCAGGTGACCGTGGTGGTCCCGGGCGTGACGGCGGTTGCCGATGTGGTGACGGCGCCGGGCTCGATCGCTGCCCGGCGCGATGCCGCTGTCGGCGTCCAGGGTGAAGGCGGCCGGGTTACCGCCGTGCTGGTCGAAGCTGGCCAGTCGGTGGCGCGCGGCCAGGTCCTCGTGCGCATCGATAACGCCGTGCAGTTGCAGCAGTCGGTCCAGCTTGCTGCCAGCGTCCGCCAGGCCGAAGCCGATGCACGCTTGGCTCAGGCCAATCTGGCGCGCGCCGAAGCGCTTGTTTCCAAGGGCTTCATTTCGAAAGCCGATATCGACCAGCGCACCGCGACCCGCGACAGCGCCCTCGCCCGCGTGGCGGTGGCCAAGGCGCAGCTGGCAGAAAACAATGCCCGTATCGAACGCCTGAACGTCCGCGCCCCGGCCGCCGGCCTCGTGCTCGCACGCAATGTCGAAACCGGCCAGGTGGTTTCGCCGGCGGCGGTGCTGTTCCGCATTGCCGAAGGCGGCGTGCTGGAAATGCGCGCCCAGGTGGCCGAACAGGATCTGGCACGGCTGAAGCCCGGCATGCCGGCGAGTGTGACGCCCGTCGGTTCGACGACCGAATATCGCGGCAAGGTCTGGCTGCTCGATCCGGTGATCGACGCGTCCAGCCGCCAGGGCATCGCCCGCATCGCGCTGAACTATGAACCCGGCCTGCGCGTCGGCGCCTTTGCCAAGGCGACCATCGCTTCGGGCGAAGCCATGCGCCCGGTGCTGCCGCAGTCGGCCGTGCTGGCGGATGACAAGGGCAATTACGTCCTCGTCATCGGCGCCGAAAATCGGGTCGAGCGCCGCGCCATTTCCACCGGCACCATCGGTGACCAGGGCGTCAGCATCGCTTCGGGCCTCAACGGCACCGAACGTGTCGTGCTCAGCGCCGGCGCCTTCCTGCGCCCGGGCGAAAAGATCGCTCCCGTCCTCAGCCGCGCCGCCGGTTAAAAGGCCCACCCCATGCGCAACATTTCCAGCTGGTCGATCAAGAATCCCGTCCCCGCCATCGTCGCCTATGCGATGCTGACGCTGGCCGGCGTCTTCAGTTTCGTCACCATGGACGTCAACGACATGCCGGATATCGAATTCCCGGCAGCGTCGGTGGTCGTCAACCAGCCCGGCGCCGCGCCGACGGAAATGGAAACTCAGGTCACCCAGCGCATCGAAGCGGCGGTGCGCGGCATCAACGGCGTCGATGAAATCACCTCGTTCGTGTCCGAAGGCCAATCGCGCACCAACGTTCAGTTCGCCGTCGGCACCCCGGTCGATCGCGGCGTCAACGATGTGCGCGATGCGGTCGCCAACATTCGCGGTGATCTGCCGCAGGGCATCCTGCAGCCGCAGGTAAGCCGGGTCGATTTCGGCAATGGCGCGCTCGCTTATTATTCGGTCGAAGCGACCGACATGACGCTCGAGGAACTCAGCTGGTTTGTCGATAACACCGTCGCCAAAAAGCTGCTGGCCGTGTCCGGCGTCGCCCAGGTGCGGCGCGGCGGCGGTGTCGACCGCGAAATCCGCGTCGTGCTCGATCCGGCGCGCATGCAGGCCTATGGCCTGACCGCGAGCCAGGTCAACGACCAGTTGCGCCTGATCAACATGAACGCCGCCGGCGGCCGCGCCGAAATCGCCGGGTCCGAACAATCGGTCCGCGTGCTCGGCAACGCCAGCAACGCCGTCGGCCTGGGCGAAACCCAGATCGCCATCAGCGGTGGCCGCAACGTCCGCCTCGATGATATCGCCGAAGTGCGCGACAGCTATGCCGAACAGCGCACCATCTCGAAGAAGAACGGCCGCCAGGTGCTCAGCTTCGGCATCACCAAGGCCAAGGGTTCGTCCGACATCAGCGTCTATGACGCGTCGGTCAAGGAACTCGATGCCATCGCCAAGGCCAATCCCAAGATCAAGTTCAGCCAGCTGTTCACCAGCGTCGAATATACGCGCGGGCAATATCATTCCGCCGTCAACGCCATGTGGGAAGGCGCACTGCTTGCCGTTGTCGTCGTCTTCCTGTTCCTCAAGGACTGGCGCGCCACGATCATTTCCGCCATCGCCATCCCGCTGTCGGCCATTCCGGCGTTCTGGTTCATGGACCTGCTCGGCTTCTCGCTGAACACACTTAGCCTGCTGGCGCTCAGCCTCGTTGCCGGTGTGCTCGTCGATGACGCGATCGTGGAAATCGAGAACATCGTCCGCCACATGCGCATGGGCAAATCCGCCTATCAGGCATCGATGGACGCTGCCGACGAAATCGGCCTCGCCGTCGTTGCGACCACCATGGCAATCGTCGCGGTGTTCCTGCCCGTCGGCCTGATGCCCGGCATTTCGGGGCAGTTCTTCAAGAATTTCGGCTTCACCGTCGTCGTATCGGTGCTGCTCAGCTTGGGCGTGGCGCGACTGATCACGCCGATGCTCGCGGCCTTCTTCCTGAAAAGCCATGGCAACGCCGAACACGGCGAAGGCGCCTGGGTGAAGGTCTATATGAAGATCCTGCACTGGTCGCTGCGCAACCGCTGGAAGACCGTCATCTTCGGCGGCGGCGGCGCGCTGATCGGCACCGTCATTGCCTTCACCACCCTGCCGCTGACGTTCCAGCCGACCACCGATACCGATTTCAGCCAGGTGCAGATCAGCCTGCCACCGGGTTCGACACTGGCGCAGACCACCGCCGTCGCCGATAGCGCCATGGCGCTGCTCGAAACCTCGCCGGTGGTTGCCGCGGCGTTTTCCGACGTCGAAATCGGCACGGCGCAGATTTTCCTGACGCTCAGCAAGAACCGTCCGACGACCAGTGTCGAGTTCGAGCGTGATTTCTCGCCCAAGTTGGCGGCGATTCCCGATGCGCGCGTCTATTTCCAGTCGCAAAGTGGCGGTGGCGGCAGCGGCCGCGACATGACGGTGATGATCGCCGGCAGCGACCCGGTGCAATTGGAGGCCACCGCCGACAAGATCGTCGAGGAAATGCGCACGCTGCCGCAATTGCGGCTGCCGCGCGTCGAAGGCGATAACCGCCGGCCGGAAATCACCATCAGCCCGCGCTTCGCGCTCGCCGCTGAAATGGGCGTCACCACGGCGGCATTGTCGGAAACCATCCGCATCGCGACCCAGGGTGATATCGATCAGAATGTCGCGAAATTCTCGCTCGCCGATCGGCAGATCCCGATCCGTGTCGTGCTGCCGGTCGATTCGCGTCGCAGCATCGCAACGCTGGAAAACCTGCCGGTGCCGACGGCGAACGGCACCACCGTGCCGTTGAAGGTCATCGCCGACATCAGCTTCGGTGCCGGTGCGACGCAGATCCGTCGCTACAACCAGAACCGCCGCGTGCTGATCGGTGCCGATCTCGCCCCCGGCCTGGTTTCGGGCGACGCCCAGCCCAAGATCGATGCGCTGCCGACGATGAAGAACCTTCCGCAGGGTATCGAAACCGTCAAGCTGGGCCAGGACAAGTGGCAAGCGGAACTGTTCGTCAACTTCATCTACGCCGTCATCGCCGGCGTGCTGCTGGTGTTCGCCGTGCTGGTGCTGCTCTACAAGCGCGTGCTGCCGCCGCTGGTCAACATGGGCTCGCTGATCCTGGCGCCGCTGGGGGGTGGCATCGCGTTGCACCTGACCGGCCAGGCGATCTCCATGCCGGTGTTCATCGGTTTGCTGATGCTGCTCGGCATCGTCGCCAAGAACTCGATTTTGCTCGTCGACATGGCGATCGAGGAAATGGGCAAGGGGGTCGAGCGCACCGCCGCCATCATCGAGGCCGGCCACAAGCGCGTCCAGCCGATCGTCATGACCACGGTCGCCATGGTGGCCGGCATGTTGCCGATCGCCCTGTCGCTCGATGGCGATGGCTCGTGGCGGGCGCCGATGGGCGTGGTCGTCATCGGCGGCCTGATCATGTCGACGGCGCTGACACTGGTCATCGTGCCGGCAAGCTTCAGCATTGCGGTCGGTGTCGAAGAATGGCTTGCGCCGCGCCTGAAGCGCTGGTTTACCAATAACGAAGGCGTCACTCGCGAACCCGCAGCGCCGCAACCGGCGGAGTAAGCTCCCACTGCGACTGTTCAAGCCTTTCGAGCTGCCGGCGACGCCGTTTCACAGGATGCGGCTGGCGGCGACGCTGTTGCTGCTCGTCATGGCCTGTGTGTTCGCCGCGGCGACGGTCTACCAGGCCGCGCACCCGGCACTGCCGTGGATCAAGGCCTTTGCCGAAGCCGCGATGGTCGGCGGGCTTGCCGACTGGTTTGCCGTCACGGCGCTGTTCCGGCATCCGCTCGGCCTGCCAATTCCGCACACCGCGATCATCCCGTCCAACAAGGATCGGATCGGCGACAGCCTTGCGGGTTTCCTCAAGGACAATTTCCTCACTCCCGCGGTGGTCGCCCGCCGGTTGGAGGACTTCGACATGGCCGGCGCCGCGGCGCGCTGGCTGACCACCGAACGACCCGCCAGCGCCGGCCCTTCCAAGCGCGGCTTCGGCCCGCTCATCGCCCGCATCATCGAAGCACTCGACCAGAAGGCGGTGGGCGATCTGGTCCGCGATGCCGCTTCGGAAAAGCTGCGCGGGCTGCAATTGTCCCCCATCCTCGCCTCGGGGATCGATGCAACGCTCGACAAGGGCCGTCACGAACCGTTGATCGACGGCGCCATCAACTGGGCCTTGCGCACGCTCGATGACCAGGAATCGACCATTCGCGGCATGGTGGCCGAACAGACCAACTGGCTGTTGCGCATCGTCAATGTCGATACCAGCGTGTCATCATCGCTGATCGCCGGGCTGCGGCGGCTGTTGTGGGAAATGGGCGACGATCCGCGACACCCGCTGCGCCTGCGTATCGAGGAATCGCTGCGCACCTATGCCTTCGACCTGCGGCATTTCCCCGAAAACCAGGCAACGGTCGAAGGCTTCAAGGACGATCTGATCGCCAATCCGGCGATGGGGCAATGGCTGGCCGGGCTGTGGGACGAAGCCCGGGTCGGGCTGGTGAAAAGCCTGAACAACCCCGGCCAGGCCCGCGGCGGGCGCCTCGGCGAAGCGCTGAAGGCGCTCGGCCAGCGCTTGCAGGACGATGCCCCGCTACGCGCCGCGATCAATCTCCACCTGCGCCGCGCCGCGGTCGGCCTGGTGCATGATTACGGCGACCAGATCGTCAGCCTGGTGTCGGATACCGTTCGCCAATGGGATGCCTCGACTGTCACCGAAAAGCTGGAAACCGCCGTAGGGCGCGATCTCCAGTTCATCCGCATCAACGGCACCATCATCGGCGGCGCCGTCGGGCTGGCGATTCATGCGGTGACCGTAGCACTTTAGATTCTACACCGGCTGAGAGTCATCGATGGCGTGGCGCTTCCGCCGGCTGGTCGTGCGGGGCGCAACCTCAACGAGGGCCGGCTATCGCTACCGCAAGCGAATTTGCCTCAACGCACAAAGTTCCGTCGTTCATAAAAAAAACTACAAGAAAAACAAATTCCTGTGTCGATCGGCGGCGCATCTTGAGCCAACGATAATGCGTAACTTCCAAGCCATCGGCGAATTACCGCCGCGGGCAGCTTAGTATGGAGTTGCGTAATGCTTGAATCGCTTTTCAGGGCGTCGATTGTCGTCGCCGGGCTTTCACTCGCTGCCTCGGCGCAGGCGGTGCCACTGCTATTCACGCTGGAAGGGTCGCGCAATGCCAGCTTCCAGCTTGATTCGAACCCCACGCCCACCAGCTTTACGTCCTTGCAGACGAACTTCACCAGTGTCGCCGGCACGTTCGGCGGCGTCGAAACGACCGCCAGCCTGATCAATTTTGGCCGCAGTGACGGAATCTTCAGCGCGGCAGCGCTCAACATCCTGGCACCCGGGCTTGGCTTCACTCAATTCTCCGGTCCCGAAATCTTCACCGGAACCACCGCCAGCCCGATCTTTTCGGCCGGCATCTTCAATCTCAACAATCCGTTCTTCGGCGGCCCCGCCACGCTGACCATTTCGGCCCTGCCGGGTGGCGGCGGCATCGGCGCGGGCGTTCCCGAACCGGCCACATGGGCCATGCTCGTCATCGGCTTCGGCATGGTTGGCGCAACCGTTCGGCGCCGCAACCGGCACACCATCGCTGCGTAACCACGCGGGCATGACCGCCGGGCGGGGCCGATATGCCCCCCCCCGCGGCGATACGGGGTGCCGTTTAAGACACCAACGGCCCTGCCCATCGGGGGGCGGCGGGGGGGGCCTGATCGCCCCCCCCCGGCGGCTATCCGGGCTGCATTTGACGACACCATCGGCCTTGCCATTCGTGCGGCGGCGGTGGCACTCTGCCCGTTGGTCGGGGGGTGTCGATGATCGCTGCAAGCCGCAAACCACACCTCTGGCGCCACGCCGCGCGCGCTCTGCTGGCATTGCTGCTTGCCGGCGCGGCCTTTGCCGGCTGGGTCTGGTGGGCCAGCGAAGCCCATCTGGGCGGATTTGCATCGCCGCCGGCCTTTGCTGCGCCCATCCGGACCGATGCCATCACGCTCGCCCGCGGCGCGCATCTGGCGGTCACTCGCGGCTGCACCGGCTGCCACGGCAACAATCTCCACGGCGAAGTGTTCGGGGATGACGCGTTGATGGGCCGCGCGGTCGCCGCCAACCTCACCACCTTGGTCCGCGACACCGGCCCAGCTGTTTTCGAACGCGCCGTGCGCCACGGCATCGGCAGTGACGGCACCGCGCTGTATTCGATGCCGGCCTATAATTTCGTGCGGCTGAGCGATACCGACATCGCGGCGCTGTACGCGCATATCCGCCGCTTGCCCGTCGTCGATCCGCCCCTGCCCGCCGCCTGGCTCGGTCTGCCGCGCCTGATGATCGCGCTGGGCGATGATTTCGCGATCCCCGCTGTCATCCCGAAAGTCCCGCCCTTGCGCTGGCAGACCCATCCCGATGCCGCCGTCCGCCGCGGCGAATATCTGGCCATGACAAGCTGCATCGAATGCCACGGCCTTACCTTGCGCGGCGATGATCCCTTCCGACCCGCCGGCGAGATGCCGCCGCCCCAAAGCCCGCCCGATCTTGCGCTGGTCGCCAGCTATGACAAGGCGGATTTCATCCGGTTGATGCGCACCGGCAAGGCGGCCGGCAACCGCGAGCTCCGCCTGATGAGCGGTGTTGCTCGCGGCCGCTACGTCCATTGGACCGATCAGGAAGTCGATGATCTCTACGCGTTCCTGTCGGCCATGGGGCAGAAGGCGGCCGGTTAATCGAACCCGACGAAGCGCGTCGCCTCCGCCACGGTCTTGCGTGTCGACACCACGGCGTTGGCCGGGAAATCGTCGTCGGGCCAGCCCAGCGCGATGCTTTTCATGATGACCTGATCATCGGCGATGCCGGCATGTTCACGCACCACCGGCGATTGCATGATGCCCTGGCTGTTGATGACGGCGCCAAGGCCGCGCGACCAGGCGGCGTTGACCAGTGCCGTCGCCACCGCGCCGCAATCGAACGGCGTGTCGTCGCTGCCATCGACGGCGCGATCATAGGTGATGATGATGCACACCGGCGCGTCGAACTGGCGAAAGCCGCGCAACACCCAGTCCTGCCGCATCGCCACATCGTCGCGCGCAATCCCCATCGCGGCGAACAATTGCTTGGCAACGCCGACCTGGCGTTCGCGGTGCGGCCCGGCAAAGGCCTGGCCGATGCGGAATTCGCGGCTGTGCGGAATGCCGGCGAGGTTGCGTTCGGTATTGCCGGCACGGATGCGATCGAGCGGTTCCCCGGTCAGCACGGTGAAATTCCACGGTTGGGTGTTCATCGATGATGGTGCGCGCATCGCCAGCGCCAGAATTTCCTCGATAAGCGCGCGCGGCACCGGATCGGGCTTGTAGCCGCGGATGCTGCGGCGTCCCAGAATCACATCGTCGAATTGCATGTACAGCCCCTGTCGTTGCCCGCGGGTCGTGCCATCGCCCCGCCCGGGCTGCAACTCGCAAAACAACGCAGCGTCAGGCGATGGCCGTCTGCGGTTCGAGGCGCAGGCGCGCATTGAAGGCAATCCCGTCCGGGGCGTAATCGATCTTCACCTTGTCTCGCCCCGTGGCACCGAACGCCTGCTCGATAAGCTTGGAACCAAAGCCGCGACGGGTCGGCGGCTGCACGCGCGGCCCGCCGGTTTCCTGCCACCGCAGGTCGAACACCGGATGGGTATTCGACCGGTCAAGGTGCCAGTCGATCGTCACACGCCCTGTCGGCACCGACAAGGCGCCGTATTTGATCGCGTTGGTGCCCAGTTCATGCAGCGTCATCGCCAGCGCCAGGGCATTCTGGGCATCGATCCACACTTCTGCGCCGTCGATAACGAAGCGATTGACATGTTCTTCACCGTGCACACCCAGCACTTCGGCGACGATCTGCCGGATGTTGGCGCCCTGCCAACTTTCGCGGGTCAGGACGCCATGCGCCTGCACCATCGCCTGCAACCGTCCTTCGAAGGCATCCCAGACGGTCTTTTCGATACCCGCGTTCTTCAGAGTCTGGCGCGCCATCACCTGGACGACCGTCAACGTATTGCGCACGCGGTGATCGAGTTCGTTGACGAGCAATTGCCGCAATGCTTCCTGCTTCTTGCGCTCGGTGATGTTCATGCTGATGCCGAACAGGCCGATGATCCGGCCATCCTTGGCGCGCAGCGGGCTTTTGGTCGACAGATAGGTTTGCACGCCCATGGGGCTGGTTACCGTTTCCTCAAGAGTTTCCGATATGCCAGCCGCCATGATGCGCGCATCGGTCGCCACCAGGGTGCGGCCTTCATCGGGATCCGAATGCCATTCGACATCGGTTTTGCCGCGAATTTCATCCCATGATTTGCCAAACGTATCGAGCACAGCCCGATTGGCAAAGATCATCCGGCTATGAATGTCCTTGGCGTAGATAAAATCGGGGCTCGCTTCACCGATGTTGAACAGCAGAGCGCGTGCAAAGTCGTTGGCATCGGCAGCGCCCAGCAACTCGGAAAAACTCATCGGGTCCGACTCCGCAGTTCTTACGCCAACTGCA
>JANPKK010000027.1:0-19401 GCA_031426015.1 Alphaproteobacteria bacterium
CGGTCGGGCGGGGTGTAGCCGCGTCATCCCGGGCTTGATGCGGGACCCAGTTTTTCTTTGCCTGTTCAGGAAGTAAGGAAGGGCTTGGGCAAAGCCCAAGCTGACGTCGGACGGGTTCGAGGCGGGAAGGCCGCCTCGCCCCGCCGGCCGCGCTTGCGCCTGTCGGCGCGCGGCACGCGCGCTCGCGGCGCTGCGCTAGTGATTCATCGCGTCAAAAAAGTCCTTGTTCGTCACCGAATCCTTCATCTTGTCGATCAGGAACTCGACCGCATCGACCGTGCCCATCTGCATGAGGATGCGGCGCAGCACCCACATCTTCGACAGGGTGTTCTTGTCGACGAGCAGTTCTTCCTTGCGGGTGCCCGACTTGCCGATGTCGATCGCCGGGAACACGCGCTTGTCGGCGATCTTGCGGTCGAGGACGATTTCGCTGTTGCCGGTGCCCTTGAACTCTTCGAAAATCACTTCGTCCATGCGGCTGCCAGTGTCGATCAGCGCGGTCGAGATGATGGTCAGCGAGCCGCCTTCCTCGATGTTGCGCGCCGCGCCGAAAAACCGCTTCGGGCGCTGCAACGCGTTGGCGTCCACACCGCCGGTCAACACCTTGCCCGATGATGGCACCACGGTGTTGTAGGCGCGGCCCAAACGCGTGATGTTGTCGAGCAAGATCACCACGTCGCGCTTGTGCTCCACCAGCCGCTTGGCCTTTTCGATGACCATTTCGGCGATCTGCACGTGGCGGGTGGCCGGCTCGTCAAAGGTCGATGAAATCACTTCGCCCTTCACCGTGCGCTGCATGTCGGTGACTTCTTCGGGGCGTTCGTCGATGAGCAGCACGATCAGGAAAATCTCGGGGTGGTTCGCCGAGATGCTGCGCGCGATGTTCTGCATCATCATGGTTTTACCCACGCGCGGCGGCGCGACGATCAGGCAGCGCTGGCCCTTGCCGAGCGGCGCGACGATATCGATAATCCGGCCGGTCTTGTCCTTGATCGTCGGGTCATTGTTGTCGAGGTTGAGCTTTTCATCCGGATACAGCGGCGTGAGATTATCGAAATTGACGCGGTGGCGCACCACATCGGGATCGTCGAAATTGATGGCAATGACGCGCACCAGGCCGAAATAGCGTTCGCCATCCTTGGGCCCGCGGATTTCGCCTTCGATGGTGTCGCCGGTGCGCAAGCCGAACTTGCGGACGATCTGCGGGGTCACATACACATCGTCCGGGCCGGCGAGATAATTGCTGTCGGCCGAACGCAGGAAGCCGAAGCCATCGGGCATCACCTCGATCGTGCCGGTGCCGGTGATTTCATTGCCGGCCTCGGCGGTGGCCTTGAGAATGGCGAAGATGATGTCCTGCTTGCGCAGCGTCGAGGCATTCTCGATGCCGAGTTCTTCGGCCATGAGAACCAGCTCGGCCGGGGTTTTGCGCTTGAGATCATGAAGATGCATGAGAGTCTTTTCAGGTAGGAGTCCGGGCGCTGTCGGAGGTCATAACCGGCGATGGCGGGACTGAATGACCGCGCACGAGGACCGGCGCGGTAATGCCGAGATAGGCGCGACGCGGGGCGGGGTCAAGAAGGATCGCCGGCCCTACCCCAGCACCCGGAAGCGTTGCAGGAATTCCGAACCGCTGCAACCGATGCTGTTTCCCGGGCGCAGCACGGGTTGATAGCGGAACTTCGCAATGGCCTTTTCGGTACCGGGACCGAAAATGAACGGCGGCGAAGCCGTGATCGTGCGCACGTTGGTCGTCGCACCATCGGCGATGATATCATAGCCGACCCGCGCGAAGCCGCCGGTGTGCCAGCCGATCGCCAGCGCCGGAAAGGCCTTTTCGGTGATCGACTTGTTGATCGCCTGCGGCCGCACATCGACCAGCGCGCATTGTTCGGGCGACAGGCCGGTCGCGGCAAGTGCCGTCGCGGCAGTGGCGGTATCGCGTGCCGCCGCCGCCAGGTTGGATACCCGCAGCAAGGCGGCGATGCGGATGGGGTCATTCGCCGGCAGCAGCGCTTCGGGCGCGGCGACAATCGGATCGAGCATGGCCTTTTCGGCCGCGGTCGCCTTCAATTCGTTCAGAACCGCGGCCAGTTGCAGCCGGATATACAGGGCGATGCGCGTCGCGCCACGGCCGGCCGCTTCCTGCTCGGCCAGCAGCGCGGCATAGCCATCGCGCACCTGCCGGTACATCTCGTCGGAGCGTTTCGCCGCCGATGCCTGCCAGTAAAGCTCCTGCATACGGGCGATGAGAATAACCGATTCGGGTGCCTTGTTCGCAACCGCAAGCTCGCGGAAACGGGCGCGCGCCGCCGTTCGCTCGGCGATCGGCACCGCGCCGTTCGTGCTCAACGCCGAAACAGCCACCAGCAATTGCGGCGACCGGACACCGTATTTCGCTTCGCGGCGTTGGATTTCCGCGCGGATCTGCGGCAATCGCACGGCGCTGCTGCCGGTGAATTCGGGCAGTGGTTCGAGGCCCTGTGCGTCGATCCAGGCCGTGTTGTCGGCAGCGAATGACCCGACGACGACAGAATTGTCGGCGCGAGTCGTGAAACAGCGCAATTCGACCCGGATCGCCTGCCGCCAGAACGGGTTGAGCTTGGCCAATTGTTCCGGCGCCCACGACCAGTCGCGCACTGCCTCGGCAAACAGCACCTCAGGGCCATTATCGGCATCGCCCGTCGCCGGGCCCGAACCCCGGCTGGCATAGACCGGCGTGACGCCGGTGGTGCGGCCATCATCGGCAATGCTGAATTCGACGACGGCAACCGCATCGGTGGCCAGCCCGGTCAGCGGCGCACACCCCGGCAGCGGCATTTCGGACGCGGTCGCCAGCCCTTCCGACAGCAATTGCCCGGCGCCCGACAGCGCGACGAATTTCTGCACTTCCTCCATCTTGCCAAGCTTGAAATTGGCGAGTGCGAGATCGCCGCGTATGCGCACATCGGCCACGCTGACGCTGGTTGTCGTCGCGCCGCCGGCGCTGCGCGCCGCGGTAGTAAACCAGCGCTTTGCCTCGGCGGGCTGGTTGTCGTTGAGCTCGACCCGGCCGCGCAGCGTTTCGAGCAAGGCGCGCTGGTCCTTGTTCTTGCCGAAGGTTTCGGGCGGCAGCGCCAGCAGCGCGTCGAGCAGCGTTCGCGCTTCGGCCGGTTTCGACCAGATCGACGTGCGGGCAAGCGCGACCCGGGCCGCGATATCTTCGGCGCCACCAGGCGAAAACGCCCCGCTCGCCAGCGCCGCGCGATAGCTGGCCGCGGCCGAATCGAGCCGACCGGTCATCTCGCGCGCCCGGCCAAGATCGAAGGTCGTGACGCCGCGTTCTGCCAGGTCGCGCTCGCCAGCGCCGGTCAGCCCGGGCAGTGCTGCGCTCAACAGCGGTTCGGCGGCGTCCGGGTCCCTGAGCGCCAGCAGGGCATTGCCCAGCCGGGCCCGCACCAGGCTGGCGGCCTTGCCCTGCGATGTCGGCGAAAAGCGGGTGAGCAACGCAGCAAACGCGGTCCGCGCCTCGGCCGCCTTGCCGGCATCGAGCAACGCCTGCGACGCGTCGAAATCCTGCTGGATGGTGTTTGCCGCCGCGACGGGGGTGGCCAGCATGAGGACAGGCAAAATCAGGGCACGCAGCATCGGCAATTTCTCCTGACCCCGCTGGCCAGTCTAGCCAACCCGCACAACACTGCCAAGCCGCGACGCGCGGGAATCGGAAAATGGCGACGCTGTCCTACATCGCCGATATCTGATAGCGATTCCGACTGTGCCGAGGTGCGGCGGGCATCGAAAAGTGCCGGCATGAAAACGGCGCAGACGTGTAAACTTTGTCAACTTCGCGCCAGGATTTTGAAGGATTTGCGATGGCGGTAACGGCAACCGGCGATTACGACGACAGCAACATCTTCGCCCGCATCCTGCGCGGCGAGATTCCGTCCCGCCGCGTGTTCGAGAATGAATGGGCGATCGCCTTTCATGATATCGCTCCGCAGGCGCCGCTGCATGTGCTGGTGATTCCGCGCGGGGCGTGGCGGTCGTGGGCGGATTTTTCGGCGGGCGCCAGCGAGGCGGAGATTGCCGGGTTCGTGCGGGCGGTCGGCACCGTGGCGCGTGACCTCGGGCTGGAAGAACCGGGGTATCGCCTGCTCGCCAACGCCGGGCTGGATGCGCACCAGGAAGTGCCGCATCTGCATGTGCATCTGTTCGGGGGCAAGGCGCTGGGGCCGATGCTGGTGCGCTAACTCCCCCTCTCCCGCGAGCGGGAGAGGGGGAGTTAGCGCATCGCTTCGCCCATGCGCCTGATCGCGGCGATTTTGGCGTGGAGGGGCGCCCAGTCGTCGCGTTCGGCGATCGGCGCCCAGAGCGCTTCGACGTCGTCGATGAGCATCGTGCACGGCGCGGCGTCGGCCCAATAGGGGTGCGTCGGCGCGGCACCATCATAAGCAGTAACCGCATCGCGAAAGGCGGCGAAATCGGCGCTGTCGTAGAGACCATCGGCGGGTGAGGCCTGCCGCCGCGCGCCACAGCGCCAATCGAACCAGAAGCGATCGGGGTTCATCCTTGTGCCCACCAGCCCGGTTTCGATCGATTTTACCAGCGCCGTATCGGCGTCTTCCCCGCGCGATGCCACCCCGAGCCGGGCCAGCAGCGCCGTCGCCAGCGCCGCCTTGTAGCGATCGGCAAAGGCGGCGAGCGGCGGCTTGATCGCTTCGAGCGGCGCGATCAGCCGCAGCGCGCCGGCGAGTTGAAAGACATTCCACTGCAACGCCTCGGCCTGGCGGCCGAAGCTGTAAAGGCCCTGGTGGTCAAAATAGGCGGCGGTGAAATCGGGGTCCCACGCCGGGGTGAAGCGCCACGGGCCATAATCGAAACATTCGCCGGTGATGTTGATATTGTCGGTGTTGAGCACGCCATGGACAAAGCCCGCCGCCATGAACTGCGCCGCCAGCCGCGCCGCGGTGGTGACGGCGTGATCGAGCAGGGCGACGGCGCCGCCGCCCCCGGTGCCGAGCAGATTGGCGTGGCAATAATCGACCAGCCGCTGCATCGCGCCGGCGTTTTGATGATAGGCAAGGCGCTGAAAGCTGCCGTAGCGGACATGGCTGTGGTTGAGGCGGACGAGCACCGCACTGCGCGTCGGGCTGGGTTCGTCGCCGCGCTGCAGCTTTTCGCCGGTTTCGATGACCGACAGGGTGCGCGACGTGTGCAGCCCCAGCGCTTCGAGCATTTCCGTCGCCAGGATTTCACGCACGGCGCCCTTCAGAGTCAGCCGGCCATCGCCGGCGCGGCTCCACGGTGTCGTGCCGCTGCCCTTGGTGCCGAGGTCCATGAGGCGGCCCCGATCGTCCCGACATTGCGCGAACAGAAAGCCGCGGCCATCGCCGAGATCGGGGTTGTAGGTGCGGAACTGGTGGCCGTGATAGCGCAGCGCCAGCGGGGTATCGAGGCTGCCGGGCAACGCCTCGAACCGCCCGAAATGGCGCACCCAGTCATCGTCGGAAAGCGAATCGAGCCCGATCTGCGCCGCGGCGCGATCGTTGCGCCAGCGCAGGATCGTCGCCGGGAAATCGGCCGGGGCGACGGGATCGTAGAAATCGGCGCCGAGCGCCAGGACGGCCCGTTCGGGGCGGAAGGCCGGCAGGGTAATGCTCAGGCGGTCGGGTAGTTGCAGGCGGCGCGCACGAAGCGGACGGTTTCGCGCTCCACGCGTTCGGCTTCTTCGACCGAGTTGGTGGTCAGGATCCGCTCGATCGCGTCACCGACGATATGGTGGGTGAACGATGCCGCCAGCTCGATATCGACATTGTCGATGCCGCGCTTGGCCATGGCGACGGTCATCTGGCGGTGGATCCATTCGGTCGTCGTCGCCTTGGCGGCATGGTAAAAGGGTTCGGCTTCGGGGTTCTTGACCATCGCCGGCTTGCCGACTTCGCATTCGCTGCCGGTAATGCCTTCCCACAGCATGTTCGTGCGGCAAAATTCGAACACCCGCGGGATGATGATGCCGGGTTCGAGATCTTCGAGCGCGTCGCCGCCCTCCATCGCCTCGATCATCATGCGGCCGTGGCGCGCGCCGAGTTCGGCAAGCAGCGCCTTCTTGGAGCCGAAGTGATAGAAGATCGAGCCTTCCGACACATCGGCTTCACGCGCGATATCGGCGGTGCCGGTGCTGGCGAAACCCTTGGTCGAAAACAGCATGTGCGCGGCGGCGAGCACGCGCTGCTTGGTTTCGGCCGGATCATAACGGCGGGCGCGGCTGTCGGTGCGGGCTTCGGGCGCCCGGGATTCGGTTGCCTTGGATTCGACAGGACGGGTATCGATTGCACGCGTTGCCACTGGCCTTGATCTTCCTTATCCCCCCCGGGAGGCCCTTGCCATAGCGCATCAGCTGAGTCGGAGTCAAAATATTGCGATATCCGAACCCCGGGAATAGCGGCCGATGAACGGCGCGATGGTCGACGGCTGGTACTGGTCGGGCGATGGCCTGCGCCTGCATTGGCGCGAGGGGCCGGTGGTAACCGGGGTGCCGGCTGATCGCCCTGTCCTGCTCTGCCTGCCCGGCCTGACCCGGACGGCGCGCGATTTCGACGCACTGGCGCAGCGGCTGGCCGGGCGCTGGCGGGTGGTGGCGGTCGATCTGCGGGGCCGGGGCGATTCGGCCTGGCCCAAGGATTCACTCAGCTATGTGCCGCTGACCTATCTCGGCGACCTGCGCCTGCTCATCGAAACCGCCGGCATCGGGCGTTTCGTCGCGCTCGGCTCGTCATTGGGCGGGGCGCTGGCGTTGCAGCTGACGACGGCGCACCGCGACGCGATGGCCGGCGTCATCCTCAACGATTTCGGGCCGGCGATCGAATCCGACGGGCTGGCGCGGCTGCGCGGCAATGTCGGGCGCCAGGCCAATTGGCCGACCTGGGTGCATGCGGCGCGCGATCTCGGGCAGCGCCACCAGGCGCTGTATCCCGCCTGGGGCCTTGGTGACTGGCTGGGGTTTGCGCATAATCTCTGCCGGGTCGGGCCATCGGGGCGGATCATCTTCGATTATGACGCGCGCATCGCCGAGCCGTTCCGGCTGCCCAATGGCGATGCCGGGGTTGACCTGTGGCAGGCGTTCGGCGCGCTTGCCGGGCTGCCGGTGCTCAGCCTGCGCGCCGAAAGATCGGACGTGCTGACGCGGGCCACCCAGGCTCGGATGCAGGTGGCACTGCCCGAAATGACGGTGGTGGAAGTGCCCGGCGTCGGCCATGCTCCGACCCTGGCGGAACCGGTGGCGCTGGCGGCGATCGACCGGTTCCTCGATGATTTGAGCGCAGGAGAATGACGATGACGACACGCAATGTCTGGCGGCTGGCAAAGCGCCCGGTGGGGGATATCGCCGATGGCGACCTCGTTTATGGCAGCGAGCCCTTGCCCGAACTGCAGGATGGCCAGTTCAGCCTGCGCGTCACCTATCTGTCGCTCGATCCGACCAACCGCATCTGGATGAGCGACCAGGAACAGTACATGCCGCCGGTGGTCGTCGGCGCGCCGATGCGCGGCGGTGTTGCCGGGCGGGTGGTCGAAAGCCGCAAGGCCGGGGTCAACCCCGGCGACCTGTTCGCCGGCTTGGGCGAATGGGCCGATATCATGATCACCGATGGCACCGGGCTCTCGCGCCTGCCCGAAATCCCCGGCGTGCCGCTGGCGGCGTCGTTCGGCACGCTCGGCCTCGTCGGGCCGACCGCTTATTTCGGGCTGCTCGATATCGGCAAGCCGCAGCCGGGCGAGGTGCTCGTCGTCGGCGCGGCGGCGGGCGGCGTCGGCCAGATCGTCGGGCAGATCGGCAAGATCATGGGCTGCAAAGTCATCGGCATCGCCGGCGGCAAGGCGAAGTGCGACTATGTCGTCGATGAACTCGGTTTCGATGCCTGCATCGATTACAAGTCGCAGGACGTCGGGTCCGAACTCGACCGGCTGGCGCCCGAAGGCGTCGACATCAATTTCGAACAGGTCGGCGGCGATATCATGGTCGCGGTGCTGAAGCGCATGAAGCTGTTCGGGCGGATGCCGCTGTGCGGGATGATTTCGAGCTACAACGCGGTCGAAGGCGATGAGCCGCCGGGGTTCTGGACGATGATGCTGATGCGCCGGCTGACGGTGCGCGGTTTCATCGTGACGGACTTCGCGCCGCGTTTCGCCGAGAGCGGCCAGGCGATGCTGGGGTGGATGATGGAGGGCAGGCTGAAGACCCGCCAGGATATCCGCCCGGGGCTGGAGAATGCGGCGACCGCGGTGAAGGACCTGTATTCGGGCGGGAACTTCGGGAAATTGCTGGTGGAAGTGACGCCGCCGTAAGGGCGCCTCCCCTCTCCCCTCGCGGGAGAGGGGACGCTACGCGCGCCAGACCTGCGCGCTGTCATCCCCGACGCTCACCGTCCCTGCATCCCCCACCGGCGAGCGATCGAGCGACAGTAATTGGTCGAGCGTCGCTGCATCATCGCCCATCACCTTGCCGAACACCCGCGTGCCCGCCGCCGTCCGGCCGATGACGCCGCCATAGGCCGCCGCACCATCGCGGTCATAAACCACGCTGAAGGTCTCGATCGTCGCCGGCCCGGCATAGGCAAGATCGAGCGCCGGCACCGGGTCGCGGCGGGTTTCGGCATCGTCCTGGACATCCTTGGGCAGCATCAGGCTGGCGGGCTCGGCGGCCTCACTGCCGATGACGAGGGCGTGGTGCTTGGTGACATAGCCGCCCTGGCCATAAAGCAGCGCCCGCGCTGCCGGGGCCGCGCGCAGGCTCCGCACCATCGCGCACGCCGATTGCAGCATGTAGCAATTCAATCCCGCCCCGGCGAAACTCAGCCCGCCGGTGACGCTCAACGCCGCATCGGCGGGCAGCCCGAGCGTGCGCCGCGCCATCTTGGGCACGGTCGGGAAGCAGGAATACAGCTCGACGCGGTCGAAGCCAGCAGGCGCCATCCGCATCGCCTGCGCCAACACGGCGTTCTGCGCCACCGAATGGGTGAACTGGTCGCGTGCCAGATAATCCATCGGCTCGGCGGCGGCGGCCCCGCCGTGGACATGGATGATGCGGTCCTCGGGAATCCCCGCCTCGCGCGCCAACTGCAGATTGGTCATCAGCACGGCGCCGGCCTGGTTGACGGTGTTGTTGGCGACCATGCGCTTGGTATAGGGCCAGGCGATCATGCGGTTGTCGGGCGTGGGCGTGATGATTTCGTCGGCCGTGAACGCCTTGCGACTCCAGGCGTGCGGGTTGGCGGCGGCGACCTCAGAAATCGCCGCATAGGCCGCGCCGCTTTCGGCGAGCGCTTCGGCCGGGGTCAGCCCCCAGGCGGCGGTCGTAGCGTTTTCATACAGCGGGTAGATGTGCACCGGCTGCATGATGCCACTGCGCACCGCGATTGGGGTGACATGATCGCTGGCGACGATGGGGTTTTCGGGGGATGCGGCCGGCGGCGTCCATGGCAGGTCGATCCCGGCGGCGCGTGCCTTGCCGACGGCGTTCATCGCTTCGCCGCCGGTGATGACGGCGACCAGCGAATTGCCGTTCATGATGCGCAGCGCGGCTTCGTGGATGCGCGTCGTCGCGGTTTCGCCGCCGACGATGCCATAGACCGCGCGTGCCGGGTTGATGCCGAGCCGGTCGGTCAGCCGCGCCGCAACACGATCATAGCGCCAGGAAATCAGCTGGATGATATCGACCGAATCGATGCGATCGAGAAAACCGCCGCCGGCATCGGCATCGGCGGCCCGGACAGCCGCGGCCATCAGCGCCAGCGGTTCGAGCGCCTGCGCCGGATCGGTCGGGCGATCGTTGATCTCGCCGACGCCGATGATGACGGGGGTGCGGTCTGCGGGCAGTGGCATGTGGTGCTCCGGTTGTTCCAAGGCGCGAGGACGTCCGCTCCTATCGCGCCGTCCAGCCGCCGTCGATGACCAGTTCGGCGCCGGTCATGTAGCGCGATTCGTCCGACGCCAGGAAGACGATGCCATCGGCGATATCGGCGGGCAGGCCGGCAAAACCCAAGGGCGTGCCGCCCGCCGCGATGACATCGGCCGGCGGGGCATTCGAGCCTTCGGGAACGAGATTTTCGAACATGCCGCCGGCATCCATCTTGTTCCAGATTGCCGTGTCGATGATGCCGGGGTGAACCGAATTGCAGCGGATGCCGTCGCGCGCTTCGGCGCATTCCATCGCCACCGCCTTGGTGAGCAGCCGCACGCCGCCCTTGGTAGCGCAATAGCCCGCCAGCCCCGGCGCACCCGCCAGCCCGGCGACCGACGAGATGTTGATGATCGAGCCGCCGCGATAGGCACCTTCGGGTTTGTCGGCGCGCATGGCCGGAATGGCATGCTTGATGCCGAGGAACACCCCCGTCATGTTGATCGCCAGCTGGCGGTTCCAGGCGTCGAGGCTCATGTCGAGCAGCGGGCCCCCGATGGCGATGCCGGCATTGTTGACGAGAATGTCGAGCCGGCCGAACAGGGCCATGGTGCGCGTCACCAGCTCGGCCCAGCGGTCTTCCTCGATGACATCCTGGCCGCGCGCCTGCACATTGCCACCCGCGGCGGCGATGATCGCGGCGGTCTCGCGCACCCCCGGCATGTCGATATCGGTGATGAACACGCCGGCGCCTTCGCGGGCCAGCGCAATGGCAGCAGCACGGCCGATGCCGGCGGCGGCCCCGGTGACAAAGGCGACGCGCCCGTCGAGACGTCCCATTTCAGATCCTCCCCCAGTTTTGCGCGATGCTAGCGCCCGGGGGCGCGACCTGCCAGCTACCAGAACTGGCTGCCGGTTATGCCCTTGAACGGCCCGGCGACATCATCCGTGATCCAGCCGCCGTAAAAGCCACCGGGTTGCGGGCGGACCTGTTCGCCATCGATCGTCACGCTGTCGAAGGGCGCCGCGTAGAAAGCGACATGGTCCTTGAGCGCCGCAAAGCCCGGGGTCGGCGACGGGTAGCACCAGCCGACACCGGCGAGCACGTCATCCCCGACCACGACATCGCGATACGCCGCCCTGCCCTTCCATTCGCAAAAGCTGCTGCCGGCCGCGGCGCGCAGATGCCCCTGCGCCAGGTCGGCGGGCGGGATTTACCAGCTCGGCGGGTGGCTGGTTTCGAGGAGGCGCAGCGCCCGGCGGCTGTCGGCAATGGTGACGCCGCGATGGACGATGCGCACATGCCGCGCCGACGCCTCGAGTCGCGGCGGTCGCGGATAATCCCAGACGCTTTCTTGGCCCCTACGCAGCGGATCGGGCGTGATCACCCGGCGATCAGCGTCGCCACGGCGCCATAGCCGGCGGCGACAATGAGCACGAGTGTCGCCAGCATGGTGATGCCGAAGCCCGGGCCACGCTTGGCGGCATCGGCATAATAGCCGCGCGCATAGACAATGCGACCCAGCGACCAGACCAGCCCGGTCAGCGCGGTGATCTGGTCCCCCAAAACCGGCGCCGCGAGGAAGATCGCCGGCAGGAACAGCGCCAATTGCTCCAGCGTGTTGATATGGACGCGGTTGCGCTTGTCGAATTCGGGATGGCCGGTGGGCAGTGGCGCCGGCACGTTGAACTTGGCCCGCGCGGCGCCGACGAGCGCACCGAGCACGAAATAGAGCAGGATGGCGACAAGGATCGCCAGTGTCGTCAGTGGAAAAGCAGCCATGGTGAACCCCCGAGGTCGCGAAAATTTGAGTGCGGCGCAAATCTTAGGGTGCCGACCTGCGGCTGGCAAGCGCCGGCGGAGCGATGCTTTCGATATGGTTGACGCCGCCCGCCCGTCTGTGGCCAACTGAAATCCAGCGCAAGGGTGGGGGCGGCCGATGGACTGGAACAGGCGCGATACGCCGGACGCACTCGTCGGACGGCCGCAGGGGCGGGTCGATGAAAGCAACTGGAGCGTTTTTGCGGCGCATCTGGCGACGGCGATCGCCGATGCCGGCGGGCGGCGCTTCATCATCGATCTCGGCGGCGTCGACTATATGTCGTCACGCGGCCTGCGCGCGTTGAGCACGGCGCTGGCGGCAGCGAAAAAGACCGGGGTCGACATGGCGCTGGCGGCACCCGGGCCGGCGATGCGCGAGATATTGGCGATCAGCCGCTATGACAAATTGTTCGTCGTGCACGCCAGCGTCGACGCGGCGCTGGGCTGAGGGGGGAACGAGCGATGCGCGTGCGTTTCTGGGGAACACGGGGCTCGCTGCCGGTGGCGATGCGCGCCGATACGGTGCGCGACAAGCTGGTGGCGGGCGTGCTCGCGGCATCGGGACGGACCTTTGCCGACCGGGCCGAAGCGGCGGCCTTTGTCGATGGCGAACTCGATTTTGCGGTGCGCGGCAGCTATGGCGGCGCGTCTTCGTGCGTTGAGATCGAGGCCGGTGACGGCGCTTTCATCGTCTGCGATCTGGGCTCGGGCCTGCGCGAATTCGGCCTCGATGCGATGCGCCGCGCCGGCGGTGGCCATCCGCGCCGTTATCACATCTTCCTGTCGCACCTGCACTGGGACCATATCATGGGCTTCCCGTTTTTCGTGCCGGCGTTCGACCCCGAAGCGACGATCGTCATCCACAGCGGCCACCCCGACGCCGAGACGGCGCTGCGCCGCCAGCAGGAGGAAATTTCCTTCCCGGTGGCCTTCGACTGGCTGCGCGCCAAAATCGAATTCGTCACGCTGGCTACCGATGTGCCGCATGTCATCGGCGGAGTGACGGTGACGTTGCTCGAACAATATCATTCGCACAAATCCTATGGCTATCGCTTCGATGCCGGCGGCCGCAGCGTCGTCTATTCGACCGACAGCGAGCATCGGTCGGACCAGATGGATACCGAGGAACGCTTCGAGGCGTTCTTCGCCGGCGCCGACCTGGTGGTTTGCGACACGATGTATTCGCTGGGTGATTCGGTGTCGCTCAAGCAGGACTGGGGCCATTCGAGCAGCCTGGTCGCCATCGACCTGTGCCGGATGGCGCGGGCAAGGACGCTGGCGCTGTTCCACCACGAACCGACCTACAGCGATGCCCAGTTGCAAACGATTCACGCCGAAGCCATCAGCTACGAAGCGCTGACGCGTGGCGAGGACGCCGCGGTGCAGGTGATCTGCGCCTATGACGGGCTGGAAGTGGACGTCTGATCTGATGGCCGCATCCCGCGCGACCGGCGTGCGCCTCGGCCGCGTCCGGCTCATCGGCCTGATCGCCGCGCTGCTCGTCGCCGGCCTGCTCGCCGCCTTTGCCGGGTCATTGTTCGCCGAGCCGCTGTTCGACCGCTATCAGCGCTGGCAGCCCCGCCAGATCGCCGCCGACACGCGCGTCCATATCGTCCGCATCGACGCCGAAAGCCTGCGCGCCCCGCCGCAGGGCCTTGGTCGCTGGCCGTGGCCGCGCTCCTATCTCGAACTGCTCACCGAACGGCTGCGCGAAGCCGGCGCCGTCGCCATCGGCTATGATATCGTCTTTGCCGAGGCCGATCCGGCGACCGATGCGCTGAAGATCGACGATGTCTATCCCACCCTGTCACCGGCGGCGCGTGCGGAAATCCTCGCGCTGCGCTCGCTCGATGCGCGCTTCGGCGATGCGCTGGGGCGGTTGCCGACGGTCGTCGCGCGCACGGCGCTGCGGCCGGGCGATGCCGAAGCGCAAGGGGTAACCGCGGCCGCCACCGCCGCCTTGACCTACGACGACCCGTTTACCGCGCCGTTGCCGCGCAGCGTTCCGGCGTTCCCGCTGGCACGCGCCAATATCGACGATATCGATTTTCCACCCGAAGGCCGCGGCCTGATCAATGGCGAACCCGATGCCGATGGCGTCACCCGGCGCCAGCCGATGGTCGCCATCGTCGCCGGCCATGCCATGCCATCGCTGTCGCTCGCACTCGCGCGCGTCGCCGAAAAGGCCGATGGCATCGCGCCGCTGCTTTCCGGGGGTGCATTGACCGCGTTGCAGATCGGCCCGCATCGCATTCCTGTCGATGATCGCGGCGAGGCGCGGCTGCACTTCGGCACCCTGCCCGATGGCAGCGAAACATCGGCCGTCAACATCATCCGCCAGCCGCGCCAGGCCGGCGCGTTGAAGGGCAAGATCGTGCTGATCGGCCCGGCGAGCGTCGGGCTCGGCGATGTGCGCACGACGCCGCTGGGGCGCACCGAATATGGCGTGCGCTTCCATGCCCAGGCGATCGACGCGATCCTGACCGGCGGCTGGCTGGTGCGGCCGCGCTGGGCGCCGGCGGCGGAATGGGGGCTGGGGCTGCTGCTCGCCGCGCTGGCGATCATCGGCCTGCCACAGCTGCGCTGGCGCTGGCTGGCGCTGCTGCCGGCGCTGGTCGTGATCGTGCTGTTCGGCGGCAGTATCGCGGCCTTTCTGGGCGGCAAACTGCTGCTCGATCCGTCGCGGCCGCTGCTGCTCGGCGGGGTGCCGGCGCTGGCGGTGATCGCCGCGCTGTTCGCCGAAACGATGCGGCTGGCGAAACAGTTGCGCGAAGCCGCGCTGGCACAGGCCGGTGAGATGAAGGCAGCGCGCGAGATCCAGCGCGCCATGCTACCCGATGCGGCGGTGCTGGCCGGGCTCGATGCGCGGCTCGATCTCGATGCCGTGCTCGAACCGGCACAGGCGATCGGCGGCGACCTGTACGATGCCTTTCGCCTGCCCGATGGCCGCATCGTCTTTCTTGTCGGCGATGTCACCGGCAAGGGGCCATCGGCGGCGCTGTTCATGGCGGTGTCGAAAGCGCTGGCGCACAGTTTGCTGCGACGCGGCGGGGCGCCGCTCGATGCGATCATCGGCATGCTCAACGATGAATTGCAGGGCGATGGCGATACCTTTGTCGAAGTGACCTTGCTGTGCGGGATCATCGACCTGACGACCGGCACGATCGAACTGGTCAATGCCGGGCACGAAAACCCACTGATTCGCCGCGCCGATGGCACGCTGGAGGAAGTAGTGATGGAGGGTGGCCTGCCGCTGTGCACCATGCCGGGCTATCCCTATCCGCTGGAAAGCGTCCAGCTTGGCCGCGGTGACGGGCTGGTGATCATCACCGATGGCGTGCGCGAGGCGCAGAACGCCGGCGGCGGCTTTTTCGGCAGCGAGCGGACCCGCGACGTGCTGCTCGCCTGGGGCGATGGCCCGGCGACGGCGGCCACGCGCGCACTGATCACCGCGGTGCGCGGCTTCGAAGCCGGGGCACCGGCGAGCGACGACCTGACGGTGATGGCGCTGCGGTATCGGGGGTGACCCGGAAATGCCCGTCATCCCGCCTGCGCGGGGGTGTGACGGCCTTGATCGGCTGCAATCGATACTCGACAGGAAAAGCTGAGTCCCGGGTCAAGCCCGGGGTGACACGTCTCCTGTTACCGCACCACCACCTCGACACGCCGATTGGCCGGCTCATCCACATTGTCGGCCGTTTTACGCAGCGGGGCGCGTTCGCCGCGGCCGACGGTACGGGTGATGTCGGTATCGAGCCCC
The DNA here is from genome assembly GCA_031426015.1 of Alphaproteobacteria bacterium. Taxonomy (GTDB): domain Bacteria; phylum Pseudomonadota; class Alphaproteobacteria; order Sphingomonadales; family Sphingomonadaceae; genus Sandarakinorhabdus. The sequence continues at coordinate 15,457 of JANPKK010000027.1, forward strand.
AGCCCTACAAGCATGACCCGCGCCGCATCGGCGCGCGATTTCGACAGGCGGTCATTGTCGGCCGCATCGCCGACGCGATCGGTATGGCCTTCGATCTGCACCGCCACCCCGGCGCCGCGTCGCTTGATTTCGGCGAACATCGCATCGCGGGTCGGCTCCGACGCGGCGGTGATCGTCGTGCTGCCTTCGGGGAAATAGAGGATGAAGCGCACCGGCGGCTCGGGCAGGCCGGCGAGCAACGCGGCGTAGCGCGCTTCGGCGACCGCGGCATCGGCGGTCTTGACGCTGGCCCGCGCGCCATCGACCGTCACGGCGGTGCCGGCGGTATCGATGACACGCACATCCTCGCCGGTCTTGGGGTCGATGACCGCGACCGCGCCGACGGGGTTGGTGCCTTCACCCTTCAACAGCGTGACTGTCGAACCACCGCAGCCGGCAAGCGCCAGCGCGCAGAACAAGGTTGCGGGCGCCTTCATTTCACATCGACCACGAAGCGGGTGCCACGCACGCCAAGCACCGAGGTCGGCGTCTGCACGGTCATGCCCTTGGGATTTTCATGGGCGATCTGCCCCGACACCACGGCGAGGGCGCCCTTTTCGACGCGAGTCACCGACTGGCCCTGGAGGGTGGTATCGTCGAAATCGAACTTGGTCAGCCGGATGCGGCTGCCCGGGCCGACCGAAAAGCGCGAATCATCGATGAAGGTGACGCTGATCCGACCATCCTTGCCGGTGCTGAGCAGATCGCCGACTTCGAGCTTGGTACCCGGGGTGACCGGCAAGGGTTTCTTGCCGCGTTCGATGCTGGCGCTGCCCTGGACGCGCTTGATGGTGGCGATCTCCGCCTGTGCCGCGGTACCGGTGAGCAGTGCTGCGACGAGCAGTCGCGACAGGTTTCGTGCCAAAGACATGTTTTGCCCCTCCTTGCCAATGTCGATAGGCTAAGCCCCGACATGAATTCTGGCAATCCGATTAACATTTCGCTGGCACTCGCCGCCCATGATGCGGCGGTGGGGGCGGCGCTGGCGGCGGCGCGGGGCTTTGCCGATGCGGCCGGGCTGGCGCCGGAGCCGGCACGACGGCTGGCGATCATCGTCGAGGAGCTGGTGGCCAATCTGATCGATCATGGCGGGTTGGGCGCGGACGATGTCATCGACCTGGCGCTGGCTCGGCACCCCGGCCATATCGCGCTGGTGCTCGGTGACCCGGCAGCGCCCTTCGACCCCCGGCTGGCGCCGCTGTCCGCCGACCTGCCCCCCCATGGCGGCGCCGGCCTGGCGCTGGTCCGCGCCTTTGCGGCGGCAATCGATTATGGCCGCTGCAACGGGCGCAACCGGCTCGAAGTGCGGATTACGGGGTAAGTCTCCCTCCCCGGCTGGAAGGGCATTGGATCAGCGGCAGGCGTCGCCGATCACCTTGCCGCCGCCATCGGCCGGCATGCCGCCGACCGCAACGCCGCGCAGCGCCGCCATGGCGATGACGATGCGGTCATTGGCCGTGCTCTTGCCGGCTGCCACCGGTTTGTTGGCACCGAAGGCGGCAAAGACCAGCCGGCGGCAATCGCCCCCGGCGGCCTTGATCGCGGCGCCCAATCGCCGCGCCCGCGCCTCGGTCAGCGCCTGGTTGGTGCCGTCATCATCATAGGCAGCAGCATGGCTTTCGATGCGCATGAGGGTAACCGATGGCCTGGCCGCCAGAAAGCCGACGATATAGGCGATACCGGTGCTGCTGCCCGACGCCAGCACATCATCCCCCGCTTCGAAGACGATCGGCTGCGGCATGACCAGCGCGCCCTGTTCGATGACGAACGCCGGCTGCGCCGCGACGGGCGATGCTGCGAGCAGCATCAGGGCGAAAAGCGCGCGCCGCATGGCTACAGCGCCCGCTCGAAGATGCGATAGGTGCGCGTCACCCGACATTCGAGGGCATCGGCGATCGATCGCATCGGGCCGTTATCTTCGAGAATCCAGCCGATTTCGCCTTCCGTGGCGCCGTAGTTGACGATCGCATCGCGGCGAATATATTCGATCATCTGGAACGCCATGAGCGACGCGACGCGGTGGCCCTGCAGCGATTTGCGAATGCCCATCAACGGCACCCGGATGCGCCGCACCCGGGGCGCGCGCAGCCGCCACAACAGCTTGGCCCAGCCGAACGGAAACAGCCGCCCGCCCAGATCACGCGTCAGTTCGTTGATATCGGGCAGCGCGATCATGAAGCCGACAGGCACGCCTTCATATTCGGCGATCCGGATCAGATCTTCGAAAACAATGGGTTTCAGCTTCTTGCCGACAAAGGCGACCTCGGCCGGGGTGAGCGGCACGAAGCCCCAGTTGGTCGACCAGGCATCGTTGAGAATATCGAGAATCAGCGCGGCTTCCTCGGCAAAGCGCGCCTTGTCGACCTTCCGGGTCTTCAGCTTGGTATTGCGTTCACTGGCGGCGACGATGCGCTGCACCATTTCGGGGAACGGCCGGTCGATGCGCAGCCCCCAGGTATGCATGTCCTTGATGCCGACGTAACCGCGCGCTTCGATATGACGGGCATAATAGGGCAGGTGATGGCCCATCATCACCGTCGGCGGCGTATCGAAACCTTCGACGAGCAGCCCGGGTTCATCCCAGATCGAGATGCTGAACGGCCCTTGCGCCACCGTCATGCCTTCGCCGCGCAGCCAGTCTTCGGCGGTTTCGAGCAGCAGATTGGCGACCTCGGCATCGTCGATGCATTCGAACAGCCCCCAATGGCCGGTGGTCGGGCCGATATGCTTGAGCACCAGATTGTCGACCTGCGCCGAAATGCGGCCGATGACGTCAGTACCCCGCAGCGCCAGCCACATTTGCGAGCGGCCGTGTTCGAACCAGGGGTTGCCGGCGATGCCGCCGATCAGCGCCAGCGCCTCGCTGCGCAGTGGCGGCACGAAATTGGGATCATTGGCATAGAGCCGATAGGGCAGTTCGATGAACCGTTCGCGGTCGGCGGCGGTTTCAACGGGTTGGATGGTCAAACCCGTCATGCGGTCCTGACCCGTGCGAAAACGTTGAAAATCACCCGAAACCCCTTGTTGCCCGCTCGGCCTAATGCGCCATTGCGGCCGATTTGGGACGGCCTATTCCTCGGTGCGGATCAGCACTGCCTCGCCGATCAGCAGGAACAGCAGGAACGGCGCCCAGGCTGCCATCAGCGGCGGCACCGTGCCGAAATTGCCCATCGCCAGCATGAAATTGTCGGCAACGAAAAACGCAAAGCCCAGGAACATGCCGATGACGGCGCGCACGAACAACCGCCCCGACCGCGCCAGCCCGAACGCCGCGACGGCCCCCAGCAACGGCATCAGCACCGTCGACAACGGCCCTGAAATCTTGTGCCAGGCAGCGGCGACGAGCGTATCGACCGGCTTGCCCGCGGCGCGCTGCTCGGCGATCTGCGGCCAGAGGTCCCAAAGCGAGATATAGGCAGGGTTGATGCTGGCGGTGGTGAACTGGCGCGGCACCACGCTGCTGGCAAAGGCGAGTTCGGGCAGCCGGGTGAGCGTGCCGCGCCCCACGTCGAACACCCGCACGCCGGTCAATTGCCAGCCGCCGGCGCCGGGGCGGGCGCTATCGGCCATCACGACCCGCACCAGGCGGTTATCGGCGCGATCATAGATCGTTACGCCATCGAGCCGGGTTGCAGCGCCGGTACCGGAGACGGCGGTGGCGCGGAACAGATCGTCGCCGCCGCGCACCCAGCTTTCGGTCACCGGTTTCTTTTCGGCCGGGGTGTGGCGATATTCATTGTCCTGCCAGATCTTCAGCGTCTGGGTGGCGCGCGTCGTGACGCGTTCGTTGAAGAAAAAATTGCCGATGGCGATGGCGAGTGCGGCGATGAACAACGGCGCCAGGATCTGGTGCGCCGAAATGCCGGCAGCCTTGAAGATGACGACTTCGCTGTTCTGGTTGAGCGT
>JANPKK010000028.1:0-54972 GCA_031426015.1 Alphaproteobacteria bacterium
GCCAATTCGATGGGCGTCGCCTTCATCCTGCCCGCGGTGATCGTCACGGCGACGGGCTTTTCGCTGACGCTGCTGATGGCCGCTGCCTATCGCCGCATCATCGCGATGAAGCCGGTGTTCGTGTGGACGCTGTCGCTGATCATCCTCGGCACTGCTTCGGCGCTGTTCTCGGTGCTCGAAGTCTGGGCGCACGCCACCTTCTACCAGCCGGGTTGGGAGCCGCAGGGGATCGAGTTTCTCGGCGCCATCCTGCTCGATTTCTCGGTGCTGGGGGCGTGGACGGGGCTTTATTACGGCATCAATTACTATCTGCTGCTCGCCGAACAGTCCGAACGCATGTTGAATGTCGCAGCGCAGGCCAATGCGGCGCAGTTGGAAATGCTGCGGTACCAGCTCAACCCGCATTTCCTGTTCAACACGCTGAATTCGATCTCGACGCTGGTGCTGCTCAAGCAGACCGACCGCGCCAACGCCATGCTGTCGCGTCTCGCGTCCTTCCTGCGCTACAGCCTTGTCGGCGAACGCGAAGGGCTGGCAACCGTGGCGCAGGAAGCCGAGGCGCTGAAACTCTATCTCGATATCGAGCGCACCCGGTTCGAAAGTCGGCTGCGCACGCGGTTCGACGTGGGGCCGGAAGTGATGGAGGCGCGGTTGCCGTCGCTGCTGCTCCAGCCGATCGTCGAAAACGCCATCAAATATGCGGTGACCCCCAGCGAGGATGGCGCCGACATCATCGTCGAGGCGCGGCGTATCGGCGACCGGCTGGTCATCACCGTGGCCGACACCGGGCCGGGGCTGGGCGCCACGCTGGCGAGCGCGACCGCCGGCGATGTGGTGACCGGCACACAGGTCGGTCTTGCCAATATCCGCGATCGCCTGCGCCAGACCTATGGCGACGATCATCGGCTCGAATTGGCGGAAAATACGCCGCAGGGGTTGATCGTGCTGATCGACATTCCATATCAGATCGAGAATGTCAGCGTGACCGTCGGGGGCGATGGTCGTATGGATACCCGTTCGGGGGCGCCCACAACAGGCCCGCAATTGCTTGCGGCGCCGTAGGAAAAGCGCAGATACCATGGCCATTCGCACCATCATCGTCGACGATGAACCCCTCGCCATCCAGGGGCTCGAACTGCGCCTGCAGGCCTTCGACGATGTTGAAATCATCGAACGCTGCGCCAATGGCCGCGAGGCGATTCGCGCCGTGCGGACGTTGAAGCCCGACCTGGTGTTCCTCGATATCCAGATGCCGGGGTTCGACGGCTTTTCGGTGGTCGCCGGGCTCGCCGATATCGAACCGCCGCTGTTCGTGTTCGTTACCGCCTTTGGCCAGCATGCGCTGAAGGCGTTCGAAGCCCAGGCGGTCGATTATTTGATGAAGCCCGTCGATCAGGACCGGCTGGCCGCGACGATCGACCGGGTCCGCCAGCGATTGAACGAGAAACGCAGCTGCGAGGAAAGCGAGCGGCTGAAGGAAATCCTGACGGAGGTCGCGCCCGATTCGATGCCCGACGACATGGCAGGCGATAACGATGCCCATGCGGCCAACCGCTATGAACGCGTGCTCAACATCAAGGATCGCGGCCAGATCTTCCGGGTCGATGTCGGCGATATCGAGCGAATCGATGCGGCCGGCGATTACATGTGCATCTACACCGCCGACCAGACGCTGATCCTGCGCGAAACGATGAAGGATCTGGAAAAACGTCTCGACCCGCGCAAGTTCCAGCGCATCCACCGCTCGACGATCGTCAACCTCGACAACATCAAGAGCGTCAAGCCGCACACCAATGGCGAATGCTTCCTGGTGCTCGGCTCGAACACGCAGGTCAAGGTCAGCCGCAGCTATCGCGAAGTCGTGGCGCGCTTCCTGTAAAGTGCCACGCCGACATCGGCGCTTTAATCAACAATACAGAACTTCGTTGCCGGAACGTAAATTCTGCAGGCGATTATCAGGGCAACCTTTGATTCAAGAACATTAAAAGATCGTTCGCGAATAAATCTTTATGGAGATCCATTAACCACGATTGTAAGAGCTGCCTTACATAATATTCTATTTACTCGATTTTTTCTCCCGGATTCACGTCGATTCCCGATATGGCACGATCATTGCACTTCCCTTGATCGAGCCGATCAATTCCGGTCGGTGTTAATCATGAGGCTCCCATGCGTATCTTGTTCGCAGCCTGCGCCGCGATCACCCTGGCCAGCAGTGCCCAGGCCATCACGGTAATTAACGGCAGTTTCGAAACCGGCATCGATCCCGTCGGTTCGACCTATCTGGCCACCGGCAACACCACGTCGATTCCCGGCTGGACCATCCTTGCCCAGGGTGTCGACTATGTCGACAGCACCCTCTGGGATGCCTCGAAGGGCAGTCGCAGCGTCGACCTGTCCGGCCTCACGTCGGGCGGCATCACGCAGACGGTGCAGGGTTTCACCATCGGGCAGCGCTACAAGGTGCAGGTCGATGTTTCGGCCAACCCGTTCGATCCCAACCCGCGGCCCAAGGCGCGGCGTTTCCTGATTTCGACGAGCGGCAATATTCCGCTTACGGCGGACTATACCCTGACCGCCGGCAATACGCCGACCAGCATGCTGTACCAAACCGTGACCTATGAATTCACGGCGTTCCGGACCGGCCTGCCGATCCGCTTCCAAAGCCTGACCAATGATCCGTTCGGCGTCGTCATCGACAATGTCCGTATCAGCCCGGTGCCGGAGCTTTCGACCTGGATCCTGCTCTGCGGGGGCCTGGGCATGGTCGGACTGTCGATCCGCCGGCGCAATGCCGGTTCGACTGTCACGGCCTGATCGTCATGCCGTGATCGAAGCTGTGGCGCGGGCCGGCTGGCCCGCGCCCAGCCAGCGGCAGATGACCGCAACGGCTTCGGCCAGTTTGTCGGGCTGGAAGGCGTAATAATGCGTGGCGCCGGCGACGATGTGCAGTTCGCGCGGCACCTGGGCCACGCAGTCGTACAAGCGTTGCGTGTGGCTCGGCGTACAGGCATCGTCGGCACTGTTGCCGATGACCAGCACGGGCACCGAAATCCGCGGGCCGCACGCGAGTCCATCGGCGTTGCTGTGATCATGGCTCCACTGGCTCAGCCATGACCGCAACGTCGCAAAGCGGCCAAGACCCCCGGGCGAATCGTTGATCAACCGCGGATCGCCCAGATAGCAGCGCCCCGGCGCGCGATCATTGGCATCGACTGCCGGATCGAGCCAGCGCGGATCGGCCATCGTGCCGTGGACGACAAAAGCGCGTTCGGCATGATTGCCTTCCCGCGCCCGCAGCGCCGTCAGGGTCTCGAGCACCCAGCTGTCGATGCGGCGACTGCGCGCCAGCTGCCGGCTGCGGAACTCGGCAAGGAAATCGTCGCTGTAGGGTGGCTGGGCGCAGGCGGGATCATAAAGATTCCAGCGCGCATCACGCCGCGTCGGATCATTTTCGTCAATGATCGACGGATCGAGCCATTCCGTAAGCGTGTGCGCACGGCTGACATGCGCCGCCAGCAGCATCACGCCGTCGGCCGGTGGGAGGGCTGCGGTGGTCAGGTCGGGCGGGTCACCCGCCGGCGTCATCGTTACCCGCGCCTGCTCGGCCTCGGCCTGGTAGAACAGCGCCAGGCTGCCGCCCCCCGACCAGCCGGCGAGGATGACCCGCGCATAGCCGAGTTTGCGCCGGGCATGATCGACCCATTTGCCGAGATCGATGACGACTTTTTCCATGATCAGCGCGCTGTCGTTGTTGGGGTAGCGCGAGACGGCGGTAAGGACATGCGCTCCCGCCGCCGCCAGCGCGGGTGGCAGCGGCAGATAATGCATGATGCCCATCGGGTGCATGAAAATGACGATGGTATCCGACGGGATATCGGGTTTCAGATGGTGCGCCTGCAGCGCGACGACGCCGTCGATGCCACCATAGGTATCGCGCAGGCCCACGGTTTCACGAAAGCCGAGCAACAACGGTAGGCGCTGGTAATTCATGCGGTCGCGGCGCGTTTGGCTGCGGTCCAGTCGGCAAGCGCATTGCGGTGCGCCGCCAATTCGGCGGCCATCAGCGCGTCATGGCCTTCGACCCGCCAGGTGATCTCCAGCGGCAGGCCGTTGGGATCGGAAAAATACACCGATCGGACAAAGCCATGGTCGATCGGTCCGAAGCACGGCACGCCGGCGGCGTTCAAGGTGTCCCGCCAGCCGAGCAGCGCCGATTCAGTGGCGGCCTCGAAGGCGAGGTGACGATCGAAACCATGGACAAGCTGGAACGCTTCGGGCGTCGCGCTGCCTGGCGCATCGAAAAAGGCGAGGTAATTGCCGTCGCCCAGCCCGAAGAAGATATGGACAAAGGGATTCTTGCGCCGCGACCCCGGCTCGCGTTCCTCGATCACCAGGCCCTTGAGCGGCAGGCCGAGCAGGTCTTCGTAAAACGCACGGGTTTCCTCGGCATCACGGCAACGATAGGCGCTGTGGTGGATACCCCTGAGAGGCGCGGGCTGCATCATCGAGTCTCCATCGCGTGATGGATGCAGCATGGCACGAAAGCCGCCGGCGTCAAAAACTGGCTGAACGCTGGCTGACAATCGTCCTCAGCCGCTATTCAGCCGGGAAACCGCATTGTCCGATCACGCCCGCTGATGGGCGGGTGAGGAGAAGACCATGCGTAAAGCGTTGCTTGCCGGCCTTGCCGGTTTGATGATGGCGGGTCCGGCGTTGGCCGACCAGCAGCGGGATTACCGCGACAACCGCGATTATCGTGAGGATCGCCGCGACGACAGGCGCGACGAGCGGCGCGACGACCGCAACAATTATCGCAACGGCTATCAGGATGGCCGCCAGGCGCAGAACTGGCGCGGCAACGACCGCTGGGACAATAACCGGCGGGGCAATGACTGGCGCTATGATGGCGCGCGTTTCCGCGGACCGGGTTATATCCATCCGCGTGGCTATGGCTATCGCGCCTGGGGTGTCGGCAACCGCGTACCGCAGGCCTATTTCACCAATCGCTACTTCATCGGCAACCCTGGCTATTACCGCCTGCCGCCGCCCTTTCCGGGCACGCGCTGGGTTCGCGTCGGTGCCGATGCGCTGCTGATCGACTTGCGCGCCGGTGTCGTCGTGCGCGCCGTGCGCGGCCTTTACTGGTAGGTCAGGCCGGCACGGCCGTCAGGAAGTAATTGACCGAAACGTCCGGGCCAAGGGTGAACCCCTGGCCCGGGCGCCAGGTCAGGCCGGTGCTTGCCGTGACCGACAATCCGGCATGGTTGAGCGCCTCGGTCAGTTCGGCGGGCGTCATGAAGCGATTCCAGTCGTGCGCGCCGCGCGGAATGCTGCGCAACACCATTTCGGCGCCGCCGATCAGCACCGCCCACGATGCCGGTGTGCGGTTGGGCGTCGACAGGATGGCAACCCCGCCCGGCGCCAGCAGCCCTGCGAGCGCGGCGAAGAAACTGTCGCGTCCGGCGACATGTTCGATGACTTCAAGGCAGGTGATCAGGTCGAAGCGCAGCCCCGTCGCCGCCAGCGCCTCGACCGAGGTGGCGCGATAATCGATCGCCAGCCCGCCGGCAGCAGCGTGAGCACTAGCGGCGGCGATATTTTCGGGCGCTGCATCGATTCCGGTCGCGATGGCGCCCATCCGGGCTAGCGGCTCGGTCATCAAGCCGGCACCGCAACCGATATCGAGCGCGGTCTTGCCCGCCAGCGGCATGCGGCTGCGCGGGTCGCCGCCGAAGCGTGCCAGCGCGGCATCACGCACCAGCCGGCTGCGCAACGGCGTGATCTTGTGCAGCATTGCCGAACTGCCGGTCGGATTCCACCAGTCCGCCGCCAGTTTTCCGAAGAAAGCGGCTTCGTCGGGCGATACGCTGGGGGCCGAAATCATGCTGGCCATGCTATTCCTTCAGGGCGCGATAGTCGGGCTTGCTTGCCAAGGGGGGCAGGCATTTCTATCAGACGGGCACATTCTTACAACGGCAGTGCTGGGGACCCAAGGTCGCAGCGGTGGTGCAGACAGGGAATAGCGGCAGGCCATGGCGCGTATCGTGATGAAATTCGGCGGCACTTCGATGGCCGGCACCGAGCGTATTCGCGGCGTCGCGGCGCGGGTGAAGCGCGAGATCGACGCCGGCAACGAAGTCGCGGTGGTGGTTTCGGCAATGGCCGGGGAGACCGATCGCCTCGTCGGTTTCTGCCGCGAAGCTTCGCCGCTTGCCGATCCGCACGAATATGATGTCGTCGTCGCGGCGGGCGAACAGATTACCGCTGGCTTGCTGGCGATCACGCTGCAGGCCGCCGGCGTGAAGGCCCGCTCGTGGCTGGGCTGGCAATTGCCGATCCACACGTCGGCCGCGCACAGCGTGGCGCGCATCGAGGGCATCGATACCGAGCATGTGCTGGCGGCGATGGCGGCGGGCGAAGTCGCCGTGGTGCCGGGCTTCCAGGGGCTGGCGAACGACGGCCGGGTAACGACGCTGGGGCGCGGCGGGTCGGACACGTCCGCCGTGGCGCTGGCGGCGGCACTGAAGGCCGATCGCTGCGATATCTATACCGATGTCGATGGCGTTTACACGACCGATCCGCGTATCGTGCCGCGAGCGCGCAAGCTCGAACGCATCACTTACGAGGAAATGCTCGAACTTGCCTCGGTTGGCGCCAAGGTTTTGCAGACCCGCTCGGTCGAGCTGGCGATGAAGGAAAAGGTGCGGGTCCAGGTGCTATCGAGTTTCAGCGATGCACCGGGTACGCTGGTTGTTGACGAGGATGAAGACATGGAACGCGAACTGATCGCCGGCGTCGCCTATGACCGCAACGACGCCAAGGTGACGCTGGTCGGCGTGCCCGACGTGCCCGGCGTAGTTGCCGCAATTTTCGGGCCCTTGGCGGATGCCAACATCAACGTCGACATGATCGTGCAGAACATCGCCAAGGGCGAAGGCACCACCGACGTCACCTTCACCGTGCCGCGTACGCAATTGCCGCTGTCGCTGGATGTGCTCGAAAAATCGCGCGGCACGATCCAGTACGCCAAGGTGCTGTCGGACGCGGCGGTCGCCAAGATCTCGGTGGTCGGTGTCGGCATGAAGAGCCATGCCGGGGTGGCGGTGACGATGTTCAAGGCGCTCGCCGACCGCGGCATCAACATTCAGGCGATCACCACCTCCGAAATCAAGGTCAGCGTGCTGATTTCGGAAGAATATGTCGAACTGGCGGTGCGCGTCCTGCACAGCGCCTATGGCCTGGATGCGCTTAGTGAGGTGGGCGCATGACCCGTCTCGACCAGCTTTCACAACCGCTTCTTGATGCGCGCTCCGCGCGCGGCCGTGACTTCCTCGGCAGCCGCCACGCCATCATGGCCGGCGCGATGACCTGGGTTTCGGAACGCAACCTTGTCAGCGCTATTTCGAACGCCGGCGGCTTTGGTGTCATCGCCTGCGGGTCGATGACCCCGGCACTGCTCGACACCGAAATCGCCGCGACCAAGGCGCTGACGACCAAGCCGTTCGGGGTCAACCTCATCACCCTGCACCCGCAGATGATGGAGCTCATCGCCGTCTGCGCCGCCCACAGGGTCAGTCATATCGTCCTGGCCGGTGGCCTGCCGTCTGGCGCTGCCATCGAGGCGATCAAGGCTGCCGGCGCCAAGCTGATGTGCTTTGCGCCGACCGCGGCGCTCGCCAAGAAGCTGGTGCGCTCGGGCGTCGACGCCATCGTCATCGAAGGATCGGAAGCCGGTGGCCATATCGGGCCGGTGTCGCTGGGCGTGCTGGCGCAGGAAATCCTGCCGGTGATCACCGATGTGCCGGTGTTCGTGGCGGGCGGTATCGGCCGCGGCGCCGCCATTGCTGCCTGGCTCGAAATGGGCGCATCCGGGGTGCAGCTCGGCACGCGCTTTGCGGCCTCGGCCGAAAGCGTGGCGCATGTCAATTTCAAGAAGGCGTTTTTCCGGGCTTCGGCGCGTGATGCCGTAGCGAGCGTTCAGCTCGATCCGCGCTTGCCGGTCATCCCGGTGCGGGCGCTCAAGAACGCCGGCACCGAAGCCTTTACCGCCAAGCAGCGTGCAGTCGCCGAAGCCGTCGATCGCGGCGAGATGGACCTTGCCGCCGGACAGCTCGAGATCGAACATTATTGGGCCGGCGCCCTGCGCCGCGCCGTCGTCGATGGCGATGTCGAGAACGGCAGCCTGATGGCCGGGCAATCGGTCGGCATGGTGACGAAGGAACAGAGCGTCGCCGAGATCATCGCCGAGTTGGTCGCCGAAGCCGAAGCCGCCTTGTCTTCGCGGCTGCCGCCACTGGAAACGGCTGCCTGATGGCCGCAGCCAGCGCCGCCCGCGAAATCCTGCGCCGCCTTCACGAGGTGATGGCGGCCAAGACCGGCGCTGAAGCCAAGTTGAATCAGGTGGTGCAGATCGTTGCGCACGAACTGTCGAGCGAAGTCGCTTCGATCTACCTGCTGCGCGACGGGATGCTCGAACTTTACGCGACGCAGGGACTGGCGCAATCGGCGGTGCATGTCACCCGGCTCAGCATGGGCCAGGGGCTGGTCGGCACCATCGCGGCGACGCGCGAAGCGCTCAACCTTGCCGAGGCCAAGGAACACCCCGATTTCGCCTATCGTCCCGAAACCGGCGAGGATGATTATCACAGCTTTGCCGGTGTCCCCATCGTCCGTCGCGAAAGCGCCATCGGCGTGCTGGGGGTCCAGCACCGCGAGCCGCGCGACTATGACGAGGTCGAGATCGAGGCATTGCAGACCGTTGCCATGGTGCTGTCGGAGCTGATCCACGGTGCCGGGCTGGTCGATGATGCTCAGGCAGCGCGGGCGCGGGCGGCAAGCTCGGGACCGTTGCGGCTCAATGGCCTCAAGCTCGTCGACGGGTTGGGGCGCGGCACGGCGGTGTTCCATCAGCCGCGCGTCATCGTCGAGCACACGGTAGCCGATGATATCGAAGTCGAGCGCGCCCGTGTCTATTCGGCCTTTGCCCGGATGCGCGAACAGATCGACACGATGATGGGCCAGGCCGAATTCGCCGGCGGTGGCGACCATCACGACGTGCTCGATACCTACAAGATGTTCGCCTATGACGAAGGCTGGTCGCGGCGCATCAACGAAGCCATCGACACCGGCCTGACCGCCGAAGCTGCCATCGAGCGGGTGCAGGCCCGCACCCGGGCGCGGATGCGCTCGATCGATGATCCGTATTTGCGCGAACGGCTGACCGATCTCGACGATCTGTCGAACCGGTTGCTGCGCATCGTGTCGGGGCAACTCGGCACTGCCGCCGCCTCGGGCCTGCGGGGTGACACCATCCTCATCGCCCGCAACCTCGGCCCGGCCGAACTGCTCGAATATGACAAGCGCTTCCTGAAAGGTGTCGTCCTTGAGGAAGGCAGCCTGACCGCGCATGTCATCATCGTCGCGCGCGCCATGGGAGTGCCGGTGCTCGGCCGGGTGAGCGAATTGTTCACCGATGTCAGCGAAGGCGATGAACTGATTGTCGATGCCGGCAATGGCGCGCTGATGGTGCGGCCGCAGGCGGCGATGATCAAGTCGTACCAGGCGATGAGCGTGCTCAAGGCGCGCCAGGCCGAACGCTTTGCCAAGGTCAAGGACCTGCCGGCGATCAGCCGCGATGGCCAACGCATCACCGTGCTGATGAACGCCGGGCTCGCCGGCGACGCCCAGGCGCTCGATGTGACCGGCGCCGATGGCATCGGGCTGTTCCGCACCGAATTCCAGTTCCTCGTGTCGGCCACGCTGCCGCGCCGCGAGCGCCAGCAGGCGCTGTACCGCTCGGTGCTCGAAGCCGCGGGCGATCGCCCGGTGGTGTTCCGCACCATCGATATCGGCGGCGACAAGGCAGTGCCCTATCTGCTCGGTGCCGGCGGGGCAGATGACGAGAATCCGGCAATGGGCTGGCGCGCGCTGCGGCTGGCACTGGGGCGCCCGGCGCTGATGAAGATCCAGGCCCGCGCCTTGCTCGAAGCCAGTGCGGGCCGCACGCTGAGCGTCATGTTCCCGATGGTCAGCGAGCCGTGGGAGTTTGCCGAAGCCAAGGCGCTGGTCGAGGCCCAGCGGGCGCTGCTGGCCCGGCAGGGGCACGCCTTGCCGCTGGCGGTGCGCTACGGCGCGATGATCGAGGTGCCGGCGCTGATCGAAACGCTCGATGTGTTGTTGCCGATGACCGATTTCGTCTCGGTCGGCACCAACGACCTGACGCAATTCCTGTTCGCGGCCGATCGCGCCAATCCGCGGCTGGGGGATCGTTACGATTGGCTGTCCCCCGCCATCCTGCGCGTCATCCGCCGCATCGTCCGCGAGGCCGGCGCCGCGAAGGTGCCCGTCACCATCTGCGGCGAAATGGGCGGCCGCCCGCTCGAGGCGCTGGCCCTACTGGCGCTGGGGGTCGAGCAGTTGTCGATTACCCCCGCCGGTGTCGGGCCGATCAAGGCGTTGGTGCGCTCGGCCGATCTCGGTGCCGTCAAGGCCGCGATGGCCGGCTGGCTCGATGCGCCGGGGGTCGATATCCGCGCCGCGCTGCAGGAACTGGCGACGGCGCAGGATGTCGAACTGGCATGAGCGTCTTCGATGAATCGCTGGCGCTGACGCCGGCCGGCCCGGGCCGCTGGGCAGGTATCGCCAGCCCGCGTTATGAAGCCGTCATCGGGGTGTTCGGTGGCTGGACGGTGGCGCTGCTGTTGAAGGCGGTGCTCGTCGAACCCGAAGCGAGCGGGTCGCCGGTGTCGATCACCGTCAATTTCATCGCCGCACTGCCGCCGGGCGCCGAGATCGTTATCGATGTCACCCAGCTCGGCGCCACCCGCTCGCTGGCGCACTGGCGCTGCGACCTGCGGCTGGCCGGCGCCGATGCTGTTGTTGCCACCGCCATCGTCATCATGGCCAGCCGCCGCGACAGCGACAGCCGTACCGAGCCGAAGATGCCCGATGTGCCGCCGCCGGAGGAGCTGCAGGGCTATTTCCCGCCTTTCGCCAAAAATCCGCCGATGGAATCGCGTTCGCCGATGCCGCCGCCGCCGTTCAACAAGCCCGATACCCGCACCCTCAGCTGGGAACGCGATGCCAGCGGCCGGGCGATCGACGTGCTGACGCTGGCGCTGCTCTCCGATCTCGGCGCGCCGCGGGTCTATCTGGTCAGCCCCGGCCCGCGGCCGTCGGCGACGCTCACCCTCTCGGTCACCTTCCTCGCCGGCCCGCAAGAACTGGCGACGTGCGGCGATGATTTCATCCTTGCCGACATGATCGCCACCCGCATCGAACAATCCACCGTCGGCAGCCGCAAGGACATGTGGAGCCGCGCCGGCACGTTGCTGGCGACATCGGAACAGCTCTGCTGGTTCCGCTAGGCCGACTGGTTTTCGGGCGGCCGAATCGCTCGGCGGCACTGTCCAAAAGTCGCGAAAGTCACGCCGGATGAGGTTGTGGACGCCTGGTACCGGGTTCGCGCACCAGAATGATGCCAGGGTTCTGATCGTGCCGGCATCCTTGCAGGAAAGCCATCTGCAGGACAGCGCGAAGGTTGTCGCGATGGGCGATCACCGAAATCCACGAGCGCAGCCGCACCAAGCGCCTGTTGTCCGACGCGCATTGGCACACCGTGCCGTGCTGATGTCCCATTTGTAACTTGTGCCGAAAAGCTAATCTCCACACGCTTTCGCCTTAGGGCGGATAATAACAGGGGAATAAAATGAGGGCCAAGATTCTGGTACTGCTGGCGACGGCAGTTGTGATGGTGCCGTCGATCGCGTCCGCACAACTTACCGAACTCAAATACCGGCTGACGAAGGGTGCCCCCGGCGTCCCGGAAGCTCCCGTGCCATTCGACGGCTTCGTCGGCTCGGCGCCCGTGATCAATGCCGGCGCGCTGTCGATCGGCTTCGAAGGCATCAGCCAATATGATGTCGCCTCTGTCGGCCGCAATTTCGTGCCGCCCGACACAATTGGCGCCGTTGGTCGCACCCAATACATGCAATTCGTCAACGGCGGCGTTGCCGTTTACGACAAAGCCACGGGCGCGCGCACATCGTTCACTTCGGATACCGCTTTCTGGCAGGGTGCCGGGCTGGTGGGCGTACCGAATGGTGACCAGCGCGTGATCTACAATGCGCAGGCCAACAAGTTCA
Source organism: Alphaproteobacteria bacterium (assembly GCA_031426015.1). Classification (GTDB taxonomy): domain Bacteria; phylum Pseudomonadota; class Alphaproteobacteria; order Sphingomonadales; family Sphingomonadaceae; genus Sandarakinorhabdus. Next base: position 12,147 of record JANPKK010000028.1, read on the forward strand.
TCGCGATTTCCTTCGGTCCGAATACCAAGGATATTCTCGTCGCCGTGTCGAACACCAGCAACGCCCTCGGCGGCTGGAAATCGACGTCGTTCGAGGGTTTTGCGCCACTTGCGGCGAATGCGCGTACCCTTGCCGACTATCCGACGCTGGCGATGGATAACAACGCGCTCTACATCGGCACCAATGATTTCGCCGCGGCAACGGTCGGCGGCGCGACGAACTTTCGCGGCACGACCCTCAACGTCATCCCGATTTCGGATATCCTCGGCAAGACCGGCCCGAACGTCGCCAACAATGTTCAGTTCAAGACCGCTTTCACCGGCGGACCCGGGGATGATTATACCCGCGGCTTCGCCATTCAGGGCGTCAACAGCAATGAAAGCACCGACGGCATCGGCCACATCATCGCGGCGTCGATCAACGATTTCGGGCTGACACGGTATGACGTCCTGGGCGCCGGCACCGCCGGCGCTGTTCGCACCGCGACGGCCAGCACGACGATCGGTACCGATTACACCTTCAACAGCGCTGCCCGACAGCCCTCGGTGGCCATCGCTGCCAACCGGAGGGTCATCGATTCGTTCGATGACCGGATCAGCAGCAGTGCCTTCGAACATGATGGCAAGATCTACAGTGTGCATACCGTCACCGAAAATGGCACCGACCGCACTGTCGTGCGCTACACGATCCTCGATACCGCGACGAACGCCGTGCTCGATGAAGGCAGCATCGGCGATGCGACCCATGATTTCTACCAGGGCTCGCTGGCCGTCAACGAGCTCGGCCAGGTCGTGATCAGCTATAATCGTTCGGGGCTCGACCCGGCCGACGGCCGCATCACCCTCGCCGCGCGGACCTTCAAGACCAGCGCCAGCGGGCAGCTGATTTCGACGGGCGGCGAAATCCTGCTGCGCGTCAGCGACACCGACGATTATCATAACGGCTCGCTGTTTGGGCAGGCTGCGGCCGGCCGGCAGCGCTGGGCCGATTATTCGACGGTAACGCTCGATCCGACCGCGGCCCACAACTTCTGGGTCTCGGGCACTTTCGCACGCGAATACAACAACGCCGCGGGCGGACATCCCGGTGGCACCGGCGGTTCGCGCTGGGGCACCTATATCGCCGCCATCAACGCCGGCAGCGTTCCGGAACCCGGCAGCTGGGCGATGATGATTGCCGGCTTCGGCCTTGTCGGGGCGATCTCGCGGCGCCAGCGGCGCGCCGGCGTCGCAGCCTGATCGGCCTTTCTTCCACACGACACGACGGGCGGCATCGAAAGTTGCCGCCCGCTCTGCTGTTGGCGCGCGGCCCAGCCGGCGACGCGGCACCAAAAGCGGTGATGATCATGCTCGGCATCGGCCTGCTGGCCGCAGCGCCGGCACCGCCGGCGCGTCTTGTCGGGAATTGGGCCGCCAAGGAAATCGCGCTGCGCACGCTCACCAACGGCACCATCATCCAGGGCCGCTGTGCCACCGGAAAGGTGACAGGGGCCATCCCGCTCGATGCCAAGGGACGGTTCGATGCGCGCGGCTATTTCAACACCCAGCGCACGGGCTATCGCCTGTCCGACCTCGCGCCGCGTGACACGCCGGCGACCTTCATCGGCACCGTCGCCGGAAACAAGCTGGCGTTGACGATCCGCCGCACCGGCGAGGCCGACCAGCGGTATACCCTCGTCCGCGATGCACCGGTGAAGTTCGCCGTCTGCAGATGACCATCCGGATCGGCGTTATTGTCGGCGGTTCGTTCGTGATATGCTGCCGGATGCGGTGGTCAGGTGAAAGTTCGACATGTCCAGATCAATCCTTCTCGCCGCGGGCGTTTTGATGGCGATGACGCCGGCTTTGGGCGCCGCTGGCCCCGAACCGGCGCCGTTGACCGGCGAATGGAGCGGCCCCCAGGTGCGCCTGTCGCTGATCGAGACGGGCGGCCGGCTCGATCTCGCCTGCGCCGCGGCGGCTTTCGATACGCCGATCCGGCCGGACGCTGCCGGGAAATTCAGCACCACGGCGCGCTACGAAGCCTTTGGCGGCGGCCCGACGCCCGCCGATGTGCCGCCCAGATTCGAAACCGTACGCCTGACCGGGCACGTAGAGGGCGACACGCTGCAGCTATCGATCGATCGCGCCAAAGGCGTGGCGCCGGAGGCCTATACACTGCAACGCGGGCGGCGCGGCAAGATCATTCGTTGCGGTTAGGTCGTGAACTCATAAATGTCATGCCCCGGCACGGCCCGGAGCGGCATCGCACAGCGCTCGCGCGCCCTGCCATTTTTGAGCGCCCGAGATCGAAAGCGTTTTGGCAAGTCTGCAACCCGCCTGCCCCTCCCCGACCCTCCCCACTCTACCGCCTGCGGCGGTGGGGGGACGGGGACGCAAGCAACGTCGGCGATGCCCTCAGCGTGGCCGCGGCATTTTCGTGACGTGTCTGCGAAAGTTCAAAGCGCTGCCGCTGAGGGCGTTGGTGACCACGAAAGCAATCGGCAGATCGGGTTCGACATCGAGGACGACATGCGCCGTAAAGCCGCGCCCGGACAGGAATTCCACTGCCGCGCGCGCGGCTGCTTCGGGGTCGGTCGCTACCAGCCCGATGCACGACGTGGCGCCGCCCAGCTTGGCGACCACGTCCGGCGGCGACACGTTGATGATCGTTCCGTCCATCATCAGCGAGCGCAGGATGCCGCTGCTGTCCATCTGGAAACGTTCCGCCAAACCATGCTTTGCCAGCAGGATGACCAGGGCGTCCTTGGCGTCCTTCGAAGCGGCGGCGAATATGCGCGAACCGGGATCGGGGAATGGCAGCGGGTTCCTGCCGTTCACCGCAAGGAAGGCCCAGGCGAGGACCAGCAGCAGGACGAGACCGATTCCCAGAAGCACGCCCATGGGGATGAACATCGTCCGCTCCATCGCTGTTGGCGCAACCGTGCCAGTGCCGACCCCGGTACGCAAGCGCGGCGAACGTGAGGCTGCCAGATCGTCACCCCCCGAAATCGTCCCTAGACCTGCCGCCCGGCTTGCGTCACCTATGGTCGCCAGGGGAGTCGCCGATGTCGCTTGATGGGTACAGCCGTTTCACCTTTGCCCGGGCAGGCCGCGTCCTCACCGCGACGATCACCGGCAATAATCCGGTCAATGGCGTCGACGGCCCGATGCACGACGAGCTGGCGCGGGTGTTCACCGATCTTCAGCACGACCCCGACAGCGACCTGATCATCCTGACCGGCGCGGGGCGCGCCTTTTGTGCCGGGGGGGATTTTGCCTGGTTCGATGAACAGATCGCCGACCCCAAGAAATTTCGCGATATCGGCTGGGATGCCAAGCGCATCGTCACCTCGCTGCTCGATATCGAAAAGCCCGTCATCTGCCGGTTGAATGGCGCCGCCGCCGGGCTGGGGGCGACGATCGCGCTGCTCTGCGACATCATCATCGCCGATGAAAATGCCGTGATCGGCGACCCGCATGTCAAGGTCGGGCTGGTCGCGGGGGATGGCGGCGCGGTGATCTGGCCGCAACTGATCGGCTATGCCCGTGCCAAGGAATATCTGCTCACCGGCGATCTGCTGAAGGCGCCGAAAGCTGCCGAGATCGGGCTGATCAACCATGCCGTGCCGACCGCCGAACTGGATGCAAAGGTTGCCGAAATGGCCGCCAAGCTGCTCGCGTCCCCACGCTGGGCAGTGCGCTGGACCAAGACGGTGACCAATGCGCCGTTGAAGGCGCTGGTATCGCAGATGATGGACACCTCGATCGCCTATGAAATGCTGTCGAACATGGCCGCCGACCGCGCCGAAGCGGTGGCCGCGGTGCGCGAACGCCGGCCGGCAAGGTTGACCGGCGAATGAGCCTGCAAAGCTTCACCGACGAGCCGGCGCACATCGGCCAGCTGCGCGAGACGATCGCGCGTTTTGTCGCCGAAAAGGCGCCGCGCGAGGCGCGCATCGCCTGGGACCGGGCGCACACCTGGCCGCGCGATGTCTATGCCGAACTGAACCAGCTCGGCCTGACCGCGCTGACGGTGCCCGAGGAATATGGCGGGGCGGGGCAGGATATCGTTGCTGCCATCGCGGTGATCGAGGAGCTGGCGCAGGTCGGGCCGTGCCTTGCCGGGCCGTTCATTCACACCGCCTTTTATGGCGGGATGAACCTGTCCGAAAACGGTTCGGAAGCGCAGAAGCGCGAGTATCTGCCGCGGCTGGCGAAAGGCGAACTGTTCTTTGCCTATGGCCTGAGCGAGCCCGATGTCGGCGGCGATCTCGCCAGCGTCACCACCCGGGCGCGGCTGGAGGGCGATACTGTCGTCATCGATGGCGCCAAGCGCTGGTGTTCGGGGGCCGATTGGGCCGATGTGCTCTATACGCTGGTGCGGTCGGGCGAGCCGGGCGACCGCTATCGCAACCTGTCGTTCGTGCTGATCCCGACCGCGACGCCGGGCATCGCCATGCAGGGCATCCAGCACAGCAATTTGCGCTACATGGCGAGCCAGGACGTCTATTTCGACAATGTCCGCATTCCCGCCGCCAATATCGTCGGCGGGCCTGAGATGTGGAACAAGGGCTGGCAATTGCTCGCCGGCCGCGCGCTCGACGTTGAAAAGCTGGAGATTACCGCGGTGGCGTTCGGCATCGCGCGGGCGGCGCTTACCGAAGCCTGGGATTATGCGCAGGCGCGGGTGCAGTTCGGCAAGCCGATCGCCCAGCACCAGAGCGTGCGCCACAAGCTGGTGACGGCGAAAACCAAGCTGCAGGCGGCGCGGCACATGCTCTATCACGCCGCCTGGCTCGCCAATGAAGGCCGACCGTGCAGCGTGGAGACCAGCATGGCCAAGCTGTTCGTCGCCGATACCGGCGTCGAAATCGCGCTGATCTGCAGCCAAGTGATGGGTGCCTATGGTCTGTCGGACGCCTTCGACATGGAACGCCATGTCCGTGATCTGCTCGGCATGCCGATCGTCGGCGGATCGAGCGACATGCAGAAGAACAATCTGGCGAGTTTGTTGAAGCTATGACCCTGCTTGCCGCTGCTCGCGAGCTCGCCCCCGGTATCGCCGCGCGTGCGGCCGAAATCGAAGCGGCGCGCCGCCTGCCGGCCGATCTCGCTGCCGAAATGGCCGCCGCCGGGCTGTTCCGCATGGCGGTGCCGCAAAGCCTCGGCGGCGCCGAAGCGCCGCCTGCCGAGATTTTCGCCGTTCTCGAAACCTTGGGCGCGGCCGACGCCGCCACCGGCTGGTGCGCTATGATCGCCGGCACCACGGCGCTGTCCTCCGCCTGGCTGCCGGCGCCGCATGCCGCCGAGGTGTTCGGCAACCCGATGGGCATCAGCGGCGGGGTGTTCGCGCCGATGGGCAAGGCGGTGGCCGATGGCGACGACTATGTCGTGACAGGTCGCTGGGCCTGGGCGTCAGGATCGGCCAACTGCCAATGGCTGACCGGCGGCGCGCTGATCTTCGACGATGGCAAGCTGCGCACGCTCCCCAGCGGCGGCCCCGACCATCGCATGATGTTCTTTCGCCGCGACGAGGTCGAGCTGATCGACACCTGGGAGGCGAGCGGCCTTCGCGGCACCGGGTCGGGCGACATGGCGGTGAGCGCGGTGCGGGTGCCGAAAGCGCGGACGGTGTCGTTCATCACCGACACGCCGCAGGAGAGCGGGCCGCTTTACGCCTTTCCGCCGTTTGGGCTGCTGGCGCTGGGTATCGCGGCGGTGGCGAGCGGCAATGCGCGGGCGGCGCTCGACGATTTGCGGACGCTGGCGACGACCAAGAAGGGTGCCGGGTCATCGCGCACGCTCGCCGAGCGCGGGGTGATTCAGGCCGATTTCGCCAAGGCCGAAGCGCAGTGGCGGGCGGCACGGGCGCTCGTCGATGTCACGATCGCCGAAGCCTGGGGGCTGGCGCAGCGCGGCGAGCGCTTCGATACCGGCTTGCGCGCCCAGCTGCGGCTGGCAGCGACGCATCTGGTGCGCACCGCCGCCGATGTCGTGCGCAGCGCCTATGACATGGCGGGCGGCAGCGCGGTTTACGCGACGCACCCGCTGCAACGCCGTTTCCGCGATGCCCATGTCGCGACGCAGCACATGATGGTTGGCGGTTCGACCTATGAGCTGACCGGGCGAGTGTTGCTCGGCCTGCCGACCGATGATGGGGTGCTCTAGCGTCAGGACGCCGGCAACGACTCGATATACGCCCGCACCAGCGCCACGCCTTCGTCGTGCGGCACGGTACGGCCGAACTGCGGCATCATCACGCCGGGCTCGCTCGACTGCATGCGGTGGAGCAGGATCGAAGCATCGGGCTGACCCGGCAGAATCGAGAAATTGAGCCCGCCCGAGCCGCGCCCGGCGGCGACCGGGCGCTTGTTGATGCCCTGGTGCGCCGGCATGGCTTCGTCGGCCTGGAGATACAGGCCGGAGTTGGAGGCAAAGCCCGCTCGGCTGTGGCAATGGCCGCAATTGACCTCGAGATAGGCGCGGGCGCGGGCGGCGACGGGTTCGGCGGTGTCGTCCCAGCGCGCCAGACGCGGCGGCGTCGCGGGCAAGCCGGTCAGTTGCCCGGCGGCGGCCAGGCGCTGCAACTGCGCGCCGTCGTTCATGTTGGCCGCGGTCGGCCCGATCGGCGTCGCGGCGGTGCCTTGCTGATGGCATTGCTTGCACTGGTTGGTGTTCGGCACGGCGTAATCGAGCGATCGCGAGGTGCCCTTGGCATCGATGAACTGCACCGGCAGCCGCACCCCGGCGCGTTGCAGCACGGCATCGGTGCCGGCGGCGTTCCAGACATAGGACAAAGGCACCCAGCCGGTGGCGCGGCGCACCAGAAGCCGGGTTTCGATCAGGCGAACGTCCTTGTCGGGCGCGCGGAAATCAGCCGGATAGGCGAAGGTCTTGACGATGACGGCGCCGACCGGGAATTCGAGCACTCCGGTGGCGGTATAGGCCGCGGGCTTGCCGGGCGGCAGCCAGACGTAGCGGAACTTCTCGGCATAATCGCTGAACAGCGGGGTGTTGAGCGTATAGAGCGTTACCCCCGTGGCCGGCACACGGCCTTGCGTATCGGCGAACAGGCCGTAATCGGACAGCTTCGGCGCCGCCTCGGTGGCGAGCAGCCGTGCAGCATCGACCTTCGGTGCCGGGGCGGCACCGAGCGCCAGCAGCGCGGCAACAACCAGCCGCTTCATCGCGCCGCGCGGGCTTCCTGCGCCGCCGGCAGCACGATGCGCGGCGGCAGCGGCGGCAGGCGGGTCGCCGCCGGCAGCGGTGCCGGGCGCGCGGAGGTGGCGGGCACGCCCTGCATGCCGAGATTGAGGGTGAAGGCCGGGCCATCGCCGATCGCCACCCCGCCATCGGCGGCGCGCTCGCCGCCCGTCGGCGGGGCATAGCCGATGACGCCATCCCACATCACCGGCGGCAACGCGCCGCCCATCGCCCCGGCGATCTCGGCGCCGCCCGGGAAGGCCGGCTTGCCGCCATTGCCGGCATAGCGGTTGCCGTGCACCGCAATGGCGCGCGCCAGCGGGTTGTAATTCTTGTCGGTGAACTTGCTCTGATAGGCGACAATCATCACGCCATTGCCGGCATTGTCCTTGATATCATTGTCGAAGACATGGACATCGCGGTTGGCCATCACCATCACCCCGGTGCCCGACGGCACGCTGGCGACGATATTGCCCGGCGCCGCGAAATTCGGGTGGTTGTTGGCGATGATGCGGTTCTGGAACAGCCGGATGGTGTGGCCGCCCTGTTGCGGCAGGTCGGGCAGATCGGACACCAGCAAGCCGCCGGTGTTGCCGGTCGCGACATTGTGGTGGACATCGGCATCATAGCTGTTTTCGATCTCGATGCCCGCGACATTGCCCTCGGCGGTGCTGTTGCGCACGATGATCTGCTTCGATTGCCCGACATAGATGCCGGCGTCGGACGCGCCCTTCACATAGACCTTGTCGATGAGGACATGCTTCGACGACACCGGATAAACGCCATAGGCGCCGTTGGTCGCCTTGGGCCCGCCGGTCCATTCGACGCGCAGATTGACAAAGCTGATCCCGTCGCTGCCCTTCGACTTGATGCCGTTGCCCTTGGCGTTTTCGACTGCCAGATCACGGATCACGACATTGTTCGAGGTGATGAGCAGCCCCTCGCCCTCGCCCTTCTGCCCGGTGAAATCGAGGATGGTCTTGCCCGGCCCTGCGCCGCGTACGATGACGCCTTCGACATCCAATGACACGCCATCGACCAACGCAAAGCGCCCCGCCGCCAGCCGCACCGTATCGCCGGGCTGCGCCTCGATGAGCGCGGTCTGCAACGCTTCCTGCGCGCCGGCGCCGGGGGCGACAGTGATGATGCGCGCCGCCAGCGGTGTCGCGAGGATTGTTACAAGCAACAGGGCAAAGGTCTTCATGCGTCGTCCCCCAAGTCTTTTCCGCATCATCGGCCTTTGCCGCCAACCGCTCAAGCGTGATTATTGCCCGGCATCGATCGCGGCCTGCACCTGCTTGTAGAGCGCTTCGCGCGCATCGCCCTCCGGCCCCTTGGTCGCCCGCGTCCAGTCAGCGTTCGATGCGATGACGAGCTTGCGCTTGCGATCGATGAAGATGCCCTGGCCGAAAATGCCCTGCGCCGCGACCGCGCCATCGTCATAGGTCCACCATTGATAGCCATAGCCATGGCCGGGCTCGCCGATATCCTTCTGCTTCGTCGTCCCCGCAGCGAACCAGCCTTCGGGGACGATGCGCCGGCCATCGCGCGTCACGCCATCGGCGAGCACGAACTGCCCGAAACGCGCAAAATCGCGCGTTGCCGCTTGCAGGCAGCAACCGGCAATCTCGTGGCCCGTCGCGCCAAGCAGCCAGCTCGCCTCCGCCGCCATGCCCGCCGGCCGCCAGATCTTTTCCTGCAGATACGCCGACAGCGACTTGCCCGTCGCCGAGGAGACGAGCACGCCGATCAGATTGGTTTCGCCGGTGTTGTAGTGCCACACCGTCCCCGGCGGATGGGCGCGCGGCAGCTTGCGCAGATAGCTGACCGTCGCGTCGACCCCCGCATCGGGTTTCGCCTTGTTGAACTGCGCGACATCGGCGGCAGGGTCTTCATAATCCTCGTTCCAGCGCACGCCCGAGCTCATCATCAGAAGCTGGCGGACGCTGACATTGTCATAGGCCGAGCCGCGCAGATCGGGGATATAGGCGCTGACCTTGTCATCGAGGCTCTTGATCGCGCCGTCCTGGACGGCAGCGGCAACCAGCGTCGAGGTGAACGACTTGGCGACCGAAAAGCTCGTCCAGCGGCCTTGGGGGCCAAAGCCCAGGCCATAGCGTTCGAAACGGACCTTGCCATCGTGCAGGATGACGATCCCGGCGATACGCTGTGCCGCCAGCGCCGCATCGATGCCCGTCAGAACCAGCGGCCGGCCTGCCGGCAGGTCGAGCGGGGTCGGCGAGGGCGCGATGCTGGTCGCCTTGGCGAGGATCGGCAGCCGATCCATCGCCCGGAACGCCGCGTCGCGCTGCGGCTGCGACCAGCCGAGCACATCGGCATCGGTCGGCAGATGGGCGAGAATCTCGCGGGTTTCGGCGTCAAGGCTGGCATAATAACCGCCGCCGGCGAGCAGCAACACGGCAATAGCGCTGGCCAACATGGTTCGTTTTTGCATGTCCGATCCCCCAATCATTAACAACGTGTTGCGGCGCAAGCGTTTTTTCGCAAGTTCCGTTGCTTCGGCATAGGCGTGGCGCAAAGCCTTTGCTAAGTCGAGAGGGGGAAACACAACCGGGGCGGCATGACGGATCAGGCACTGGCGCTGCGGGCCTTGCGCAAGACATTCGATCGCGTCGCCGTCGATGATCTCGATCTCGATGTGCGCGCCGGGGAATTCTATGCGTTGCTCGGGCCGAACGGCGCCGGCAAGACGACGACGCTGCGCATGGTGGCGGGGCTGGAGCGCGCCGATGCCGGCAGCATCCACATCTTCGGCATCGATGCCCGTGCCGATCCGATTGCCGCCAAACGGCTGGTCGCCTGGGTGCCCGACGAGCCGTTGCTTTATGACAAGCTCAGCCCGCTTGAATATCTCGCCTTTGTCGCCGGGCTGTGGGGGGTTGAACCGGCAACGGCCGCCGCGCGCGCCGACACCCTGCTGCTGCAACTCGACCTGTGGGATCACCGCCATGCCCGCTGCGACACCTTCTCGCGCGGCATGAAGCAGAAGGCGGCGCTGGCGGGCGCGTTGATCCATGATCCGCAACTGCTCATCCTCGATGAACCGCTGACCGGGCTCGATGCCGGGGCGTCGCGGCTGGTCAAGGACCTGCTGGCGGCGCGGGTCGCGGCCGGCAGCACCGTCATCCTGACTACCCATATCCTCGAAGTCGCCGAGCGCATGGCGACGCGCATCGGCATCATTCGTGCCGGGCGGCTGGTTGCCGAAGGCACGATGGCCGAACTGCGCGCGGCGCAAGGCGGCGAGGACGACGAAAGCGCCGCCGGGGCGACGCTGGAGGAGATGTTCCTGCTGCTTGCCGCCACCCCCGCGTGACGAGCGCGACCCTGCCCTGGCTGATCCGCCACGAACTGCGGCTGTGGGCGCGCGAGGGCGAGCGCGCCGGGCGGGTCGGGCGGATTATCGCGCTGCTTGTCCTGACGCTGCTGCCGCTGGGCTTCGGCATCCGCATCGCGCTCGACCAGCGCAATGCCCCCGCCATGCCGCCGGCTGCCATCGGGCCACTGGCCTGGGGTTTTGCCGGGCTGGTGCTGCTGATGCTGTCGGGCGCCTGTGTCTATGTGCTGCGCAGCTTTCACGAACGCGGCGATCTCGACCTGCTGCTGGCCGCGCCGGTACCGCCGGCACGGGTGATGGCGGCGAAATCGCTCGCCATCCATGCCGCCGTGGCGCTGCCTTTGCTGTTCGTCACCACGCCCTTTGCCGTGGCGTCAGCGCTGCTCGGCCACCCCGGCTGGCTTGGCGGGCTGGCGATCATCATCATCGCGGCGGTCATCGCCACGTCATTGGCGTTCGGCATCGTCGCGTGGCTGTTCCGCAATGTCGGGGCAAAGCGCGGGCGAATGGTCGTCCAGCTTGGCGGCGGCGTGTTTGCGGTGAGCGCAGCGCTGCTGGCGCAGACCCCCAATATCGCCCCCGACCTGTTCCGCCGTATCAGTCGCTGGCTGGCGCAGGCGCCAGCCGCGCCCTTCGATGCCCCGGCGCGCGCCGCGCTCGGCGACCCCGTGGCGCTGCTGGTGCTGGCGGGGCTGGCGCTGGGGCTGGCGATGATGGCCTCGCGGCTCGCCGCCAACCGGTTGGTATCGGCGGCGCCGGAAACTCGGGCGGCGCCGGTCACGCGCGGCGGCAGCGGGCGTTTTCGCGCTCAGGGTGGGCGCTTTCGCGCTGGGCTGGCGCGCATCCTGCTCGTCAAGGAACTGCAATTGCTGTGGCGCGATGCCGAATTGCTGTCATCGGTGGCGTTGCAGCTCGCTTATATGATCCCGGCCTTTGCCTTGATCTTCAGCGGTTCGGGCGCCTCGCCGACGCGGCTGGCAGCGGCGTGCGTGCTGTTCTGCGGACTGCTCGCCTCGAGCCTCGCCTGGCTGACGATCTGCGGCGAGGATGCGCCCGATCTGATCGCGTCGGCGCCGGTGCCGGCAACATTGGTCCGGCGCATCAAGATCGTCGCGGCGTGCCTGCCGCCGCTGGCGATGGTGCTGCTGCCGCTGCTGATCACTGCCGTCTATGATCTGCGGGCCGGGGCGGCGGCACTGCTGCTGGGCCCGGTCGCGGCGGCGACCGCGGCGCTGCAACAGGGCTGGGCCGGGCGCCCGCAACCGCGCCGGGCGTTTCGATCGCGGCAGAAATCATCGCTGCTGCTCGCGGTTTCGGAATATGCCATGGCCGGGGCCTGGGCCGGCACCGCGGCGTTGCTGGTGCAGGCATCGGCGTGGGCGGCGGTCACGGCGGTGCTGGCGTTGTTTTTGCTCGGTGGATCGCGGCTGTTGTTCAAGCAGCGCTGACGTCCTTTGCCCCCGCTCGGCCGCTAATCGTGCCAGCTCACCCCGTCGCGCTCGGTCAACGCGATCGCAGCGTTCGGGCCCCAATTGCCGGCGGCATAGGGCTTGGGCGCCATGTCGGTCGCCGCCCAGCCGGCGCGGATGGCATCGATCCAGGTCCATTGCGCCTCGACCTCGTCACGGCGCACGAACAGGGTCTGCTTGCCTTCGATCAGGTCGAGCAGCAGCCGTTCATAGGCGATGCGACGACGGATATCGGCAAAGGCATTGTCCATGCCGATATCGAGCGGCACCGAGCGCAGCTTCATGCCTTCGCGGTCGAGCCCGGGCGCCTTGGCCATCATCGTCAGCCCGATATTTTCATCGGGCTGCAACGAGATGACGAGCTTGTTGGCCTTGAGCACGGCATCGCCGAACATCGAATGCGGCACGGGGCGGAACTGGACGATGATCTCGCTCATCCGTTCGGGCAGGCGCTTGCCGGTGCGCAGGTAGAAGGGCACGCCCTGCCAGCGCCAGTTGTCGACATGCGCCTTCAGCGCCACAAAGGTTTCGGTGCCCGAGGGGCTGCCGAGTTCATCGGCATAGCCCTTGACCGGCTGGCCACCGACGGCGCCCGACACATATTGGCCGCGCACGCTGTGGCTTTCCACCGTGCGGCGGTCGATCGGGCGCAGGGATCGCAGCACCTTGACCTTTTCATCGCGCACGCTCGTCGGGTCGAACCTGGCCGGCGGCTCCATGGCGACGAGCGCGAGGAGTTGCAGCATGTGGTTCTGCACCATGTCGCGCAGCGCCCCCATGCCGTCATAATAGCCGGCGCGCGATTCAAGGCCGACGGTTTCGGCGATGGTGATCTGGACATGGTCGATGCCGGCGGCGTTCCACAGCGGCTCGAACAACGTGTTGCCGAAGCGCAGCGCCAGCAGGTTCTGCACGGTTTCCTTGCCGAGATAGTGGTCGATACGGAAGGTGCGATCCTCGGGATACGCCGCCGCCACGGCATCGTTGATCGCCCGACTCGAGGCGAGATCGGCCCCGAGCGGTTTTTCGAGCGCCAGTCGCGCGCCAGGCCCCGCCAGCCCGGCCGCGGCCAGCCCGGCGATGGTCGGGCCGAACAGGCTGGGCGCGGTCGAAAGGAAGATCGACAGCTGCGCCGGATCGCCGACCGCGGCAGCCAGCGCGGCAAAGCCTTCGGGCTTTCCGGCATCAAGCGACACATAGGCGAGCCGGGCCAGGAAGCGCGCGTCGCACGCCGGGCTGCGGCGCTCGGCCTCGACGAACTGGTCGAGCGCTGTCGCTGCGACCGCGACGAAACCGGCCGTGTCGAAATCGCTGCGCGCCGTCGCGATGATGCGCAGGCAATCGGGCAACAGCCCGTCGGCATCGAGGTTGTACAGCGACGGCAGCAGCATGCGCTTCGACAAGTCGCCGGTGGCGCCGAACAACAGGAGATGGGTGCAGGGTTCCGACATGGCATCAGGTGTAGCGGGGCGCACAACGACACGCTAGCGTCACGCCCATGACGGACGCTCCCCAAATCGTGATCATCGGCGCCGGCTGTTCGGGTTTCACCACGGCAAAGCGCCTGCGCGACGCCGGCCTCGCCTTCGACTGGTTCGAAGCGTCGGACCGCATCGGCGGCAACTGGGCCTATGACAACCCCAACGGCATGAGCAGCGCCTATCAATCGCTGCACATCGATACCTCGAAGACGCGGTTGCAGTTCGAGGATTATCCGGTCCCCGCCGACTGGCCGGATTTCGCCCATCACAGCCTGATCGCGCGCTATTTCAACGATTATGTCGATCATTTCGGGCTGCGGCCGCTGGTCCGGTTCGACACCCCGGTCACGACGGTGGCGCGCGCCGGCGGCGAATGGGACGTGACGACGCGGCATGGCACCCGCCGCTATGCGACCGTCATTGTCGCCAATGGCCATCACTGGTCGCCCAACCGCCCGGTGTGGCCGGGGGCGTTCGATGGCGCGGTCATTCACGCCCACGACTATAAAACGCCGTTCCAGCCGGTCGACATGATCGGCAAGCGCGTCCTTGTTGTCGGCATGGGCAACAGCGCCGTCGATATCGCGTCGGAACTCGGCCAGCGCTCGCTCACCACGCGGCTGCTGGTGTCGACGAGGCGCGGGGTCTGGGTGCTGCCCAAGATGCTGAACGGCAAACCGGTCGACAAGACACCGTTGCCGGCGTGGATGCCGCTGGGGCTGGTGCGCAAGCTGGCGGCGCGCAGCATCGTCAAGGCGATCGGTCGGATGGAGGATTATGGCCTGCCAACCCCCGACCATCGCCCGCTGGAGGCGCACCCCACCGTTAGCGGCGAATTTCTCGGCCGGTTGTCGAACGGCGATGTCGTCATCAAGCCGGCGATCGAACGGCTCGATGGCGATGGCGTGGTCTTTGCCGATGGCAGCCGCGAGGCGGTGGACGTCATCATCACCGCCACCGGCTACAACATCGATTTTCCGTTTCTCGAGCCCGCGGACGCCCGGGTCACCGACAACCACATCCCGCTGTTCAAGCGCATGGTGCAGGCCGACCCGGCGCTGCACGGGCTGTGGTTCATGGGGTTGGCGCAATCGCTGCCGACGTTGGTCAACCTTGCCGAACAGCAATCGAAGCTGCTGCTGGCGTATCTGACCGGCCGCTATGCCCTGCCCGATGCGGCGACGATGGCGCGCGTGATCGCCGAGGACGAGCGCAAGTATCAGGCGCATTATTACGCCAGCCGCCGCCACACCATGCAGGTCAATTTCGAACCCTATGTCGCCGATCTGCAGCGCGAGATCACGGCGGGCAGCAAACGGCTGCGCGTGGCGGCCTGACCGCGACCGATTGGCGGGAATTGGCACGGGGACTAACAATTGCTCGCACCGCAGACACAAGTTGCGTATTGGTTCCCGGCCCCGATGAAATTTCCCTTCACCCTGATTGCCCTGCTGCTGGCCACTCCGGCGCTGGGCGCCAGCGTTGCACCCCGCACGCATGACGATCCGCGCGGCATCATCCCCGCCACTGCGCCCCCGGTCAGTGTTCGCCAGACGGCGTGCGGCGAGGTGCCGGCGCGGCCGCTGACGCTGCCCGATCTTGTCGATATCGCGCTGTGCCGCAACCCGACGACCGCCGTTTCCTGGGCCGGTGTCCGCGCCGCGGCGGCGCAGATCGGCATTGCGCGCAGCGCCGAACTGCCGGGCGTCAATCTGAGCATCGGCCCGACGCTGTCGAGCAGCAAGAGCTTCCAGACCACCGGCTTCATCGATGCCAACGGCAATCTCGTCAGCGGCAGCAGCGTGCTGACCCAGGTCAACAGTTCGGCGCGGCTGGCGGTCAATTACCTGTTGTTCGATGGTGGCGGCCGCCGGGCGCAAATCGACGCCGCCAGCGCCCAGCAACGCGCCGCGCTCGCCGATTATGCCGATGCGGCGCAGGGTGTCGTCCTCAACGTCGTCACCGCCTACAACAGCCTCGCTGCCAACCGCGCCATCGAAGCCGCCAACATCGCCAATGTCACCTTCGCCCGCCAGACGCGCGACCTGGCCGGGGCGCGCAAGACCGCCGGTGTCGCCACCGGCGCCGACCGCCTGCAGGGTGAAACTTCGCTGGCGCAGGCCGAGCTGACCCTCATCCAGACGCGCGGCGCCATCGCCACCGCCGCGGCGCAACTGGCGGTCGCCGCCGGCCTGACGCCGACGCGCAGCCTCGATCTGGCGCCGCCGCCGCCGCTGCCGTCGGGGGATCTGCTCAAACAGGGTGCCGACGCGCTGATCGCCGATGCCGAGCGGCTGCGGCCCGATATCATCTCGGCGCGTGCCAGTGCCGATGCCGCTGCCGCCAATGTCCGCGCCGCGCAATCGGCAGGGCGGCCGAGCGTCAACATCCAGGCGTCGAACACCCTGTCCGCCATCGACACGACGATCGATCGCAATGTTTCGTCGGCGGGATTGTCGCTGTCGGTGCCGCTGTTTTCGGGGTGGAACACCCGCTATAATATCGCTGCGGCGCGCGCCCGGCTCGAACAGCAGCAGGCCTTCGTCGAACAGACGCGGCAGCAGGCCGGGCTGACGGTCTATTCCAACTATGTCGCGCTCGACAATGCGCTCAGCAGCCTCGCCACTGCGCGCGTGCTGGTGAAAAGCGCTACCGAATCGGCCGATCTGGCGCAGGGCCGCTACAAGGCCGGCTTCGGCACCTATGCCGATCTGCTCAACGCCCAGAGCGCGCTGGCCAGTGCGCGCCAGCAACTGGTGCAGAGCGAATTCAACGTCCGCACGGCCAACGCGCAACTGGCGCGCGCGGTCGGCGGCATCGGCGAGGCGATCGATGAACAGCGCTAGAAACCCGGGGCATTCGGCATGAAACGGCGCAACTGGATCATCCTCGGCGTCATCATCGCCGCCATCGCCGGCTATTTCCTCTGGAAGGCGCTCAACCCGCCGCCGCCGGTGGCGCTCTACAAGACCGCCGAGATCGGCAAGGGCGACCTGACCGAGGAAATCACCGCCAATGGCGTCATCAACCCGGTGCGTGTCGTCAGCGTCGGCACCCAGGTGTCGGGCACGGTGCAGGCGCTGTATGCCGATTTCAACGATCGCGTGACGGCGGGCCAGGTGCTGCTACGACTCGATCCGGCGCTGTTCACCTCGCGGCTGCAGGCGAGCGAAGCGGCGCTCGCCAATGCCCGCGCCAGCGCTGCCTTGCAGGCCGCCAATGCGTCGCGCGCGGCGCAACTGGTCAAGCAGGATTACATCAGCCGCCAGGATTATGAAACGACGCTGGCTTCGGCCAAGGGCGCCGCGGCGCAGGTGGCGCAGGCCGAAGCCCAGATCCGCCAGGACCGTGCCAATCTCGATTTCAGCGTCATCCGATCGCCGGTGTCGGGGGTGGTCATCAGCCGCCAGATCGATATCGGCCAGACCGTTGCCGCCTCGTTCAACACGCCGACGCTGTTCCAGATCGCCCGCGACCTCACCCAGATGCAGATCGAAGCGTCCGTCGCCGAAGCCGATATCGCCAAGGTGAAGCCTGGGCAACGTGTCGATTTCAGCGTCGATGCCTATGGCACCCGCATGTTCACCGGCATGGTCGACCAGATCCGGCTCAACCCGACGACCCAGCAGAATGTCGTGACCTATACCGTCATCGTGAAGGCCGCCAACCCCGATGGCGCGTTGCTGCCGGGGATGACCGCCAATGCCGATTTCATCGTCGCCGAGAAAAAGGGCGCGCTGCTGCTGCCCACCGCCGCCCTCTCGTTCAAGCCCGAAGGCTGGAAACCCCAGCGCAGCCCCGGTAACAAGCCGCGTGACCCCGATGAAGTGACGGTGTTCGCGCTCGTCGGCGGCCAGCCGCAGGCGCGCCAGGTCCGGCTCGGCGCGTCGGATACCGACAACAGCGAGATCGTTTCGGGCAATCTCAAGGCCGGCGAAACGGTCATCACCGGCAAGGCGACACCGGACAAGAAGGCCGGCGGCATCTTTTCGGGCCCGCCCGATAGCAAGTACAAGAACGACACGACAGGCAAGACCGGCGGCAAGGCGAGCGGCGCCAAGCAGTGACGGCGCTGCTCGCTCTCGACAATGTCATCAAGGACTATCAGTCCGAAGCGGGCACGTTCCGCGCCCTGCACGGCGTCGACCTTGTCGTGCAGAAGGGTGAGCTGATTTCGATCATGGGGCCATCGGGGTCGGGCAAATCGACTCTGATGAACATCATCGGCTGCCTCGATACCCCGACGTCGGGCACCTATCGCTTCGAAGGCACCGACACGGCAACGCTGTCGGAAAGCGCGCTGGCGAAGCTGCGCAACGCCGGCATCGGCTTTGTCTTCCAGCAGTTCAACCTGCTGCCGCGGCTGTCGGCGCTCGCCAATGTCTCGCTGCCGATGGTCTATTCGGGGGTGTCGAAGCGCGATCGCGATACCCGCGCGCAGGCGTTGCTGGCCAGTGTCGGCATCGGTGACAAACCGAAATCGCGACCCAGCCAGCTTTCAGGCGGCCAGCAGCAGCGCGTCGCGGTGGCGCGCAGCCTCGCCAACAGCCCCGAATTGCTCCTCGCCGACGAACCGACCGGCGCGCTCGATACCAAGACCGGGGTGGAGGTGCTGGCGCTGTTCCGCAGCCTGAACGAACAACAGGGGGTGACGGTGGTGATCGTCACCCATGACCCCGAAGTGGCGCGGGCGACCAACCGGGTGGTGCGCATCCAGGACGGCCGCGTGTTTTATGACGGCCCGCCGACCGAAGCGGCGCTGTATGGCCATGCCGAGGCCACAGCGTGATGGCCGTACGCGCGCACCCCTCACCGTCCCACCGCTACGCGGTGGGCCCATCCCTCTCCCCCAAGGGGAGAGAGGCTTCATGATCGCAACCATGCTCGCCGAAGCGTGGAGCGCGCTGATCGCCAACCGGCTGCGCTCGGTGCTGACCATGCTCGGCATGATCATCGGGGTGGCGGCGGTCATCCTGATGCTCGCCATCGGCGGCGGCGTGCAGAAACAAGTGTCCGAATCGATCGCCGGTCTGGGCTCCAACCTGCTGATCGTCACCGCCGGCAGCGGGCGGTCGGGGCCGCTGAGCGGCGGCGCGGGCTCAGGCGCGACACTGCGCATCGACGATGCCGACCGCATCGCCGAGATCGAGAATGTCGTCGCCGCAGCGCCTTCGACCAATGTACCGGCGCAGGTCGTCGCCGGGCCGGTCAATTGGGCGACGCAGGTGACCGGATCGGTGCCGGCCTATTTCATCGTCAACGAATGGACCGTCGGCGACGGCCGCACCTTTACCGAGCGAGAGGAACGCGCCGGCGCGCGGGTCGCCGTGCTCGGGCAGACGGTGGCCGACAAATTGTTCGGCGCCAACGATCCGCTCGGCCAGACCGTCCGCGCCAAAGGGGTCAGCCTGCGGGTCATCGGCATCATGGAAAAGCGCGGGCAAGGCTTTGGCGGGCAGGACCGCGACGATGTCATTATCGTGCCGCTCACCACCGCGCTGCGGCTGTTGCAGGGCAATGCCTTTCGCCGCTCGATCCGATCGATCTCGGTAAGTGTGGCTTCGGCCGAAGCGCTCGACCAGGTCGAACGCGACATCACCTACCTGCTGCGCCGCACCCATCGCCTGAAGATCAACGACGAGGATGATTTTTCGGTCGCCAACCTGACCGCGATCACCGACACGCTGTCGACGACGACCGCCGCCATCTCGCTGCTGCTCGCCGCCATCGGGTCGATCAGCCTGGTTGTCGGCGGCATCGGCATCATGAACATCATGCTGGTCAGTGTTACCGAACGCACCCGCGAGATCGGCATCCGCATGGCGATCGGCGCCTCGCGCGCGGCGGTGCGGCTGCAATTCCTGTTGGAAGCGCTGATGCTGTCGCTGATCGGCTGCGGCATCGGCGTTGCCGTCGGCACCGGGCTGGCGATGCTGGCGGGCAAGTTCATCGGCTTCGATACCGCGGTAACGCTGTTCGCTATCAGCATTGCCTTTGCGGTGTCGGCGTCGATCGGCATCTTCTTCGGCTGGTGGCCGGCGACGCGCGCGGCGAAACTGAGCCCGATCGAAGCGCTCAGGAGCTGAGACGCCGCCGATCGAGCCACAGGAACCGCCCCCACAACAGCCCCGCCGAAACGAGGCTGGCAAGGATGATCGCCCAGACCAGCCCGTTGACCCCCAGCCCCAGCCGCACCGCGAACAGATAGCCGGCGGGCATCATGATAAGGATATAGCTGGTGAAATGCGTCGCCGTCGGCATCCAGATGTCGCCGCGCGCCCGCAGCGCCTGCGCCGCGACGACCTGCAGGCCATCGGCAACATAGAAGAGGCACGACAGCAGCAGCGCCGCCGCGGCGATATCCTGCACCGCGCGGTCGGACGTATAGCCCGCCGCCAGCGCATGATTGCCGAGTGCAACGCCGCCGCAGATCAGCAGCGTCATCACCAGCGTCGCGCGGAACCCCAGTGCCGCCGCACGCCGCACCCCGGCCGCATCACCCGCGCCATAGGCGCGGCCGACGAACACGCTCGTCGCGGTCGATAAGCCCAATGGCACCATGAAGATCAGCGCCGCCAGGTTGAGCACGATCGCCCAGCTCGCCACCGATAGTGCGCCGAGCCAGCCGGCGATGATCGACATTGCCGCAAACGACCCGGCCTCGACGGTATAGCTGACCGACGCGCCATAGCCGACGCGGCGCATGTCCGCCGCCGCCGCCGGATCGCGCGGCGCGCGGGTGAACACGCCGAGCGCCCGCGCCTGCGGCCAGCGCGCGATCAGCACCCAGACGAACAACAGCAATGCGACGCGCGAGGCGAAGGTCGACCAGCCGCTCGCCACCGCGCCCGAGATGCCGAACATGTTGCCCCCCGGCACCAACCACAGGTTGAGCGCCAGGTTGACGACATTGGCGCCCCACATCGCGATCATGCCCGGCACGGCGCGGCCATGCGCTTCCAGCCAGAACACGCCGGCATCGGCGATGAGAATCGGCAGCAGCGACAGCGCCAGCACCTGCAGCACCGGCGTCGCGCCATCGGCGAGCGCCGGATCGAGCCCGAGGTGGTGCATCACCGGCCCACCCAGCCCGGCGAGAATCGCCGCCGCCGCCAGCCCGATCCAGAAGGCATAGGCACAACCGCGCCGCAGGATCGCGCCGGTATCGGCAGCGCGGCCCTCGCCGATCGCCTGCGAGGTCATCACCTGCACCCCCGACAACAGCCCGACCGCGGTGGTGATGACGACGCCGGTGGGGGCCCAGCCGAGCGCCTGGTAACCGAGCTCGGTCGATGAATATTGGCCGACGACGACCGCATCGACGAGGCCCATCGCCATGATGCCGAGGCGCGACACGACGACCGGCGTCGCCAGGCGCAGCAGCGCAGCGAACGAAAGCGGCAGGTCGGTCTGGGGGGCTTCCCCGGCCATGATTGCAAAGTCCCGTGTTGAAGTCAGCCGGTGCGTCTAGGCGTCGCCGGGAGCAAGGGCAAGCACGCGCCATTGCGCGCCTGCAACAAAAGCTTGGCCGCAGCAGTGCTTGCCGAGCGCTGGCGGGCGCTTTACCTCAGCCCGGCAACCGAGATGACAAAGGCCCTTCGCGCATGACCAATCCGCTGTTTCGTCCCTTCACGCTGAAGGGCCTGACCCTGCCCAACCGCATCGTCATGGCACCGATGACGCGCAGCTTCTCACCCGGCGGCATCCCGGGTGACGATGTCGCCGCCTATTACCGCCGCCGCGCCGAAGGCGGTGTCGGCCTGATCGTCACCGAAGGCACCGGTGTGGAACGCACCGGATCGGTCAACGACCCCAATGTGCCGAATTTCTTTGGCGCGGCGCTGCCCGGCTGGGGGAAAGTCGTCACCGAAACCCATGCGGCGCACGGCCTGATCGCGCCGCAGCTCTGGCATGTCGGCGCGGCGCGCAACCACAGCAACCCCACCCCGCCGCCGCAGGAAAGCCCGTCGGGCCTGTTCAAGCCGGGCAAGCCCTTCGGCCATGCCATGACCGACTCCGATGTCGCCGATGCCATTGCCGCCTTCGGCCGCGCCGCCGGGGATGCCAAGCGCCTGGGCTTCGACGCGGTCGAGCTGCACGGCGCGCATGGTTACCTCATCGACCAGTTCTTCTGGACCGGCACCAACGAACGCAGCGACGGTTACAACGGCCCGACGATCGGCGAACGCGGGCGCTTTGCCGCGGAAATCCTCAAGGCCGTGCGCGCCGAAGTCGGCCCCGATTTCCCGGTCATCATCCGGATCTCGCAGTGGAAGCAGCAGGATTACACCTTCAAGGTGGCGCTCAATCCGGCCGAAATGACCGAATGGCTGGCGCCGCTCGTCGATGCCGGTGCGGATGTCCTGCATTGTTCGCAGCGGCGCTTCTGGGAACCCGAATTCCCCGAGCTCGATGGCGATGACGGTCTCAACTTCGCCGGCTGGGCGAAAAAACTGACCGGCGTGCCGACCATCACCGTCGGCAGCGTCGGCCTGTCGGGCGAATTCATCGCCGGCTTTGCCGGTGAAGCCTCGCAGCCGGCCGGGATCGAACGGCTGCTCGAACGACTCGAGCGCGACGAGTTCGACCTTGTCGGCGTTGGCCGCGCGTTGATCGTCGATCCCGATTGGACCAACAAGGTGCGCGACGGCCGCTTCGGCGAGCTGCGCGATTTCGACCGCGCGGCGTTGTCGACCCTCGTCTGAGACGCAAAGGGCGGGACTCGCGTCCCGCCTATCGCCGCGCTGGCCGAAGCTCAGCCCTTGACGGGCGCCTTGGCCTGGGCGGCGCTGATCGCGGCACCGATGCAGCGAGCTTCATCGGCGCGGGTGCGCAGGTCGCCGCTGCCCAGCGTGCAGACGCTGCGGGCGGCCAGCCTGACGCGCTGTTCAAAGGCGTTGCGCCCGGCAACGCTTGCCATGTTGAGGTCGCTCGAGCTGACCGTGACGACGCGGGGGGCGTCTGCAGCCGCGGCGGGAGCGGTGGCGCCGATCAGGCAGATGCCGGCGCCGATGACGGTGCCAAAGGTTGCGACGACGGTGCGCAGAGCGGTGTGGCGGGGTGCGAACATGGTGTTTCTCCTGAACCTGGGAGAGGTGCCGGACCATCCGGCCTCTCATGCACAATGCATTGCAGGAGTCGTGCCAAGTCACACTGATAGCATAAAATTGAATAAAATCATAAAGTTGAGGATTTCAGACTGAACCGCTGCGGGGAAGCCTTTTTGTAAAATGCCCGCAAGTTGGTAAAATTTCCAAATTAATCGGGTTTATTCAGGCGCCAGCAAGAAAAGCCCTGTCCGGGTGCTTTCATCTTCGCAGAAGCAGCCTGCCTTCTCGTCTCCCGGAACGGGAGGGGAGAAGCATAAGCGACAGGCTGCTTCACCTCCCCGGCAATCGCTCATAGAGTACCGTCATGGCCGACCCCGTCTTGCGTCCCAAGGATGCTGCAACCCTGCTCGTCATTCGCCGCGACGGGCCAGCCCCGCGCGTGCTGATGGGGCGACGGGTGCGCGGCCATGCCTTCATGCCCGACAAATGGGTGTTCCCCGGTGGACGCATCCACCCCGCCGATTATCGGGTCGCGGCGGCGACCGAGCTGCACCCCGATGCCGCCGCGGCGCTGGCGCGCACCTGCCCGGCACCCCGCGCCCGGGCGCTGGCGCTGACGGCGATTCGCGAGACCTTCGAGGAAACCGGGCTGATCATCGGCGCCCCCGGCACCGGCAGCACCCGCAGCCCGGAATGGCGCGCCTTTCTCGGCACCGGCCATCTGCCGCATCTCGAACCACTGCAATTCGTCGGGCGGGCGATCACACCGCCGGCGCGAACCCGGCGCTTCGATGCGCGCTTCTTCAGCGTTGATGCCCGCCACCTCGCCAGCCTCGACCCCGGCGCCGGCTCGGGCGAGCTCGACGAGATCGCCTGGTTCGACTGGGAGGCCGCGGCGGCGCTCGACCTGCCGTCGATCACCCGCGCTATCCTCCACGAAGTCGCGCTGCGCGATGGCGATCCGGGACGGCCGATCCCCTATCACCGCTTCGACCGCGGCGCGCATCGCCTGCTGGCGGTCTGAGCATCGACGCACTGCTCGCCGACCTGCGCGCCTGCCGGGTCTGTGCCGCCGCGCTGCCGCTGGGGGCGCGCCCCATCGTGCAGGCCGGCGCCGGCGCTCGGCTGCTGATCATCAGCCAGGCGCCGGGCAGCCGCGCCCATGCCAGTGGCATCCCGTGGACCGATGCCAGCGGTGACCGGCTGCGGGAGTGGATCGGCATCGAGCCGGTGCGCTTTTTCGATCCCGATTGCGTTGCCATCATGCCGATGGCGTTCTGTTATCCGGGTGTCGCGGCATCGGGGGGCGATGCGGCGCCGCGCCGCGAATGCGCGCCGCTATGGCACGCGCGGCTGCGGGCGGCACTGCCGGCGGTTCGACTGGTGTTGCTCGTGGGCGGGCACGCGCAAAGGGCTTACCTGCCGGGTGTCACAACGATGACCGACGCGGTGCGCCGCCACGATACTGCGTCGGACGCGCCCTGGCCTCTGCCGCACCCGAGCTGGCGCAGTATCGGCTGGATGCGGCGCAACCCGTGGTTCGAAGCGGATGTGGTGCCGGCGTTGCAGGAACGAGTGGCAGCAGTGCTGGCCTGAACCCATTCATCACCCCCGCGCAGGCGGGGGCCCAGCACCGGACCACGGTCTCACAAGGTCGACATGCAGGCGATGGCCCCCGCCTGCACGGAGGTGATGGTTGGACTACAGCTTGCCGGTCAATTCCGGTACCAGCGCGAACAGATCCCCGACCAGGCCGACATCGGCGACCTGGAAAATTGGGGCTTCCTCGTCCTTGTTGATCGCGACGATGATCTTGCTGTCCTTCATGCCCGCCAGATGCTGGATAGCGCCCGAAATGCCGATCGCCATGTAGAGCTCCGGCGCGACGATCTTGCCGGTCTGGCCGACCTGGTAATCGTTCGGCGCATAGCCGGCATCGACAGCAGCGCGCGAGGCGCCGACAGCGGCACCGAGCTTGTCGGCGAGCGGATCGATGAATTCGTGGAATTTTTCCGACGAACCCAGCGCGCGGCCACCCGAAACGATGATCTTGGCCGCGGTCAGTTCGGGGCGTGCCGAGGTGGTCAGTTCGGCACCGGCGAACACCGACAGACCGGCGTCGGCGGTGGCGCCCACGGCTTCGATCGTCGCGCTGCCGCCGCTGGTCGCCGCCTTGGCAAAGGCGGTGCCGCGCACGGTGATGACCTTCTTGGCGTCCGACGACTTGACCGTCGCGATGGCGTTGCCAGCATAGATCGGCCGGGTGAAGGTATCGGGGCCTTCGACCGACAGGATTTCCGAAATCTGCGCGACATCGAGGGCGGCGGCCACGCGCGGCGCGACATTCTTGCCGCGCGTCGTCGCCGGGGCGACAAACGCGTCATATCCGGCCATCAGCCCGGTGATCAGCGGCGCGACATTTTCGGCGAGCGCGTTTTCATAGGCCGCATCGTCGGCGAGCAGCACCTTGGCGACACCGGCGACCTGCGCCGCGGCATCGGCAACGCTTTGCGCGCCCTTGCCGACAACGAGCAGATGGACATCCCCGCCCAATTGCCCGGCGGCAGTTACCGCCGCGAGGGTGGCGTCCTTGAGGACGACATTGTCATGTTCGACCCAAACCAGAACGGCGCCAAGAACGCTCATGCCACGGCTCCCATGTCTTTCAGCTTTGCAATCAGTTCATCGACCGACTTGACCTTGATCCCGGCCTGGCGCTTGCCGGGCTCGACGACCTTGAGCACCGTCAGGCGCGGGGTGACATCGACGCCATAATCGGCCGGCGTCTTCTGCGCGATCGGCTTGGACTTGGCCTTCATGATGTTGGGCAGCGAGGCATAGCGCGGCTCGTTGAGGCGAAGATCGGTGGTGACGATCGCCGGCAGCTTCAGATCGACGGTTTCGGCGCCGCCATCGACTTCGCGGGCGACATGGACGCGGTCGCCCTCGACGCTGACCTTCGACGCGAATGTACCCTGCGGCCAGCCGAGAAGGCCGGCGAGCATCTGGCCGGTCTGGTTGGCGTCATCATCGATCGCCTGATTGCCGAGGATGACGAGGCCCGGGGCCTCTTCCTTGGCAATCGCAGCGAGGATCTTGGCGACGGCCAGCGATTCGGTGGTAACATCGGTCGTCACCAGAATGCCGCGGTCGGCACCCATGGCAAGCGCGGTGCGCAGCGTTTCGGTGCATTGCGTCACGCCGATCGACACGACGACGATTTCGGTGACGACACCCTTTTCCTTGAGCCGGATGGCTTCCTCGACGGCGATTTCGTCGAAGGGATTCATGCTCATCTTGACATTGGCGAGTTCAACGCCGGTCTGGTCGGACTTGACCCGAACCTTGACGTTGTAATCGACGACCCGCTTGACGGGCACGAGGACCTTCATGTGCGTCACTTCCCAAAGCTGCTTGTAGTTTTGCCTTGGCGCAGGGCCGCGCGCCAGTCAACCGTATGGCGTGTCGCGGCGCAAAACAGGCGGCTGGGGCATTTGCAGGGGTTGTAATCCCGTCCAACATTACCAAAATGTCACGAGCAGCCCGGGCCCCTCTGGCGATCACGCCGATCGCGATGTCGGACTGCACCGGAACAGCCGCCGCATACGGCGGTTGAACCGTCAGGCCGGCGTGATCCGGCATGTGCAGACAGAAAGGGATGACATGGCGATTTTCACACTTCTTGCAGCCGCCGCGCTGGCGCAGGCGGCCCCGGCGGGCTGGACCCATGCTGTACCGGTTGCCCATGGCGACGGCCGCGCCACCGCCATTTACCGCGCCGTGCCCGACATCAGCACGCGACAGGTCGGCATGGCCGCCGGCACTCGCCCGAGCAGCATGCGCTGCACCTGGACGGCGGCAATCGCGGTCGAGCGCGAACTGGCTCATCCCGGCACCGGTTCCGGCAGCGTGCGCCGGCTTGCTTCACTGAAGACACTGAAGGGCAGCCGCCCGGGCGATTGCACCGCCAATCGCCAGAATATCGAAAGCGATATCGCGTCGAAGTCGGATGCGATCAACGCGCATCTGGTGCGCGTTGCCGAAACCGACCAGCGCGACCTGCGCGCCGAAATCGACACGTTGGCACCGCCGTCCGGTCGATGATCGCCGCGCGTGCGGCGGTTCTTGCCACGACGCTCCTTGCCGCTCCGGCGGCGGCGGTCGATTTCGATCTGGAAGCAACGACCGACCTGCGCCGCAACGGGTTGAGCTGGAGCGCCGGTCGGCCGACGCTGATCGGGCGCGGCAGCGTCGCCCTTGGCAGCGGTGTGTCGATCGACGCCGGAGTCGCGGGCTTGCGCGGCAGCCCGCGCCATGGCGGCGCCGACCTGCTCGCCGAGACGAGCCTGCGCTACACACATCAGGCCGGGCCGTGGCGGTTTTGGGGCGGTATCCACGGTCTTGGCTTTGCCGGTGCTTCCGGCCAGGACTATGCGCAACTGCGCGCCGGTACGGCGTTCGGCATCGGGCCGCTCGACCTGTCGGTTGCCGCCGACTGGGCGCCGCCGCAACGCGCCATCGGCGGCAGCAACCTGCATGTCGGCGCCTATGCCCGCGCGGGGGTGACTGGCACGCCGCTGACGCTGACGGCAGGTATCGGCCGATCAACCGGCAGTGACGATGGCAGCGGCCGCGCCCGCCGGTTGCGGCCCTGCGGCAACTACAGCGATTTCCTGGTCGAGGCCGATTATGTGGTCGGTGCCGTCACCCTTGGCGCCAGCGCCACCACGACGACGATCCATCGCGGTTGCGGGGCGGCCGATGCCGGCACGCGCCTGCTGTTTCGCGTCGCCATCGGCTTTTGACCGGTCAGGGCTGCATCACGCCCCTGTCGCGCTGCCAGAGGTGCAGGCTGAAGCGCGCGTCGGGGTCGGTCCACGCCGCCATGGGTTGCCAGCCCGAGGCGCGCGCCAGCAGGCGGGTTTCGGGCAGGGTCCATTTATAGCTGTTTTCGGTGTGGATGGTCTCGTCAGCGGCGATGGTGAAAGCCTCGCCGGCCGCAGTCAAAGCCATCTCGCGTTGTGCCACCAGATGCATCTCGATCCGGCAGAGATCGGCGTTCCACAGCGCGCGATGGGCGAAACCGGTAACATCGATATCGCCGCCGAGTTCGCGGTTGATGCGGTGGAGGAGGTTGAGATTGAACGCCGCGGTCACGCCTTGGGCATCGTCATACGCCGCTTCGAGCATCGCCTGCGATTTCGCCGGGCCGGGCGCGAGATCGAGGCCAATGACCAGCCAGCTTTCGGCCGTCAGTGTCGTCGCAAAGCCGCGCAACAGGTCGATCGCGGCCATCGGCGCGAGATTGCC
Organism: Alphaproteobacteria bacterium; assembly: GCA_031426015.1. Classification (GTDB taxonomy): domain Bacteria; phylum Pseudomonadota; class Alphaproteobacteria; order Sphingomonadales; family Sphingomonadaceae; genus Sandarakinorhabdus. The sequence goes on from JANPKK010000028.1 coordinate 39,999, forward strand.
CAACGTCGAGCCCGGGAAGAAGCCGAGCCGCGGCAGGCCGGCGACACTGGCGGGGACGCGAAAAGGATGGGTGAAATCCGCCGCCACCGGCACCACCGGCAGGCCGGGAAAATCCGCCGCCAGCCCGGCGGCCGCCTGGTGCAGGAACTCCGCCGAGATATCGACCGGCACATAGGCCGCCGGCGCGATGGCGCGCAGCAGCAGCGGCGTCTTGGCCGAGCTGCCCGAGCCGAATTCGATGACGGCGCGCCCGGGGCCGACGGCGGCAGCGATGGCGGATGCGTTTTCGGTGAGGATGCCGATTTCGGTGCGCGTCGGATAATATTCGGGCAGGTCGGTGATCGCTTCGAACAGCTCCGACCCGGCATGATCGTAGAAGAACCGCGCCGGAATCACCTTCTGTGGCTGGGCGAGTCCGGTGCGCACCGCGGCAGCGAAATCCGACAGGTCGTCATGGACGAGCAAGGGTTGCGGCATGATCAGATATCCTTTGCCAGCCGCAGCCCGGTGAATTGCCAGCGCTGTTGCGGATAGAAGAAATTGCGCACGCTGGCGCGCGACGACCCGCGCGGGGTCGCGCAGCTGGCGCCCTTGAGCACCATCTGGCCGTTCATGAACTTGCCATTATATTCGCCGACGGCGCCTCCTGCAGGGCGGAACCCCGGATAGGGCAAGAAGGCCGAAGCCGTCCATTGCCAGCAATCGCCGAACAGGCTGGCGCTGCCGAGCGGGTGCACCGCGCCGGGGCGATCGAGCTGGTTGCCCGCCGCCGGAACATGCGCCGCCGCCGCAACTTCCCATTCCGCCTCGGTCGGCAGGCGGGCACCGGCCCAGCTGGCAAAGGCGTCGGCTTCGTAGAAACCGATGTGGGTAACGGGCGCCTCCGGGTCGATCGCGCGGCGGCCGGCGAGGGTGAAACTGCTCCAGCCGTCGGCGTTGTGCTGCCAGCGCAAGGGCGCCGCAATCTTCTCGCGCTTCACCCACGCCCAGCCGTCCGACAGCCACAGCGCCGGATTGGCATAGCCGCCATCGGCAATGAACGCCGCCCAGTCGGCATTGCTGACCAGCCGGTCGGCCAGCGCGAACGGGCGCAGCAGCACGTCATGCGCCGGGCCTTCGCAATCGAAGGCGAAGCCGGCGCCATCATGGCCGATCCGGTGGATGCCGCCGTCATGCTGCGTCCAGCCGGCGGCGGCGGGCGCGGCACGGCCCTCGGCGGCGGGAAACATGGCCGGTTCGATCGGGTTGGCGGCGAACAGGTCGAGAATGTCGGTGAGCAGCAGTTCCTGGTGCTGCTGTTCATGGTTGATGCCGAGCTCGACCATCGTCAGCGCCGCGGGCGAAAGGCTGTTCCAGTGCCGGTCGATCGCTGCATCGACATGGCCGCGATAGGCGAGCACATCATCGAGGCTGGGCCGGGTGATCAGCCCGCGGGCGTGGCGGGCGATGCGTGGCCCGACCGATTCATAATAGCTGTTGAACAAATGCCCGAAGCGATCGTCGAACAGGCGATAACCCGGCAGGCCGGCCAGGATGAAGGTTTCAAGAAACCAGCTGGTGTGCGCCAGATGCCATTTCACGGGAGACGCGTCGGGCATCGATTGCGCACTGGCATCGGCATCGGACAAGGGCGCCGCCAGCGCCGTGCTGAGCGTGCGGGTGGCGACAAAGGCCGTGCGCAGCCCGGCCCGGGTTTCGGCGGCGGTGTGGATCAGCGTCGACATTCGGATCTCCTTGCCCGGCTGCCGACCTTACCGATTGGCGCCGGGCACCCACAGGACGTCGCCGGTGGTGGCATTTTCGACCCGGCTCAGTACAAACAGATAATCCGACAAACGGTTCAGATATTGCAGCGCGGCGTGGCTCAATGCCTCACCGGCGGCAGTGGCGGCAACGCCGTCGCGTTCAGCACGGCGGGTGATGGTACGCGCCAGATGCAGCGCCGTCGCCGCCGGGGTGCCGGCGGGCAGGATGAAGCTGGTCAGCGGCGGCAACGTCTCGTTCGCGGAATCGATCTGCGCCTCCAGCCAATCGACCTGCGCCGGGACGATACGCAGCGCGCCGGTGATGCCATCGGGGGTGGCGAGATCGGCGCCAAGATCGAACAGGTCGTTCTGCACCCGCCCCAGCGCCCGCGCCGTGGCGGGCGACGCGTGCAACCGCGCCAGGCCGATCGCCGCATTGGCTTCATCGACGCTACCGACGACGTGCAGGCGCGGATCGGCCTTGGACCGGCGCGTGCCGTCGACAAGGCCGGTGGTGCCGTCATCCCCGGTGCGCGTATAGATCTTGTTGAGCTTGACCATCAGGAACTCGCTGTGCCGGGTTGGTCGGCACCGGTCCGCTCCCCCGCCCGGCCACCCTTCGACAGTTACACTGTGGGTGGCCGGGCGGGGGCGCGGGCCGGTGCCGACCTCACTTCAATCAAACAATACTTACGCCGGGCGGTTGATCAGGAACAGGATGACGATGAAGATGATGGCAAGCGCTTGAAAGGCGACGCGGTAACTCATCATCTTGTTCGATTGCTGGCCGGTGACATCCTTGCCACGCGCCATGATGATGATGCCGCGCGCCAGCACGCCCAGCGTCGCCAGCGCGGCCACGACCATGAAGATAATCAGTGTCGCCTGCATGGCGGGGTTCCTTTATCGGTTGCCGCATGGCTCGCATGGCCACGGCAACACCGCAACCGCCACGGCGTCGCAGGCGGTGTTATTGTGAGAGCGATTTCACCGCCGCCGCCGCCGCCGAGGCGCGATTTTCCACCCCCATCTTGGCAAAGACCTGTTCGAGATGCTTGTTGACGGTGCGCGGGCTGATGCCGAGAATCTCGCTGATCTCGCGATTGGCCTTGCCGCGGCTGATCCACAACAGCACTTCGGCTTCGCGATCGGTCAGCCCATGGCGCTGCGCCAGAAGGCGTTCCTCCGCCCCGGCGCGGATTTCGCTGATGCGGAACAGCCATTCATCATCGCTACTGCGCGCCACCAGCATGAATTCCAGCCGGCCATCACCGAAATCGTGGCGCAGTACGCCATGATCATCCTGGTCCGCCAGCCGCACCAGCGCCGTTGCCAGCGCCGCCGGCAGGCTGCCCCCGAGCCGTTGCAGCACGGCGGCAGCGCCCGGGGTCGACCAGCAGACGCCGCCTGTCGAATCGATTGCCAGCAATGGCCGGCCGCTTTCGTCATGCGCGACCTGCGCGCCGCGGCTGACCCGGGCATTGCCGAGATGGACCCGCACCCGCGCCAGCAGTTCATCGACGATGATCGGCTTGCTGACATAATCGACCCCGCCGGCCTCCAACCCGCGCACGACATGTTCGGTTTCGGTCAGCCCGGTCATGAAGATCACCGGCAGCGCCGCCAGCCGCGGATCGGCCTTGATCCGCCGGGTCGCTTCAAAGCCGTCCATCACCGGCATCATCGCATCCATGATGACAAGGTCGGGGGTGAGCATGGCGATCGAGGCCAGCGCCGCGGCGCCATCGCCGGCGACCAGAACCGTCATCCCCGCCGCCTCGAGCGCCGCGGTGACGAAGCCCAGCGATTCAGCCGTGTCGTCCACCACCAAAATGGTCGCTGTCGAAACCGCAGCCGGGACAAGGGAATCGTGCGCGATCATGAAAAAGCGTCGAGTCTTTCGCGAAAGGCCTTGAGGTCATACCGCCTTAGCTGGTCACGCAGTTCGTCTACAAGGGCCAGGCTGCCGGGGACGTCAGCTTCAAACTGCCGCAACCGCGCTTCAAGGCCGCGGACATGGCCCGCCTGCCCCAGCCGGCGCAGCTCCGCCAGATGCGGCGCCGCGCCCGCCAGATCGAGCGGTGCGGTCGCCGCTGCGACCGGCGCCGCCGGATCGGCCCAGTCGATACCGAGCTGCGCCGCGATGGCATCGAGCAGCACATCTAGATCGAAGGGCTTGAGCACGAAGCCATCATGCGCGGCGCGGCCATCGGCACCGGCGGCATATTCATGGGCATTGGCCGACACCATCAGGATCGCCAGCCGCTGCGCCGGACCGGCAGCGCCTTCAGCACCCGCAACGGCACGCGCGCTGCTTTCGATAACCCGCAGCCGTTCGGCGACATCCCAGCCCGACAGCCCGGCCATCTGGATGTCGAGGAGCACGAGACCGGGGGCACAGCGCAACGCCAGTTCGATACCCGCCGCACCATTGCCGGCGGCAAACACCGTGAAACCCAGCGGCCGCAACAGGCTTTGCAGCACGGCGAGCTGTGCCGGATCGTCATCGATGGCGAGGATGGTGCGGCGCGCCCCGGCATAGCCGGTCACCGGGCGGCGGCGCACCGACGCCGCCGGCGCCTCGGTCGGCTCGACCAGCATCAGCCGCAGCGCGAATCGGCTGCCGACGCCGGGCGTGCTGGTGGCGCTGATGTCGCCGCCCATGATCTGCGCCAGCGTGCGGGTGATCGCGAGCCCGAGCCCGGTGCCCGGCTGCGCCCGCGCCTGGGCCGAGCTGCCGCGTTCGAAAGGTTCGAAGACGCGGCCCAGTTCCTCGGCATCGAGCCCGATGCCGGTATCGCTGACGCTGAATTCGGTGAGCATGCCACTGGTGCGCACCGCCAGAGTGATCGTCCCCGCTTCGGTATATTTCACCGCGTTCGACAACAGGTTGATCAGCAGCTGGCGCAGGCGCTTTTCATCGATGCGGACATAGGCCGGCAGATTGGCCGGCGGTTCCCAGACAAAGCCCAGCCCCTTCGCCGCCGCCTGGCCGCGAAACATGTCGGCGAGCGATTCAAGAAACGCCGGCAGCGGCACCAGATCGCGGTTGAGCTTCATCTGCCCGGTTTCGATCCGCGAAATGTCGAGCAGGCCATCGACGATGTCGATCAGGTGCTGCGACGAGCGGCGGATCACCCGCGCCGCTTCAGCCGGATCGACCTGGCCATCGCGTTCGAGCAATTGCGCATAGCCATGGATGGCATTGAGCGGTGAGCGGATCTCGTGGCTGACTCCGACGAGATACCGACTCTTGGCCAGATTGGCGGCTTCGGCGACTTCGCGCGCCGCGAGCAGCGCCGCATCGGTGCGGGCGTGCGCCGCGATTTCGGCTTCGAGCCGGGCGCGTTCGCCGGCGCGCGCCGCGTCGGCATCGCGGCTGCGGCGCACCGCCCGCCACAGGCCGATCAGCAGCAGCGCCATCGCCCCGATGACCAGCGCCGCCACGCCATGCAGCATAGTGTCATCGATGGCGGTGGCGACGTCGATCATTCGCCGGGTCGGTAGCGCCGGGTCACCTGCCCTGCCAATGCCTCGGCCGTAAGCGGGACACGGCGGAAATCATGGGTGCGATAGCGCTCGGCCTGGTCGTTGAAATGCGGCGAGGCCGGATCGCCATTCTCGCCGCCCGCCGAAATCGCCCGCGCCGCGACCTGCGGCCCGAAATCGACGACGGCGACGAAGCTGTTGCCATAGCTGCCGTACCAGCGCTTCGTCCCCGGCCCGGGTGCCGAGCCGTAAGAGGCGAGCGCCCCCCATTGCCCCGAGCCGAGGCCGATGGGGATGCTCGCCTTGCTGTCGTCGAAAGCCTGGACGAGCGCGCCCGAAACGCGCTGGAAGCGATTGATGTCGCCCCAGGGGGTATTCCACGTGCCGAAATCGGCAGTCAGCTTGGCGACGGCGGTCTCGAGCGCGCCGAGCCGATCGGCATCGGTCGGCTTGGCGACCAGCCATGGCACCAGCGGTTCGTCGTCGCGCTTCGCCTCCGCCCCGAAACGTCCGACCAGCGCATTGCCCCAGAACATCGCCAGCGCTGTCGGCACCGACGCTTCGCCGGTGTTGAAATCCCAGCCACGCAACGCCGCCACCGGCCCGGCGAGCGCCGCCCGCTGCGCCGCATCGGCGGGCAGGCGATCATAGGCGGCGACCAGCGTCGGCACCAGATCGGCAAAGGCGGTGAGATAGGGGTCGTAGGCGGCTTCGAGCAGCGTATCGAGGCTGAACTTGGGCGTCGCCGTCAGCACGCGTACGGCGTGCGGCCCGCGCGGATTTTCGCCGGCCGAATCCATGTAGCGCGGGAAATCGGCGGCCCTGGGGCTGTCGGCGCCCGCCGATGTCCACGGCCAGTTGTTGGTGTTGGTCACCCAGCCGTTCTTCGGGTTGATGACCTGCGGCAGTTCCGAAAGCTTGTGCTCGCCCTGCCACGCCGTTGCCGGATCGGACCCATCGACGGGCTTTTCATAATCGAAGCGATTGTCGCGCACCGGCACGAATTGCGGGTGGAGATAGGCGATTTCGCCCTTGGTCGAAGCGAACAGCGTGTTGTTCGACGAATTGGCTTTCAGCTCGGCGACCTTCAGGAAGCTGGCGAGATCGGTCGCCTTGGTGCGCAGGAAGCTCTGTTCGAGCGCGGCAAGCGGCTTGTGCATCAGGCTGACGCTGATCCATTTGCCATCTGCGCTGCGGATGACCGGGCCATGGACGGTGCGATAGGTGGTGAAGGTGCGCGTCTGCAGCACCCCGGCGGCATCGCGATACGGGATGGCGACCGGCGTCACCGTCACCGGCCGCCACTCGTTGCCGAAGCGATATTCGAGCCGGCCATTGCGGGTCTCGATCGTCTCGGCGAATTCATCGACGACATCGACTCCCGAGGTGGTGTGCATCCAGCCGATATGGCGGTTGAAGCCCTGATAGGTGAAGAACTGCCCCCAGGTTGCCGCGCCATAGGTAGCGAGGCCCTGGTCGCTGGTGACTTCGGCTTCCGACCGGAAGTGAAAACTGGTGTGCGGGTTGATCAGCAGCAGGGCATGGCCATTGGCGCTGTGCGACGGCGCGATGGCAAAGCCGTTCGACCCCAGCGGCTCGGGGCGCACCTTGCCGGTTTCGATATCATCGAGCGCCACCTGCTTCTGGCCATAAAAGCCCTCCAGCTGCCCGAGCGAGATACCGGCGATATCGCCGCCGATGCTGCCTTCGCTGAACGCCAGCGCCATCCAGGGTTCGAAATGCGTGATGACCCGCGGTTTTACCTGCGGGTGGGTGGCGAGGTAGAAGTTGAGCCCATCGGCCCAGGCGGTCATCAGCGCCTTCAGCCATTGCGGCGCGCGGGCGTAATCGGCCTTGAGCGCGGCAGGCTCGATGAACAGCTTCATGCGCAGGTCGCGCCAGATCGCCGCTTCGCCTTCGGCTTCGGCGAGACGCCCTTGCGCGTTGATGAAATTGGTCTCGACGCGGTTGAAGTCGTCTTCGGCCTGGGCATAGATCATGCCGAACACCGCATCGGCGTCGGACTTGCCCTTGATATGGGCAATCCCAAAATTGTCGCGAGCGATGGTGACGCGCGCCGCCTGCGCCCGCCAGCGTGCCATCTCGGGGGCATCGGCGGCAAAGGCCGGCGCGGTGGAAAGAAGCAGGGCGGCGATGAGGAATGTGTGCATCGCCTAGAGCTATCGGGCGCGTTGCGCTTCGACAAGACTTACTCTGTAAAGGGCGGGGCCTTCAGGCTGAAGACCGCGACCAGGCTAGCGCCGGCCGCCGCCGCCAGATACCAGCCGACCGGCGCCAACCCGCCGCGATCGGCGAGCGCCTGGGCGATGATCGGCGCCAACCCACCACCGAGAATGCCGCCCATGTTGAAGGCCATCGACGCCCCGGTATAGCGCACCCGCGCCGGGAACAGACCGGGCAGCCACGCGCCCAGTGGCCCATAGACAAAGCCCATGACGAAAAGCGCCAGCGACAGGAACACGCCTATCAGCAGCAGCGAGCCGCTCTCCATCAGCGGCGCCAGCAGCATGCCGGTCGCGACCGCGGCGAGGCAGCCGCCGATCAGCACGCGGCGCGGATCGAAACGGTCCGACAACCAGCCCGACAGCAGGATGCCGGCGGCGAGGAACAGGATGGCGACGAGCTGCACACCGAGGAAGGTTTCGCGCGTGTAGCCGAGCTTGGTCGTGCCGAAGCCGAGCGCGAAGGCTGTCGACAGATAGAAGAGCGCGAAACAGGCGATGACCCCCAAGGTTCCGCCCAGCGTCGCGCGCCAGTGATCACGCAGCAATTCGGCAATCGGCACCGCCGGCGGCGGGCCATGCGCCGCCATGGCGGCAAAGGCCGGGGTTTCGGTCAGTTTCAACCGCACCCACAGCCCGACGGCCACCAGCAGCGCCGAGGCGAGAAAAGGCAGCCGCCAGCCCCAGCGCTGGAAATCCGCATCGCTGAGCCACAGGCCGAGCAGCAGGAACAGGCCGTTCGCCGCGATGAAGCCCACCGGCGCCCCCAATTGCGGAAACATGCCGAAGCGCGCGCGCCAGCCCGGCGGGGCATTCTCCACCGCCAGCAGCGCCGCGCCACCCCATTCGCCGCCGAGCCCGAACCCTTGCCCGAAGCGCAACAGGCAGAGCAGCACCGGCGCCACCCAGCCGGCGCTGGCATAGGTCGGCAGAAGGGCGATGGCGAGGGTGGAGCCGCCCATCAGCATCAGGCTGGCCACCAGCGTCGATTTGCGGCCGATCCGGTCTCCATAATGGCCGAAGACCAGCGCCCCGATCGGCCGGGCGATGAAGGCGACGGCAAAGCTGGCATAGGCGGCGAGCAGCTGCGCCGAGGGATTGTCCGACGGAAAGAACAACGGACCGAACACCAGGCTGGCGGCGGTCGCGTAGATGTAGAAATCGTAGAATTCGACCGCGGTACCGACAAGGCTGGCGCCGAGGATACGGCGGGTCGAAGGTGCAGTGCTGGTCCCCATGCTGCCGGGTTGCGACGCGGCGGCGGCGCAATCAAGTGCTATTTGACCATCAGCTCCATTTCGACCTTGGCGTCCTTGGCCTTGACGCTCGCCGCGGTCGACACGAACACCCGGGTCGGTTCGATGCTGTTTTCGCCGAGCAGCGCCTGTTTGACCGCATCGGCGCGCGCCTGGCCGAGCGCTGCCAGTTCGGCATCGGTGGCTGCGAACTTGGCGCGAAGTTCGGCTTCGAGCCAGGTGATTTCGGCCGTTCGCGCCGCCGCCTTGGCCTCGCCCTTCGCGAGCATCCCGGCCTTGGGCAGATCATCGGGGAATTTCGGCCCCTTGCCGAATTTCGCCTTGTAGAGGGATTTCAACTGTTCGGCTTTCTTGCCGGCCTCGAGTCCGGCATAATCGGGCGCGATCGGGCCTTTCTTGCCGGTCAGCGCCGCGGTGTGCAGCTTTGCCGTCGTCAGCGCTTCGGCGTCTTCGCGGATGCCGGGGCCGGCGGGGATATCGAGATTGACCTCGGGCCGTTCCGCCAGCCCCTTGGCGAGCGCCTTCAGCGAGGCATCGGCATCGGGCGGCAACATGGCCGAACCCGGATCGAAGCTGACGAACTGCGCCTTGTCGCCGCCGCCGAATAGCGAGCCGATGAGCGCGAAGGGCGCGGTGATCAGCTTGGAAAAGACATTGCCGACGATCTGCCAGACCACCGGCCAGATGCGGAACTGCGGATCATCGAGGGTGCCGCCGATCGGCAGGTCGAGATTGATGACACCATTGCGGTCCTTCAACAGCGACGTCGCCAGCCGGATCGGCAGCGACACCTTGTCCTTGGAATCGGTCGCCTGCCCCCAGGTCAATTGATCGAGAACGACATTGTGATCCGCCTGAAGCCCGCGATTGACGATGCGATAGTGCAGCGTCGTCGAAAGCTTCCCCTTCGAGATCGCATAGCCGGCAAAGCGCCCCGAATAGGGATTGAACACCGGCACTTCGATGTTCTTGAAGCTGGCGGTCAGATCGGTATCGGCATCATAGGCAAAGACATTGGCGCGACCGGTTATGCTGACCGGCGCGCGCGATGGCGAGGCGTTGCGGGCTGGCGGTATAGCGGATGCCGATGATATCGAGGCTTTTCCAGCCGATCAGCGCGCCGCCATCCGAGCGCTGGACGATATCGAGATCGGTGACACCCATGGAGCCGGTGAAATCGGGCGCCGGACCGTTGCGGCCCTGGGCGACGCGCAACCGTCCTTTCACCTGCAAGCTGCCGGCCCTGACCAGCACCTTTGTCGGCGGGGCGAGCGCCGCCAGTCGAGCGAGCGGCACGCCCGCGACATCGAGCGTCACATCAGCAGTCGCGGAGGCGGGTGAGGCCGTACCGGCAATTGCCAGTTTCGCCTTGCCATCGATCCGGGTCGAGAGGTCGAGCGTCACCGGCGCATCGAGCGCGCTGGTGACCGGGCCGAGCTTCAGCGTGATCGGCGACAGGTTGAACGTCGCGCCGCGCAGCGGTGTCGGCCGCGCTACCGCGACCCGTACTGCAGCATCGCCGAGGCTGAGACCGCCTAGCGCCAGCTGCCACGCCGGCCCGGTCGCGGACACCGCCGTTGGCATGGCGAGCGGATATAGACCCGGAATGGCAAAGCTGTCGTCGGCAGCGACGCGCACGCCGAGCCGCAGGCCGCTGGCGTTGATTGCACCGATAACAGCCTTGCGCGGGATCATCTCGATGCGGCTTGGTGCGACGCCGATGCCGGCGAGCGCGACGGTTTCGGCACCCTTGCCGCGGCCGGTGACGCTGATGCCCGTCAACACCGTCGCGCCGATTTCCGCAACGCCATTGGTGATACCATAACGCGTCGGCGCCAGCGTCGCTTCGGCGATGGCGGCACGCTCGCCGCGCGCCCGCGCGATGCTGATACCGTCGATGCTGACCGCGCCCAGCGCCAGCCGGTCCCCCGCCAGTGATACCTGTGTCGGCGCGATTGTCAGCTTGCGGATGGCGAGCCTGTCCCCCGCCGCTGTCGCTGCCAGATCGGAAAGCATCAAGCTGGCCAGATCGGCATCGAATTGCGGCGCCGGTAGCGGCGCGTCCTTGATCGCGGCAGGCGCGGCAGCAGGCAGGGCAAAGCGATAAGTGCCGGCCGCATCGATGGCGCCGGCGCTGAACGCCACCGGCAGCAGGTCGCCGGCAAAGCGGCCAATGGTTTCGAGCCGCAGCGCGCCGATGGTGAAGCGGCCCTGCGAGGCCACCGGCGCCATGCCCAGCGTGCCCGCCCAGGCAAATTTCTCGCCGGCTTCGCTGGCAGCGGCGAAGGTGAAGCCGCCGCCCTTACGCGCCCGCGTCGAAAAATCCTTCAGCGTGAAGGTAACCGGGGTCAGCATCTTCTTGTGCGGTTGGGCGCGGCGTTCATCGGTGAAGGCGATACGGCCGCCGCTGACCGACAAATCGCCGATCCACACTTCGGGCACCGGACTGCCATCATCGGGCGGCACCAGTTCGGCAAGGTTGACCGAGCCATCCTTGCGCAGCACGGCATCGACCATCGGCGCCGTGATCGCCAGCGCATCGAGCCGGGCATGACCGTTCCACAGCGACGACAGACTGGCATCGACCGTCACCGCCTTGAGCGCGACCAGCGGCGCCTGTGGCGCCTTGCTGTCGGCAATGGCGATATCGGCGATATCGAGCGTCAGCGTCCACGGGTCGAAGGCAATCGCGCCCATCGTCAGCAGCTTGCCGGGGAGGTTCTTTTCGACCCAGGCCTGGCCCTGGGCGCGGACGACACCGGGCAGCAGCGTGTAGCCGCCGATGATGGCGCCGCCGAACAACAGCACCAGCAACAGCGGAATCCACACGATTGGTCGGCGCAGCAAGTGCCAGTCTCCCCCGAGAGCTCGCAATCCTAGCCCGGCACCGGCAGCTTACAAGCGCGACAGCGCCGGGGTTGCCCGGTCCGGGTCATTTTGCGCGCGCGGCACCGGAAAACGCAGCAACCGCCCGGCCTCGGGCACCACGGCCGTCACCTGGCCATCGAGCACCGCCATGATCGCCGGGTCGGCGATGTCGAGCCCGCCGGTAAAGGCGCCATAGGCCGGCAGGATCAGCTTGGTTTGCGACAGCGCGAAACAGCGCCGCACGATGCGGCGGCCACGCGCCATGACCGCGACCTTGGGGTGAAAATGCCCCGACAGTTCGGGCTCGCCGGCGCCCGGAACGGCCTCATGGCGCAGGCACAGCGGGCCGATGTGCGCTTCGGCCAGCACCCGCCCGCCCATCGCCGCTGCCATGTCGTCATCATGGTTGCCGGTGATCCACAACCAGTCGAGATCATGGATCAGCATGGTCAGCGCCGCCGCCGGGCCGGGTGGCAGGCGCTGCGGCCCGCCGCGATCGTGAAACGAATCGCCCAGACACACCACCCGCTGCGCACCGGTTTGCGCCAGCGCATCGATCAGCCAGCCGATCGTGTCGGCGCTGTCATAGGGCGGCAGCAGCCGGCCGCGCCGGGCAAAGCTCGACGCCTTTTCGAAATGCAGGTCGGCAACGATCAGCATCGATTGCGCCGGCCAGTGCAGCGCGCCACAGGCCAGCGGCACCAGCGCTTCGCCCGCGAACGAAAGGGAAACAGACATCGCCGCCTATTGCCGCGTTTGGGGCGCCCCGGCAAGCCACCCCCCCTTTTTCAAGTGGTCGCAACTGTCATGGGCTTGCGCTAGCGTTGGCGCTTGATGGTGGGAGAAATCTGATGGTGGCCTCCTTTGGTACGGATCCGGCGCTCAACGGCTATTATCAGCCCTTTCATGCCGAACTGGATGCGCCCGATCTGGTTATCGAGGGCTCGCTCCCCGCCGGCCTCGCCGGCACTTTCTACCGCAACGGCCCCGACCCGCAGTTCCCGCCGCATCCGCAAGATCGCTACCATGTCTTCGATGGCGACGGCATGATCTTTGCCATCGCCATCGCCAACGGCAAGGCGAGTCTCAAGAACCGCTGGGTCCGCACCCCCAAGTTCAACGCCGAGCGCGCCGCCGGCAAGCGGCTGTTCGGCGTCTTCGGCAACCCGCGCTTTAATGAACCCGAAGCCAATCCGACGGATTACAGCACCGCCAACACCCATATCTGGCCGCACGCCGGCAAGCTGTATGCGCTGATGGAAGGCTGCCCGCCAGTCGCGATGGACCCCGACAGCCTGGAAACACTGGGCAGCGAGACCTTTGGCGGGGCGGCGGCCGGGCCATTCACGGCGCATCCCAAGACCTGCCCGACAACGGGCGACATGCATGCCTTCGGTTACAGCGCCAAGGGGCCGGCGAGCACTGCCATTCGTTACAACATCATCGATGCCCGGGGCCGGGCGACCCACACGACCTTCCTCGACCAGCCCTATTGCAGCATGATGCACGACTTCATGATGACCGAAAATTACGTCATCTTCCCCTGCCTGCCCGTCGTCATCGACATGGCACGCGCCATACGCGGCGGGCCGATGGCGGCGTGGGAGGGCAACCGCACCAGCTATTTCGGCATCATGCCCAAGGGCGGCACCGCCGCCGATCTGCGCTGGGTGGAGAGCGACCCCTGCTTCATGTTCCATAGCGCCAATGCCTTCGAACGCGGCGACGAGATCGTCATCGATGTCGCCGGATCGCCGCGCGCGCCGCTGATGCCCGGCGCCGATGGCAGCCTGCCGACGCACGAGGAATCGCGCTTCGCGCTGCGGCGCTGGGTCGTCGGCAAAACGGGGATGCGCGCCGAAACGATCGATCCGCTCGATGTGCAGTTCCCGCGTATCGACGATCGCCGCCAGGGCCAGGCCTATCGCGCCACCTATGCCAATGGCACGGCGCGGCCGACGGCGGGTCGGGTCGATGGCTTCGACCTGCTGGCGCGCATCGATGTCGAAAGCGGGGCGCGCGACAGTTACGACGCCGGCGACGGCGCCTATCTCGGCGAGCCAGTGTTCGTGGCCAATGGTGCCGACGAGACCGATGGCTGGCTGTTGTCGTTGAAATGGGATTCGCGGCGCAACGAAAGCGCCTTGCTGGTCATGGACGCCGGGCATCTGGCCGATGGCCCGGTGGCGACCATCCGCATGCCGGCACGAATTCCGGGTGGTTTCCACTGCCACTGGCGGCCCGCCTGAACTGCCGCTAACAGCGGTTCATGCTCAGTCACATCAACAGCTGGATCTTCGATCTCGACAATACGCTTTATCCGGCGAGCGCGAGCCTGTTTCCGCAGATCGACGCCAAGATGGGCGCCTTCATCCAGAAGCGGCTCGATCTCGATCCGCAAGCCGCCTGGGCGGTGCAGAAGGGCTTTTTCCATTCGCACGGGATGACGCTGCCCGGGCTGATGGCCGAACATGGTGTCGATCCGCACGAGTTCCTCGCCTTCGTCCATGATGTCGATATCGACGTCGTGGCGCCGCACCCTGAACTGGCCGATCTCATCGCGCGGCTGCCGGGCAAGAAGTTCGTCTTCACCAATGCCGATGCGCCCTATGCCGAACGGGTGCTGACGCGCCTCGGCCTGTCCGACAGTTTCGATGCGCTGCATGACATTCACGCGCTCGATTATGTGCCCAAGCCGCAGGCGCCCGCCTATGCCAGCATGTGCAGCACGCATGGCATCGACCCCACCCGCGCCATCTTTGTCGAGGACATGGCGCGCAACCTGATCCCCGCCAAGGCGATCGGCATGACGACGGTGTGGATCGACAATGGCTCCGAACAGGGGCCGGACGAGCGCCGCGACCATATCGACCTGATCATCCCCGATGTCGCCACTTGGCTGACAAGCGTGGTTGCCGAACTGGAGACAAGCAGATGAGCATAGAAGCCACCATTAACGCCGCCTGGGACGCGCGTGACACGATTTCCTTCGCGACCACCGGCGAGGTCCGCGACGCGGTCGAAGCCGCCATTCTCGCGCTCGATGCCGGTGAATTGCGCGTTGCCGAGCCCGATGGTGCGGGTGGCTGGCGCGTCAACCAGTGGCTGAAGAAGGCAGTGCTGCTCAGCTTCCGGCTCAACGACAGCGGCGTCATCGCCGGCCCGGGCGGCACCAACTGGTTCGACAAGGTGCCATCCAAGTTCGAAGGCTGGGGCGAAGATCGCTTTCGCGCCGCCGGTTTCCGCGCCGTGCCGGGCGCCATTGTCCGCCGCGGTGCCTATATCGCGCCGGGCGCGATCCTGATGCCGAGCTTCGTCAACATCGGCGCCCGCGTCGGCAAGGGTACCATGGTCGATACCTGGGCGACGGTCG
>JANPKK010000029.1:0-26384 GCA_031426015.1 Alphaproteobacteria bacterium
CGGCCCTCGCCGCCGAAGGGCTGGCTGCCGACGATGGCGCCGATCATCGAGCGGTTGATGTAGAGGTTGCCGACATGCGCCGCCGCCGTCACGCTCGCGGCGACGCTGGCGATGCGGCTGTGCAGGCCCATGGTCAGGCCATAGCCGAGCGCGTTGACCGCAGCGATGGTCTGCGGCAGTTCGCCGGCCTTCCAGGTCACGACATGGAGCAGCGGCCCGAACCATTCGGCGTCGAGGTCGGCGATACGGTCGAGCGTGATGACAGTCGGCGCGATGAAATTGCCGGTGGCGGGGGCGGGGACGCTGTGCCGCCAGCGCGCCTTCTGCGCCTGGCGATAGGTTTCGAGCTTGTCAAACGCGGCGCTGTCGATGACCGGGCCGACATCGGTGGCGGGGTCGGCGGGATCACCCACCACCAGCGTGTCCATGGCGCCCTTGAGCATCTCGAGCGTGCGCTCGGCGACATCTTCCTGCACCAGCAGCAGCCGCAGCGCCGAACAGCGTTGCCCGGCCGAGCGGAAGGCGCTGGTGATGACATCCTGCACCACCTGTTCGGTGAGCGCGGTCGAATCGACGAGCATCGCGTTGATGCCGCCGGTTTCGGCGATCAGCGGCACCAGCGGGCGTGTTTCGTCATCGAGCAGCGCCCGGGCGATCCGCCGCGCCGTTGCCGTGCTGCCGGTGAAGGCGACCCCCATGATGCGCGGGTCGCGGACCAGAGCGTCGCCGATTTCACCGCCACCGGTGACCAGCGCCAGCACATCGGCGGGCACCCCGGCTTCATGGGCGAGCGCGAGGGCGCGGCGGGCGATTTCGGGGGTTTGCGGCGCCGGCTTGGCAATGACGGTGTTGCCGGCGACGAGCGCGGCGGCGACCTGGCCGATGAAGATCGCGAGCGGGAAGTTCCATGGCGCGATGCAGGCAAAGACACCGCACCCGGCGAGGTGGAGTTCGTTGCGCTCGCCGGTCGGGCCGGGGAGGAGGAGGGGGGCGAACTTGGCGCGGGCTTCGGCGGCGTAGTAGCGGCAGAAATCGACCGCCTCGCGGACTTCGCCCAGCGCATCGGGGATGGTCTTGCGGGCTTCGTGGACGAGGATGGCCATCAGCGCCTGCGTGTCGCGTTCGAGCAGATCGGCGAGGCGATCGAGCGCGGCGGCGCGGGTGGCGACGGGGGCGGCGGCCCAAGCGGGGTGGGCGGCGTGGGCGGCGGTGAGGGCCGCATCCAACGCACCTCTCCCCTTGCGGGAGAGGTCGGACTCGCCGGAGGCGAGCCGGGAGAGGGGGGCGCGCGCCATCCCCGCCGCCACGTCCGCAAGCACCGCTGCATCCGCCAGATCGATCCCGGCCGAATTGTCGCGGCTATCCCCGAACAACCGCACCGGCAGCGCGATCGACGGGTGCGGCGTGCCGCCGACCCCGGCGATCTTCACCGCCGGATCGGCGAGCAACGTGTCATCACTGACGCTGGCATCGGCCAGCTGATGCACGAAGCTGCTGTTCGCGCCATTTTCGAGCAGGCGGCGCACCAGATAGGCGAGCAGATCGCGATGCCCCCCCACCGGCGCATAGGTCCGGCATTTATAGCCCTGTTCGCGGACCAGCCGCTCGAACAGGCCTTCGCCCATGCCGTGCAGCCGCTGGAATTCGAAATCGCGCGCCTCCCCGGCCCATTCGAGGATGGTCGCCACCGTCAGCGCATTATGGGTGGCAAAGGCCGGGTAGATGTTGGGCGCGGCCAGCATGTCGTTTGCACAGGCAAGGTACGACACATCGGTCGCCGCCTTGCGCGTGAACAGCGGGTAATCGGCGAGCCCGGCTTCCTGGGTGCGCTTGATCTCGCTGTCCCAATAGGCGCCCTTGACCAGGCGTATAGTCAGGCGTTGTCGGGTCTCCGACCCGAGCGCATCGGCCCAGGCGATGACCTGGCGGGCGCGCTTGCCATAGCCCTGCACCGCCATGCCGAAGCCGCCCCAGCCCGCAAGCTGCGGATCGCGCGCCACTGCCTCGATGATGTCGAGGCTCATCATCAGCCGCTCGGATTCCTCGGCGTCGACGGTCAGGCCGATGCCGGCGGCGGCGGCTTCGTGCGCCAATTGGCGCAGCATCGCGGTGAGTTCGGGCACGCAGGTCGCGGCATGGGCGGTTTCGTAGCGCGGGTGCAGCGCCGACAGCTTGACCGAAACCGAATGACGGTCGGTGATCGCGGCGGCTTTCGTGGCTTTCGCCGTGTCGCGGATCGCGGCGCTGTAGCTGGCGAAATAACGCGCGCCATCGGCGCGGGTGCGCGCGGCTTCGCCGAGCATGTCGAAACTGGCGGTGAAGCCGAGATTATCCTTGTCACTTGCCCGGGCGATGGCTTCGTCGATGGTGCGGCCCATCACGAACACCTGCCCCATCATCCGCATCGCGGCACCGACGGCTTGCCGCACGAACGGCTCGCCGGCGCGGGCGACGAGGCGCTTCAGCACGCTCGACTTGCCATCCTCGCCCATCAGCGCGCGGGTGATGACGAGGCCCCAGGTGGCGGAATTGACCAGCGCCGAATCGGATTCGCCGGCGTGCTGCGCCCAATCGGCGGTGCCGATCTTGTCGCGGATCAGCGCGTCGGCGGTTTCGGCATCGGGAACGCGCAGGAACGCTTCGGCGAGGCTGAGCAGCGCGACGCCTTCGGCGGTGTTGAGGCGATATTGATGGAGGAAGCGGTTGACCCAGCCTTCGCTTTGCGCGGCGCGCAGATCGGCGAGCAGCGCCAGCGCGCGGCCGACGACGGCGTTGCGGGTGGCCGGCGCCAGCGTCGCGGTCGGCAGCAGGCCGGCGAGCACATCGGGCTCGGCGGCGCGGTGGAGGGTGCGCATCTGCGCGCGGGCGGTGGTGAGGGCATCGGTCATGCCCTGCGCTTTACCCCCGATGCCCGGGCTTAGTCGAGCCAGCCCGCGGCGCGCAGTTCGGGGAGATAGCTGCGGCTGACCGGCACCCGCAGCGCCGGCCCGACGCCGAGCAGGGTGCGCGCGCCGTCACGCTCGACCGCGGTGACGCCGGCGCGCGCCACCCACCAGCTGCGGTGGCAGCGCGCGCCGTCGATGCCATCGGTTTCGGCAACGGCATCGACGAGGCGGAGCAGGATGAGATCGGACCCGGCATCGGTGTGGACGCGCAGGTAATGATCCTCGGCCTCGATCGCGAGCAGCCGGGCGTGGCGCAGGTGCAGCGGCAGCCGGGCGAGGATGCGTGGCGGAACGAGGCTTGGCGGAGGGGTCGGGGCGGGGGCCGGTTCGGGCGCTACAACCACCACCTTCGGCGACGTCGCATAGGTCAGCGCGGTCATCACCGACGAGACCATCAGCACGATGGCGAAGGTGACCGCCAGCGCCAGCGCTGACGATGGGCGGTTGTCGAACGCGAGCTGGTTGGCGCCGATGACAACGGCGGTCAGCGGCAGCGCGACGAGCACCGCGATCAGCGCGCCTTCGGCAAACAGGTGCTCGCGCAACCGCCCCCAGTTCTGCACGCCGAACGCCACGCCGGTGCCGAGCGCCGAGCCGGTGAGCATCAGCGGC
Organism: Alphaproteobacteria bacterium; assembly: GCA_031426015.1. Lineage (GTDB taxonomy): Bacteria > Pseudomonadota > Alphaproteobacteria > Sphingomonadales > Sphingomonadaceae > Sandarakinorhabdus. The sequence continues at coordinate 3,558 of JANPKK010000029.1, forward strand.
AGCCAATAGGCGATGCGGACCGCCAGCCCGGCTTCATCGGTGCCGAGCGCGCCGACCATCGCCATGAACAACCCGGCCAGCGCGGCGATGATCAGCCCGCGCCGAAAAGCCGGCGGCGCAACGGGCGCTGCAACTGGCGAAGCGTGAACGGTATCCGGCGCCGGTTGACGCATTTCGGCAGTCATTTTGCGTATTCCCCGACGACGTGCCGGGTCTGCCATTCCACAAGCCGGTCTGCAACCGGGGCAATGTCGCAACCCGGCCCCGACACGGAGAATTTCAATGCGTTGCCTGACCGCCCTTATCGCCCTGGCGCTCGCCGCCCCCGCGCTCACCCCCGCCGTTGCCGCCGATTTCGACCTGCGCTTTACCGGCATCGAAACGCCGTCGGGCGCGATCCTGGCGGTCGTTTTCGCCAGCGAAGCCGATTACACCGCCGGCAAGCCGGTGCGCGCCGTGATGATCCCGGTGAAGGACGGCGCCGCCGCCCAGGTCGTTGCCGGGCTGGCGCCGGGGCGCTACGCCATCAAGGCCTTTCACGATATCGACGGCAACGGCCAGATGGGGGTCAACCCCTTCGGCCAGCCGGTCGAACCCTTTGCCTTTTCCAATGATGCGCCGGGCAACATGGGGCCGGCGAGCTGGTCGGCCGCGGCCTTCGATCTTGCCGATGCCGGCACCGTCCAGACGATCGTCATCAAATGATCACGCTGTCGCGCCGCGACCTCGTCACGTCCGCTGCCATGGTAGGTGCGGTGCTGGCCTGCCCCGATGCGTTGCTGGCGGCGACCGGCGGTGCCCCTTGGACTTTGGGCGTCGCCGATATCGACGCCGATATCGCGCCGCGGGCGCTGCGCCGGGTGCATGGCAAGGCGCCGGTGGGCCTTGCCGGCACGCTGTATCGCAACGGCCCGGCCAAGTTCCGCCGCGGTGGCACCGCCTCGGGGCACTGGTTTGATGGCGATGGCCTGATGCGGGCGTTCCGCCTGCCCGGCGATGGCACGGCAAAGCTGGCGGCGCGCTTTGCCGATACGCCCAAGCGCCGGGCGGAAGCGGCGGCCGGCAAGATCATCATGCCGGGCTTCGGCACGCCGGCGGGGGCGGGGGCGGTGGTCACCGGCCCCGACGATACCAATGCGGCCAACACCAGCGTCATCCTCGCCGGCGGCGAACTGCTGGCGCTGTGGGAGGCGGGATCGGCGACGCGCATGGACCCCGACACGCTGGAGACCCGCGGCTTCAAGACCTTCCGGCCCGATCTCAAGCAGATGCCCTTCCTCGCGCATCCGCGCATCGAGCCCGATGGCCGCATCTGGAACCTCAGCCTGTCGGGCACATCGGCGCTGGTCTGGCGGCTGGGGGCCGATGGCGCGTTGCAGGCGGCGCAGGGCATCAAGCTGCCGCGCGCCAGTTACCTCCATGATTTCACCGCCACCGAGCGCCATCTGGTGATCGTGCTGCAACCCTGGATTCAGGACCGGATGCGGCTGCCGTTCGTCGACAGCCTGTCGTGGCGGCCCGAACTGGGTACGCAGGTGCTGGTCATCGACAAGGCCGATCTGAGCAAGCAACGCCTCTACGAATTGCCGGCGTTCGCGTTCTTTCATCTCGGCGATGCCTGGGAGGAAAGCGACGGCACCATCCGCTTCGATGGCTGCATCGAAAGCGACCCGACCTTTGGCGCCACCAGCGCGCGCGAGCTGGTGGCGGGCGTCTACAAACCGTCGCCGATGCCGATCCTGGGGATGATCGCGCTGTTCCCCGACGGCCGCGCGACGCTGATGCCCAGCGGCACCGCGGCGGAATTTCCGCGCAGCAATCCGATGCTGGCGGGCAAGCGCCGCAACGCGACGGTGCACGTCGGCACCTATCGCCCGGAGCGGCCGTTTGCGCAGGCGGTGGGGGTGTGGGACTGGACGCGCGGCGCCGATGATTCGCATGATTTCGGCGGGGATCATCTGGTCGAGGAATTCGTGCTGGTAGCGAAACCCGGCGCGCGCAGTGAAACCGATGGCTGGCTGATCGGCACCACGGTCAATCTGCAGGCGCGGGCGACCGAGCTGCACGTCTTCGATGCGGTTCGGGTGGCGGCAGGGCCGCTGGTGAGCTGGCGGGCGGATGTTGCGCTGCCGGTCGGGTTTCATGGGATGTTCGCGGCCAAGCAGGGGTGATCGTTTCGCAGAAAGCACAAGCCAACTCCCTCCCCCTTGAGGGGAGGGCGACTCGGCGCCAGCCGAGCGGGGTGGGGGTTCATGCGTGGCGACGCGAGCAACCCCCACCCCGCTCGCGCAAGCGCGAGTCGCCCTCCCCGCAGGGGGGGAGGGAGCCGGATCCCCCTTGACGACTACATCCGTAATCACATATGATTACGCCTGTAGTCGGAGAGTCGTCATGAGTGAGCGGATCAGCGAGGCCGAACTGGCCGTCATGGAAGTCCTGTGGCGCGAGGCGCCGCTGACGGCGCTCGATGTCGCGGCGCGCATCGATCCGGCGCGGGACTGGAGCGACCGGACGATCAAGACGATGCTCGGCCGGCTGCTCGCCAAGGGCGTGCTGGCGCATGAAGAGGACGGCCGGCGCTATCTCTATCGCCCGCTGGTGGCGCGCAGTGCCTATGTCGCGGGCGAATCGCAGCGGCTGATCGACCGGCTGTTCGGCGGGCGCGCTGCGCCTCTGGTCGCGTATCTCGCCGAACATCACGACATGAGCGCAACCGATATTGCCGAACTGGAAGCGTTGGTGCGGGAGTTGAAGGCGTGATCGGCTGGGCGCTCGAAACGCTCGCGGCCTCGACGGCGCTGATGCTGCTCGTGCTGGCGCTGCGCCGGCCAGTGGCGGCGCTGTTCGGGGCGCGGATTGCCTATGCGCTTTGGGCGCTGCCGGCGTTGCGGCTGGTGCTGCCGCCGCTGCCGGGCTGGTCGCCGTTCTGGGAAGCTGCGCCCGCCGCAAAGGTGGAGGTGGCCGCCGCGGTCGATCCGGTGGCGGCGGCGACCTTTGCGGTGCCGGCTGCGCCAACACTCGACCTGCTGCCGCTGCTGGCGCTGGTCTGGGTGGTGGGCGGGCTGTTGTGGTTCGGTTGGCAGATGCTGCGCTATCGCCGTTTCGTGGCGCGGGCGCTCGGGGATGCCGTGCCGCTGGGCAGTCCCGGGCCGGTTGCCGTGCTCGTAACGCCCGCTGTCGCCGGGCCGCTCGCTGCCGGCATCCGCCATCGCCGCATATTCTTGCCCGCCGATTTCGCCACGCGCTACACCGCCGATGAACGCCGCCTGGCGCTGGCGCATGAAAATGCCCATCACGCCCGCGGCGACCTGCTCGCCAATCTTGCCGGGTTGGTCGTCCTCGCGCTGCACTGGTGGAACCCGGTCGCGCATTGGGCGTGGCGGGCCTTTCGCGCCGACCAGGAGCTTGCCTGCGATGCAACCGTCCTCGCCGGCGCCGCCCCCGAACACCGCCTTGCCTATGGCCGGGCCGTGCTGAAATCCGCTTGTGGCGCCACCCCCGCCGCCGCCTGCGCGATGAACCACAAGAACCAGTTGAAGCAAAGGATCGTGATGATGAAACCTCGTCCCCAGGGTGCCGCGCGGCTGTTTGCCGGCACGCTTTCGGCTCTTGCTCTCGTCGGTGGTGGCCTCGTGCTGACCGCGTCGGGCAGCGCCCAGACCCCGCCGGCCCCTGTCGTCGCGCCGGCACCGCCGGCCCCCGTCGTGGCGCCTCCTGCGCCGGTCCCGCCCGTGCCGCCGGCACCGCCCGCGGTGCCGCACGTCATCGTCATCAAGGACGGCAAGGTCATCATGGACGGCAAGCGCCCGGGCCGCGATGTCGAGGTCATCGAAACGCGCGATGGTGACGGCAATGGCAAACGCGTCAAGACGATCATCATGACCCGTGGTGAACCCGGTAACGCCGGCGGCAAGCGCGTCGTCGTGCGCTGCATCAAGAAAATGCGCCTCGAAAACGGCAAGCCGGTGACGAGCGAAGCGTCGCAGGATTGTGACGATATCGACATGCCCGATATCAACGCGATCACCGCCGAAGCGATGCAGGAAGCCGGCGTGCAGATCGCCATGATCCGCCCGACGATCGAACACGCGCTGCAAAGCGCCCGCGTCGCCATCGAGGAAAATCGCGATCTGAGCGCCGACCAGCGCGCCAAGGCGCTCGCCGGGCTCGACATCGCCATCAAGGAAACCTTCAAGGACAAGTCGCCGGCGAAGTGAACCGGTAACGGCTTCCCCCGGCGCAGATCGTTGCCCCCGCCGCATCCGATTGCCCCTCGGTGCGCGGCGGGGGTGGCACCATTTCGGCGGTTGACGCTTACGTCACCCCGGGCCTAGGCCGTGAGCTCATAAATGTCATGCCCCGGCACGGCCCGGAGCGGCTTCGCACGAGTGAGTGAGCGCAGCGGCGCACCGTTCAGGTGCGCCCAAGCGAAACGAGCGCTGTGCGAAGCCGCTCCGGGCCGCCCTTCGGGTGGCGTCAGGCAGTTAAATGGCGTCGTTGCGCAAGCTTGGCGGGGGCCGAAGGCCCGCCGGCGCTCGCGCGCCTAGCCATTTAACTGCCTGACGCCATGACGGGGCATGACATTTATGAGTTCACGGCCTAAGTTGCGCCGAATTCGTTTTGGGGAAGGCGCGACATGGCCAAGGGACTTTCACTCGATGATTATCGGGCGCTGGTGGGCAGCGAGGTCGGGGTGTCCGACTGGATCCTCGTCGATCAGGCGAAAATCGATGCCTTTGCCGAAGTGACCGGCGATCACCAGTTCATCCACGTCAACCCCGAACTGGCTGCCCAGACCCCGTTCGGCACGACGATTGCCCATGGTTACCTGACGCTCAGCCTGTGTTCGGTGTTCGCCTATGGCGCGATGCCGGGGATTGCCGGCACGAAAATGGGCGTCAACTACGGGCTCAACAAGGTGCGCTTCATGGCACCGGTGAAAAGCGGCAAGCGCGTCCGCGGCCGCTTCACGCTGGCCGATGTGACCCAGCGCCCCGATGGCGCCTGGCAGACGACCGCAACCGTGACCGTGGAAATCGAAGGCGAGACCAAGCCGGCGCTCGCTGCCGAATGGATCACGCTGCAATATCTGTAAGCCAGTTCTTGTAAGGACGCCATCATGAGCCGTATCGGACTGTTGCAGGAACCCTGGCCCGAAGCCTTTGCCGCGGTGGCGGCCAAGGTCGCCGCGCCGGGCACCAAGCCGCTCGGGCTGTTCACCGCCATGGGCCAGAGCCAGAAGGCGCTCGAGCGTTTTCTGGCGGGCGCGGTGCCGGCCAAGGGCGCGCTCGATTTCCACACCCGCGAAATCGTTATCGACCGCACCGCGGCGAAGACCGGGTGCGAATATGAATGGGGCATCCATACCAAGCTGTTCGCTGCCAAGGCCGGGATTTCGGACGCCCAGGTGCGATCGACCTTCGATGGCCATGCCGATGACGGCAATTGGGATGCCAAGGACGCGGCGGTGATCGCCACCGTCGATGCGCTGATTGCCAACAAGAAGCTTTCGGACGCCGAATTTGCCCGGGTGTCGGCGCATTTCGATACCGAGGCGCTGCTCGAGATGGTGCAGCTGGTGAATTTCTACCATGGTGTTGCGCTGTTCATCGGCGCGATCGATTTGCCGTGCGAGCCGGGCATGGACAGGTTTCCGAGCTGAGTTTTTCCCCTGCCGTGATGCGGCGGGGCGTTCGCTTACCCCTCACCCTCCCATCGCAAGGGCGATGGGCCCCTCCCTCTCCCGCAGCCGAAGGCGACGCCTTCGCGTCTACGGGAGAGGGGCAGACAGAAGGAAGACCATGATGCGTGAAGCAGTAATCGTTTCGACCGCGCGTACCCCCATCGGCAAGGCGTTTCGCGGCGCCTTCAACGCGACGCCGTCGCCGACGCTTGCCGGCCATGCCATCAAGCATGCCGTGGCGCGCGCCGGCATCGAAGGCGCCGAAGTCGATGATGTCGTGATGGGCTCGGCGTTGCAGCAGGGCGTCCAGGGCGGCAATATCGCCCGCACCGCGTTGCTGCGTGCCGGCCTGCCGGTCACCGTGTCGGGCCAGTCGATGGACCGCCAGTGCTCGTCGGGGGTGATGTCGATCGCGACCGCCGCCAAGCAGATCATCGTCGACGGCATGACGATTGCCGTCGGTGCCGGGGTCGAATCGATCTCGATGGTGCAGACCGCCGAAATGCGCGTTGGTGGCGATCCCGAACTGCTCGCCATGCACCCGGCCATCTACATGCCGATGCTGCAGACCGCCGAAGTCGTCGCCAAGCGCTACAATATCGCCCGCGACCGCATGGACGCCTACAGCTTCCAGTCGCAGATGCGCACCGCCGCGGCGCAGCAGGCCGGCAAGTTCGATGACGAGATCGTGCCGATGACCAGCCGCATGGCGATGGTCAACAAGGAAACCAAGGAAGTCAGCTATCACGAAGTCACTACGTCGAAGGACGAAGGCAACCGGCCCGAAACCACGCTCGAAGGCCTGGTTGGCCTGAAGCCGGTGCTGCCCGATGGTGTCATCACCGCCGGCAACGCCAGCCAGCTTTCGGACGGCGCCTCGGCAAGCGTGCTGATGGAAGCCAAGGAAGCGGCGCGCCGCGGCCTCACCCCGCTCGGTGCCTATCGCGGCATGGCGGTGGCGGGTCTCGAGCCCGACGAAATGGGCATCGGCCCGATCTATGCCATTCCCAAGCTGCTCAAGGCCAACGGCCTGACGATGAACGACATCGGCCTGTGGGAATTGAACGAAGCCTTTGCCGTGCAGGTGCTGCATTGCGCCGATGTGCTCGGCATCGACCAGTCGATCCTCAACGTCAACGGCGGCGCGATCTCGATCGGGCATCCTTACGGCATGACGGGCGCCCGCTGCACCGGGCATGCGCTGATCGAAGGCAAGCGTCGCGGCGCGAAATATGTTGTCGTGACGATGTGTGTCGGCGGCGGGATGGGCGCTGCCGGGCTTTTTGAAGTCTACTGAAGCGCGGCCGCAAGCAACGCGAAGCGTTGCGCGAGGTCGGCCAGCGGGGCGGTTGGCATCAAGCCAACCGAACCCGTCTGACGTGAGCACGGGCTTTGCCCGTGCTCTTTTTTTGTATTTCTTCCTGTCATGCCAGCCTGCGCAGGCATGACACCTTGAAACCAAAACGCCCTGCCTGACCGGAAGTCCGGTCGGGCAGGGCGTCAGGAAAACCGCCTCCCGGGGCCTGCCCCGGAATGACAGCGCTTACATGGCCTTGTGCATCATCGGGCCGACCTTCGCCGCCGTCACTTCGATCTCGATCAGGAAATACGGACCCGCCAGCCCGGCGACCTGCACGGTCGAGCGCGCCACCTTGTTGGGGTTTTCGGTGGTGCCGAAGAATTCGCGGTAGCCGGCGTTGAAGCCGGCGAAATCCATCTTGCCGTCCATGCCGGGGGCGGCGGTGACGAACACGGTCATCTTGAAAATGTCCGACATGGCATAGCCCTGGGCGGCCAGGATCGTCTTGATCTTGTTGAAGATGCTGACCGTCTGCGTCTTGGTGTCGCCAAAGGATTCAACCCCCGTCGGCGGCTTGGTCGCATCGATCGGCGACGCCAGCTGGCCCGACAGATGGAAGACTTCGGCGCCCATCGGCACGATCGCGCCGGTCAGGATATTGGCTTGGGGGGTATTGCCGATGCGCTTGATTTCGGCGGCGCCGGCGGGAACGGCGGCAACAGCGGCGGCGAGCAGCAGTCCGGTGAACAGCGTCTTCATGATGATTTTCCCCTTGTGGTCAAACGACCTGGTTGAACGGTGGCGGACACGAATACGGGCGACAGGATAACCCCGCCGCCCGCATCCGCAACCCAGGTTGTTGTGATCAGAACTTGGCCGTGGCGCGCAGGTACCAGAAACCGCCCATCTGCCCAAGCGGCGCCGACCCGGGGTAAAGCGAGCCATTCGCCTGGCCGCCGGTCGACGGATAGGCGTTGCGCGTTTCGCGATCGGGGTAATTGTCGAACAGGTTTTCGGCACCCACGGCGAAGCGGAAGCGTTCGGCCAGCGTCACGCCGACTTCGAGATCGAGGCTGACTTCGGCCCCGAATTCCTTTGACCATTCGCCGACATTGCCGGCCGGGTTGGGCGCCGGATAGAGCGCGCGGAACGCCACCGGATCGACACCGGCCGGGATGGCGCCGATCGGTGCGAAATAGGTCTTGAACTTGCCGAAATAGTTGAGGCGGGCGGTCATGTCGAAAATGCCTGCCGTCACCGATTCCGACAACACGGCGCGCCACCGCGGGTTCGAATCCTCGATGTTGCCAAGGCGAGTATTGTCGATCAGCGACAGCACCCGCGTGTCGGTGGGCCGGATCGCCGACAAGGCGATGGTTTCGCGCCCCGTCACCTTGGTCTGGTTGTAGTTGACGGCAAGGCTGGTGTTGAACGAGGCAAAGCTCGTGCTGCCCCGGTGCGAGACCACGAGGTCGACACCCTGGGTGCGGGTGCGGAAGCCGTTGGTGAAGTAATTCACCTGACCCAGATCGAAGGCGGTCGGCACGCCGAGCGCGGCGAGGGCGATCTGGTCGGCGCCGGTCACGGTAACGTTGCTGGTGATGCCGATACGATCGCGAACGCGGATATTATAGTAATCGACCGTCACGTTGATGCTGCTGCCCGGGGTGAGCACGAGGCCGCCCGAGAAGCTGGTCGATTTTTCCGGCGTCAGCGGGATGGCGCCGAAATAACCGGCGACGATCGAATCGGGCCGCGCGGTGGCGATGGCAACCGGTACCGGGCTGCCCTGCGGAAAGGCCGTCTGGACGTTCTGGGTGAACTGCTGGCCCGGCGTCGGGGCGCGGAACCCGGTCGAAGCGGCACCGCGAACGGCGATCACATCGTTGAAGGCATAGCGCAAGCTGACCTTGCCGTTCACGGTGCTGCCGAAATCGTTGAAGTGATCGAACCGGCCCGCGAGCCCGATCGAAAGGTTTTCAACCGGATCGGCTTCGACATCGAGATAGGCCGAATAGCTGTTGCGGCCACCTTCGACGACCGAATCGGGACCAAAGCCCGGGAATCCGCTGGCGCCGACGGGCTTGGTCACGTTGAAGCGCGTGCCATCGTTGCGTTCGACCAGCTGCGAGCCATAGATGCCCGGTTCATACGATGCACGGTCGCCCAGGCCGACTTCATAGGTTTCGCGACGGAACTCGAAGCCGGCGGCGATGAACAGCGGTTTGGCGAAACCGATGTCGGTCTTGTACGAGAAATCGAGGTTGGCGTTGTATTCCTGCTGGACCAGCTTGCCGAGGTAGAATTCGGTCGGCGAGGCAGGACCGAGCGACGGGTTGATCGTCTCGTTCATGAAATAGCGGATCTGGTTGCGGCCATAGCTGCCGGTGGCATCGAAGGTCAGGCCGAAATCGGTCTCGCCCTTGTAGCCGGCGGTCAGCGACATGTCTTCATTGGTGCCTTCGAAGAACGGCACGAAGCCGTTCGGGAAGATCGAGACATCGTCGAAGGTGCGGCCTTCGGCATCGAAGATCGGCCGGCCGGTGGCGGCATCGGTGCCGATGCGATCGAGATAGGCCGGGGTGCCGATCGACTTGCCGAAGCTGCCGGTGCCGGGACGCAGCGGGATGTCCTGCGCGGTGACGGCGCGCGGGCGACGAAGGTTGAAGTCGTTGCCCTGGCGCTGGTAACCATAGTTGCCGAAGGCATAGACTTCATCATCGCCGACCGGGATCGCCGAGTTGAAGACGAAACGATAGGCGCGGTTTTCGGGCTGGCCGAGGCGGTTGCCGGTCGCGTATTTGGGCCGGATGCCGGCGGCGATCAGCGGTGCGATTTCGGGGCGCGGCACCGAACGGTCCCAGACACCCTGGTCGATGAATTCACCCGTCACGTTGATGAAGCCTTCGCCGAGCTTGAAGCCGGCGTTGCCCGTCAACTGGATGTCCTTGCCGTCACCGGCATAGGTCTGGCCATAACGGGCCGACAGGTTGATGCCTTCATCAGCGCGGTTGAGGCTGATGTTGATGACGCCGGCAATGGCGTCCGACCCGTATTGGGCGGCGGCACCATCGCGCAGCACTTCGATTCGCGACACGGCGGGCGACGAAATCTGCGACAGGTCGGGGCCTTGCGAACCGACGTTCAAGGCGTCGCCGGCAACGTTGACCAGCGCCGAACGGTGCATGCGCTTGCCGTTGATGAGAACGAGGATCTGATCCGCCGGCAGGCCGCGAAGGTTGGGCGGGCGCACGAAGGCCGAGGCATCGCCGAGCAGGTTGCGGTTCGTGTTAAACGACGGGACCAGCGTCTTGATGATCTGCGACAATTGCGGCGATGGCTGGGCCTTGAAGTCGTCCGTCGTGAACACATCGATCGGAACCGGGCTTTCGGCAACCGTGCGGTCGGTACGGCGCGTGCCGGTGACGACGATGGTTTCATCGCTCTTGTCCGGCGCCGCCTGTGCGACTGCCGGTGCTGTCTGGGCATTTGCGACGCCTGCCAGCAATGCCAGCGCGAGCGCGGGCAGCGAAGTCGCGGTCTTCTTGATCATGACGTTCATATTCGGCCTCTTATTGTGAACCATGGGGCCTCCCCCGCCATGTGCTGCGCGATGCCGAACGCACCGTGCAGCAAGGGACACGAGGTTTCCGCCGCACACCCCCGAGCGTGCGATGTATCGAAAACCCCCTCATCCCCGCAGGCTGGCCATTTTTGGCCTTGTCCTGCCCAGCAGACCGAAGCTGATATTACCGTTGCGTTGCAAGCAAGATAATTATCATATTGCCCCAGTGATCGTTTTAATCTGTTGCAGGAAAGCGACAGTTGGAACATCCGGGCTTTCTGCCCCACCCGGATCGGCGGAGCGCGACATCGCGCGAGACCGGCTGGACGTGCCATACGTCATTCGGCCACCGGGCAGGCGAGGGGCGTGCGGTGCGGCGTTGACCGGCGCGGGCGGACGGTCGAAAAGCGCCGGCATGGCCAAGCTGTATTTTTACTACGCCTCGATGAACGCCGGCAAATCGACGGTGCTGCTGCAATCGAGCTTCAATTATCGCGAGCGCGGCATGCGCACCCTGTTGTTCACCGCGGCGCTCGACAATCGCAGCGGGGTTGGCGTCATCGCGTCGCGGATCGGGCTGGAGGCGCCGGCGACACCCTTTGCCGGCGATACCGACCTCGGCGCGATCATCGCGGCCGACCATGCGCGCGCCCGGGTCGATTGCGTGCTGGTCGATGAAGCGCAGTTCCTGACGCCGGCGCAGGTCTGGCAACTCGCCGGGGTTTGCGACGATCTTGGCATCCCGGTGCTCTGCTATGGCCTGCGCACCGATTTTTTGGGGGCGCTGTTTCCGGGCAGCGCCGTGCTGCTGGCGATCGCCGATGCGCTCCACGAGATCAAATCGGTGTGCGAATGCGGCCGCAAAGCGATCATGAACCTGCGCATCGATGGCGAGGGCCGGGCGGTGGCGGCAGGCGCGCAGACCGAGATCGGCGGCAATGATCGCTATGTCGCGCTGTGCCGCCGGCATTTCAGCGCCGCACTGGCGGGGCAAATGCTTGCCCAGCCGCTGGCGACGACTTAGGCTGGCCGCCAAGGGAGAGCGACATGTCGGATATCTATGGGCACCACGCCAAGGCGATCGACGGGCGCAGCGTTTCGCTGGGCGCCTGGCGCGGGCGGGTGCTGTTGATCGTCAACACCGCGAGCAAATGCGGGTTCACGCCGCAATATGCCGGGCTCGAGGCGCTGCACAAGAAATATGCCGACAAGGGTTTCACCGTGCTGGGTTTTCCCTGCAACCAGTTCGGCGCCCAGGAACCCGGCGACGAGGTGGAAATCGCCAATTTCTGCAAGCTGACCTATGACGTCGATTTCCCGATGTTCGCCAAGGTCAACGTCAATGGCGATGGCGCCGACCCGTTGTGGCAGGACCTGAAGAAACAGGCGCCGGGGCTGCTCGGTTCGGAAGCGATCAAGTGGAATTTCACCAAGTTCCTGATCGATCGCAAGGGCGCGGTCGTCGATCGCTATGCGCCGGCGACCAAGCCCGAGGCGCTGGAATCCGAGATCGAGAAACTGCTCGGCTGATCAGGCCGGAACGACGATCTCGGGCAGCGGCATCAGGTCGATCGGCACGATCGCCAGCGCCGGCGACAGCGCCTGCTGGTTGAGTGACTGGCGCACCTGCGGCAGCAGCGTCAGCGCCATGCCCGTCAGCCTGCCCTTGGGCAGTGCCAGCACCTGGCGGCCGACGCGGCCGGCGGCGTCGCAAAAGGCATATTGCGCATCCAGCGTCGAATAGCTGTTGTAGGTGCGCGTCGTGTACTGGTCGAAACTGCTGGCGGCACGGGCGCTGTCGGTGCGGCGGAAATGGCCGATCATGGTCTGCTGCGCCGCGACCAGTTCATCGCCATGGTGTTTCAGGAAATCATTGTAGTTCTTGACCGTGCGCAGATAGATCGAAAACTGGCACTGGAGCGCCGCGACATTCAACCCGGCGCGCACGTTCCACACCGCATTGGCGGCGGCTTCGGCGGGTGTCGGGTTGCGCAGCACGACGGCCTTGGGGACCATGAAGCCGCCGGGCACGGTCGGCACGACGACGACCACCGCGGGCTTGGCAACCGGCTTTTTCACAACGGCCTTTTTGGCCGGCGACTTCTTGCCGGCGGCGAGCACGGGTGGAGCGGCGGCCAAGGCGATTGCCGCCAGCAGCGAGATCGTCCAGCCATGCTTCATTTTCGATACTCGTTTGCGCAAGAAACAACAGAACACCGGGCATGGTGGGCCATGACCGGTGTCTGTCTTCTGCCGCAGCGATGCGGCGGTGTCCAATCGGACGTGTCGAATCAGCCGAGAATCGTGCCGAGCTGCATGGCGACCGACATGTCGCCTTCGACCTTCAGCTTGCCCATCATGAACGCCATCTGGGCATTCTGCTTGCCGCTGGCGATGTCCATGAAATCGGCCAGCTTGACCTTGATGGTGCAATCGGTAGCGGCGTTTTCATTGTCGACAATGGGCGGCGCCACCTTGTCGTCGATGCGGACAACACCGTCATCGCCGAAATCGAACTTGACCGACTTCTTGAAATTGCCGCCGGCGCCGATGCGCGACGTCATCTGTTCGGTAATTGCTTCGAGGCTCATGAGTATCTCCTTCCCCAAAAAAAAGGGCCACCTTCCGGTGGCCCTTTCCTAGACTAAGCGTCGACGATGTCGAGCTTACTTCTTTTCGGTGGTCGTGGTCGTCGTCGTTTCCGTTGCCGGGGCGGCCATTGCGTCGGCTGCCGGGGCGGCCATTGCATCAGCGGCCGGAGCAGCGGCGGCATCGGCAGCCGGAGCGGCCATGGCGTCGGTTGCGGCGGCGTCGGCGGCCGGAGCGGCTTCAGCAGCCGGTGCTTCGACGGTGGTCGAAGTTTCGGTGGTGGTTTCAGCAGCCTTTTCGCCGCAAGCGACGACGAACAGGGCAGCGCCGGCAACGAGAGCGGCGGTCTTCAGCTTCGAAACGATATCAGCCATTTTAATCTCCTTAAGGTGAATCCTGGACCCAGGACCGAGTTGGGTCGGTTCGCCCTTATCCCCCAACCGGAGTAGACATTAGCACAAATCGATTGCGCCTCAAGGGGCATGACAACAAGTTTGTTGCACGACTCGTCGCAGGCTGAATCAGGCCTGACCAATTTGGGCGAGCAGATCCGGAAGATGGCGGGCGAGTGCATCATCGACAGCGGCGAGCGTCGCCGGGCGGCCAAGCGCAAAAAGGCTGGTCACCGGGTCGGACAGGCCGCACGGCACGATGCCATCGAAATGCGCCAGATCGGGCGCGACGTTGATGGCGAGGCCGTGATAACTGACCCAGCGCCGCACGCGCACGCCGATGGCAGCGATCTTGGCGGGGCCGGCGCTGCTGGAGGTGCCGGCTGCGCCGGCGGGACTGTCGGTCCACACGCCGATCTTGCCGGGGATAACGCGGGCTGCGACCCCCAGATCGGCGAGCGCCGCGATGATCCAGGCTTCCAATGCCGCCACATAGGCGCGCAAGTCACGCCCGCGGGCGTCGAGATCGAGCATCACATAGGCGATGCGCTGGCCCGGGCCATGATAGGTGTACTTGCCGCCACGGCCGGTGGCGAACACCGGAAAGCGATCGGGGCTGAGCAGTTCGTGCGGCTCGGCGCTGGTGCCGGCGGTGTAGAGCGGCGGGTGTTCGACGAGCCAGACCCGTTCGGGCGCGGTGCCGGCGCGGATCGCGGCGACGCGGTCCTCCATCGATGCCACGGCTTGCGCATAGGGCAGCAACCCAGGTTCTATGTGCCACTCGGGTAATGCAATCACAGCCCGGAAACGAACGCCCGCAAATCGGCGAGCAGCAGTTCGGGTTCCTCCAGGCTGGCGAAATGGCCGCCGCGCGGCATGTCGGTCCAGTGCACGACATTGTAGCCGCGTTCCACCATCGGCCGCGGCGGGAACAGCAACAGGTCGTGCGGGAAGCTGGCGACGCCGGTCGGCACTTCGATGCGGCGGCCCTCGGGGATGCCGAAGCCGCCTTCGAGGAACATGCCGCGATAGATCCAAGTCGCGCTGAGGAAACTGCGCGTCGTCAGGTAGATCATGATGTTGGTCAGCATCTGGTCGAAACGGAACGGCGGGTCGCTGAACTTGCCGGGCACATCCGACCAGCCGACGAATTTTTCGGAAAACCAGGCGGCGACGCCCATCGGCGAATCCATCATCGCAAAGCCCAGGCTCTGCGGCTTGGTGCCCTGCAATTGCAGATAGGCGGTTTCGGTATCGCGGATCGCCATGGCCTTTTGCAGCCAGGCGATATCGGCGGGGGTTTCGGGCGCCATGTTGGCACTGCGCAGGCCATAGCCGTTGAGGTGCAGCGCGGTGATGCGCTGCGAATCGAGCCCCATCCAGCCGCCGATGACACAGCCCCAATCACCGCCCTGGTAGATGAAATGGTCATAGCCGAGCACGCCCATCAGCGCGTCGTAAAGCGCCGCGACGCCGCGCGGGCCGATGGGGTTCTTCGGCTTGTCGGACCAGGCATAGCCCGGCAGCGAGGGCGCCACGACATGGAAGGCGGGGTGCGAGGCATCCTCGGGCTCGGCGAGGCGTTCGATGATCGCATCGAATTCGAGGATCGACCCCGGCCAGCCATGCGCGATGAGCAGCGGCCGGGCATCGGCGCGCGACGAGCGGCGGTGGATGGCGTGGAGGTGGAAGCCGTCTCCGACATCGACACGCACCTGCGGGTGGCGGTTGAGGTGCGCCACCGCCGCCGGCCAGTCGAAGTTTTCGAGCCAATAGGTGCGCAGGCGCTCCATGTAGTCGCGGTTGGCGCCATGGCTCCAGCCGGCGTTCTCCGGCTCTTCGAAGAATCGGAACGCCCCGACGCGCGAGCGGATCAGCGCGACTTCGAGCGGTTCGATCGGGATGGTGAAGGGCGTGACACTCATGCGGCGATGCCCAATTGGCGTTCGAGCTTCTGGCGCTGGGCGATCAGGTCGGCGGCCTTTTCGGCGATCATGATGGTGGGGGCATTGGTGTTGCCCGAGACGAGATACGGCATCACCGACGCATCGATGACGCGCAGCCCTTCGACGCCGTTGACGCGCAGCGCGCCATCGACGACCGCCGTATCATCGACTCCCATCCGGCAGGTGCCGACCGGGTGATAGATGGTTTCGCCCCATTGCCGCATCATGGCGATGGTCGATTCGCGGTCCTTGCCCGCGGGGCCGGGCCAGGTTTCGCTGATACGGTAGTCATCGAATGCCGGCTGGCGGCCGATTTCGCGCGCCATTTCGACCCCGCGATACAGGGTTTCGACATCTTCGGGCGCGGTCAGGTAACGCGGATCGATGGCGGGGTGCGCCAGCGGATCGGGCGAGGCAAGCCGCACGGTGCCGCGGCTTTCGGGGCGCAACTGGCAGATGTGCATCTGATAGCCATGCGCCGGGTTCATCGTGCCGCGGCCATGGGGCTCGCCGCGATACGGCATGAAATGGATCTGCAAGTCAGGCGCCGCCAGCCCCTCGCGGCTCGACAAAAAGGCGCCCGACGAGGTCGGCATGTGCGCGCCGTTGCCGGTCTTGGCAAAGACCCACAGGCCGAGCGCCTTCAGCTTGTTGAGGAATTTCGAATTGCCGTTGAGCGTGATCGGTTGCGAGCATTCCCATTGCACGATCATGTCGAGATGATCCTGGAGATTGCCGCCGACATCGGGGCTGTCATGCACCACCGGCACGCCCATGGCTTTCAGATGGTCGGCGGGGCCGATGCCCGACAGCATCAGCAATTGCGGCGAATTGATCGCACCGCCGCACAAGATGACTTCGCGGGCCTGTGCCGTTTCGGCGTTGCCGGCCCGCTTGTAGGCGATGCCGGTGGCGCGCTTGCCGTCGAAGGTGACGCGCTCGACCTGGACCTGGGTGCGGATTTCGAGGTTGGGCCGGGCGCGGACTTGCGGGGTGAGATAGCCCTTGGCGGCGGAAAAGCGGCTGCCGTCCTTGATCGTCGCGTCGTACATGCCGGCGCCTTCGAATTGCGGCCCGTTGAAATCATCGGTGCGCTTGTAGCCGGCCTGTGCCGCCGCATCGATGAACACCGTGTTGAGGACATGCGGCAGCGCGCCCTTGCGGCTGGTGTGCAGCGGGCCGCCCGACCCGTGGAATTCGTCCGAACCGCGGTCGCTGTCTTCGGACTTGCGGAAATAGGGCAGCACATCGGCCCAGCCCCAGCCGGTCAGGCCCAATTGCGCCCAACGGTCGTAATCGCTTGCATGGCCGCGGATATAGACCATGCCGTTGATCGAGGATGATCCGCCGACGGTGCGACCGCGCGGCCAGAACAGCTTGCGGTTGCCAAGCTCGGTTTGCGGCTCGGTCCAGAAACCCCAATTATGCTGGTTGGCCTTTTCGGGGGAGATCAGCTCGGCGATGCCGGCGGGCATGTGGATCATCATGCTGGTGTCGTTGCCGCCGGCTTCGATGAGCAGCACCCGCGTTGCTGGATCGGCCGACAGGCGGTTGGCGAGCACGCAGCCGGCGCTGCCCGCGCCGACGATGATGAAATCCCAAGTCTCGCCAGTTTGTGCCACCGGCCGTCTCCCCAAGCTTACGTTTACGGCAACCTAGCCTAGCGGCGCGCGCGTGGGAATGGCGCAAAGTGTCAGGCGAGATGGAGCGCCTTGAGCGGGATCGCGACATCGGCGAGCACTGCCGGATCGACGATCACACCCTGTTCGACGAGCGCCTTGCCCTGGACATAGTCGCGCACGCTGTTGACGCAATCGAGCGCGATGACGCGGCCGGCCTTGAGGTAGATCAGGCTGAAGGCGCGCGCTGCCGGGTCGCCGCGCTGGACGACCTGGTCATAGCCGGTCGACAGGCCGACGGTCTGCAGGCGCAGGTCATATTGGTTCGACCAGAACCACGGCACGGCGTGGTAGGGCTTGGCGGTGCCGGTGAGCAGCTTGGCCACCGTGTTGGCCATGTCATTGGCGTTCTGCACCGATTCGAGCCGGATATGGGCGCCGCCGGCGAAGTCGTTGGCATGGGTGGCGCAATCGCCGATGGCGAAGACGTGCGGCAGGCTGGTGCGGCAGACATCATCGACATCCACCCCGTTGCCGCCCTTGGCGCCGGCGGCGAGCAAGGGCGCCACGGCGGGGATGATGCCGATGCCGACGATGACGAGATCGGCAGCAATGGTTTCGCCGCTGGCGAGTGTTACCCCGGTGGCGCGGCCGTCCACGCCGGTGACGGCGGTGACGAGTTCGCCGGTGCGGATGATGACGCCATGGGCGCGGTGTTCGGCTTCGTAAAAGGCCGACAGCGCCGGGCCGGCGACGCGCGCCAGCACCCGGTCCATGGCTTCGAGGACGGTGACCTGCTTGCCCATTTTCGACAGCACGGCGGCGGCTTCAAGGCCGATATAACCGCCGCCGACGATCGCGATGCTCAGCGCCGCCGGCAGTTCGGCCTTCAAGGCCTCGACATCGGCGCGGGTGCGGATGGCGTGGATGCCGGCGAGATCATGCCCCGGGCAGGTGAGCGCGCGCGGGGCGCCGCCGGTGGCCCAGATCAGGTCTTCATAGGCGATGGAGTCGCCCGCCGCGGTGGTGACGGTGCGCGCTTCGGCATCGACTTCGGTGACGCGGGTATCGGTCAGCATGGTGATCGCGCGATCGGCCCAGAAGGCGACCGGGCGAATCAGCATCCGTTCGAATTCCTTCTCGTTGCCAAGAAAGTCCTTCGACAATGGCGGGCGTTCATAGGGGATTTCGGGTTCCTCGCCGATCATCGCGATGCTGCCGGTGAACCCCGATTGCCGCAGCTGCACCGCCGCCTGCGCACCGCCATGGCCGGCGCCGACGATGATGATGTCATGGTGCATCTTGCTGGTCCTTGCTCGCCCGTGTTCGCCCTGGCGGTGGATTAGGCTTTCCTTTCCCGTGCTGCAACGCTGCCGCCCTTCACAAGCCCGCCCGGCAATGCCACATCAGCGCCATGGATCTTTCTGCCCACCCCGATGCCCAGGCCTATGGCAAGCTGGTCGCGCGCTCACCGCTGGTGCGGCGCCTGCTGGCGCATAATCCGTCGGCGTTTTCCTACACCGGCACCGGCACTTTTGTTGTCGGCCACGGCACGGTGGCGGTGATCGATCCCGGCCCCGATGATCCCGATCATGTCGCGGCGCTCATCGACACGTTGAAGGGCGAGACGGTCAGTCATATCGTCATCACCCATACCCATAAGGACCACAGCCCGGCGGCCCCGGCGCTCAAGGCCGCGACCGGCGCGATGATCATCGGTTGCGCGCCGCTGGTGCTGGCCGACGATGGCCCGCGCGCCGATGCCGGGTTCGACGATACCTATGCCCCCGATGCGGTGATGGCCGATGGCGACAGCATCGAAGGGCCGGGCTGGACGCTGACCGCGGTGGCGACGCCCGGGCATACCTCCAACCACCTCTGCTTTGCGCTGCGGCAAGAAAAAGCGCTGTTCAGTGGCGATCATGTCATGGGCTGGTCGACGACGGTGGTGGCGCCGCCCGATGGCGACATGGCGGATTATGTCGCCAGTCTGAAGAAATTGCTCGATCGCGACGATGCCATCTACCATCCGACGCATGGCGAGCCGGTCACCGATCCGCAGCGCTTCGTGCGCCACCTGATCAGCCACCGCAAGCAGCGCGAGAACCAGATCATGCGGCTGCTCGCCGAGGGCACCCACGCAATTCCGGCGATGGTCGCGATGATGTACGCAATGGTCGACAAGCGCCTGCACCCTGCCGCCGAACGCTCGGTGCTGGCACATCTCATCGATTTGCAGGCGCAGGGGCGGGTCGTTCCCGGCGGCGCCGGTTGGCAGCTTGTTGCGTAAGGAACGGTAAAAATGGACGCACGCCTCAATCCGCTCGGCGGTCTCGGCATCCCGGCGCTCGATCTCAAGGCGGAGATCAACCGGCTGCGCACGGAGCGCAATGCGGTCATCCTGGCGCATTATTATCAGGACCCCGAAATCCAGGATATCGCCGATTTCGTCGGCGACAGCCTTGACCTGTCGCGCAAGGCGGCGGCGACCGATGCCGAGGTCATCGCCTTTTGCGGCGTCAAGTTCATGGCCGAAGTGGCGAAAATCCTCAGCCCGCAAAAGACCGTGGTTCTGCCCGATCTCAAGGCCGGGTGCAGCCTGGAGGATTCGTGCCCGCCGGAGGAGTTTGCACGCTTCCGCCGCGCGCACCCCGATCACATCAGCCTGACCTATATCAATTGTTCGGCGGCGGTGAAGGCGGAGAGCGACATCATCGTCACCTCGTCCTCGGCCGAAAAGATCATCAACCAGTTGCCGCGCGACCAGAAGATCCTGTTCGCGCCCGACAAGCATCTCGGCGCCTGGCTCAACCGCAAGACCGGGCGCGACATGCTGCTCTGGGATGGCAGTTGCATCGTCCACGAGAAATTCTCGGTGACCGAATTGCTCAAGCTGAAGGCGCTGCACCCGGCGGCGCCGGTGCTGGCGCACCCCGAATGCCCGGCGGCGATTCTCGATCTGGCGCACTACATCGGCGCGACGAGCGGCATTCTCAACTATGCGCTGAACAGCCCCGAGCCGGTGGTGATCGTCGCCACGGAGCCCAACATCATCCACCAGATGCAGTTGAAGGCGCCGCACAAGACCTTCATCGGCGCGCCCGGCGCCGACGGCAATTGCGGCTGCAACATGTGCCCGTTCATGGCGCTCAACACACTGGAAAAGCTGTATCTGGCCTTGCGTGACCTGGCGCCGCAGATCGACGTGCCCGAGGCTGTGCGGGTGAAGGCGAAGATCTCGCTCGACCGGATGCTCGAAATGTCGGCGGCGGCGTCGGCGGTGCCGATCAGGGGGGATTGACGCAATGCGAACGGCGGTTCTGATCATGCTGCTGGTGGCAGCGCCGGCATGGGCGGCGCCCAACACCAGGGCGTTCCTGCGCTTTTGCGAGGCAAAGGTGCCGGTCGCGACCTGCGCGTGCATGGCCAATGAACTGGCACGCACCCGCAATGGCCAGATCTCGCTCGATGCCGTTGCCGTCACCGTCCTGCCGGAGGCGGAGCAATATGATGCCGCAGTGGCACTGGCCAACAAATATGGCGTGCGCCTGTCGGACATAAAGGCGGCGATCGCGGCGAATGATCCGGCGTTGCGCAGCGCGACCGAGCGCTGCGTATGAGTACGCGTGCTGGTCAAGACGCGTTTGCGATCCTGGGCTTTGACGTCGAATCGTTCGTGCAGTCCACGCTGGCCGAGGACATGGGGGAGGGCGGGGACCGCACGTCGGCGGCGGTGATTCCGGCCGATGCCGTGCTGACCGCGGTGATGGACACCCGTGACGCCGTGACGGTGGCCGGCCTGCCGCTGGCGGCGGCGTTCTTCCGGGCGCTCGATGGTGATTGCACGGTCGAGATGCTGGCGCGCGACGGCAACAAGGCCGCCGCCGGCACCGCGTTGATGCGCATCACCGGCAATGCCCGGGCGCTGCTGACGGCGGAGCGGTCGGCGCTCAATACCGTTCAGCACCTCACTGGCATCGCGACGCTGACGCGCCAGTATGTCGAGGCGATCGCCGGCACCAAGGCGATCCTGCTCGATACCCGCAAGACTCTGCCGGGGCTGCGGCTGCTCGAAAAATACGCAACACGGATGGGCGGCGCGACCAATCACCGGATGCGGCTCGATGACGGCGTGATGATCAAGGACAATCACATCGCCGTCGCCGGTGGCGTCGAGCCTGCGGTGCGCGCGGCCAAGGCGGCAGGATTACGGAACGTCGTCGTCGAAGTCGACAGCATCGACCAGATCGCCCCGGCGCTCGCGGCCGGCGCCGATCGCCTGCTGCTCGACAACATGCCGCCGTCCTTGTTGCGTGCCGCGTTGAAGGTCATCGGCGGGCGCGTGCCGACCGAGGCATCGGGCGGGGTCAATCTCCAGACCATCCGCGCGATTGCGGAAACCGGGGTGACCTACATCAGCGTCGGCCGCATCACGCAAAGCGCACCGGCGGCCGATATCGGGCTTGATTTCGGCTAGGCGCGGCTGCCGTGCCGTCGCGGCCCCCCAAGTGAAAAACCGGAAAGCCGGTTCGCCAGTATCGGCGATGCGGATGCCTGCTGTTCATGCGCGAGACTTGCCCGATACGCATTAACGGTAATAGTTCCAACCGTAATTTTACTGCATATCTCTTATTCAATAGTTAACAAAAATTATCGTATAACTACGAATAGACTCTGATCAGCAATCTGTCACGCTTACTGCAGTAAAACACCTCTTGCTCATGATAGGATGACCGGGGTGGTGCTGTAAGGATTTGGCTTGTGCATTATCCTGTTGGTTTCACACACCGTCGTCTACCCTTGCTGCTTGCGCTGTCGGCGATCGCCGAGCCGGCGTCTGCGGTGGGACTGCTTGGTTCCGCCGCTGATTTCGCCGTGCTGGGCGCCAGCACGGTGACCAATGCCGGCCCCACATCGATCTACGGCGATATTGGTGTCGCGCCCGGCACGGCGATAACCGGCCTCGGCTCGGTCACCCAGGTCGGGACCGTCCATGCCGGCGATGCGATTGCCGCGCTGGCCAATTTCGATGCGGCGCGAGCGGCGACGGCATTATCGACGCGGCCTTTCGATGTCGATCTGAGCGGGCAGGATCTGGGATCGCTCGGGCCGCTGGCGCCGGGCATCTATCGCTTCGCCTCGGCGGCGCAACTGACCGGCACGCTGACGCTCGATTACACCGGCAGCAGCCGCAAGCCCTTCATCTTCCAGATCGGATCGACGCTGACGACGGCGAGCAACGCCAGTGTCGAGGTGATCGGCGGCGATGCCCACAGCGGCCTGTTCTGGATCGTCGGCAGCGCCGCAACCCTGGGCACCGGAACGCAGCTGGCGGGCAATGTCATCGCCGCGACGAGCATTACCCTGAATTCCGGCGCCGACATCTTGTGCGGCCGCGCCATCGCGCTGGGCGGGGCGGTCACGCTCGGCAGCAACCGGGTGTCGAACGATTGCAGCGGCGCCGGCGACCTGGGCAGCGGCCGCGTCGATTTCGGCAGCGGCGGCTTTGCCGAAGTGCTGCCCGAGCCGGGCAGCTGGGCGCTGATGATCATGGGGTTCGGCTTGACCGGCACGGCGCTGCGCCGCACCCGGCTCGCCGCGTAGACGAGGGCGGCTCGCCGCGTAGGGGATGGCGGCTCGCCGCGTAGGGGATGGCGGCTCGCCGCGTATGGGATGGCGGCTCGCCGCGTAGGGGAGGGCGGCTCG
This sequence comes from Alphaproteobacteria bacterium, assembly GCA_031426015.1. Taxonomy (GTDB): domain Bacteria; phylum Pseudomonadota; class Alphaproteobacteria; order Sphingomonadales; family Sphingomonadaceae; genus Sandarakinorhabdus. The sequence goes on from JANPKK010000029.1 coordinate 26,358, forward strand.
CCGCGTAGGGGAGGGCGGCTCGCCGCG
>JANPKK010000030.1:0-17784 GCA_031426015.1 Alphaproteobacteria bacterium
GAACCTCGACATCACCCTCGACACCGACGAACTCGAGGAAGCGCGCTGGGTGACGAAGGACGAAGTCCGCGCTGCGCTTGCCGGCACCGGCGACTGGTTCGCGCCGCCGCCGATGGCGATTGCGTATACGTTGCTCAAGGCGTGGGTGGACGGAACGCGGGGCGACGAGCCGCTCACGCCGCGGCTCGTTCCCGCGCCGTGACCACCAGCGCCGTTGCCTCCTCGGGCGGCATCGGCCGGCCGAAGAAATAGCCCTGGATCTGCTCGCAACCCAGATCTCGGCACAGTTCGAACTCGGCGCGGGTTTCGGTGCCTTCGGCCGTCGTCGTCATGTCGAGCGAGTGCGCGAGATTGACGATCGCCTGGATGATCGCGCTGGCCTCGCCATTGGCTTCTGCCGCGCGCGACACGAAACTGCGATCGATCTTGATCCGGCTGAACGCCGCCTTGTGAAGGTAACCGAGCGCCGAATAACCCGTACCGAAATCGTCGAGGGCAAAGCTGACACCCAGCGCCCGCAGCGCCGCCAGTGTTTCGATCGTCGAGGCCTTTTCATCGAGGAAAAGGCTTTCGGTGATCTCGAGCTCCAGCCGCGCCGGATCGAGGCGATTTTCCGCCAGCGCGCGTTCGACCACCGAAACCAGATCGGGATCGCTGATCTGCGCTGGCGACAGATTGACCGCGATGCGCACATGCGCCGGCCAGCGCGCCGCCCAGGCGCAGGCATTGGCGATCACCCAATGGCCGATCGGCACGATCAGGCCGGTATCTTCGGCCACCGGGATGAAACGCACCGGCGGAATGGCGCCCAACCGCGGGTGGTTCCAGCGTAGCAGCGCCTCGAACCCGGTGATGCACTCGTCCGCTGCATCGACGACCGGCTGGAACGCCAGCGCCAGTTCGCCGCGATCGAGCGCCAGCGCCAGATCGGCCTCCATGGCGCGGCGTTCCTCGGCGCGCGTCCGCAATTCGGGAACGTAGCGGCAGGCGGTGCCACGGCCATGGCTCTTGGCTTCGTACAACGCCAGGTCGGCCGATTTGAGCAACTTGTCGAGCGAGGCGCCATCATCGGGGCCGAGCGCATACCCGATACTCGCCCCGATCCGCGCCGGCTGGCCATCGATGGCAAAGGGCAGCGCCATCGCCGCGATGATTGCGGTCGCCACCCCCTCCACCCGGCGCTGCGAGGCATCGGGCAGCAGCACGGCGAATTCGTCGCCGCCCAACCGCGCCAGCGTCGCATGGCCGCCAACCGCCGCCTGCATGCGTTGCGCCGCCTCGCGCAGCAAGCGATCACCGGCAGCATGGCCGAGCGTGTCGTTGATCAGCTTGAAATGATCGAGATCGATGAACAAGAGCCCGCAGCCGCGCCCGGTACGCGCCGTGCGTGCGAGGTTTTCACCGAGCGTTTCGCGGAACAGCGCCCGGTTGGCGAGCCCGGTAAGCGGATCATAACGCGCCAGTTCGATGATCCGGTCATGGCTGCGCCGCGCCTCGGTGACATCGCGGCCGACGCCGCGATAACCGGCGAAATCGCCCAGTGCGTCGGTTTTCGGCGTTCCCGACAGCGCCCACCAGCGGGTTTCGCCGCGCACATCGACCGGGATGGTGATGTCGCGAAAGCCGCGCCGCGCCGTGAACGCGCCAGTCAGCGCCTTGACCGACGACCGCCCCTTGCCGCGGCGTTCATCGCCGAGCAGATCGAGCAGCGAGCGGCCGAGCAGATCGGTTTGCGGTCGTGCCGCAACTTCGGCGAGCCGCGGCGACACGTGCGTCAACCGCCCCTCCACATCGACTTCGATCAACCAGTCCGACCCGTTCGATTCGAATTCGGACAGCAGCAACCGCACGACCTCGTTGCGTTCGGCCAGGCCGTCCTCGCTGCGCATGCGCACCATCAGCGCCCGGCTCGACACCAGGATACCGCGCGCGATGACCATGGCGAAGGTGATGAAGGCCAGCGCGATCATCGGCGCCGACAGGATCGATCCGCCCGGCACGCTGGCCAGCGTTGCCACCCCGATCGCCGTCACCATGCCGATCCCGCACACCGGCATGACGACCGCCGACAGCCCGGCGGCGCCCATCGCCGCCAGCGACATCAGCATCAACAGCGCCTGCGCCTCGATATCGGCTTGCGGCATCAGGTGGAGCACCATGACCGCCCAGCAGATGCCGAAGCCGATCACTTCGGTGGTGATCGCCCAGAATTGCCGCGCCGGCACCGCCTGGGCGACGCCGCGCTGGCGCACCGCCAGGAAACGCGCGCTCCACAACAGCGCCAGCCCGCCCATCACCGCACCCCAGCGGGTCAGGAAGGTGAAATCGGCGATCGCCCGCAGCGTGTAGAGCAGCGCCAGCACGTTGACCGTCATCAGCATCACATTGAACGGCACGAAGCGGGTGAGCGACGCCAGTTGCGCCGCGCGCACCCGCGCGAAGAACGCCTCGCCGCCGTGGCGAAAGCCGAAAACCTGGGCCCAGCCGATCGGTTGTGTCGTGACCGTCGGTGGCCGGAACATCATGGACATGCGCGTTTCCCCGGGCGCTTTGTGAGCGACACAGGGTTAAACGGCGGCGGCAGGGCGGTGTTAAACCGCCGGAGTCAGGCGCACGGTATCAGCGGCTTGGCCATTACCAGCAGGCCTATATCGTCGCGCAACTGGCCAAGCCCGGGCGGTAGGTAGCGCACCTCGCCGGTCAGCGCATAGCCGCGGCGCTGGTAATAGGCGATCAATTCGGGGCGAAGGTTGATGACGGTCATCTCCATCACGGTCGCGGCAAATTCGCGGGCCGCCAGCGTTTCGGCGGCGGCAATCATGCGCTTGGCAAGACCGCCGGCCTGCAACGCAGGGTCGACGCACAACAGCCCGAGATAGCCGGTGGCAGTGCCGACGTTGCTGACCTGGACCGAAGCCACCGGCCCGGCGCCGGTATCGGCCACCAGGATGACCTGCCCCGGTTCCGCCAACACGGCGGCGAGGCCGGCAAGATCGCTGCGCGGGCCATCGAACAGCGAGCCCTCATGCGTCCAGCCGTCATTATCGCTGCCGCGATAGCAGCGCTCGACGAGCGCGTGCAACATCGGCAGGTCGGCGGGGATGGCCGGGCGGATCGTCAAGGCGGCAAATTCTATCGACATGGCGGCGCCGTTGCCATGGCGACGCGGACCCGGCAAGCCCGCGCATTCACCCCTTCCCAATTCGGCCACTGTTCCCTAAGTGTTCGCGGATGGCTTCGCTTACCGCCTCCCCGCCCTGGCTCGATGGGCTGAACCCGCCGCAGCGGCAGGCCGTGCTCACCACCGAAGGCCCGGTGCTGATCCTTGCCGGCGCCGGCACCGGCAAGACGCGGGCGCTGACGGCGCGGCTGGCGCACATCCTCGCGTCGCGGTTGGCCTGGCCATCCGAAGTGCTCGCCGTCACCTTCACCAACAAGGCGGCGCGCGAGATGCGCCACCGCATGGGCGGGCTGATCGGCGAGATGGCCGAAGGGCTGCCCTGGCTCGGCACCTTCCACGCCATCGCCGCCAAGATGCTGCGCCGTCACGCCGGGCTGGTCGGGCTCGAACAGAATTTCACCATCCTCGACACCGATGACCAGCTGCGGTTGTTGAAACAGGTCATCGCCGAGGCGGGTCTCGACGAAAAGCGCTGGCCAGCCAAACAGTTGGCGGGGATGATCGACCGCTGGAAGAACCGTGGCGAACTGCCCGACGCCGTGCCGCCGGGCGAGTCCTTGAGCTTCGGCGAAGTCGGCAGCGCCGGCGCGGCGCTTTATGCGCGTTACCAACAGCGGCTGGCGGCGCTCAATGCCGCCGATTTCGGCGATCTGCTACTCCACATGCTGACGATCTTCGACCGCCAACCCGATGTGCTGGCCGATTGGCGGCAGCGCTTCAAATACATCATGGTCGACGAATATCAGGACACAAACCTGGCGCAGTATCGCTGGCTGACCTTGCTCGCCACCCCGCGCTGCAATATCGCCTGCGTCGGGGACGACGACCAGTCGATCTACAGCTGGCGCGGTGCCGAGGTCGCCAACATCTTGAAGTTCGAGAAGGATTTCCCCGGCGCGGTTGTCATCAAACTTGAACAGAATTACCGGTCGACGGCGCAAATCCTCGCCGCTGCCAACGGCCTGATCGCCCATAACAAGGGCCGCATCGGCAAGGCGCTGTTCACTGCCGGGCACAACAGCGCAGCAGGTGATCCGGTCAAAGTCATCGGCGTCTGGGATGGCCCCGAAGAAGCCCGCTTGGTCGGCGACAAGGCCGAGCAACTATCGCGCGACGGCGCTTCGTTGAACGACATGGCGATTCTCGTCCGCGCCCAGTTCCAGACGCGCGCCTTCGAAGATCGTTTCGTCAGCATCGGCCTGCCCTACAAGATCGTCGGGGGTTTTCGCTTTTACGAACGCGCCGAAATCCGCGATGCGCTCGCCTACCTCCGCATCGTCACCTCGCCCAACGATGCCCTCGCCTTCGAACGCATCGTCAACACCCCCAAGCGCGGTTTCGGCGACAAGGCGATGCAACGGCTGCACGCGCTCGCCCGCGCCATGGACCGGCCGCTGCCGCAAGCCGCCGCCGCGATCGTCGAAACCGATGATCTGACCCCGGCGTCGCGGCGCTCCTTGAAGGCCCTGCTCGTCGATATCGGCCGGTGGCGCGAACAGGCCGCCGACCTGCCGCATGCCGAACTGGCGCGGATCATCCTCGAGGAATCGGGTTATGTTGCCATGCTCCAGGCCGACAAATCGGTCGAAGCCGATGGCCGTATCGAAAACCTCATCGAACTCACCCGCGCGATGGAGGACTACCCCTCGCTGACCAGCTTTCTCGAACATGTCAGCCTCGTCATGGACAATGACGCGTCGGACAATGCCGAAAAGCTGGCGGTGATGACCCTCCACGCCGCCAAGGGGCTGGAATTCGACCATGTCTTCCTCGTCGGCTGGGAAGAAGGCGTTTTCCCCAGCCAGCGCGCCCTCGACGAAGGCGGCGGCAAGGCGCTCGAGGAAGAACGCCGCCTCGCCTATGTCGGCGTCACCCGCGCCCGGCGCAGCGCCACGATCATCCACGCTGCCAACCGCCAGGTCTATGGCCAATGGACGGCATCGATCCCGTCGCGCTTCATCGCCGAATTGCCCGCCGCCAGCATCGACGTGACCAGCACGATGAGCGGCGGCCCGAGCCTGTGGCGCGCCGCGTTGGCGGGGGCTGGCCAGGGCGGTGATCCGTTCGGCGACGTCTCGCGCGGCACCGGGCGCGGTCCAGGCTGGGCACGGGCGGCAACGCAGGGTGGATTCGGCGATAGCGCGATGGGCGGGCGCGGCCGGCCGGCGCCGCAGCAAAGAACGCTAGATGTCCGCGCCAGCGCGGTTTCGGTGGGGCTCAAGGGCCGCAGCGATGTCGCGGTCGGATCGAAGGTATTCCACAGCAAGTTCGGCAAGGGCGTCATCACCGCGGTGGAAGGCAACAAGCTGGAAATCGATTTCGAGCACGCCGGCGCCAAGCGCGTGCTCGACAGCTTCATCGAAGTCATGCCGGCCTGAAAAACACGAAAACACCCCCGCGCGAACCGGGGTGTTTTTCGATTATCGATGCACCCCGTTCAGTAGCGCGGCTGGCCGATGCGGACCAGGTAACCGAAGCTTTCGCGCGCGATCGCCGGGGTCAGCAGGAACAGCGCCGGCAGCGCGAACGCCAACGCTTGCGGCATCGGCCAGCCGAACTGGTGCTGCGCATAAAGATACAGCCCGATCAGCAGCGGTGCATTGAGCGACACGATGGCGCTGAGCGCCACGGCGATCAGCGCCCATTCCCAACCCATCGCGGCTTCGAGCCCGAACCAGGCGATCCCCGACAGGATCAGCGCCGCGGCACAAAAACACAGGGCAAGCAGATAACCGCAAGCGCTCCGAACACTGACCATAAAACCCCCTTGGCGAACACGCCTGCAAGGCAATTCGCATTCAATGCAGGCGCTCTAGCATAGAGTGAACGGATTACCTAATAAAATGTTAACAACCGATTTGTGTTGCCGCCAACCGCCCGGCACAAGCATTGCCGCCGCCGTCGCCGCTGCCTAAGACCGCGCGCGTGGCCATCATCCCCCTTCCCTTCCGCTACCCGAATTATCGCGCCTATTGGCTGTCGCGATTCCTGACGACGATCGCCGGGCAGATGCTGGTCATCGTCATCGGCTGGCAGGTCTATGACATTGCGCGCCAGACCCTCGGCCAGCGCGATGCGGCGTTCCTGCTCGGCATGATCGGGCTGGTGCAGTTCCTGCCGATGTTCGCGCTCACCCTCGTCGTTGGCGTAATCGCCGACCGTGTCGACCGGCGCCATATCGCTCGCGCCGCCATCGCCCTGCAATTCCTGTGCGCGGCGCTGCTCGGCTGGCTGTCGTTCCACCATCAGGTAACGCTGCCGGCGCTGTTCCTCGTCGCCTTCCTGATGGGTATCGGCCGCGCCTTTGCCGGGCCGTCGCTGTCGGCGCTGGCACCCAATCTCGTCCCGCGCGAGATCCTGCCCGCCGCCATCGCCCTGAGCGCCATCAGCTGGCAATCGGGCGCCGTCATCGGGCCGCCGCTGGGGGCCTTCCTCTATGCGCTCGACCCGGCGAGCCCCTATCTGCTCGCCGCGCTGCTGTTTTTCGGCGCGCTCGCCGGGCTGTTCCTCATCACGCCGGTGCCGCGGCCCGAACGATCGACGATGACCCCATGGCGCAGCCTCGTCGAAGGGCTCGGCTATGTTCGCCACAACCGCATCGTGCTCGGCGCCATCAGCCTCGATCTGTTCGCCGTGCTGTTGGGCGGCGCCACCGCGATGCTGCCGGTCTATGCGCGGGATATCCTCCACGTCGGCGTCGAAGGCCTGGGTCCGCTGCGCGCCGCGGCGTCGGCCGGGGCGGCGCTCACCGCCGTCGCGCTGGCGTTCCGGCCGATCAGCCACCGCGTCGGCCCGGTGATGTTTGCCTGTGTCGGCATTTTCGGGGTGGCGACGATCGTTTTCGGCCTGTCGACCAACCTCATGGTGTCGCTCGTCGCGCTCGCCGTGCTCGGCGCGGCCGACATGATCTCGGTCTATATCCGCTCCTCATTGATCCAGTTGCACACGCCGGACGCGATGCGCGGCCGGGTCTCGTCGGTATCGATGACCTTCGTCACCGCGTCGAACGAACTCGGCGAATTCGAAAGCGGGCTGTCGGCGGCGTGGATCGGCCCTGTCGAAGCCGTGGTGCTCGGCGGGGTCGGCGCCGTCGCGGTCACTGCCATCTGGGCCTGGCAATTCCCCGAACTGCGCCGCGCCAATGAATTTCGCGACCCGGGAGCTGATGATTTGCCGGAGTCCCGGCGGGGTTGATTTGCCGGAGTCCCGGCGGGGATGATTTGCCGGAGTCCCGGCGAGGATGATTTGCCGGAGTCCCGGCGGGGATGATTTGCCGGGTGACGCGTCCCGCCCCGCCACCGTATAGAGGGCGAAAGCCCAAGGAGTTTTCGCCATGAAGGCCGCCAACGTTCTCGCCACGATCGGCAATACGCCGCATATCCGCGTTGCGCGGCTGTTTCCGGATGCCGAAGTCTGGATCAAGTCCGAACGCGCCAATCCGGGCGGCTCGATCAAGGACCGCATCGCGCTGGCGATGATCGAAGCCGCCGAAGCCGATGGCACGCTGCTCCCGGGCGGCACCATCGTCGAACCGACGAGCGGCAACACCGGCATCGGCCTCGCCATGGTCGCTGCGGTCAAGGGCTACAAGCTGATCCTCGTCATGCCCGAATCGATGTCGCTCGAACGTCGCCGGCTGATGCTCGCCTACGGCGCCAGCTTTGCGCTGACGCCGCGTGAAAAGGGCATGAAGGGCGCCATCCAGCACGCCAGCGAGATCGTCGCCGAAACCCCCGGCGCCTGGATGCCCGGCCAGTTCGAAAACCCCGCCAACATCGCCATCCATGTCCGCACCACGGCGCAGGAAATCCTGGCGGATTTCGCCGATACGCCGATCGACGCGCTGATCACCGGGGTCGGCACCGGCGGGCACATCACCGGGCTCGCCGAAGGGTTGAAATCGGTCTGGCCGGCGCTGAAGGTCTATGCCGTCGAGCCTACCACATCGCCGGTCATTTCGGGCGGCCAGCCGGCCCCCCACCCGATCCAGGGCATCGGCGCCGGCTTCATCCCGGCCAACCTCCACACCCAATGCCTCGATGGCGTCATCCAGGTCGATCCGGCCGCCGCCAAGGCGATGGCGCTGCGGTCGGCCAAGGAAGAAGGCCTGCTCGTCGGCATTTCGTCGGGTGCCACCCTCCAGGCCATCGCCCAGAAACTGCCCGAACTGCCACCCGGCAGCCGCGTCCTCGGCTTCAACTACGACACCGGCGAACGCTATCTTTCGGTGCCCGATTTCCTGCCCGCCGAATGACGGCACGCACGGTCTGGCGCGGGTTGGCCGCGCTCGGTATCCTGCTCGTTCTGCTGGCGGCGACGGCGGTCTATTGGCTGTTCTACGACAATCGCATGGCGAGCGGGCGCTTCCCGCTGGATCTTGCGGCAATCCGCGCCGAAGCCGACACGATACCGGGTGCCGTTCCCGATCGCATCGAAGTCGAGGTCGTATCGCTCCAACAGGTGCCGCGCATCGCCATGCAGGCCGGATCGAACTGGGGCTCGGTCGATCTCATCCGCACCAGCTATCGCCTGGTCTGGCCGGACCGCTCGCTGATCATCGACACCGGGCATGGCGAAAAATCGGCGCGGGCAACGGGGGCGACGGTCTATTTGCGTCCGGCCTGGGCGCGGCTGCAAACGGCGCTGAAGACCGCCGACACGATCGTCGTCACCCATGAACATCCCGACCATATCGGCGGGCTCGCTGCCAGCCCGGCGCTCGCCGCCATCGCGCCGCACGCGCTGCTGCTGCCCGAACAGGCGGCGAAGCTGCCCGCCGCCCGGGCAGTGCAGGTGCTGCGCTTTGCCAAGCTGAAGGCGATCGCGCCGGGCGTCGTGCTGATCCGCGCCGCCGGCCATACGCCGGGGTCGCAGATGGTCTATGTGCGCCGCGCCGATGGCCATGAGTATATCTTCATGGGCGATACCGCCTCGCTGACCGGCAATGTCGATGGGTTGCAGGCACGATCGCGGCTGGTCGCCGATTTCATGGCGAAGGAAGACCGGCCGACAGTGCTGGTCCAGTTGCAGGCGCTGCATCAGCTGGCGCTCGCCAACCCGGCGCTGACGCTGGTCCCGGGCCATGACGGCACCGAAATCGGCAAGATGATCAGCGCCGGCTGGCTGACGGCCGGGTTCTCGCCGCCGGCGCCACCACCGCCACCGCCACCGCCATCGGCCGCGGAATAGCCGGCACCAGTTCGATCTCGACAATCTCCGGCGGCACGCCGATGCGCAGCGGCAGGATCGACGTGCCGACGCCCGACGACACGATCATCACCTGGCCATGTTCCCGATAGACGCCGCGCAAATGGCTATCGAAATAGGCATCGGTACGGCGCGTGCCGATCACCGGCAGCCGGATCTGCCCGCCATGGGTATGCCCGACAATGAGCAGCGGCACTCGCGCCGGCAGGGTGCGAAACGCATAGGGTTCATGCGCAAGCGCGATCACCGGCTTGCCCGGCGGAACGCGAGCGATGCCACGCGCCAGATTGCCGAGCGGATCGGGCGGCGTCGCCATCGATTCGGCGCCGGCGAGCACCAGCGGCCCGACATCGACCGACGATCCGGCGAGCAATTTCACGCGGCCCTGCGCCAGCAACAGCCGCAGCCAGTGCGGATCATCATGGTTGCCGGGGACCGCGACCACCCCCAATGGCGCGCGGATGAGGTCGAACGGCGCCACCGCCGCCGACAGCCACATATCGGGCCAGGTCAGCGCCAGTCCTGAGGTATAGTCACCGGTCAGCACCACCAGATCGGGGTGGCGGGCGTTGATCGCCGCCACGATACGCCGCAAGCGCACCGGCGGCATGTTCACCCAATTGGCATGGCTGTCGGACAGTTGCACCACGCGCAAGGGCGCTGCGAGCCCGGCAATCGCGACGCGGTAGCGCACCAGCCGCACGTCCTGCACCGCTTCGGCCAGGCCATAAAGCGTGAGAAAGGCGAGCGAAATCAGGGGGACGGTAAGCAGGCGCCGCATCGCACGGGCTTGGCCGAAATGGCGAGCCGTGTCTATCGTATGGCGCTTATCCCCGCCGCGCCTTGCCTTCGCGTTCTTCCGACAGGAACGCCGACAGCGGGTTCAAGCCCGGCACCGGCGGCCGCCCGGCGGCGATGTGGCGTAATTGCGCGTAATACCAGGATTGTGCCGAAAACCCGTTCATCGTGCGCACCAGCTTGAACGGCGAATTCGGCCCCAGCCAGCCCGGCCCGATGCGCAGTGATTGTTCGGGGCGCGGCAGTTCATCGCTGTGCCCGTCGAGCAGATCGGCAACCGCATCGGGGGTCGCGCACAGCGGCCGCGCGATGCCGACCATGGCGATGCCGTCGGCGACGGCGCTTTCCATGGCGCGCAGCGAGCGAAAGCCGCCCGTCACCAGCAACGGCGGCGTGCGCCCGGCCATCAGCGCCTTGGCGAGATCGACGAAATAGGCTTCGCGCGCCGCGGTCGAGGCCTGTTTGGGGATTTCGGGGGGCTCCATGCCGGCAAAATCCATCATCGCCGGCTGTTCATAGCTGCCACCCGACAGTTCGAGCAGATCGACGCCCAGGTCGACGAGCAACGCCGCCACCTCGATGCAATCTTCGAAGGCAAAGCCGCCCTTCTGGAAATCGGCACTGTTGAGCTTCACCCCCACCCCGAAATCGCTGCCGACCGCGGTGCGCACGGCCTTGATCGCTTCAACGAGGAAGCGTGCGCGATTTTCGAGGCTGCCGCCCCAGGCATCAGTGCGACGGTTGGCGAGCGGCGACAGGAATTGCGACAACAGATAGCCGTGCGCGGCATGGATCTGCACGCCGTTGAAACCGGCCTCGCGCGCTACCACGGCGGCAGTGGCAAAGCGTGCGACGAGATCGAGAATCTCGGCCTCGGTGAGCGGCACCGGCATGCCGAACATGCCGCCGGGCAGGCCGAGCGGGACCGCCGAAGGCGCCTTGGGCGTAGGATTGACCGGCTTTTGCGTCTGGCGGCCGGCGTGGCTGAGCTGGACCCAGGCGCGGGTGGCATTTTCGGTCGCTGCCGCCGCCCAGCGCGCCCAGGCCGCCTTTGCTTCCGGGGTCAACGGCCCGTCGACAACGACATTGCCGGGGCGTTCGAGGTGCAACCGGTCGATCTGGACATTGCCGGTGATCGACAGGCCGATCCGCCCCGCCGCCCAGCGCCGGTACAGCCGGACATGGCCGTCATTGGGCAGCCCGTCACGATCGGCGAGCCCCTCGGTCATCGCCGCCTTGGCAACGCGGTTCTGGAATTGCTGCCCCAATGGCAAGGTGAAACTGTCGGCTATTGTCATGCGGTTCGGCCCCCTGCGCGTTTCATAGCAGCGCGGCGGCGGCGCGCAATTATCCACGTTGCGGCCATTTGCACCCCGCGGGGCTGGCTGCGCGGCGACGGATGCGCCTAGTGGTGCGATGCGCAGCGAAACCATCGACAAGCAGGCCACACTGGTCGCCGATCTGGTCGCAGCGCTTGGCGAAGTTGTTTCGGTCGATCCCGCCCGCCGCGCGCTTTTCGGCCAGGATATTTTCGCGCAGGGCGCCACACCAGTTTGCGTCGTCCGCCCGTTCGATGGCGCCGGAGTGCAAGCCGCTGTCCGACTCTGCGCCGCCGCCGGTGTCACGATGGTGCCGCGTGGAGGCGGCGCATCCTACACCGATGGCTATCTCCACCCCGGACCGCATGTACTGTTCGACATGGCGGGCCTCGACAGCATCGGAATCGACACCGCCAACGCCAGCGTCCGCGTCGGCGCCGGGGTCACCTGGTCGGCATTGAAGGACGCGCTCGCTGCACATGGCTTGCGCACGCGGTTCTGGGGCCCCTTTTCCGGGCTGGCGGCCACAATCGGCGGCAGCATCAGCCAGAACACGATCAGCCATGGCAGCGGCCGCCACGGCATTTCGGCGCAATCCGTGTCAGGGATCGAAGTCGTGCTCGCCGATGGCAGCATGATGAACACTGCCTCCTCGCCCGCAACGCGCTTTCATGGCCCCGACATGACCGGGCTTTTTACCGGCGATTGCGGCGCGCTCGGGCTGAAAATCGCGATTACCCTACCGCTCATCGCCATCGCTCCGGCGTTCGAAACCTTGTCCTTCGCCTTTGCCGATTTCGCAGCCTATCACGCCGCGATCCACGCCGCAGTGCGCGAGGAGCTCGACGACACGCATTTCAGCTTCGACCAGGCGCTGTCGCAGGGCCAGATCGAGCGCCAGACCGGGCTCGCCTCGCGCCTCGCGATCGCCTGCGGGGTGTTGCGCGTAGCGCCATCGTTCGGTGCCGGAGTGCGGCAACTGGCCAAGATGGCCGTCGCCGGCGAACGCGATCTGCGCGTCGCCGCCTACTCCGTCCATTACATCGTCGAAGGCAGCAGCGCTGCCGAAGCCAGCGCCAAGGCCGCGCGGCTGCGCCAGATCATCGCGCCGCACGGCATAGAGATCGCCAACAGCGTGCCGGCCTTCGTGCGCGCCATGCCGTTCGCGCCGCTGCACAATATCCTGGGGCCGAAGGGCGAGCGCTGGGTGCCGGTACACGGCATCTTCCCGCACGCGCACGCCCTGGCTTTCAATACGGCGTATGAAGCCTTCATCGCCGCCAATCGCGCCGAAATGGATCGGCTCGGCATCTGGACCGGCAAGATGTTTTCCAGCGTCGGCAGCGGTGCCTTGCTTTTCGAAATTGCCCTCTACTGGCCCGATGCGCGCACGTCGCTCCACGATGAAGTGCTGGGTCCCGAGCATCTCGCCACCATCCCTGCCTACCCCACCAACCCCGAAGCCCGCGCCTTCATCGATCGCTTCAAGGCCGAACTCATCGCACTGATGGACGCACATGGCTCGGCGCATTTCCAGATCGGCCGCGCCTATCCCTATCAGGCCCGGCTCGACCCAGCGGCATCCGCGCTGCTCGGCGCCATCAAGGCGCAGCTCGATCCGCAAAACCTGATGAACCCCGGAGTGCTCGGCCTGTGAAACCCGCCATCCTCATCGCCGGCGGCGGCATCGGCGGCATGACCGCGGCCGCCGCGCTGGCGCAAGCCGGCTTTCCGGTCCGCCTGCTCGAAGCCGCCTCGGCCTTCGGCGAGATCGGTGCCGGGGTGACGCTGTCGCCGAACGCCATGCGCGGGCTCGATTTCATCGGCTGCCAGGAGGCCGTTGCCGCCGCCGGGGTCGAGCCCGCCCGCCAGCGCATCCAGCATTGGCAGGACGGCCGCACGCTGTTCGCGATGGAACGCGGCGATTCGCGGGCCAAATATGGCGCGCCCTACGTCTATGTCCACCGCGCCGATCTCCACCAGATCCTGCTCGCCGTCGCGCGCGATGCCGGGGTTCAGTTGCAGGCAAACGCACCAGTGGTGGCGAGCGAGGGGACAACCGCCGTCCTTGCCGATGGCAGGCGCATCGACGCCGATGTGCTGATCGGCGCCGACGGCCTCAAATCCGCCATCCGCCAGCGCTTCGAAGCCCAGGCGGCGCATTTTACCGGCCATGTCGCCTGGCGCGCCGTCGTGCCGATGACCCCCGAACTCGCGCCGCTCGGCGAATGGCCCGGGGTCCATGTCGGGCCGGGGCGGATGATCACCCGCTATCCGGTGCGCCATTCGCGGCTGCTCAACCTGGTATTCTTCGCGCGCAGCGACGAATGGCCCGACGAAGGCTGGACGATCCCGGCGCGGCCCGGTGAGCTTGCCGCCACCTATGCCGGCTGGTGCGACGAGGTCCAGGCGATGATCGCGGCGGCAGAGACGGTGCCGCACTTCCGCTGGGCGATCAACGCCCGCACCGCGCTGCCGCATTGGGTCACCGATGGCCGCGTCGCGCTGCTCGGCGACGCTGCCCATGCCATGACGCCCTTCCTCGGCCAGGGCGCCGCCTGCGCCATCGAGGATGCCGTGGTGATCGCCCGCGCCATGGCGCTGGCCGACACACCCGAAGCCGGTTTGCAGCGCTATGAAGCCGCCCGCCACGCCCGCGCCAGCTTCATCCAGGCCGAATCGAACGCCAATGCCGATCGCATGCAAGGCGCCGATACCGACATGTTCGGGCTCGGCAAGCTGCGCAACGAGGAATCGCTCGGGCTGTTCGATTACGACTGCCGGACCGTGGAGATCTGACGATGGCGAACCCGATTTTTCGCGAAAAACTCGCTTCGAAACAGTTCTTCGTCATGCCCGGCATCCAGGACATGATCGCCGCGGTCATCGCCAACAAGGTCGGTTTCGATCTTGTCTATGGCACCGGCTATTGGCTCACCGCCTCGGCGTGGGGGCTGCCGGATGCCGGCATCGCCACCTACACCGAAATGCGCAACCGCATGGCGACACTGGTGCAGACCAGCACCGCCGGCGTCATCGCCGATGGCGACACCGGCTATGGCGGGCTTTTGAACGTCCACCACACGGTGAAGGGCTATGAAGCCGCCGGGGTCACCGCCATCCAGATCGAGGACCAGGAATTCCCCAAGAAATGCGGCCATACGCCGTTCCGCCGCGTGATCCCGGTCGAGGACATGGTCGCCAAGATCAAGGTGGCCGGCGACGCGCGCGCGGACAAGACCAACTTCCTCATCATCGCCCGCACCGATGCCCGGCAGAGCGAAGGCTTCGACGGCGCGATGCGGCGGTTGGAGGCCTATGCGAAAGCCGGCGCCGATGTGGTTTTCCCCGAAGCGCTGGAAAGCGAAGAGGAAATGCGCCGCGCCTGCGCTGGGTTCGATGTGCCGGTGATGGCCAACATGTCGAACGGCGGCCTGTCGCCGGTGCCGCACACGTCGGTGCTCGCCGAGATCGGCTTTGCCTATGCGATCTATCCGTCGCTGACCTCGCTCGCGGCGGCCGCGGCGATGGAACAGGCGCTGCGCGGGTTGAAGGACCAGGGCGTCGGACAACCGGAGGGGCTGTTCGATTTCAACGAGTTCTGCCGGTTGATCGGGTTCGAGGACGTCTGGGCGTTCGAACGCAAATGGGGGGCGCCGAACTGACTCCCTCCCCCCTGCGGGGAGGGCGACTCGCGCAGCGAGCGGGGTGGGGGTTGCGCCTGTCGATACCAAAGACGCAACCCCCAACCCCGGGCCGGCTACGTCGTCTCTCGCCTTCCCCGCAGGGGGGAGGGAGTTGAGGTTCACAAGCCCGTAATCACCCCATGGCGCTTCTTGCCCGCCGAAACCCGCGCGCCGGGCGCGACCAGCACCGCCTCGTCCGCCACCGCCGCGCCATCGACCCGCGCGCCGCCGCCGGCGACCAGCCGCCGCGCTTCGCCCTTCGACGCGGCGAAGTTCAACCCCACCAGCGCGTCGATGATCGTCACCGGCGCCGCCACGGCATAGCTCGGCAAATCCTCGCCCGCGCCGCCGGCAAAGGTCGCCGCCGCGGTCGCCGCCGCCGCTTCCGCCGCCGCACGGCCCCGGCACAGCGCCGTCGCCTCGGTCGCCAGCACCACCTTCGCCGCGTTGATATCGCCGGCCATCACCGCGTCGATCTCGGCGAGCGGCATGTCGGTGAACAGCTTCAGAAATCGCGCGACATCGGCATCATGGGTGTTGCGCCAGAACTGCCAGTAATCGAATCCCGGCAGCGAATCCTCGTGCAGCCACACCGCGCCCGCCGCGGTCTTGCCCATCTTGGCGCCATCGGCGCGGGTGATCAGCGGCGTCGTCAGGCCGAACGCCTCGCCGCCATCGACGCGGCGGATCAGGTCGGTGCCGTTGACGATATTCCCCCATTGGTCGCTGCCACCCATCTGCAGCGCACAGCCATGGCGGCGCGACAGTTCGAGGAAATCATAGGCCTGCAAGATCATGTAGTTGAATTCGAGGAACGACAGCGGCTGTTCGCGATCGAGCCGCAGCTTGACCGAATCGAAGCTGAGCATCCGGTTGACCGAGAAATGCCGGCCGATATCGCGCAGGAACGGGATATAGGCGAGGCCCGACAGCCATTCGTCATTGTCGGTCATGATCGCGCCGGTCGGGCCGTCATCGAACGACAGGAAGCGTTCGAAGATGCGCTTGATGCTCGCCTTGTTGGCGGCGATGCGCGCATCGTCGAGCAGCTGCCGGCCTTCGTCCTTGCCCGACGGATCGCCGACCTTGGTGGTGCCGCCGCCCATCAGCACGATCGGGCGATGCCCGGCCTGTTGCAGGTGGCGCAGCATCATGATCGAGACAAGATTGCCGATATGCAGGCTCGGCGCCGTGCAATCATAGCCGACATAGGCGGTGACGACGCCCTTCGACGCCGCAGCATCGAGCGCTGCCGCATCGGTGACCTGGTGGATGAAACCGCGCGCATCGAGCGCCTTGAGGAAGGTCGATTGGTAAGTCATGGCGCACGCTTAATCAAAGACGAAGCGCGGCGCCAGCACCCCCCTCTCCCGCTTGCGGGAGAGGGGGGTGCTGGCGTAGCCGGCCCGGGTGAGGGTGTTCTCCTCGTGTTGACACTCGGGTACACCCTCACCCGGCGCGCCCGCGACGAAGGTCGCCTCCGCGACGCTGCGCGTCTCGCCTATCCCGCCGGCGGGAGAGGGGTACTGACAGCATGGTTGCGCACCGCTATCCTCCCCCCCATGACCAAGCTCATCACCGCCCTCGGCCTCATGTCCGGCACCTCGATGGATGGCATCGACGCCGCGCTGATCGACACCGATGGCGAAGGCCTCGTCATCCCGCGCGGTTTCCTGTCGATCCCCTATGAACCCGATTTCGTGCAGCGGTTGAAAGACGCCGCCGCCCACGCGCTCGAGCTCCACGCCCCCGGCCCCGATGCGCTGATCGACGCCGTCGCTGCCGAATTGACCGGCCTCCACGCCATCGCCGTCCACCGCCTGCTTGCCGCGACCGGCACCGACCGCGAGGCTGTGGCGATCATCGGCTTTCACGGCCACACCGTCGCACACCGCCCGGATAGACGCTGGACCTGGCAGATCGGCGATGGCGCGCTGCTCCGCGCCGCGACGCGCATCCCGGTCGCCTATGATTTCCGCTCCGCCGATGTCGCCGCCGGCGGCCAGGGCGCACCGCTGGCACCGGGCTATCACCGCGCCCGCTCGGAAGGGCTGGGCCGGCCGCTCGGGGTGCTCAATCTCGGCGGGGTGGGCAACCTCACCTGGTTCGCCGGCGACCAATGGGGCAGTTTCGATACCGGTCCGGCCAACGCGCTGATCGACGACTGGATCGCGACGTACAGCGACCGCCGCTATGACAAGGGCGGCGCCATTGCGGCATCGGGCAGCGCGCATGAATCGGTACTGACCGCGATGCTCGACCTGCCTTGGTTCGACCTCGCCCCGCCCAAATCGCTCGACCGGATGGATTTCTCCACCGCCCCCGTGCGCGGCCTCACCGCCGAGAACGGCGCCGCGACCCTGACCGCCTTCACCGCCCACACGATCGGCCTCGCCGCCAACCACTTTCCTCAAACCCCCACGCGCTGGCTGGTCTGCGGCGGCGGCCGGCGCAATCCGGTGCTGATGCGCGCGCTCCAGCAGGTCCTTCACGCGCCGGTCGAGCGCGTCGAGGCCGTCGGCTGGCGCGGCGACTTCCTGGAAGCCGAAGCCTTCGCCTTCCTCGCCGCGCGTCACCTCCGCGGCCTGCCGCT
>JANPKK010000031.1:0-22100 GCA_031426015.1 Alphaproteobacteria bacterium
GCCAACTGGCGCGGCCAGAAGCCGACCTTCGATATCGTCAATGGCGAAACCGGCGAAGTCGTCTTCCCGCTCGGCACCAAGATCACGCCGCGCATCGCCCGCAAGGCGGTCACCGATGGCCTGACGACGCTGCTGATTCCGACCGAGGAAATCTTCGGCCGTTACTCGGCGTTCGACCTCATCAACGAAGCGACTGGCGAAATCTACATCGAGGCCGGTGACGAGCTCACCGCTGAAAACCTCGAAAAGATCGACAAGTCGGGCCAGTCGTCGATCGAGCTGCTCGATATCGATCATGTTTCGGTGGGTCCGTGGATCCGTAACACGCTGATGGCCGACAAGGTCGAAGAGCGTGACCATGCGCTTTCGGAAATCTACCGCGTCATGCGCCCCGGCGAGCCGCCGACCCGCGAAACCGCCGAAGCCATGTTCTATGGCCTGTTCTTCGATGCCGACCGCTACGACCTCTCGGCCGTCGGCCGCGTCAAGATGAACATGCGTCTCGACCTCGATGTCGCCGACGACATGACCGTACTGCGCCGCGAGGACATCCTGGAAGTCATCAAGACGCTGGTCAATCTGAAGGACGGCAAGGGCGAAATCGACGACATCGACAACCTCGGCAACCGCCGTGTGCGTTCGGTCGGCGAACTGCTGGAAAACCAGTATCGCGTCGGCCTGCTGCGCATGGAGCGCGCCGTCAAGGAACGCATGTCGAGCGTTGAAATCGACACAATCATGCCGCAAGACTTGATCAATGTCGAGCAGTTCGATGGAAGACTGGCCAGCCTTGTCAATCTTGTCGTGGTTCTCGGCGGTGAGCTCGTCACCGGCTTCGATGTAGATTTCGCCGGTGGCTTCGTTGATCAGGTCAAAGGCGCTGTAGCGGCCAAAGATTTCCTCGGTCGGGATCAACAGCGTCGACAGGCCGTCGGTAACAGCTTTGCGCGCGATGCGCGGCGTGATCTTGGTGCCAAGCGGGAAGACGACTTCGCCGGTTTCGCCATTGACGATATCGAAGGTCGGCTTCTGGCCGCGCCAGTTGGCTTCGACGAAGGGCACGACCCAGCCGGCTTCACCCCTGGAGCCATGGCCGCGCACCCAGGTGACGCGGTTGTAGAAGGCGTTGAGGATTTCTTCCGAGTTCCAGTTGAGCGCGTACAACAGGCTGGTGACCGGCAGTTTGCGCTTGCGATCGATGCGGACGTTGACGATGTCCTTGGCATCGAATTCGAAATCAAGCCACGAACCGCGATACGGGATAACCCGTGCGGCGAACAGATACTTGCCCGATGCATGGGTCTTGCCGCGATCGTGATCGAAGAAAACGCCCGGCGAGCGGTGCATCTGCGAGACGATGACACGCTCGGTACCGTTGATGATGAAGGTGCCGTTGTGCGTCATGAGCGGCATGTCGCCCATGTAGACGTCCTGCTCCTTGATATCGAGCACCGAGCGGGTTTCGGTATCGGCGTCGACTTCGAAGACGATCAGGCGCAGCGTGACGCGCATCGGCGCGGCATAGGTCATGCCGCGCTGGCGGCATTCGTCGGTGTCATACTTGGGCTCTTCGAGTTCGTAATGCACGAAGTCCAGTTCGGCGGTGCCGGCGAAATCGCGGATCGGGAAAACCGAACGCAGCGTCTTTTCCAGGCCCGAGACATAACCGATCGCCGGGTTCGACCGCAGGAAATGCTCGTATGATTCGCGCTGCACCTCGATGAGGTTCGGCATCTGCACGACCTCACCGATCTTGCCGAAATCCTTGCGGATGCGGCGGCGCGCGTTAAAAATATTGGGCTGCTTCAGCTGGGTGGCCATGGTGATCGGTCGCCTCTCAAAATCTTTACCCATCAACGGGTTGCCCCATTGACGACGAAAACCGCACAGCTTTCGGATCAACCGAATGCCGTACGGGCCTTGGGCGTTGCAGCCTCCGTGCCCCCTATTCGTCGCGGTTCGATCGCACCAGATCCGAACCGTGTCCCGAGGGCGGGAGGACGATGACCGCACGCGGGCATCGGGTATTCCTGTAAAAGCCATATAGGCCGGGCAGTGATTTTTGGAAAGGGGAAATCCGAAACCGGTCAGCGTGTTCCGCCCAACTTCCGGGTGTTTCCGATCGGCAACACCCGATGTTGCCGTTGCCGCAGCAGGGAACCGTTCCCGCGCCCCGGGGCTTTAGACGCCAGACTGTGCTGCGGTGCGGTTGTTCTGTTTTGCAGCTCAAGGATTACCAAATGCGTATTCTCATCATGGCCGGCGTGCTTGCGATCGCCGCTGCGACACCTGCCCTGGCGCAGGATTCCACCACCGACACCACCACCGGCGCGACCACATCCGATGGATCGAGCCTGTTCGGCTTCGAGCCTTATTTCGGTGTCCTCGGCGGCTATCACAGCTTCGACCGCAAGGCCGGCTTTACCGGCCCGAATGGCCAGCGTTTCGATGGCGCCCAGATCGAAGGCGTGCTCGGCGCCAACCTGCCGCTTGGGCCACTGTTCATCGGCGTCGAAGGTTTCGGTGCCAAGAGTTTTGGCGACATGAAGTGGGAATATGGTGCACGTGCCCGCGCCGGCGTGCGTGTCGGTGACAGCGGCCTCATCTACGGCAGCTTCGGCCGTACCTGGATCGATGCCAAGGCCGATCGCAGTTTCGTCAATCGCGATGACTGGGTTTATGGCCTGGGCGTCGAAGTCGGCCCGCGCGACATCGGTCTCGGCGGTGTCACCGGCCGTGCCGGTCCGCGCCTGCGCATTTCGATGGAAACCTATGACATGAAGAGCATCCGCCCGATGGCCGGGGTGATCTTTCACTTCTAGGATCGGGCAGATCCCGATCGGCAAGGGCGCTCCTTCGGGGGCGCCCTTTTTGCGTCAGCGCGGCCGGCCCTGGGTGCCAAGCCCGGGTGTGATGAAAACCGCCGTCGCGCTGTCGGAAACATCCGCGGTGTGCCAGCAGCCGCGCGGGTTGATGGCATAGTCGCCCGGGCCGAGCACGACACAGGCGGTGCGGCCATCGGCGAATTCCTGGTACAGGGTGATGGCGCCGGCGGTGCAGATCACGACTTCTTCGCCATGCGGATGCATTTCCCAGCCGTCCCAGTCGGCGGTGAAGGTCCATTGCGCGACCAGCCGGCCGTCCGGGCCTTCGCTGTCGTGGCGGGTGCCATAGGCCTGGTACCACGACCCGTCGGTGAAGGGTGGCTGCGGGATGGCGGTGGCGTCGCGGCCGAGGTGGATGAACTGGCTGGCGAGGGTGGGCATGGCAAGGCCTCTTTTGCCAAAGGAGGTTATCGAAGCCACAGCGTGCTTACAAGAAAGGGGCGGTCCCTTGCGAGACCGCCCCTTCTTTTGCTTGGGGCCGCGGCAAAGCCGCGTCCTTACGTCCGACCGGTTCGGCAAAGCGGAGGCTTCGCCGTCCGGCTGGCCGGCCTTGCGCCTGTCGGCGCGTAGCTTGCGCTACCCGCACGCGGCGCTGCGGCTTACTTCAGTTCGACAGTCGCACCAGCGGCTTCGAGCTGGGCCTTCAGCTTGTCGGCTTCGGCCTTGTTGACGCCTTCCTTGATCGCCTTCGGCGCCGATTCGACCAGCGTCTTGGCTTCGGTCAGACCGAGGCCAGTGATGGCGCGGACTTCTTTGATGACGTTGATCTTCTTGCCACCGTCGCCGGTCAGGATGACGTCGAATTCGGTCTTTTCTTCAGCGGCGGGAGCAGCAGCAGCAGCCGGGCCGGCAACGGCGACGGCAGCGGCGGCCGAAACGCCCCACTTTTCTTCGAGCATCTTGGCAAGGTCAGCCGCTTCGAGAACGGTCAGCGCCGAAAGCTGTTCGACGATTGCATTGAGGTCAGCCATGAAATTTCTCCAGATCTAATGTTCTTGTGATGGCCGGAATGGCCGGAATGTTACGCAGCGTCCTTGTCGGCATAAGCCGCAAACACCCGGGCGAGCTTGCCGGCAGGCGCATTGGCCAGCTGGGCGAGCTTGGTTGCCGGGGCATTGACCAGACCGATGATCTTGGCGCGAAGCTCGTCGAGCGACGGCAGTTCGGCCAGGGCCTTGACGCCATTCACGTCGAGAAGCGTATCCCCCATCGCGCCGCCGACGATTTCGAACTTGTCGGTCGTCTTGGCGAACGCCACCGCCACCTTGGCCGCAGCGACCGGATCGGTCGACGTGGCAAAGCCGGTCGGGCCGGTCAGCATGTCGCCGATCGGCTGATAAGGGGTGCCTTCGAGCGCGATGCGCGCAAGGCGATTCTTGGTCACCTTGAAGCTGGCGCCAGCCTGCCGCATCTTGTTCCGAAGGTCGGTGACCTGGGCCACCGTCAGACCGTGATTGCGGGCGACCACAATGACGGACGTTTCGGACAAGGTCTGGGCAAGACCAGTGATCAGCTCGGATTTTTGAGCGCGATCCATGCTCTCTCCTTGCTAAAATCCCGGCCGCAAGCGACCGGAACGGGTTCCGATACCGCGGTTGCGATATCGGTTTGAGCCGGAAGCCTGAACTGTTGGAGAGCCCGGGCCGTCGGCCCGTCCGAGGGATCGTCGCCTGCTGCGGCGGAAGATATCCGCCATCACAAGCCCGGCGCATCAGATGCTGCCGGTATAAAACTATCCCCGTCTCATGCAGGCCAAATGCTTAAGTCTTTACCCAAAAGGGTGCCGACACCTGTAATCTCGGACGGTACGTCGCAGGCGAACCTGCGGCAGACCGCGCCCTATACAGGATTTGTCGCGCCGGTCAACGTTCAGGCCGAGCGGCGCCGTTCATGCGACCACGCTGAGAAAGCGCGTTCTGCGCTTCGTCCAGCCGACAAGGCCGAAGCCGGTCAGCCACAACACCCAGATCGCCGGCTCGGGCAGGGGGTCCGCAACATCACGGAACAAAGCCGCTCCATTGTCGTCGACATCGAAGTTCGAGGCTATGCCGCTGCAACCGCCATTACCGATCTTGGCGCTATCCCCGGTCGATATGTACGACAATGCCGAGAAAATACCGCCGCACGATTGTCCGCTGCCCGCTACTTCGGCTGCAGCTCCAACACTGATATATTGCCTAGCGATCAACGTACCGACGAAAATTGAATTGGCACCCAGGCTGGCATAGCCGCCCGCGTTCCATATGATGTTTTTGCTGTCGGCGCCATTGATCAGCACGATCTGGGTCGACGCGCCTGTGGCCAGAATATCGGTGATATTGAACACCCAGAACTGGTTTGCCATACCCTGTCCATCGAGCGTGAGGGTGGTTCCCGCAGTGGTCGAGAGGCTTGCGGCGCTGTAAACGCCAGAAAGCAGCGTACGGTTCGTGACGATGGTAGGATCGAGGAAGGTCGTCGTTCCCATCTTCGAAAGCGCGGCCTGCGCTGCCAAAAGCTCTACCCGATCGCTGGTGACACTGTCCGAAATGCTCGCTGTCAGAGCCGGCGTGTCAACGGGCGAGGTCGTCCGTGACTGTGTTGCTGTCACAGTGCTGCTTGCGGACAGGGAGATGGCGCCAACGGCAGAAACCGTGCCGCCAACCGACGCATTGGCGCCGATGCTCGCCGCACCGCCGGCATCGATATTGCCGTTGACGCGCGAACTGTCGCCGGTCGAAACCGCGCCATCGGCAGCAACATAGCCAGTGATGACCGAGTTTGCGCCGATCGACGCTGCTCCGCCGGCAATCGCAAAGCCACCGACCGTTGCGCCATCACCCGTTGTCAGTACGCCGCCAGCAATCATATTGCCGGTCACTGCTGATCCGGCGCCGCCGATTGTAGACGCGCCCAACGCGGTGAAATCGCGCGTGATGTGGGCGCCGGCCCCCGACGTGCCGACATCACCGGTCAGCGCACTGCCATAGATCCACGAATTGGCGCCCGTTGTCGTATAGGTGTTGGAAAATGTGGTCAGGCTTTGCAAGTTTTGCCCAAGAAGTGCCGTCGTCGCCGACACCGGCGATGACGCACAGGCAAGCACCGTCAGCCATGGCAACGCCATTTTGTTGATTTTCACGTTGGTTTCGACCTTTGACAATATAGCGCGTTCGTCGGAACAGATGCTTCTGTTATCGACGTCGCATGTCATTCAGTCAGCGACAGCGACTTTCAAACATGACAGCAAACACGTTCTGGCGCCGGCGGAATTATTTGACAGTGATCTCGATGAGATGGCTGTCAGAGCCGATGGACACTCTTGTCGTCCGGCAATCGCTTCCCGCGTTCCGCTCCGCACCGGTCAATTCGACGAATATCACGTCGAAATAATTGATCGGTAACTAGGCACCCACGCACAGAATTTTTCTTTAATTCATGAGGCACCATGCCGCAGGTAGAGAAATTACTTATTTAGTAAAGTGTAAAATGGTCCAGTTTCTAACAGCAATCAGTAAAATATTATGGACAGTATCTTTGTTTATTTACAAAATATAGAAATATGTCATTGAAATATTGAGAGTAAATTGTTGGTTTTTTAGGAAGGATTGTGGCATTGGGCGCGTCAAATTTGCGACGAACCGATTATCGGAATTATCATGGCGAGCGTTGGCGATCAGAATCAGCGCCTTCCGACTCGTAGCCCCCGATCACTGAGCACTTTCTGCACCGGACATGAAAAGGGCCGGGATTGCTCCCGGCCCATCGCAGTTCTGTCAGTCACGGCGCTCACGTGCCACGACCGGATCGTTGATCAGATGTTGTGGCCGACCGTCGTGGTGTCGACGCGGACGCCGGCGCCCATCGTCGAGCTGACCGCGACCTTCTGCAGGTACTTGCCCTTGGCGCCCGACGGCTTGGCCTTGACCACGGCATCGAGCAGCGCGTCGAAATTGGCGCGCAGATCGTCCTGGCTGAAGCTCGCCTTACCGAGACGACCATGGATGATTCCGGCCTTTTCGACGCGATATTCGATCTGGCCACCCTTGGCGGCCTTGACCGCTTCACCGACGTTCATCGTCACTGTACCGAGCTTGGGGTTCGGCATCATGCCCTTCGGCCCCAGGATCTTGCCGAGACGACCGACGAGACCCATCATGTCCGGGGTGGCGATGCAGCGATCGAAATCGATGGTGCCGCCCTGGACGATTTCGAGCAGGTCTTCGGCGCCGACGACATCGGCACCGGCAGCCCGGGCTTCATCGGCCTTGGGGCCGCGTGCGAACACGCCGACACGAACATCCTTGCCGGTACCCTTGGGCAGGGTGACGACGCCGCGGACCATCTGGTCGGCGTGGCGCGGATCGACATTGAGGTTGATGGCGACTTCAATGGTCTCGTCGAACTTCGACGTGGCGTTGGCCTTCACCATCGCCAGCGCCTGATCGAGATCATACAGCATTTCGGGGTTCACCGCGGCTGCGAGCGCCTTGGCCTTCTTGGACTGTGCCATGATCTTAGCCCTCCACCACTTCGAGGCCCATTGCGCGGGCGCTGCCTTCAATCGTCTTCATCGCCATCTCGATCGAATTGGCGTTGAGATCGGGCATCTTGGTTTCGGCGATGGCCTTGACCTGCGACGTCGTGATCTTGCCGGCGGGCGCACCCTTGCCGGGGGTCGTGCCGCCCGACTTGAGGCCGGCGGCTTCCTTGATCAGGAACGATGCCGGCGGCGTCTTGGTGATGAAGCTGAACGAACGATCGGCATAGACCGTGATGACGGTCGGGATCGGGGTGCCCTTGACCAGGGATTCGGTCTTGGCGTTGAACGCCTTGCAGAATTCCATGATGTTGACGCCGCGCTGACCGAGCGCCGGGCCGATCGGCGGCGACGGGTTGGCACTGCCGGCTTTCACCTGCAGCTTGATGTAACCTGTAATCTTCTTTGCCATGATGGCTCTCCTGTAGTGGTGCAAGCGGCCCGGAAGGACCTCCCACGGTGAAGGTCGAAATGCAGCTTTTTACTTCTGCTTTTCAACCTGTTCGAAGCCCAGTTCGACGGGCGTGGCCCGACCGAAGATGGACACCGAAACCTTGACGCGGCCATGGTCGTAATCGATTTCCTCGACCAGGCCGTTGAAACTCGCGAAGGGTCCATCGAGGACGCGAACCTGGTCGCCGATCTCGAAATTCGCCTTCTTCTTCATCTTGGCGGCCGGGATCTCCTCGGCCTTGGTGTTCAGGATGCGCGCCGCTTCGGCTTCCGAAATTGGCTGCGGCTTGTTCTGCTGGCCCAGGAAACCGGTCACCTTGGGCGTGTTCTTGACGAGGTGGTAGACATCGTCGGTCATATCGAGCTTGGCGAGCACATAGCCCGGAAAGACCTTCTTCTCGACGGCGCGCTTCTTGCCCTTGAAGACTTCATTCACCGTTTCGGTCGGCACCGAGACTTCATCGATGAACACATCGAGGCCCTTGCGGGTCGCCTCGGTCAGGATCGCTTCGCGGACCTTGTTCTCGAAACCCGAATAGGCATGGATGATGTACCAGCGCGACATGTTGGTCCTTAACCTTAAGCAGCGAGGCTGAGCAGGAATTTGACGATCCGGCCCAGCACCTGATCGATACCGACGAAGAACACCGACAGCAGCGATGTCATGATCAGCACCATGATCGTCATGCGCACGGTTTCGGGCAGCGTCGGCCACGTCACCTTGGCGATTTCGGCACGCACCTGGCGCACGAATTCGCCCGGGGTCACCCGGGGCTTTGGTGCGGTCGGAACCGGCTTCGCCTTCACGTCGATTGCCATCGAATCACTTACTCTTGTCAAATCAAACCACAGCAAACACCAAAATCCGGCTGTTGCTCCGGTTGACGGAGCGGACAACCGGTGCCCGATCGGATTGGCCCGACCCGGCCTATCCCTTGCAAGTCTGTCGCCGGCCTCGCTTTTTCAAGCGGGACTGGCAGGAGTGGAGGGGCTCGAACCCCCGGCCCTCGGTTTTGGAGACCGATGCTCTACCAACTGAGCTACACTCCTAGGGTCGGGCTGCGGGCTATACCGATGGCTTCGGGGCAGCGCAAGGGCGGTAACAGGCGCCCGCATGCCGCGCGCGTTCCGAAAGGTTGAAACCCGTCGCGACGCGCTGTAAGCGCACACAGGTGTCGGCAGCGCGGGTATAGCTCAATGGTAGAGCACTAGCCTTCCAAGCTTGTGATGCGGGTTCGATCCCCGCTACCCGCTCCAGCGCGCTCCAGCCTCGCCCGGCCATCGAAAAATCCGCCTTAACCCGCCTGCCCCCGCGCCGTTCCAACGATCGTGCAGCACGGAGATGGGCAATGACGATGGACATGGGTCGGCTGGTGGCGGATGCGACGGCCGCCCCCCCGGGCAACCCCGCCCTGCACTGGTTCGACCAGATCCGCGCGCTGGTGCTGGCCACCGGCCTGCCGCCGCAGCCCGATGTCTATGACCTGTTGTGGCGCTATGTCCGCGATGAAAACCACGACTTGTCGCTGGCGGTCGATACCGCCATCACCCATGGCGCGCTCGATCTTGCCGCCATCACGGCATTGCGCCGGGCGCATTGCGGCGAAGTCGGTCGTGCCGAAGTCCAGGCGCTCGTGGAGGCGGCGCACGACCAGGCCGAAGCCCTGACCCACCGCATCGAGGCCGGACGCACCGATCTTGCCGATTATGGCCGCGCCATTGCCGATGGTGGCGCCGCGCTCGGCAGCCCACTCGACGCCAATGGCCTGGCGGCGCTGCTCGAACAACTTGGTGCTGCAACGGCAACCATGCAATCGGCCAACGCCCGGCTGGAAGGCGAGCTCGCCGCCGCCGCCACCGAAGCACGCGCGCTGCTGGAAAAACTCGGCGCCGCCGAACGCGCCGCGATCACCGACCAGCTGACCGGGGTGCTCAATCGCCGCGGCACGTTCGAAACACTCGAACGGCTACAGGGGGAAACCCGTGCATCGGGGCAAAAACTGTCTGCCGCCATGCTCGATATCGATCATTTCAAGCGCTTCAACGATCGCTTCGGCCACGCCCTTGGCGATGACGTGCTGCGTTTCGTGGCCCGCCATGTCGCCGATCGAATCGCGCCTTCGGGCGGCATCGTCGGCCGCCTGGGCGGCGAAGAATTCGTCGCGCTGCTGCCCGACCAGGATGTCCGCTCCGCTGCCGCGATCATCGACCGCGTCCGCGCCGAACTCGCCGGCCAGATCATCCGCAATGCCAGCGATGGCTCCAGCATGGGGCGGATCAGTTTTTCCGCCGGGGTTGCCGGCGATCGCCTCGATGACAACGCCGACAGCCTGATCGATCGCGCCGACAAGGCGCTGTACAGCGCCAAGCGCATGGGCCGTGACCGGGTGGTGCCCGACCGGAGTTGAACGATATTTGGCAAAGAAGTTGACACCTGCCGCCCCATTCGCCACTAGGCCCGCTCTTTCGTGCGCCAAGCGAAAGTCTCAGCGTGAGCAACGTGGAGGGGTGGCCGAGCGGTCAATGGCAGCAGACTGTAAATCTGCCGGGTTTTCCCTACGTTGGTTCAAATCCAACCCCCTCCACCATTTTCGCCACCGCCAATTCGGGTCGTTTCGGTCAGCCTGTCGCGAAACCGTGTCATGTCGACGCGTTGCGCGCTACCGCCATGGTGCCATCAGGCCTGCTTGTGCATCTTTATTCCCGAGTGGAGGAGAAAAAACGATGCGCATTATCCAGACCTGCCTGATTGGCCTTTCCATTGCCGTCGCCACGGCGGCCGGCGCACAGACGCCCGCACCGGTTAAGGCCGGCGATACGGTTTTCGACACCAGCGGCGGGGAGATCGGCAAGATCACCGGCATGTCGGGCGATTCGGCGATCGTCGACACCGGCACCCACAAGGTTGCCATTCCGGCAAATTCCTTCGGCGCCGGTGCCAAGGGCCCGATCCTGTCGGCTACCAAGGCACAGGTCGATGATTTCGGCGCGCAGGCCGATGCCGCCGCGGCCGCAGCGCTCACCGCGGCGCTCAAGGCCGGCACCGTGGTCCACGGCGTCAACGGTGCCACGCTTGGCACCGTCACCAGCGTTGCGGCTGGCCTTGTCGAGTTGCAAACCCCCAAGGGCGCGGTCAAGCTGCCGCAGACGGCGTTCGTCGCCGACGGCACCGCACTGAAGATCGGCATGAACGAAGCCGAGTTCGACGCTGCCGTCACGGCAGCGACGGCCCCACGCTGAACCACCCCTGCCATGTCGCTGCATGACACGCAGCGATTTGCGCGCTATGCCCCCGGCCCATGGGACGCAGACCAGTCACGAAAAATCATGGGCCGAAGAGCACATACCCACGCCTGTACGGGCGGCACGCAGTATTTGCGGCGCTGGACAATCCGGAACGCCTGTTCCGCAAGCTTTATCTGACGCCGCAGACCGCCAAGACCGTGGTCATCCCCAAGGGCCTCAACGTCCAGTATGGCGATGACCATGATCTCGGCCGGCTGGTGCCGCCTGATGCGCCGCACCAGGGCTTCGTGCTCGAGGTCGAGCCGCTTGAATCGGTCTGGCTCGGCGATATCCTTGCCGATGCCGCCCGTGATGGTGAAAACCGGCCGATCATCGTGCTCGACCAGGTGACCGATCCGCACAATGTCGGCGCGATCATGCGGAGCGCTGCCGCCTTCAACGCTCGCGCGCTGGTGACCCAGGATCGCCACGCTCCGGGCGAATCGGGCGTGCTGGCGCGGTCCGCTTCGGGGGCGCTCGAAACGTTGAAATGGAGCCGGGTGGTCAACCTCGCCCGCGCGCTCGATGAAATCGGCGAGGCCGGTTTCTGGCGCATCGGGCTCGATGGCACCGCCGATGCCGAACTCGAATCGGCCATGGCGAAGACGCAACCCTGCCTGATCCTCGGCGCCGAAGGCGAAGGCATGCGCCCGCTGACCCGCGAGCGTTGCGATCAACTCGCCAGGCTGCCGATCAGCGCTGCGATGGAGAGCCTGAACGTCTCCAACGCCGCGGCCATCGCGCTTTACGCGGCGGCGCGGCGCGGGCTGTAACGCGTCAGGTGACGCTTTTGTAGATCGTCAGCCCGAGGACGAACAGGATCACCGCGATCGCAATGAAGACCCAGAACAACAGCTTGGCAATGCCCCAGGCGGCGCCGGCGATGCCGCCGAAGCCCAGCACGCCCGCTATCAGGGCGATGACGGCGAAAATTGCGGCCCATTTCAACATGTCGCGAACTCCGTTCGATGCTACCGCACCACAACGACCAAAGCCGGCCAGCGTTCCCGATCAATAACTTTCGGCGGCATACACCTTTGCGACATCGCCGCCCCAGCCACCTTCGTACAACGCCAGCATGCGATCGGCATTGGTCAGGCCGCTGGCAGCAATCTCGCGCAACGGGTTGAGGAAACCCTGTTCGGTATCGCCCATCTTGTTGAGCCGCGCGCGCCGCGCCAGGCCCTTGTCGGCAATGTCGAGTACGGTCTTGGCAAGGTCCTGCAAGGTACCGCCGTTGGGGCTGGCGGCGTGCAGCGCCAGCCGCGGCACATCGGCGCGCAGTTGCGCATGATCCGCCGGCGTCCAGCCCTTGACGAGCTGCCACGCCGCATCGAGCGCGACATCGTCGTAGAGCAGCCCGACCCAGAAGGCCGGCAGCGCGCAAATGCGGTCCCAGCGCCCGCCATCGGCGCCACGCATCTCGAGATAGCCCTTCAACCGCACTTCGGGGAAAGCGGTCGACAGATGGTCTTTCCAATCGGCGACCGTCGGCTTTTCGCCGGGCAGCACGCCCAGCTTGCCAGCGAGGAAGTCGCGGAACGACAGGCCGGCCGCATCGATATACTTGCCTTCGCGGTAGACGAAGTACATCGGCACATCGAGGGCATAGTCGGTGTAGCGTTCGAAGCCGAAACCATCTTCGAAAACGAAGGGCAGCGTGCCTGTCCGTGCCGGGTCGGTATCGGTCCAGATGTGGCTGCGGAACGATTTGAAGCCGTTGGGCCGCCCTTCCGTGAAGGGTGAATTGGCGAACAGCGCCGTCGCCAGCGGCTGCAACGCCATGCTGACCCGGAACTTCTGCACCATATCGGCTTCGGAGGCGTAATCGAGGTTGGTCTGGATGGTGCAGGTGCGCAGCATCATGTCGAGGCCCAGGTTGCCGACGCGCGGCATGTGTGCCCGCATGATGACATAACGGCCCTTGGGCATCACCGGCAGGTCAGCGCGCGCCTTGTCGGGCCAGAAACCCAGCGACAGGAAGCCGAGCCCGAGCCGGTCACCGATTTCGCGGCACTGCTTGAGGTGGCGGTTCGATTCGGCGCAGGTCTGGTGGATATTATCGAGCGCCGCACCCGACAGTTCGAACTGGCCGGCCGGTTCGAGGCTGATCGCGCCGTCGGCCCCCTTCAGCGCAATGACGTTTCCACCTTCGAAAATCGGTTCCCAGCCATAGGCTTCCATACCCTTGAGCAGGTCGCGGATGCCGCCCGGCTCGTCATAGGACGGCGCGCGATGATCGGCGAGGCGATAGACGAACTTTTCATGCTCGGTGCCGATGCGCCAGTCGGTGAGCGGCTTGTTGCCTTTTTCGAACACGCCGATCAGCTGTGCCCGGCTTTCGATCGGGGCGGCATCGCCCGTAGCTGTAACTTGATTGCTCATGGCTTCGCCTCTACCCGCGCCGCGACCGCGACGCAATTGAGCCGGGCTTGAATTCTATGTGACAACCCGCACCCGGGCGGTACCGGCCACCAGCAGGGCAAGGCCGCCGGCCAGCCCCAGGTGCAGCGCCACGGTCGGGTCGATCGCCAGCCTGCCGCTGCGGCCCGCCAGCGTCGCCAGCATGCCGCCGAGCAGCACGAGCGCACCGATGGTCGCAACGGCATTGCGGCGCAGCGCCAGCGTCATCAGCAGCACCAGCGCCGACAGCAGCGACAGCGCCGCCCCCCATTGCGCCACCCCGGCCATGGTCAGGCCGACCCCCAACGCCACGAGGATCAGCACCGGGCGCACCGCCATGCCGAAGTGCAGCGCCACCCGCGATGCCGGATAGCGCAGGCAAAAGGCAAGCAGCGGAAACGCCGCCGAGGCCGACAGCAGCGAAGCAAACTTGTTCGGCCCGGTCATCATCGCCAACCCCGAAAAGCGCAGGACACCCAATGCCGCGGCAAGCCCGATCAACCCCGCTGCCAGTGCCACGCCCGGGCGCGCCGCGCGCTGGGTCAGCATCACCCCGGCGCAGACCAGCGCCAGCAGCAGGTCGGACACTCCAGCGCCGTTCATTCCGCGGGTGCGGGAGTGGCCGCGCCCCGCAGCAGCCAGCCAAGGCACGCCAGCGCGGCCAGCACGACGCCGGCGCGCAGCCAGAGCGGCGCTGCAAAGCCGAACCAGTCGGGCAGAAGGGTCGCCGCAACGATCAGCAGCAGCCGCAACACTTCGGCCGGTCGCGCCCAGCTTCGCCCTTCGAGCAGGGCGCCGAGCACCAGCATCATCGTTGTCATGATCACGGCATAGCCGACCTGCTGCGCCATCCCGA
The DNA here is from genome assembly GCA_031426015.1 of Alphaproteobacteria bacterium. Lineage (GTDB taxonomy): Bacteria > Pseudomonadota > Alphaproteobacteria > Sphingomonadales > Sphingomonadaceae > Sandarakinorhabdus. The sequence continues at coordinate 14,402 of JANPKK010000031.1, forward strand.
GCCGATCGAGCACGGCAAGGAAGTGCGCCAGCATCACGTTGATGACGGCGTAGTGGCCGAGCACATACCAGCGCAGCGCCGCCGGCGTGTGGCGGTCGAAACGGCGAAAGCGCGCGGCGTCGAAACGCTCGGGCGCCCCCGCCGGAAAGCCGCCCGGCGGCGCCAGCCACACGCCCAGCTTGGCGCGCCAGCCGCTGGCCTGCCACGAGGCCTTCGCGAGTTCGGCCCAGTAATGCAGATTGGCCCAGAGCGGATTGAAGCTTGCCAGCGGCTTGCGCACCCCGAACACCACTGGCTCGGCGGTGCGTTCATCGGCGTAGGTGCCGAACAGCCGGTCCCAGACGATCAGGATGCCGCCGTAATTCTTGTCGATGCAATAATCATTCTGGCCATGGTGGACGCGGTGGTTCGACGGCGACACCAGCACCTTTTCGAACCAGCCAATACGACCGACCAACTGGGTATGCACCCAATATTGGTAAAGCAGATCGATCAACCCGACGATCGCCAGCATCACCGGCGGCACCCCGAGCACGGCCAGCGGCAACACGAAGATCCAGCCGACCAGCCAGCTTGTCGACGATTGCCGCAGCGCCGTCGAGAGATTGTAGTATTCGGAACTGTGATGGACGACATGGCCGGCCCAGAGCACGGCGACTTCATGGTTGAGCCGGTGGTTCCAGTAGTAGCAGAGATCGTAGAGTATGAGCGCAAGCGCCCAGAGCAGCCAATTGTCGGTCGGCCAGCTACCCATGGCAAAGCGGTCGTAGACGGCGACGTAAAGTGTAAAGGTCAGCAGCTTGGCGAACACCCCGGCGATCTGGCTAAGCATGCCGGTATGCAGGCTGGTGACCGCATCGGGCACATCATACAGCGCCAGACCGCGCCGCTTCGCTACCCACGCCTCGATACCCATCGTGGCGAGAAACACCGGAAATGCATAAACAATTGGACTCATCGCCGCCCCACCCCAGGATTTGACCAACCCTAGACCCAGCAAGCCTCAACCGCAAAATCAACCTGGCTACAGCCGGTAATCCAGATCGTAGAAATGCTTGCCGCCTTCGATGCGGATGCTGAGCGTGCCGCTGATGCCCGCCAACGCGCCGCTGCCGCTGTCGGGCACGATCATCACCTTCAGATCGGGCTTGCTGCGGTCCATCACGCCGATATGCGCCAGCGCAAAGCTGCCGGCCTTGCCGGCGAGCGTGCCGGTGACCCGTTCGATCATCACATAGGCCGCCGAGCCCGCCACTGTGCCGGCGCCGGTCAGCATGTCACCGTGCGATTTTGCCGTCAGCGGGCCTGCAAACTGCTTGGCCACCGTCATCCGGCCGAGCGTCACGCCATCGGCGCTGTCGTTCGCCGCCGGGGTGATGGTTACCTCGAACGTGCCTGTCGCGTGCTGCATCATCGGTTCCCCAAGCGCCGGCGCTGCCAGCAACAGCAGCAGTGTGGCCAAAATGTTTTGCATATGTTCTCTCCCCGTCCCTTGTACTTCGCATAGTGCCTTCGTCAACGGCTTCATGTTACGCTGTCGAAAAGTGGGGATGGAGACAGACATGCACGACCTGGTCATTCGGAACGGCACGATCGTCGATGGCACCGGCGCCAAGCCCTTCACCGGCGACATCGCCATCGATGCCGGGCGCATCACCGCGGTCGGCACGATTACCGCAAAGGGACGCGAGGAGATCGACGCGACGGGGCTGCACGTCACGCCGGGCTTTGTCGACATCCACACCCATTATGACGGCCAGGCGACATGGGACTCCGAAATGGCGCCATCGTCGTGGCACGGTGTCACCACCGTCGTCATGGGCAATTGCGGCGTCGGTTTCGCCCCGGCCAAGCCCGACAAGCATGACTGGCTGATCGGCCTGATGGAGGGCGTCGAGGATATCCCCGGCACCGCGCTCGCCGAAGGCATGACCTGGGATTGGGAAACCTTCCCCGAATATATGGATGCGCTCGCCAGGCGCCGGCGCACCATCGATGTCGCGACGCATGTGCCGCACGGCGCCGTTCGCGCCTATGTGATGGGCGAACGCGGCGCCCGCAACGAAGCGCCGACCGAACACGAGATCGCCCAGATGAGCGCCATCGTCGAGGAAGGGCTGAAATCCGGCGCGCTGGGTTTCTCTACTTCGCGTACCGTCCTCCACAAATCGATCGATGGCGAGCTGGTGCCGGGCACCACGGCAACCAAGGAGGAGCTGATCGGCATCGGCCGCGCCGTCGGTCGCGCCGGGCATGGCGTCTTTGAAATGGCCAGCGATCTCAAGCGCGAATGGGATGAATTCGGCTGGATGGGGGCGCTGAGCAAGGAGACCGGGATGCCGGTCACCTTCGCCATGCTGCAATCGATCGCTAAGGAGCTGCCCTGGGAAGAACAGATGTCCGAAACCGCGAAGTGGAACGCCGATGGCGCCAATATCGTCGCCCAGATCGCGCTGCGCGGCAACGGCATATTGATGGCGTGGCGCGGCACGGTCCACCCGTTCAAGTTCAAGCCGAGCTGGGCGGCGATCGACGCTGCACCCTGGGCCGAGCAATGGGCGTGCATCAGCGACCCAGCGTGGAAGGCAAAACTGCTCGCCGAACCCAATGTCATTCCCGAATCGGACATTGCCGGGCTGCTCCAGGTCGTGACGCAGGGCTTTGCCATGCATTACGAAATGGGCGCCGATTTCGATTATGAGCCGACCGCGGCCGACAGCATCGCCGCGCGCGCCGCCGCCGCCGGGGTCAGCCCGGCCGAATATACCTATGACCTGTTGTCGGCCGATGGCGGCACCGGCTTCATCTATTTCCCCATCCTCAACTATGCCGATGGCAATCTCGATTTCGTCGAAGGGCTGCTGCACCGCGACGATGTCGTCATATCGCTGTCGGATGGTGGTGCACATTGCGGCACAATCTGCGATGCAGCTTCGCCCACCTTCCTGCTCCAGCATTGGGTACGTGATCGCAAGCGCGGCACGATCAGCATCGAGAACGCCATCAAACGCCAGTGCAGCGACACGGCGCGCCTTTATGGCATGCACGATCGCGGCGAACTGCGCCCCGGTCTGCTCGCCGATATCAACCTCATCGATATGCAGGCCTTGAAGCTCGGGGCGCCGTGGATGGCGTTCGACCTGCCCGCGGGCGGCAAGCGGCTGCTGCAAAAAGCGGTCGGCTATCGGCTGACGATCAAGAATGGCGAGGTCACCTTCCGCGACGGCACAATGACCGGCGCCCTGCCCGGCACGCTGGTGCGCGGGCCGCAGGCGCGGCCGGCGGTGGCGCTGGCGGCGGAATGACGCGCGCCGGTTGACAGCCGCGGCCGGTCGGGTTCGACTGGCCGCTGTTGTTGCCCGGGGGAAATCGATGAAGCGCCTGTTGCCGTTGCTGTTGCTGGCGGCCCTCGCCGCCCCTGCGCGCGCCGAAATCGCGCCCTCGGTCCGCCAGGAAAGCCGTACCCTGCCCGGCGTTACTTCCCCCGGCAGCATCGTCATCGACCATTGGGGCATCCCGCACATCCGCGCCGCCAGCCCGCGCGATGCGTTCTTCCTGCAAGGTTATGCCGTGGCGCGCGACCGGCTGTGGCAGATCGACCTATGGCGCAAGCGTGGCCTGGGGCGGCTTGCGGCGAGTTTCGGGCCGGACTTCGTGGCGCAAGACCGTGCCAGCCGGCTGCTACTCTATCGTGGTGACATGGCCGCCGAATGGGCGAATTACCCCGCCGAAACCCGCGACTGGACCGCCGCCTTCGCCGCCGGCATCAATGCCTTCGTTGCCGACACCCGCGCCGGACGCCAGCCTTTGCCGGTGGAGTTCTCCGCCACCGGCTCCGCCCCCGAACTGTGGAGCGCCGATGACATCGTCCGCATCCGTTCCAACGCGCTGGCGAGCAACCTGACGAGCGAAGTCGCGCGTGCCCGGGCGCTGTGCGGTGGCGATCTGAAGCTCGAACCGCTGCGCCGCCCGCTCAGCCCGGCCCACAAGATAACCCTGCCCAAGGGGTTCGACCCGTGCCGCGTCCCCCCCGATGTGCTGACCGATTACAATCTCGGCACTGCCGGGGTGAAATTCGATGGCAAGCAGGTCATCACCCTGGCCGATGCTGCCGACCCCGAACGCCGCGACGGGTCGAACAACTGGGTGATCGCACCGGGGCGTTCTTCGACCGGCCGGCCGATCCTGGCCGGCGATCCGCACCGCGAACACAGCGTGCCATCGCTGCGCTACATCAGCCACCTCGAAGCGCCGGGGCTGCATATTGCCGGCGCCGGCGAGCCGGCGCTACCGGGCATCAGCTTCGGGCATAATGACGATATCGGCTGGGCGCTGACGATCTTCTACACCGACCAGCAGGACCTGGTGGTGCTGCCGCCGGGCGCGAAGGTCACCACCATCACCGAAAGCGTGCCGGTTGCGGGCGGCAGCGAGCGAACCGTCACGCTGGAATACAGCGACGACGGCCCGATCCTCCACACCGCCCCCGATGGCACACGCTTTGCCCTGCGCGCGACCTGGACCCGGCCGGGTGCATCGGCCTATTTCAACGCCGCCTGGGCGTGGCGGGCGCGCGACTGGGCCGGCTTCATGGCGGCGCGCGATCATTGGGGGGCGCCGCCGCTCAACCTGTTGTTCGCCAGCAAGGCGGGCGACATCGGCTGGTCGGCGGTGGGTTTCGCTCCCGATCGTGCCGGTGGCGATGGGCTGTTGCCGGTGCCGGCGGGGGATGCGTATCGCTGGCGGGGCTTGCGCAAACCGGCGGTGCTGCCGACGCTGTTGAACCCGGCGAGCGGCTGGATCGCCACCGCCAATGACCAGAACCTGCCGCCGGGTTATACGCTCCCGCTCGGCTATGAATGGGCCGACCGCTCGCGCATCACCCGGATCGCCGAGGTCATCTCGGCCAAACCACGCTTCAGCCTGACCGATGCGATGGACCTGCAGGCCGATATCACCAGCCCGCTGGCGCGCCGCTTTGTGGCCGTGCTGGCCGGTTTGCACAGCGAGGACCCGGCCGAGGCCGCTGCGATCCGCTTGCTGGCCGGCTGGGATAGCCGGCTCGGCGCCGAATCATCCGCAGCCGCGCTGTACGAAGTCTGGCTGCGCAACTATCTCCCCGAGGCGATGGTTGCTGCTGTCGTGGCACCGGCGGCGCGCGCCAACTTCGGCAGGCCGAGCCCCGAAGGCATCATCGACACGCTGGACGGCCGGAATAACCTCCTCCCCGCCGCAACGCGGGCCGCCCTGTTGCGCGCCACGCTGGGTGCCGCGTGGCGCGAAGCGCAGACCAGGCTCGGCGCCGATGCCGCGCGCTGGCGCTGGGGCACCCTCCACAGCGCCGATTTCGTGCCGGCGCTGGCGGTTCCCGGCCAAGAAAGCGAGCGCCGCGTCGGCCCGTTGCCACTCGGCGGGGATGGCTCGACGGTGATCGCAACGTCCCCGCGCGCCGATTTCCGCCTGAACGCCGGCGCCTCGGTGCGCATGGTGCTCGATGTAGGGGCCTGGGATAACAGTGTCATCATCAACACCCCGGGCCAATCGGGCAACGCCGACAGCGCACATTACCGCGACCTGTTTCCGGTCTGGGCGGCCGGCCAGCACATTCCGTTCCGCTGGAGCCGCGAAGCGGTGGATGCCGCGGCGGAACGGGTGATCAACGTGGTGCCGGGCTGAGCCCTCTCTCTCGCAGGCAGGAGAGACGGCAATTTTCAAAAATTGCCCATCAGCGCCTGCCACACCGCCACCGCTGCCACCGCCGCGGTATCGGCGCGCAGGATGCGCGGGCCGAGGCTGGCGGCAAGCGCCCCCGGCACGGCACGGATGGCGGCGCGTTCTTCGGGCGTAAAGCCGCCTTCGGGGCCGATGAGGATGGCCGCCGGCGCCGATACGCGCGGGCAAAGCGTGGCGAGCGGTTCGCCGCCGGCTTCATCGGCAAAGATCAAGGCGCGGCCAGCGGGCCAGTCGCGGAGCAGCGCGGTGAGGGTGACCGGCTCGGCAACCGATGGTATCGCGGTGCGACCGCATTGTTCGGCGGCCTCGACCATATGGGCGCGCAGGCGATCGAGGTTGAGTTTGTCTACGATCGTGCGGCGAGTCACCACCGGCAGCAGCCGCGCCACGCCGAGTTCGCAGGCTTTTTCCGCCACCCAATCGATGCGGCCGCGCTTCAGCGGTGCCGCGCAAAGCCAGAGATCGGGGACGATTTCCTGCGACGCGGACTGTTCGACGGCCACCAGCGTCACGATTTTCTTGCCAACGCTGTCGACCCGCGCCGCCCATTCGCCGGCGCTGCCGTTGAACAGGCGCACCAGATCACCGGGTTGCCGGCGCATGACGCTGCCGAGATAGTGCGATTGCGGCGGCGGCAGGGTGATGACCGCGCCCGCCGACAGCGGCATTTCGACATAAAGTCGTGGTGTTGTTGACAGATCGGGGGCGTTTTCGCTCATGGGGGCATGGCTAGCATCATCCCGCCCGCGGCGAAACCGACGCCCGATGCCGAACATGGCTGGATCGACCGGCTGCCGGGCAGTGTGCAGCCCTATGCGCGGCTGGCGCGGCTCGACCGGCCGGCGGGGTCGTGGCTGCTGTTCTGGCCCTGTGCCTGGGGGGTGGCGCTGGCCAACGGGCTGGTTGCAGATGGGTTGCTTTTGCTGTGGTTCGGGTTCGGCAGCCTCGTCATGCGCTCGGCCGGCTGCGTGTGGAACGACATCATCGACCGCGATCTCGATGCCCAGGTGACACGGACTCGGGCGCGACCGATCGCCAGCGGGGCGATTTCGGTCAAGCGCGCGCTGGTTTTCGCGGTGTTGCTGTCGCTTTTGGGGCTGCTTGTGGTGCTGCAGTTGCGGCCGCTGGCGCAGATTGTGGCGGTGACGAGCCTGATACTGGTTGCCGGCTATCCCTTCATGAAGCGCATCACCTGGTGGCCGCAGGCGTGGTTGGGGCTGACGTTCAACTGGGGGGCGCTGGTCGGCTATGCCGCGATCACCGATCCCGAGCCTGCGATGCTATTGCTCTATGTCGGCGGGGTGGCGTGGACGCTGGGGTACGACACGATCTATGCGCTGCAGGACATCGAGGATGACGCGCTGGCGGGCATAAAATCATCGGCGCGGGCGCTTGGCGGGCGGGCGCGCGCCGGGGTTGCGGGCTTTTACGGGGTCGCGCTGGCGTGCTGGGGGGCGGCTTTATGGGCCGTGCGGCCCGATTTGCTGGTGCTGGCGGGGCTGTTGCCGCTGGTTTTGCACTTCGCCTGGCAGGTGTGGCGGCTGTCCGACACCCGGCCGGAGGCAGTTTTGGTGCTGTTCAGGAGCAACCGGAGTGCCGGTTTGTTGCTGTTTGCAGCGTGTGCGGTAGCAGCGCTCGGCCAGTAGGAGCCGGATCGCTTACAGTGCCGTGACCGCTTCGGCGAGGATCGTCAGGCCTTCGGGGGTCACTTCGGCAAAGCCGCCTTCGATTTCATAACGCGCCGACGGCGTGGTGCCTTCGGTGGCATAGACTTCGATGATGCCGGGCCGGATCGTGCTCATCATCGGCGCATGGCCGGGCAGCACGCCGAAGTCACCCTCGCTGCCCGGTACGACGACCATGGCAACCTTGGCCGACGACAACAGCCGTTCGGGCGAAACGAGTTCGAAGTTGAGAAGGTCGGCCATCTTGTTCTTCCTGCTCCCTCTCCCCTTGCGGGAGAGGG
>JANPKK010000032.1:0-12039 GCA_031426015.1 Alphaproteobacteria bacterium
AGCAGCGACATCTGGCGGTAGGACACGGCCTGCTTGGACAGGTCGTCATAGAAGATGACGGCATGCATGCCGTTGTCGCGGAAATATTCGCCCATGGTGCAGCCGGTATAGGGCGCGAGGAACTGCAGTGGCGCCGGCTCCGAAGCCGTCGCGGCGACGACGATCGAATATTCCATCGCGCCGTGTTCCTCGAGCGCGCGGACGATCTGGGCGACCGTCGAACGCTTCTGGCCGACGGCGACATAGATGCAATACAGCTTCTTCGTTTCGTCGGTGCCGGCGTTGGCGGCCTTCTGGTTGATGAAGGTGTCGATGGCGACGGCGGTCTTGCCGGTCTGGCGATCGCCGATGATCAGTTCGCGCTGGCCACGGCCGACGGGAACCAGCGCATCGAGCGCCTTGAGGCCGGTCTGCATCGGTTCATGGACCGAGGTGCGGGGGATGATGCCGGGCGCCTTCACTTCGACGCGCGAGCGCGTCACGTCGGTGAGCGGGCCCTTGCCATCGATCGGGTTGCCAAGGCCATCGACGACGCGGCCGAGCAGGCCCTTGCCGACCGGAACGTCGACGATGGTGCCGGTGCGCTTGACGGTGTCGCCTTCCTTGATGCCCGCATCCGAGCCGAAGATGACGACGCCGACGTTATCGGCTTCGAGGTTGAGCGCCATGCCCTTGATGCCGCCGGGGAATTCGACCATTTCGCCGGCCTGGACGTTATCGAGCCCATGCACGCGGGCGATACCGTCGCCGACCGACAGCACCTGGCCGACTTCAGAGACTTCGGCGTCGTTGCCGAAGTTGGCGATCTGGTCCTTGATGACCCGCGAGATTTCGGCGGCGTTGATGTCCATGGATTTAGCCCTTCAGTGCCTGGCCGAGCGAATCGAGCCGGGTTTTCAACGATGAATCGATCATGCGGCTGCCGACGCGGACGACAAGTCCGCCCAGGATCGCAGGGTCGATGGTGATGTCGAGCGCGACGTCGCGCCCCAGGCCGGCCTTCAGCTTGGTGGCGAGCGCCTTTTGCTGCGTGGCGGTGAGCGGGTGGGCGGCGGTGACCCGCGCGCTGATTTCGCCGCGGCGGGCAGCAGCCAGCGCGTTGAAATCACGGATGATGGCAGGCAACACCGACAAGCGGCGGTTGCCGGCGAGCACGCCGAGGAACGAGGTGGTGAGCTTGTCGAGCCCCAATGAGCCGGCAACGCCGGCAACCCCGGCGGCGGCCGCCTTGCGGGTGACCATCGGGCTCGACACCAGTGTCTTCAAATCGTCCGACTGGGCGAGCGCGTCCTTGAGCGTCGCGAGGCTGGCGGCAACGACATCGAGGGCGTTACCATCGATGGCGAGATCGAACAGCGCGGTCGCATAGCGGCCCGACAGGCCGAGCGCCACGCTGGAGGCCGCAAAAGCGGAATTAGGTTGCAACTTCGGTTCCACGGGCCCGGGGTCCAGCGACAAGAGGAAATAGCATAGGCGCCCGGGAACGGATGCTCACCAGACGCGGCGGCGGCTAGCATGGGGTTACGGATGTTGCAAGGCAGCACGGTGAAATCAGCCGTCTTGCCGGCACGACAGCACGGGTATAGCGCACCATGCTGGCAGCGCCGGAAGGTCCGGGGCCAGAGCGGGGCAATCGACGGATGCGATACACGGTGATGATGGTGGCCCCCTTGCTGGTGGCCCTGCTGGCGCTGGGCGGATGTGCCGTGCCCGGCACGCTGCAAAAGATGGCGATCGACCAGAATCAGGTCGTGGCGCAGACCGCCGACAGCCTGACCCTCCTCAATATCGTGCGCGCCAAGCGCGGCCGGCCGCTGCATTTCACCTCGATCTCGCGAATCAGTGGCAATGTCGATTTGTCGGCGAATGCCGAGCTTGGCGGCGGCGTCGAATTTGCCGGGCGCGACGCCGTGAGCCTGGCGCCAGCGGTCGGCGGCGCCATCGGCACCAACCCCAATTTCGACATCAGCATCCATGACAGCCAGGAATTCCAGCGCGGCATCATGCAGCCGGTGGCGCCCGAAACGATCAACTATTTCCTGCGCACCGGCTGGCGGCCCGACCTGATCACCTACATCTTTGTCGAGCACATCGATTTCGTGGCGGAGGATGCAAGCGTCATCGCCGGCCGCGCCTATGCCGCCGGCGACATCATCGCCACCCTGGTCAACGCCCCCAACAAGCCCGCCGCCGCCGAACAGTTCCGCAGTTTTGTCAGTTGCTACACGCTGGCGGCGTCGCAGCGCCCCGGCGAACCGCGCCCGCTGCAACGGCTGGCCGATCTGAAGGCGCTGGGCATGGCCGACCTCGCGCTGCTCGATGGCAGCAGGATGGACCTTGGCAGGGGTCCACAGGGTTCGGGCGACGCCGAAGACTGGGTGGTGCGCCGCAGCCCGGGCCGCCAGGCCGTAGGGTTGGCGCGGCGATCCGATGCCAGTTGCAGCGGCACCGGGCTGACGGCGACGCTTGCCGACGGCAGCCAGCTTGCCGCGTCGATCGACAGAAACGTCGTCGCCATCGAAACGCGCGAGCACAACCGGGTGATGGTCACGCTCGCGGGCGGCCGCAAAGTCGCGATCTTGATCGACCTAACGCTGCGCTCGGTCGAAGGTATCATCTATTTCGTGGGCGAATATGCCCGCGCCAGCGAAACCGCACTGGCGCGGCCGATCTATCCGATTCCCTTCGATCTCGATGGCCGTGGCCCGGCGCAGGATCTGTTCCGCATCGATGCCGGGCGCGGCGGGCGCTTCGAATTGTCGGCAACGCTGGGCGGCGAAAGCTGGCACATTCCGGATAATTGCCAGTGCCGCAGCTATCGGGTGATCACGCTGGTGGAACAGCTCGTCAACCTGCACAAGGTCGGCACGACGGGGCCGCTCAGCACCGCAGTGCGGATCATTCGCTAGGCGTGCGTTGCAGCAGCGGGATCAGCGCGAACAGGATCTGACCGGCCAACCCGATCTGCACCGGCAGTTCGGCATAACGCGCCCAATGCTGCGCCGGGGTCTGGCCCGCAAGGGTGACAGCGAGCAGCAGCTCGGCGAGCATCAGCAGGCCAAAGGCGACCAGCCCCATCACGGCCCCGTCGGCCAGCACCGGCCGCACCGCGAAACGCCGCACCACCCGGTGGCAAATCGGCCAGGCCAGCGCCAGCAGCAGCGGCACTTCGAGGAGCACCGCCGCGAGTTCGCCGATGCGCGGGATCACCAGCATCTGGCGCACCACGCCGAACACAAAACCAATGGCGAAAACCAGCGCGAAATACACGATGCCGCCGCGAAAGGCTGCTGCCATGCCGTCTCCTTCCACCGGGCTTGCACACCACGTCAGCATCGCACAAAACGGTCCGGCAAGCGATGGAGACGATCGGCGACCGATGCCCTGGCTGTTCACCCTGATCCTCGCCGTGCATGTCGGCTCGGGCGTGGTGGCGCTGACCAGTTTCTGGGGCGCCGTCGCAACGCGCAAGGGCGGCGCGGCGCACCGGCGCTGGGGGGCGATGTTCAGTATCGCCATCTACGCTGCCGGCTATATGGCGCTGGGCATGGGGCTGTTGTCGCTGCGCTGGCCGCTGGCGATGCACCCGGGGCTTACCGACGAAACCCTGTATCGCGGGCTGTTCGGCTGGATGATGCTCTATCTGGCGCTGCTGACGATGAGCATGACGCGCTACGGCCTGAAGATGGTGGCGAACAGGCGCGACCATGGTGCCAACCGCCATTGGTCGATGGTGGGGTTGCAGGTGGCGGTGCTCCTCGCCGCACTGAAATGCGCCTGGGAAGGCGTGGTGCTGTCACAGCCGCTGATGATCGGCGTGTCGATCATCGGCTTCGGCACGACGCTGACCTATCTCTGGTACATGTTCCGGCCGAGCCCTGCCCGGCTAGACTATATCCCCGAGCATCTGAAGGCGATGGTGGCGACGGGCATCGCTGCCTACACCGCCTTCCTGTCGGTCGGGCTGGTCGAGATGTTCCCGGCGCATGCCTTCAACCCGTTGATCTGGGCGCTGCCGACGGTGGGCGGCATGGCGATCATCATCTGGTTCCTGCGCGGGCTGAAGGCGGCGCCGCGGGCGCAGGTGCGGGCAGCGGAATAGCGCTTCAGCGCCCTCCCCGCTGACGCGAAGGCGTCACCTACGGCTGTGGGGCGGAGTTCAGGTTTCCGCCAGCACCCTGTCCAGCGCATCGAACAGATCGGCGACCCGTGTCAGCCGCGGGCGTTCGGTGGCGATGATCGCGGCAAAGGCTTCGCGCTTGAGCGCCACCAGTTGCGCCTCGGGCAGCCGCCGGTCATCGGGTAGCGTCGAGGCAACGATATCGATCAACCGCTCCGTCCCGTGCAGGCGGCCCCAGAGATAATCATGCTCGCGATACGCACGGCTGAAAAAAGCACCGAAGGCGTTGAACTGCGCGCCCTTCAAGCGCCCGCCCCCGGCCCGGCGCAAGGCCAGCGCATCGTCGGGCGACAGGCGATCGACCTTGATTTCGTCGAATTCATCGACCCCGTCGCTGTTGAGCAGCGGCAGCATGGCAATATCGAAAAACGGAAAGCCGAGATAGGCGGCGAGCAGGCTGCGTTGCAGCGTCCGCGTCGGCAATTGCGCGAACAACCGGACCAGGGTCGCATCGCTGGCGGCGTCGAGGCTGCGCAGGTCGAGCGCATCGCCCAGCGCCGCCAGCGCCGCGTCGGGGGTCGACAGGATATTGCTCGCCGCCGCGCGCACCGCCGGGCCATAGAAACCCGTCTGGCGCCGATCGAGATGCGGCGCGACGATGGCATAGAGCCCGGCCTTCATGGTTTCGAGGCCGCGGCGTTCGCCATCGTCGCCGGTCGCTTCGCTGAGCGCGTTGACCCGGCGGATGAGGAAGCGCAGACGGCGGGTGCGGAATTCGAGGTCGAAACTACGCAGGAAACCGACATAGAGCGAATCGGCGCCACCCTTGGCCAGCGCCTGTGCCGGGTGATCGAGGCCATGGGCGCGGACGTGCCGCCAGATCGCGGCGCGCACATCGGGGAGCGCCGCCCCGCCGATCCCGGCCAGCCGTTCGGCGAGCGCCTCGACGATGCGGGCGATCTTCAACTGGCCATAGGCGGCATAGGCAAAGCCCGATTCGCGCGCCGCCACGCCTTGCAGCCGCGACCGCCATTCGGCGAGGCGTTCGGGAGTCGGCTTGAACATCAGCACGCGCATGCCGATGGCCTGGTCGATGGCGGCATCGACTTCGGGGGTCATGCCATCGATGACATAGCGCAGCCGCCGCACATCGGCCGACAACGCCTCGATCGCGGCAAGGTTGTCGTTGATCGGTTGCTGGCGCGGAATATCCGCCAGGCTGCGCAACACGGTGGCAAAAAAGCCCGGCAGCTTCATCGGATCGGCCGCCGCCTGCCCGTGCATCCCGGGCTTGGGATCGACATAGACGAAGCGCCGGTCGACCTCGCGGTGCGACGGGCGGCGTGACAGCGCCTCGATGGCGGGGCCGAAGGGCCGGCTGTTGAGCACGGCGCCGTCGATCAGCGTCGCGGTTTCGGGGTTGGGGTTGCCGGGGAACAGCCGGGTGAGAAAAGCGGAGCGCCCGGGCCAGGTCGCGGCGCGCGCGGCCACCACTTCGTCCATTTCCCCGACCCGCGCCGGCGGAAAGGCACCGGGGAAGGATGCCGTGGCGCGCGCCGCAAAGGCCAGTTCGGCAACATCGCCGAGGTGGCGATTGCCATCGACGCGCGGGCCGGGGTCGCAGAAACCGATGATCAGGCGATGTTCGTTCTCGGTGATATCCGGCGGTGAGTGCAGGTGCAGCGTTTCGGCGGCGCCATGATAATCGGTGACGGTGACGAACAGGTCGAGCGGTTGCAGCGGTGGCACCAGCGGCGGGGTGCGTTCGCCCGCCGCCATCGCGGTGAGCGCATCATAAAGCGTTGCCGAAAAGATCGCCCCCGAAAACGGCGGCCGGAACCAGCGCGAGCGCATCAGCCGCGACAGTTTGCGCGCCACTTCGGCGCGCGCCTCGGGCTCGTCCATGTCGGTCATGACGAGGCCCTTCTTGCGCGCCCACCAGACCAAGGGCACCGCCCAGAGCTTGGAAAAGCGCCGTGATGCCCCAATCGGCTCGAGCAGCCGGTCGCTGTCGGCGCCGTCAAGCCACAGGTCGCAGAGCGGCTCCATGTCCGAACCCTGGCTGATCGCCTGCGCCAGCAGGATGCCGTTGATGCCGCCGGCGGACGCCCCGGCGATGATGTCGGTCATCACCCGCAAATCGACATGCGGCGCCATGGCAGCGAGCAGCTTGCCATAAACGATCTCGCTGTCGGTGGCAGGGGGCAGGTCGTGGGTGGCCGCCATGCGGTAGCGCATCGAGGCGCGAACGAGCTTCCAGACTTCCTTGGTGGTGCCGTGCATGTAGACGGCAAGGCTGACCCCGCCGTAGCAGACGAGCGCGAGCCGCAGTTCCTTTTCGCGCATGGGCCCCCCTTCTACCTCCCTCCCCCCTGAGGGGAGGGCGACTCGCGCACTTGCGCGAGCGGGGTGGGGGCTCGCCTGTTGGCGCACGCGAACCCCCACCCCGCTCGGCTGCGCCGAGTCGCCCTCCCCGCAAGGGGGAGGGAGCTTGATTGCGCTGCAAGTGGCGCAGGGTCGAGACTAGGCGAGAGTCCTGCCATTCGGAAGTGGCGCGATTGCGCGGGTCTGGGCCGGCTTGCGCCCGCCGCACTCAGGCAAAATAGCGCCGCAGCACATCGTCATAGATCGCCGCCAGCGCATCGATATCGGCTACGGCAACGCTCTCGTCGGTCTTGTGCATCGAGGCGCCGACCAGCCCGAATTCGACGACCGGGCAGAGCCGGCGGATAAAGCGCGCGTCCGACGTGCCGCCGCTGGTCGACAATTCGGGCACCACGCCGGTAACGCCACTTACGGCCGCCGCGACCAGACCCGAGAGTTCGCCCGGCTCGGTCAGGAACGCTTCCCCCGAAATCTTCACCTCGACATCGGCCGACGGCGCGTGTTCGGCGACCACGGCGCGAATCCAGTCGGCAAGGTGGGTGCCCTTGTGATGATCGTTGAAACGGATATTGAGCCGCGCCCGCGCCTGCGCCGGGATAACGTTGGTGGCAGGATTGCCGATGGCGATATCGGTGATTTCGAGGTTCGACGCGTCGAACCAGTGGCTGCCATCATCGAGCACCCGGGCCTTCAGCGCCGCCAGGATCGCCACCAGGCGCGTCGCCGGGTTGTCGGCGCGGTGCGGATAGGCAACATGGCCCTGCGCGCCACGCACGGTCAGCCAGGCGTTGAGCGAGCCGCGCCGGCCGACCTTGATCATGTCCCCCAACCGCTGCGCCGACGTCGGTTCGCCGACCAGGCAGGCATCGGGCACCAGGTCGTTCGCCTCCAGCCAGTCGAGCATCGGCGCGGTGCCGAAAGTGGCGGGGCCTTCTTCATCCCCGGTGATGATGAACGACAACCGCCCCGGCGTGCCGCGCGCGACATGGCCGGCGGCGGCAGCGACGAAGCCGGCAATCGCGCCCTTCATGTCGGCAGCGCCGCGCCCGACGAGGCGGCCGTCGGCGATGGTCGCGGCAAAGGGTTCGACGCTCCACGCCGCTGCATCACCCGTCGGCACCACATCGGTGTGGCCGGCAAAGGCGAAATGCCTGCCGGTGCCGATGGTGGCGAACAGATTGTCGATGGGACCATCGGGCGATTCGCCGAAGCGCAGGCGATGGATGGTGAAGCCCAGCGCCGCCAGCGCGTCCGCCAGCACATCCTGCGCCCCGGCGTCATGCGGGGTGACGCTGGCGCAGCGGATCAGGCGCTGCGCCAGCGCCGTCGTGTCACTCGTCATGCCGCGCTCGTCATGCGTCCGCGATGCGCGCCAGATAATCGCTGATGCGTTTCGCGTTGACGCCGAGATCGCCCTTGCCGACCCGCGACTTCGACCGCACGTCGATGCGGGTGCCGGTGCCTTCGGGGGTCAGGCGGATGACGACATCGTCCTTGAAGCCCCACCACGGCACGGTGTCGGTGGCTTCGATGCGGCCGGCGGCTTCGTCCTTGGCGACGATGGTCCAGCCCTGCTGCATCGCCGCGCTGGTAGCGAGTTCGAAGGCGGCGGCGGGCGCCCGCGCGATGACCAGCGGCTTGAGATCGGGGTATGCCGCCTGCTGCTGCGAGGCGATGGCGGGGTCATAGTCGATCGGGTTGGTGTCCGGCCCGCGCACATCGGCGGTGATATCCACGAACGCCGGCGGATTGGCGGTATCGGTGGTGATATCATGGATGCCCGGCTTGTTGCCGGCGTTGACGACGATGCCGACCGGCACCGCCAGCCCGGCGATGCCCGCCGCGGCCGCAACCACCGTCAACAGCCCGCCGCGGCGGCGCAACACCGCGATCAGGCAGATGATGCCGCCGATGCCGGCGAGAATGGCGCCGAGCGCGAACATCGCCAGTCCGGCCTGCCAGCCGAGAATGCCATATTTGATCAGCGGCCCGGCGAGCAGCACCAGCACGGCAGCGGCGATGGCGGCGCGGGCGATGCGACGCGTCCAGGGAGTGGCGGGCTTGCTGGCCATGGTCAATTGCCTTTCACGAGAGGATGCGCGACCTTGGTGGCCGCCGGTGCAAAGGTCGTGCCGAAATAATCACCTTCATACCAGCGCGGACGTTCGGCCGCATCGGCGATTTCACGCGCGATCAGATAATTCACCCGAGCATATTTTGCCCCCGCCGCCCAGTTGATGGGCAGCTTCATGTCGTCGCTCGGCTGGTGATAATCGGTGGCGAGATAATGTTCCCACGCTTCCTTGCCGCCATTGGCAAAGCCGGTGGCGAGCAGCAGCGCCGGCACGCCGCGCTTGACGAAGGTGTAGTGGTCCGACCGCACGAAAATGGTTTCGGCGGGCATCGGATCGGGCGAGACGGCAATGCCGGCCTTGGCCACGGCGCGGCCGATGGCTTCGCCCATCGTCGAATGGTCGCCGCCAAAGGCGATGACATCGGTGAAATCATAGAGCAGCATCGGCTGATCGAGATCGACGACGCTGACGATATCGGCGATCGGCACCGGCGGATCATTGGCAAAGCTTTCGGCGCCGAGCAGGCCCTTTTCCTCGGCGGTGTTGGCGACGAAGATCAGCGAGCGCTTGGGCTTGACCTTGTCGTGCGAAAAGCCGTGCGCGACCTCGAGCATCACCGCGACGCCGGCGGCATTGTCGAGCGCGCCGTTGTAGATGGTGTCGCCAGCCTTGGCGGTGGCGATGCCGAGGTGATCGAGATGCCCCATGATGCCGACATGTTCGGCCTTCAATGCCGGGTCGCTGCCTTCGATTTTCGCGACGACATTGGCGGTCTGCACCATGCGCTGCTGCGAGGTGGTGGTGATGCGGACGCTCGCCGGCAGGGCAAAGCCTTTCGGCATGCCGAGCTGCTTGTCGGCGGCGGCAAGCACCTTGGCGAGCGGAGTTTTCGCGCCCGCGAACAGCGCTTCGGCGGCGACCATGCTGAAGGTCGCGCTGCCGCGGATGCCGGGCGCTGCGATATAGGGGCTGCCATCGGGCTTCACCCAGGTCATCGAGGGCGTGCCGGCATATTGCTTCTGGCGTTCCCAGGGGCGCAGCTTGTTGGCTTCGAGCGTCGGGATGGTGACGACGCCGATGGCGCCGCGCGCCGCCGCCATGATGCCCTTCTGCCGGCTGAGGTGCGCCAGCACTTCGTTGGGCGGCCCCTTGGGGATGCCGGCGAGGATGACGACGATCTTGCCGCGCACATCGATGCCGGCATAGTCGTTGAAGCCCTGTTTCGGCGCATCGAGGCCGAAGCCGGCGAACACCGCCGGCGCGCTGATGTCGGTGACCTTGTCGGTCTGGCTCGATCCGACGATGATCTCGCTGGCTTGCGCGAAGGTCACCGGCGCGGCCTTTGCGGCGCTGATCGTCACGCTGGCGGGCACGCTGCCCGGGCTGGCTTCGGACAGGGTGACCGGCTGGTACCAGCTGCCGTCCTTGCCGGCCGGCGTCAGGCCATAGGCGGCGAACTGGCTGGCAACATAGCGCATGGCGATTTCATGGCCGCGCGTACCGGTGCCGCGCCCTTCGAGCAGATCATCGGCGAGAAAGGCGACATGCGCCTTGACGCGATCGGCGGAGAAGCCTGGTTCGGCGGCGAGGGCCGCAACCGGAGATACCGCCACCATCGTCGTGATGATGGCGCGCGCGAAAAACTGCATCAAAAACTCCCAAATCCCTGTCAGCGGGCTTAACGCGATGGCAACCGGCGTCAAGCCGGGACGCCGCCGGGCACCGGATACAGATCGTAGCGCAGCACCTCGGCATGGGCGTCGCGGTTCCATTCCTGCATCCACGGGTGCGCCAGCATCGCATCGACATAGGCGCGCGCCATCGCCGAAACCGGCAGGTGATAATGATGGATGCGATAGACCACCGGCGCATACATGATGTCGGCAGCGCTGAACGGCCCGAACAGCCAGGGCAGATCGGTATCGCTGCCGAAGCGCCTGCGTGCCTCGCACCACAGCGCATCGATGCGCGCGACATCGGCGAGCACCGCCTCGCTCGGCTCGAAATCCGGGAAGGCCTTTTGCAGGTTCATCGGGCACGCCGAGCGCAGCGGCGCAAAGCCCGCATGCATTTCGGCAACCATCGCATAGGCCAGCGCTCGCGCCGGATATTCGCGTGGCCAGTAGCGATCATGCCCGCCCTTGTCGGCGAGCCACAGGATCATCGCCATGCTGTCCCACACCGGCGTCTGGCCATCGATGAGCAGCGGCACCTTGCCTGACGGCAGCGCCTTCTTCGCTTCGCCACCCTGCCATTCGGGGGTGTCCATCTCGATGCATTGCGTGGTGAAGGGCAGCCCCGACTGTTTGGCGGCGAGCCAGCCACGCAAGGACCAGCTCGAAAGCGTGCGGGTTCCGATGATGATCTTCATGGTGCGTTCTCCCGGTGCCGTCTTACGAGCCGGGGCAGCGGGCAGCAAGCGATGCTCTGCCCCCTCCCCCCACCGCCGCAGGCGGTAAATTGGGGAGGGTCGTGGAGGTTAGCGAGCTAGCGGGCGAACACAATGTCATCCCGGGTTAAGCCCGGGAACCAGCTTCTCTAGCGAGCGCACAAAACATTTCGTGTAAGTCAACGAAGAGATGACAAAGTAAGAAAAATATAATATGCTAAATCGAAAAATTTGAAAGATTGTTTTTAAAATGCCGAAATATAGACAAGCTACTTGGGCCAGCGATGCAACAGCGAAGTTTCAGAATCATCTATATGTTGTTGTATACAAGCACCATATAGATAAAATCGAAACGGATAATCGGCAATTTGTCCATATGTTTAACTACACCGCAATCCAACACACACATTATGGCGATATCAGTGCGTGGGACTGGATCGAGGAAATAAGTTATATACTAGTCCGCACGAAAAAAGTTATAGTCGCGGAACCTGAATGGACTGGCGGAAAACTTTATCACGTTAGCGACATTAATCACGGTAGTGGTAAATTATCGTTTGTTATTTTAGAAGACTCATTTGAATATCTAAAGGTCATTCAAGATTCTGTCCGTCCCGCCGTCGGATGGACACCAGACGGTTACGCCGACGAAAAGAGTATTTGGAACCACCGCACTTTACGAAGTTAGCATTTATTAGTTTCTAGCGCCATTTAACATTTAAATACGCATCCTTTATGAGTTTACTGCCGTAAGAATTGCCGCCCGCAATTCCGGAATGCCCACCCCGGTTTCCGCCGACGTCGCCAGCACTTCGGGAAACGCCGCGACATGGGTCTTGGCGACGGCCTCGACCGCTGCCAGCGTCGCCACCAGCGCGGTCGGCTTGATCTTGTCGGCCTTGGTAAGGACGATCTGATAGCTGACCGCGGCCTGGTCGAGCATCGTCATGATCTCGCGATCGACCGGCTTCAGGCCATGCCGCGCATCGATCAGCACCAGCACGCGCTTCAAGACGGCGCGGCCGCGCAGATAGTCGAAGATCAGCCGTTTCCAGCGCGCCACCAGGTCC
>JANPKK010000033.1:0-94366 GCA_031426015.1 Alphaproteobacteria bacterium
CCTCGCCGGCGACCCGCCGTCGGACATTGCCTGGAAATTGCTGGCGGTGAACCTGTCGCACCTTGCCGCCATGGGCGCGGCGCCGTGCGGGGTGTTGATGGGGCTGGGGCTGTCGGCGGCGGAGGATGACGCCTGGCGCGAGGCGTTTACCACCGGGCTGGGCCGGGCGCTGACGCATTTCGGCGTGGCGTTGTGGGGCGGCGATACGGTTTCCGGGCTGGCCGCGGCGGTGCTCGGGCTGACGGCGGTCGGCAGTGTCGAGCCGGGGACGGCCTTGTCGCGTTCGGGCGCGCAGGTCGGCGATGACGTCTGGGTATCGGGAACGATCGGCGATGCCGGGCTGGGGCTGGCGGTGGCGCGCGGTGCGGCGGCGCCCGATGCGGCGCTGCTCAAGGGCTTTCGCCGACCGGAACCGCGGCTGGCGCTGGGGCGCGCGCTGGTCGGCGTGGCGCGCGCGGCAATGGATGTGTCGGATGGGCTGCTGATCGATGCCGACCGGCTGGCGCGGGCGAGCGGGGTGGGGTTGGCGATCGACCTCGGCGCTGTGCCGCTGTCGGATGCAGCGCGGGCGCGCTGCCCGGAGCTGTCGGAGCGGATCGCGCTGACGACGGCGGGGGATGATTACGAGTTGCTGTTCACCGCGCCGGCAGGGGTCGATGTGGCGGCGGTGGCCGGGCGCACGCTGGTGACGCGGATCGGGCGCGTGGTCGCCAGCGCAGGGGTGCGGCTGACCAACGACGGCAGCGATGTGACGCCGGCACGGCTGGGGTGGGAGCATTGAATTTCAGCATAACCTAGCGCCCTGCCCCCTGTCGGGAGGGCGCTGGCTCGGTCTTAAACCCGCTATCCCCCGCAAATGCGGCAGGTTGCCACGGCAACGCTTGCTATCGCCCCCCTGCTTTGCCATGACTTTGCCACATTGACAGCGCCCGCGCCGGTTTGCGGTTCAACAGGGTGCGCGATCTTTGGGGGGCCTGTTTACCAATGGATATCGTTGCAATCGCCATCGGCTGCGGCTTAATCGCCGTCGTCTATGGCATCATCACGTCGCGCCA
The DNA here is from genome assembly GCA_031426015.1 of Alphaproteobacteria bacterium. Classification (GTDB taxonomy): domain Bacteria; phylum Pseudomonadota; class Alphaproteobacteria; order Sphingomonadales; family Sphingomonadaceae; genus Sandarakinorhabdus. The sequence continues at coordinate 1,056 of JANPKK010000033.1, forward strand.
GGTGCTGGCGGCATCGCCGGGCAATGCCCGCATGCAGGAAATTGCCAAGGCCATCGAAGTCGGCGCCGGCGCCTATCTGACCAAGCAATATACCGCCATCGCCATCGTCGGCGTCATCGTCGCGGCGCTGGTTGCCGGGTTCCTGGGGATCATCCCCGCCGTTGCCTTCGTGCTCGGCGCGGTCCTGTCAGGGGTGACGGGCTTCATCGGCATGAACATTTCGGTGCGCGCCAATGTGCGGACGGCCGAAGCGGCGCGGCAATCGCTGCAGGCAGGGCTGACCATGGCGTTCCGATCGGGCGCCGTGACGGGGATGCTCGTTGCCGGGCTGGCGCTGCTCGCCATCGCTGGGCTGTTCTATGCACTGTTGTCGTCGGGCATGACGCCGACCGACCGGCCGGTGATCAACGCGCTCGTCGCGCTGTCGTTCGGCGCCTCGCTGATCTCGATCTTCGCGCGTCTCGGCGGCGGCATCTTCACCAAGGCGGCCGATGTCGGCGCCGACATGGTCGGCAAGAACGAACTCGGCTTCGACGAAGATGACGATCGCAACCCGGGCGTCATCGCCGACAACGTCGGCGACAATGTGGGGGATTGCGCCGGCATGGCGGCCGATCTGTTCGAAACCTATGTCGTCACCATCGGCGCCACCATGGTGCTCGTCGCGCTGCTGATCGGCGGCGGCGATGCGGCCAGGCTGATGACGCTGCCGCTGCTCGCCTGCGGCGTCTGCATCATCACCTCGATCATCGGCACTTATTTCGTTCGTCTCGGCGGCGGCTCGATCATGGGGGCGCTCTACAAGGGGCTGCTCGTGACCGGCGTGCTGTCGATCCCGGCGTTGTGGTTCGCCACCGCGGCGATCTTCCCCGACATGAACGCCGTCATCGGTGCCGATCCGGCGCTGGGGGCGGAACAGACCATCGCCGGCGTCGTCGGCGGCTTCACCGGGCGTTCGCTGTTCTATTGCATGCTGATCGGGTTGATCGTCACGGCGCTGATCGTCTGGATCACCGAATATTACACCGGCACCGATTATCGCCCGGTGCAATCGATCGCCAAGGCATCGGATTCGGGGCATGGCACCAACGTCATCCAGGGCCTTGCCGTCTCGATGGAATCGACCGCGCTGCCGACGCTCGTCATCGTTGCCGGCATCATCGGCACCTACAAGCTGGGCGGCCTGATCGGCATCGCCTTTGCCGCGACCGCCATGCTGGCGCTGGCCGGCATGATCGTGGCGCTCGATGCTTACGGTCCTGTTACCGACAATGCCGGCGGCATCGCCGAAATGTCGGGGCTCGACGGCGAAGTGCGGCAGCGTACCGATGCGCTCGACGCGGTCGGCAACACCACCAAGGCGGTGACCAAGGGCTATGCCATCGGCTCGGCGGGCCTCGCCGCGCTGGTGCTGTTCGCCACCTATACCGAGGATCTGCGGCAGTTTTTCGGCCAGGTGACGGTCGATTTCTCGCTGTCCAACCCCTATGTCGTCGTTGGGCTGCTGCTCGGCGCCTTGCTGCCCTATCTGTTCGGCGGCATGGCGATGACGGCAGTCGGCCGCACCGCCCAGGCCGTGGCGCAGGATATCCGCGCCCAGTTCAAGGAAAACGGCCCGGCGATCATCGCCCGCACCGCCAAGCCGGATTATGCCCGCACCGTCGGGCTGGTCACGGCCGGCGCGATCAAGGAAATGATCATTCCGTCACTGCTGCCGGTGCTCGCGCCGGTGGTGGTGTATTTCGTCATCACCGCGGTGGCCGGCCAGGGCAACGGCTTTGCGGCACTCGGCGCGCTGCTGATGGGGGTCATCATCTCCGGCCTGTTCGTCGCCATCTCGATGACGAGCGGCGGCGGCGCCTGGGACAATGCCAAGAAGGTCATCGAACAGGGTGCTTATGGCGGCAAGGGTTCGCCGGCGCACCAGGCGGCGGTGACCGGCGATACCGTGGGTGATCCGTACAAGGATACCGCCGGCCCGGCGGTCAACCCGATGATCAAGATCACCAATATCGTCGCGTTGCTGCTGCTGGCGTCGCTGGCGCACTGATCCTCGCGGGAACTCGCGCACTGATCCTCGCGGGAACTCGCGCCCTGTTCGCGGGCTGACGAAGTGAAAATCAGGGGCGGGCCTTGCGGTCCGCCCCTTTTTCTTTGGGCCGGGCCTGTTACCATCGCCGAGTCTTGAAAGGATCTGCCATGCACGAACTTCCCCCCGGCGCCCCCGCCACGCTTGGCGAGGCCTTTGGCCTGATCAATGCGACGACGCATCCCGACCTGACCGTCTTGAAGGTGATGGTGCTCGTCGAAGCGGCGGGCAAGCGCCTGTACGAGGACATGGCCGACCAGGTTGCCGACCCGGCGGTCAAGGCGCTGCTCTGCCACAATGGCCGCGAGGAGCTGGCGCATGCGCATCGCGTTGCCAAGGCGATCGGCGTGCTGACCGGCAGCGATTATCCGGTGCCGGGACCTGAGGCGAACCCGTATCTCGCCAGCCCGGCGCCGGCAAAACCGGTGACGGTCGAAATGCTCACCGGCATCGCGGCGGCCGAATTCGGCGGCGAAGCGCTGTATGCCACCTGGGCCGACAATATCGGCAATGCAGAGGCCGCCGCGCTGTTCCGCCAGAACGGCGCCGAGGAAAGCCAGCACGGCGAACGACTGCAACAGGCTGCGGCGCTGCTGGCGGCATGACGAAACTTCACGCCCTTCTCGCCGCGCTGGCGCTGCTCCCGGCAGCGGCGCACGCGGCGATCAGCGATGCCGAACGCGCCGCGATCACCCGTGACGTCGATGGCCGCGCCCCGGTGCTCGCCGAAACCGCGAAGGCGATCTGGGGCTTTGCCGAAGTCGGCTACCAGGAAAGCCGCAGTTCGGCGCTGTTGCAAAAGCAGTTGCAGGCGGCGGGCTTCACGGTGACGCCGGGCGTCGCCGGCATGCCGACCGCCTTTGTCGCCAGCTACAAGGCCGGAGCTGGCCCGGTCATCGCCATCCTTGCCGAATATGACGCGCTGCCCGGGCTGGCGCAGGCGGCGACCCCGGCGCGCAGCGTCATCCCGAACCAGGTCGCCGGCCATGCCTGCGGCCATAATGTCTTCGGCGCTGCGTCGGTGACCGCCGCGATTGCCGTGCGTGACTGGATGAAGGCCAATGGCGTGGCGGGGGAAATCCGCGTCTATGGCACGCCGGCCGAAGAGGGCGGCTCCGGCAAGGTCTATCTCGTCCGCGCCGGGCTGTTCGACGATGTGTCGGCAACGCTGCACTGGCACCCCGGTGACGGCAACGGCGTCTCGGTCGGCAAGAGCCAGGCCAATATCAGCGGCAAGTTCCGCTTTCACGGCGCGTCGGCGCACGCGTCGTCGGCGCCCGACAAGGGCCGCTCGGCGCTTGATGGCGTCGAGATCATGAACGTCGCGACCAATTACCTGCGTGAACATATCCCCGCCGGCACGCGCATCCATTATGTGACGACCAATGGCGGCGAAGCGCCCAATGTCGTCCCCGATTTCGCCGAATCCTATTATTATGTCCGCCATACCGACCCGGCGATCGTCAAATCGGTGATGGAACGGGTGAAAAAGGCCGCCGAGGGTGCCGCTATCGCCACCGGCACGACGGTCGATTTCGAAGCGACCGGCGGGGTCTATTCGATGCTCGGCAACGACATTCTCGCCGATGTCATGCACCGTAACCTCGCCGCGGTCGGCGGGGTGGCCTGGAGCGCCGAGGAAAGCCGCTGGGCCGATGCCATCGCCCCGACGCTGCCGACCAAGCGCCCGTTCGCCTCGGCGGCCGAAGTGCGGCCGATCAGCGGCGGTGACGGCGGCGGCTCGACCGATGTGTCGGATATCAGCTGGGTCACCCCCACCGTTGGCATGTCGGCAGCGACCTGGGTGCCGGGCACCCCGGCACACAGCTGGCAGGCGGTGGCGGCATCGGGCATGTCGATCGGCGCCAAGGGCGGCGTTGTCGCTGCCAAGGCATTGGCGCTGACCGCGGCCGACCTGTTCCGCAGCCCAGACGTGCTGGCGGCGGCAAAGGCCGAACTGTTGCGTAAGCGTGGGCCCGATTTCCGCTACCAGGCGATGGTCGGCGACCGCGCGCCGCCGCTCGATTACCGCAAGCCGATGGCGGCGAACCCGTAACGCGAACGCGCGCCGACACGACATTCTGTCGCAGGCGCGACGCGTTCGCGCAGCGACAGCCATGTCATGCAATCATAATAAACGAATGTTAGTCTGTTTTTGAAAGATAACGGCGCGATGGCTGTTGCCTTAAACTATCTTCATCCGACGGGGCCGGGGGCAGGAATGCAATTGTAATACCGCGCCTCGCCGGCCGTGCCCGCCCCCTCGCTTCCCGTCTCGCCTGTTGCCCGACCTGTCGCCCAGTGCGCGACACCGATATTTCGCCCAAGCGGCGACTACGCCCTGAACCTGTTGATAGGATTGCACCATGACCGTCTGGATCAATGAATTCCACTACGACAATGCCGGCACCGATTCGGGTGAATTCATTGAAATCGCCGGCACCGCCGGGACCAACCTGACCGGTTGGTCGATCGTCCGTTACAATGGCAACAATGCGGGCGCCGCGGTCGTCTACAGCACGCCGGGCACGATCTCGTTGACGGGTCTGGTCATCCCCGACCAGGGCAATGGCTTTGGCACCCTGTCGTTCAGCCTGCCGACCGATGGCCTGCAGAATGGCGGCAATGACGGTTTTGCCCTCATCGACAACAATGGCAATGTCATCGAACTGCTGAGCTATGAAGGCGTCTTCACCGCCGCGACCGGCACCCCGGCTGCCGGCCTGACCAGCATCGATGTCGGCCTCAGCGAATCGGGCACGACGACGCCGATCGGCTCGTCGATCTATCGTACCGGCACCGGCAACACCGGCAGCAACTTCAGCTGGGCAACCACGACGACGGCAACCCCCGGCGCGGTCAACGCCGGCCAGTCGTTCACCGGCGGCACCCCCACTACCAGCGTCAGCATCAACGATGTCAGTATTGCCGAAGGCGACGCCGGCACCAGCACGCTCACCTTCACCGTCACCCGCGCCGACAACAGCGGCGCCTTCAGCGTCGATTATGCCACCGCCAACGGCACCGCGACCGCCGGCAGCGATTATGGGGCGGCCAGCGGCAGCGTCAGCTTCACCGCCGGCGGCGCGCTGACCCAGACGATTTCGGTGACGATCAACGGCGATACCGCCAGCGAAGCCAATGAAACCTTCACCGTCGCCCTGTCGAACCTGGTCAATACCACCGGCACCGCGGCGATCACCGATGCCTCGGGCACCGGCACGATCACCAACGACGATATCAACGTCATCGCCATCCATGATATCCAGGGCGCAGCGCACACCTCGGCGCTGGTCGGGCAAGTCGTGTCGACGCGCGGGATCGTGACGGCGGTCGATACCAACGGTTTCTACATCCAGACCGCCGATGCCGACAGCGATGCCGATGTCGCCACCTCGCAGGGCATCCTGATCTTCACCAGCACGGCGCCGACCGTTGCTGTCGGCGACGGTGTCACCGTCACCGGCACCGTGACCGAATTCACCCCGGGCGGTGCCAGCAGCGGCAATCTGTCGATCACCCAGCTGACCAGCCCCAGCGTGTCGGTGCAGAGCAGCGGCAACGCCCTGCCGACCGCGATCATCCTGGGCGCCGGCGGCCGCATGGCGCCGACCGAGATCATCGACAACGACAATTTCACCACCTTCGATCCGGCCAGCGACGGCATCGATTTCTTCGAAAGCCTCGAAGGCATGCGCGTTACCGTGCCTTCGCCGCTCGTCGTCGCGCCGACCACGACCAATGGCGAGCTTTTCACCGTCGCCGACAACGGCGCCAACGCGACCGGCCTGTCGGCGCGCGGCACCCTCGTCACCAAGGGCAGCGTCGGCGATGGCCTGAATGTCACCAACACCGGCCCGGGATCGGACTATAACCCCGAACGCATCCAGATCGATGGTGACAGCTTCACCCCGGGCGGCGCCAACAGCATTCCGCTGGTCGCCGCCGGCACCGTGCTCGCCGATGTCACCGGCATTATCAGCTATGGCTTCGGCAATTACGAAGTGCTCGCCACCAGCGCCGTCACCGTTGCCAGCCCGTCGATCCTGACCGGCGAAGTCACCAACCTGTCGGCCGATGCCGATACGCTGACCATCGCCAGCTACAACGTCCTCAACCTCGATCCCAATGATGCCGATGGCGACACCGATATTGCCGATGGCCGCTTCACCTCGATCGCGCTGCAGATCGTCAACGCGCTCGGCTCGCCCGACATCATCGCGCTCCAGGAAATCCAGGACAACAGCGGTTCGAGCAACGACGGCACCGTCTCGGCGAGCCTGACGCTGCAGATGCTCGTCGATGCCATCGCCTCCAATGGTGGGCCGGTCTACAGCTTCATCGACAACCCCTTCATCACCAACAACACCAACGGTGGTGAACCCGGTGGCAACATCCGCGTCGCCTATCTTTACGATGCGTCGCGGGTATCGCTGGTCGACGGCTCGCTGGCGACGACGCCCGGCGCCGCGACCGCGTTCGTCGGTTCGCGCCCGCCGCTGGTCGCGACCTTCGAATTCAACGATGAAAACGTCACCGTCATCAACAATCACTTCAGCTCGAAGGGCGGTTCCTCGCCGCTGTTCGGCAGCATCCAGCCGTCGACCAACGGCAGTGCCGCCGACCGGTTGGTGCAGGCGCAGAATGTCGCCGATTATGTCACCGGCCTCGGCGCATCGGCCAAGGTCGTCGTGCTCGGCGATCTCAACGAATTCACCAACGAGGAATCGCTCGCCCCGCTCGGCGTCGCCGGCCTGTCGAGCCTGTCGCTGACCCTGCCCGAAACCGAGCGCTATTCGTACAGCTTCGAAGGCAATGCCCAGGAACTCGACCAGGTCTATATCAGCGCGCCGCTCGGCGCTGCGACGACGCTCGACATCGTCCATGTCAATTCGGAATTCGTCACCACGGCGGCGACCTCGTCGGACCATGACCCGTCGGTCATCGCCATCACCATCGCCGCGCCCGGCCCGGCACCGTTCGCCCCCGGCGACATCGCCTTTGTCGGCTTCAACGCCGATGGCAATGACGACCTGGCGTTCGTGACGCTGCGCGAGATCCCGGCCGGCACCGTGATCTTCTTCAACGATCGCGAATGGACCGGCGCCGGCTTCAACACCGGCGAAGGCGAAGTCACCTGGACGGCGAGCGCCACCATCGCCGCCGGCACCGTCGTCACCATCAACAATTTCGGTTCGACGCCGGTCAGCAACCTGGGCACCACCAGCGGCAGCAGCGGCCTCAGCACCACGTCGGAAATCGTCTATGCCTATGTCGGCGTTGCCGGCACGCCGACTGCTTTCCTCGCCGCGATCGCCAACAACGGCTTCACCGCCGATGGCGGCACGCTGACGGGGACCGGGCTGGTCGCCGGCACCACGGCTGTCGACCTGTCGACGGTCGATGTCGGGGCCGATATCGGTGCCTTCAACGGCGCCCGCAACGGCCAGGCGAGCTATGCCGGCTTCCTCGGCCAGATCAACAACGCCGCCAACTGGCTGACGCAGGACACGGCGGCCGATGATTCGATCGATGCCGAAGCCCCCAATCTGCCGTTCAGCGTCGCCGGCTTCACCCTCGGCAATGCCGAAGTGCAGAGCGTCGGCTTCGGCGGCAACATCAGCCTCGCCGAAGGCAATGCCGGCACCACGGCCTTTGTCTTCACCGTCACCCGCACCGGCGGCACGACCGGCGCGCTCGATTTTTCGGGCAGCTTCACCGCAGGCGATACCAATGGCGTCGATTTCGTCGGCGGCACGGCGCCGACCGGCTTCAGCGGCACGATCGCAGCCGGCGACACCAGCGCCACCGTCACCATCAACGTCGCCGGCGACCTGACCGTCGAAGCCGCCGAAGCCTTCAGCCTGACGCTGACCAATGTCAGTAACGGTGCCGGCGTCGCCGCCAGCATCGCCGGCGGCAGCGCCAGCGCCACCGGCACGATCAGCAACGATGATTTCGCCCCCGCCGCCTTTGCCCCCGGCGATGTCGCCTTTGTCGGCTTCAATGCCGATGGCAACGACAATCTGGCGCTGACCGCGCTCAAGGACCTGCCGAGCGGCACGGTGCTGTATTTCAGCGACAATGAATGGAACGGCTCCGGCTGGACCGATTTCAACGAAGGCACCTTCGCCCTGACGCTGACCAGCAATGTCGCTGCCGGCGGGATCATCACCATCGACACGATCGGCACCGCCGCCAGCACCGTCAGCAATGTCGGCACCGTGGCCAATGTGCCCGGCGGTGGCGGCAACCGCGGCCTCGGCGCCAGCGGCGAAGTCGTCTATGTCTACATCGCCAATCCCGGGACCCCGCTGGCGCCGACGGCCTTCCTCGCCGCGATTTCCAACGATGGCTTCACCGCATCGGGCAGCCTGACCGGCACCGGCCTCGTCGCCGGCACCACCGCGGTCGATCTCGGCAGTGTCGATGCCGGCGCCGATATCGGTGCCTTCAACGGCGCGCGCAGCAACCAGACGAGCTTTGCCGCCTATCTGCCGCTGCTCAACAACGCCGCCAACTGGGCGACGCAGGATGGCACCGGTGACCAATCGATCGACACCGTCTTCCCCGATGTGCCCTTCAGCGGCACAACTTTCTCGCTGGCCGCCGCGGCGCAGACCATCGGCTTTGCCAGCGGCTCGCTCGCCCGCAGCATCGATGAAGGCAATGCCGGCGCCCGTGTGCTCAGCTTCACCGTCGAACGCAGCGGCGGCACCACCGGCGCGCTCGATTTCACCGGCAGCTTTGCCCCCGGCAGCACCGATGCCGCCGATTTCGGTGGCACGCTGCCCACGGGCTTCAGCGGCACGATTGCCGCCGGCGCCAGCAGCGCCGTGGTGACCATCACCATCCGCGGCGACACCAGCATCGAAGCCAGCGAAGCCTTTACCCTGACACTGACCGGCGGCAGCAACCCCGCCACCGCGGGCGTGCTGGTCAACGCCGGCGCTGCCAGCGCCGTGGGCACCATCGTCACCGATGATTTCCCGCTCGCCATCGGAGGCGTCAACGTCTTCGGCGCCGCCGCCTCGCTCGCCGGCAGCACCACGACACCGGTTGCCAGCGACGATGTCGTCCTCGTCCGCCTTGGCTCGATCCAGGGCACGGTCGCTGGCGCCGAAAGCGTCGCCTATGAAGGCGGCAAGGTCTATGCGACCAACATCGCCGGCAATGCCATCAACATCCACAGCGTCACCGCCGCCGGCACCTTGGTCAACGAAGCGCCGATCCTGTTGTCGGGCCTGCCCGACTATCTGACCGGCGGGGTCAACGCCGTCGATGTGAAGAACGGCATCATCGCGGTCGGCTATGAAAACGCCAATCCGTCGCTGCCGGGCTATGTCGCGCTGTTCAACGCCGCCGACAACAGCCTGATCAAGACCATCCAGGTCGGCATCCTGCCCGATGACGTCACCTTCACCCCCGATGGCACGAAGCTGCTCGTTGCCAACGAAGGCGAAGCGCTGTCGGCGCAGGGCACGATCAGCATCATAGACCTGTCGGGCGGTGCCGCGAATGCCGTGGTCAGCAACACGATCAGCTTTGCGTCGCTCAATGGCACCGAAGCCGCGCTGCGCGATCGCGGCCTCGCCATCGCCCCGGGCCAGCCGGCTGCGGGCGATATCGAGCCCGAATACATCACCATCTCGGCCGATGGCACCCGCGCCTATGTCACCCTGCAGGAAGTCAACGGCGTCGCGGTCATCGATCTGACCAACCCTGCTGCCGACCGGCCGCTGTCGATCCAGCCGCTCGGCACGATCAATCGCAGCCTGCCGGGCAACGCGCTCGATACCAGCGACCAGGATGGCGGCATCAACCTGCGCAACGTCGATATCGTCAGCCTACCGCAGCCCGATGCCATCGCCAGCTTCACCGTTGCCGGCGTCACCTATTTCGTGACGGCCAACGAAGGCGATGCGCGCGTCAACATCACCGATTCGGTGCGCTTCGGTTCGGCGGGCTATGTCCTCGATCCGACGCTCTACCCCAATGCCGCCGCGCTCAAGGCCAATGCCGATCTCGGCCGGTTGAACGTGCTGACGACGACCGGCGATACCGATGGCGACGGCGATTTCGACGTCATCACCACGCTCGGCGGGCGCAGCATCTCGATCTTCCGGCAGGAAGCCGATGGCAGCCTGACCAAGGTCCGCGAAACCGGCGGCGAGTTCGAAGCGATCATCGCTGCGAACAACCCGTCGATCTTCAACAGCAACCAGAGCACCGCCAGCGGCTCCCGCGACAGCCGCTCGGACGACAAGGGGCCGGAACCCGAAGGCGTAACCATCGGCGTCGTCAACGGCCGCACCTACGCCTTTGTCGGACTGGAACGCGTCGGCGGCTATATGGTCTATGATGTCACCGATCCGGCCAACGCCACCTTTGTCTCCTACAAGCCGCAAACCGGTGCCGATCTCGGCCCCGAAACCAGCGCGTTTGTTTCGGCCGCCAACAGCCCGACCGGCCAGGCGCTGCTGCTCAGCGGCCAGGAAATCAGCAACAGCGTCACCCTCTATTCGGTCCAGGTGCAGAGCGAGGGCGATGACACGATCAACGGCGGCACCGATGGCGAACGCTGGTTCGGCCGCGGCGGCAATGATGTCATCAACGGCAACGGCGGCAACGATGTCATCGATGGCGGCGCCGGCAACGACGTGATCAACGGCGGCGAAGGCAGCGACACCGCGAGCTATGCCAGCGCCACCGGCGCCGTGACGGTCCGCCTCGGCCTGACCGGCGGCCAGATCACCGGCAACGGCACCGACACGCTGATCAGCATCGAAAACCTGCTCGGCTCGGGCTTGGACGATCTGTTGTTCGGCGATACCGGCGACAACCGCATCGATGGCGGCGCCGGCAACGACGCGCTGTTCGGCGCCCGCGGCAACGATACGCTGGTCAACGGCCTTGGCAATGATCTGTTCCAGGGCGGGGTCGGCGCCGACAGCTTCCTGTTCGACACGATCGACAACGGCGCCGTCGATGTCATCACCGACTTCTTCATCGCCCAGGGCGACACGCTGGTGCTCGGCCCGGGCGTGACGGTCACCGGGGTCAGCACCGGGCTGGTCACCACCCCGGCAACCGTGAACGGCCAGCCCGTCGGCAACAGCGCCAACGCGCTCGACCTGGTGGTGACGTTGTCATCGGCGGCGGGCACCCAGACGCTGCATATCGTCGATGCCTACAACTTTGCCAGCAACGCCTATTGGGAAGCCGCCCTGGGCGCCGACCTCAGCTACCCGCGCCCGCTGCCGATCGGCGGCGAGCTGTTGCCGATCGCCTGATCGGCGGCACGCGAACGCCCTCCCCGGCGGGGAGGGCGTTCGAGCATCCTGGCTACCAATCCTCGTCCCGCGCTGCCTTGCGCCGCGCCTTTTCGGCCTTTTTCGCCGCCTTGGCCTCGGCTTCCTCCTGCTTGCGCAGCGCGCGACCGCGGTTGCGGTCGGCCTCTTCCTGGCTCGTCGTCGTCGCATCGATGACGGCGCCGCCGACCTGGAACGGCGCCTTGACCACCGCCACCGCCGCCCCTGCCACGGCACTGACGACACAGCCGCCAAGCAAGGGGCAGAACAGCAGCAGGGGCAGCAGGCGTTTCATGCCGCCAGTCTACACGCGCTTCACCGCGCCAGCGCGAGCAATTTCGGTATCGCCGCCTTGAACCCGAAAAAGCCCTTGGTCGCCAGCGGCCAGGCGGCGGCATCCCAATCGCGGCGCAACGGCACCAACCGCACGCCATCGCCCGCCAGCGCGCTCGTCAACGCAGCAATCCGGTCCGCCACGGGGCCAACGGGCGCTTCGGCGGTCACCACCTGTTGCAAGCGATGCCGCGCCGCCCAGTCGCGCATCGCGGCGATCGCATCGTCCTCGTCAAGCCGATCGGGCGCGCAGCCGGCATGCGCCGCCGCGCGCGCCAGCCCATCGACGAGCGCGGTTTCGGCATGAGCGCGCTTCAACGCCGTCGGCGCGCCGCCGATCCGCGTCGTCGCCGCCACCGCGACCAGCGGCGGCAGCGCCAACGTTTCGGGGGCCAGCGTTTCTGGGGCCAGATCGGCGGTCGTCACGAACAACCCGGTGCGCAAGGCGGGATCGGCGCGCCCGGCAGCGCGCAGCCCCTGCGGCGGCGGGATGATGTCGGCCGGCAACGGCACTGCCTCGCGCGCCAGCGGCGCCGTCACCGCAAAGCGCCCGCCGCTGCGCGCCCGGATGATCTCGGCGCGCGCCGCATAGCTTTTGCCCACCGTCTGCAACCCCGCCACCCAGCGCCACGACAGGGTGTTCGACGCCGGGCAGGCATCGAGCAGATGACGATAGAAGAAATCCGCCCCCAACTGCCACGGCAGCTTCAGCGTGAAGATCCAGATGCTGGCAAAGTTCATCCGGGCATGATTGTGCAGCCAGCCGGTATCGACCAGCTCCGCCACCCAGGCGTCGAAGCAATCGATCCCGGTCCGCCCGTTGATCGCGTCGTCGAGCATCCGGTGCCGCTCCCCCGACAACCGCTCGACATCGGCGCAATAGCGCGTCCACACCGAGGGCCGCTGCTCGAGCCAGCCGACCCAGTAGGTCCGCCAGCACACTTCCTGAATAAACTTTTCCGCCGCGCCAAAGCCGTGCGCGCCGACCACCCGCGCACAAACCTCGGCCTCGCTGACCAGCCGCCGCCGGATGGCCGGCGACAATCGAGAGGTGCTCCCCGCCACCCCCGGCCCGGCATCGTCATTGCGCGTCGCCGCATAGGCGCGGCCCGCGCGGGGGAGGAAGGTTTCGAGGCGGGCAAGCGCGTCGGCACGGGTGGCGGGAAAGGTCATGCGCACGCGTATAGCGGGGGCGGGGTCGCAGGGCGTGTGCCGTGATGTCGCGAGGCGGGACCGGCCTGGAGCCTCTTCCCGTTTAGTGGAGTCGGTGCCGACCCCAGCGCCGTACTGCAAGAGACTCCCGTCAGGGCTCTGGTTCGGACGACGGCTGGTCAGTGTGCCGTGGAATCGAGGTCGGTGGATCGATAGGTTCGCCACGTGTTGCGACCGGCGCTTTTCGCTTCGTACAGCGCGATGTCGGCCGCCTTGAGCAGCTCTTCGGCTTCCTGTCCGTCGCCGGGATACAGGGCAGCGCCAACGCTCAACGTCGTCTGGAGATTGTTTCCCGCGAAAATCCGTTTCGCCGACAATGCCGCCGCGATGTTGCGAAACATGCTCCCCGCAAAGCTGCTGTTGCCGACATCCGTGACCAGCATCGCAAACTCGTCACCGCCCAGGCGCGCGACATGATCGGTCGCATGGGCCACCTGGCGCAGGCTCTCCGCGACCGCGATGAGGACAGTATCGCCGATGTCATGCCCGAATGCGTCGTTCACCGCCTTGAAGGAATCGAGATCGACCAGCACGAGCGCAAAGGGCGTGTGATGCTTTTGCGAATAGGCGATCAGATCCCTCAACCGTTCGGTGAACCGTCGTCGATTGGCGAGCGCCGTCAACGCATCGGTGTAGGCGAGACGTTCCAGTTCCAATTGGGCGGTCGCGATCTTGTTGGCATTGGCGATATTGGTGCGGGTGCCGGCCTCGACATACGCAAAGGTCAGGCCGAGGCCGGCCATGGCGGTGACCAGATCGAAGCCGGAAAGCCCGGCGAAACCCAGCGCCAGCACGGTTACCACGATGGCCGGGATGCCGGCACTCAGCGCGTACACCAGTCTGGATCGGTAGGTATGGGCTTGGGCGTGGATCAACTGCGTACAGATAACGATGGCGCCAACGACCTGCAGCCCCGGTCGACCGCTGAACCACAGCCAGATGCACACCAGCGACCAAAGGCTGGTGGAAAACGCAATGTGCAGCACAAAGACCGCGCGCTGCACGATGCTGCCGGGCGATCTGGCGCTGATGTGTCGCGTCGCAAACCAGGTCAGCGCTTCCGACGCAACAAGGGTCAGCAGCCAGAGCAGAATAAGCTGCGGCGTGAGGTTCGAGGGCAGCACGAGCGCGGCGAGCACGGAAGCAGCAACCCGCTGCGCCAGCGTCCTGCTGCCGTCGACCGCTGCCTCGTCGATGGATTCGTCGAGAATCTGGCCCAATGCCCACCCCAGCTTTGCGCGCCTGTGGCGCACTACCACATCAGAAGTGCATCAACGGAACGCCAACCAGGGCTTTAACGGCCGATTCGCGACGATGCGCTACAAAGGACATGGTCGGCAGCACTTGCGTCCTCCCGTTGCATGTCCCGGTCCTTGTAACGCATCATCCCGGCCCAAGATGCCTCAGACGGTGAAACTTTCCCCGCAGCCGCAGCTGCCCTTGGCATTGGGATTTTCGAAGACGAAGCCAGCGGCGAAATCGTCTTCCTTCCAGTCCATGCGGCTGCCGATCAGGTACATCAGGCTGCCGCCATCGATGAACAGCGTGCCGCCCGGGGTGGCGACGGCTTCGTCGCCGGGCTTGGCTTCCTGGACATAATCGAGGCTGTAGGCGAGGCCCGAGCAGCCGCGCTTCGGCGTCGTCAGGCGCACCCCGGCGGCAGGCACCGGCGCCTTGGCGATGATTTCGGCGATGCGGCGGGCGGCATCCTCGGTCACCGTGATTGGCGCGGGGCGCGGGCGGCGGGTCGTTGTTGGGGTTTGTGCGGCTACGCGCACGGGGACAGCTTCCATCACAGCATTCCCATTTCGAGCTTGGCTTCGTCGCTCATCTTGCCCGGGTCCCACGGCGGATCCCAGACCAGCGCGACTTCGGCGGACGCGACGCCGGGCACGCTCATCACCCGCATCTCGACTTCGCCGGGCATGGTTTCGGCGACCGGGCAGTGCGGCGTCGTCAGCGTCATGGTCACCAGCGCATGGCCATCGGCGATCTCGACATTATAGATGAGCCCGAGGTCGTAAATGTTGACCGGGATCTCGGGATCGAAAATCTGGCGCAGCGCGAGGATGACCTCGTCATAAAGCGAGCCGCCCGGCGTTTCGGCGGGTACCGTCTCGGGTTCCTTGGACAGGAAACCATCGAGATAATCGGGCGTGCGGTCGCCGCCGAAGCCGCCTTCGGCCGCGCGCAGCGGCGGCTGCTTGGGCACCGGCGTGGCCTCGGTTACTTCCTCGACCGAAAAGCTGCGTTCGCTCATCAATGGCTCCCCGCTGAACCGAAAATGCGTGTGACCCGTTCGATGCCCGCGACCAGCCGCGCGACATCGTCGAGGTCGTTGTAAATCCCGAAACTCGCCCGCGCCGTCGCCGGCACGCCGAGCAGCGCCATCAACGGCTGGGCGCAATGATGCCCGGCGCGAATGGCGACACCGCTTTCATCCAATATGGTGCCGATGTCATGGGGATGCACCCCCTCGATGGCGAAAGACAAGATGCCGGCGCTGGCTTCCGGGCCGAACAGCGTGACCGAATTGATCTGCGACAGCGCCGCGCGCGCCGCCGTCACCAGCGCGGTTTCATGGGCATGGATGGCATCGATACCGATGGCTTCGACATAATCGATTGCGGCGGCAAGGCCGATGACGCCGGTGATGTGCGGCGTGCCGGCTTCGAAACGCTGCGGCGGCGGGGCATAGGTGGTGCGCTCGAAACTGACTGTTTCGATCATCGCGCCGCCACCCTGCCACGGCGGCATCGATTCGAGGAGCTCGGCGCGGCCCCAGAGCACGCCGATGCCGGTGGGGCCATAAAGCTTGTGCCCCGACAGCACATAAAAATCGGCGCCCAGTGCCTGCATGTCGAGCGCCAGCCGCGGCGCCGCCTGGCAGCCATCGACGAGCAGGAGCGCGCCGACGGCATGCGCCGCCGCCGCGATGCGCGCGACATCGGCGACGCCGCCGAGGACGTTGGAGACATGGGCGATGCTGACCAGCTTGGTCTGCGGGGTGAGCAGCGCTACAGCCGCGTCTTCATCGATGCGGCCGTCGGCGGTGAGCGGCGCGACATCGATCATGATGCCCTTGCGGTCACGCAGCAGCTGCCAGGGGACGATGTTGCTGTGGTGTTCGAGCGCCGAAATGAGGATGCGGTCACCGGCGTGGAGCCGCTCGCCCCAGCTTTGCGCGACGAGGTTGATACCTTCGGTGGCACCACGGACGAAGACGACTTCGTTCGGCGACGCGGCACCGATGAAGCGCGCCACCTTCTCGCGCGCCTCTTCGAAGCGCAGTGTCATGGTGGCGGAGCGTTCGTAGACGCCGCGGTGCACGGTGGCGTAGTCGGCGCCATAGGCCGTGGCGATGGCATCGATCACCACCTGCGGCTTTTGCGCCGTCGCGGCGGTGTCGAGATACGCCCAGTTGCCGGCGAGGCCGGGGAAATCACGCTTCCTGCTCCCTTCCCGGAACGGAAGGGGCTGGGGGTGGGAGGTATCGTCTCGCGCGATGGCGTTCGAAGGCAAGGAAGAACCCACCCCCGACCCCTCCCTTTCCGGGAGGGGAGAAGAAAGAGTTGCGCTCACAACGCCGCCTCGAGCAGCGCCGTGACCTGCGCTTCGGCCGCCTCGCGCGCCGCGTCATCCGCCATGCTCGCCAGCGCATCCGACAGGAACGCCCGGGTCAGCAAGCCGCGCGCTTGCGCCGGCGGCAGGCCGCGGCTTTCGAGATAGAAGAGCGCGGTCTTGTCGAGCTCGCCGACCGTCGCGCCATGGGCGCATTTGACGTCATCCGCGAAGATTTCGAGCTCGGGCTTGGCATTGGCGGTGGCGCCGCGTTCGAGCAGCAGCGCCTTGAAGCTTTGCGCTGCATCGGTCTGCTGGCCGGCGCGGGTGACGGAAACCTTGCCGAGATAGGTGGCGGTCGCGGTGCCGCCGGCGACGCAGCGCACGACCTGATTGCTGCTGGCGCCTGGCCCCGCGTGGCGGACGGTGGTGACGATTTCGAGCACCTGGTCACCGCTGGCGATGATGACGCCGCCGAGTTCGAAATGGGCGCCGGTGTGCAAGGTCACATCGAGCGCGATCCGGCCATAGCTGCCGCCGCTGTTGATGATGTGGACCACCAGCCGTGCGCCGGCGGCCAGCGTGATGGCAAGCTGTCGGATCGTGGCGCTGCCGGGCGCCGCGTCCTGCACGATCAGGCGGTGGGCGCTGTCACCCGCCGCGATATCGATGACTTCCGGCGCGACCGGCCAGACGCGTTCGACCGCGGCGATGTCGCTGTAGCGCCAGTCCTCGTCGCGGCGGCTCGGCACAGCCGACAACAAAGGTGCAAGGGCTGTCATGCCGCCATGCTCACATAGCCGTCGCGTTCGAGTTCCTGCGCCAGTTCCGGCCCGCCGGTGCGCACGATGCGGCCGGCGACCAGCACATGGACGAAATCGGGCACGACATAATCGAGCAGGCGCTGATAATGGGTGATCAGCAGCGTCGCGCGACCCGGCGAACGCATCCGGTTGATGCCGTCCGAAACGACGCGCAGCGCATCGATATCGAGGCCGCTGTCGGTCTCGTCTAGCACCGCCAGCTTGGGCTCGAGTACCGCCATCTGGACCATTTCGTTGCGCTTCTTCTCGCCGCCCGAAAAGCCCTGGTTGACGCTGCGCTTGAGCATTTCATAGGGCAGGCCAAGGTCTTCGGCGGCGGCCTTGGCGAGCTTCATGAATTCGGCGCCGCTGGCTTCCTTTTCACCGCGCAGCGTGCGCTGGGCGTTGAGCGCGGTGCGCAGGAACATCAGGTTCGACACGCCGGGGATCTCGACCGGATATTGCAGCCCCAGGAAAACCCCGGCGGCGGCGCGCTCGTGCGGCGCCATGGCGAGCAGGTCCTGCCCCAGAAAGGTCACGCTGCCGCCGGTCACTTCATAGCCGGCGCGGCCGGCCAGGACATAGGAAAGCGTCGATTTGCCGGCGCCGTTGGGGCCCATGATGGCATGGACTTCGCCGGCGTTGATGGTCAGCGACAGGCCGTTGAGGATCTGTTTGCCGTCGATGCTGGCGTGGAGATTGTCGATGATGATCACGGAGCGGCTTTCTGTGGTGCAGGCGTCGCCGATTGGCGGCGGAAGATGGTGAGCACGGTCTGCTGACGCAGTTCGTCTTCGATCGTGGCGATCGAGGCTTCGGCAACCGCCTTTGAATGGGCAATGCTGAATTTGGGGTGGCCGATCTGGTGAAAGGCAATGACATCGGCCATCAGCGTGTTGCGCAGCGGCTTGCAGGCGATGACGACGCGGTCGCCGATCGATCCGGCGGGTTCATCGCCGACCGCGATACTGGCGGCACCATCGCTGATGCACTTGGCATAGGCCGCGTTGGCCTTTTCCATGATCGCCTTTTGCGCGGCGCCCTCGGTCGGCTTGGGCGGCGCCGGCGGCGAACAGGCGGCCAGCGCCACCAGGAGAAGCAGGGCGCGCTTCACCCGACCGAACCTTCGAGCGAAATACCAAGCAATTTCTGTGCCTCGACGGCGAATTCCATCGGCAGCTGCTGGAGAACTTCCTTGCAGAAGCCGTTGACGATCAGCGTCACCGCCGCCTCGGTATCGAGCCCGCGCGACTGGGCATAAAACAGCTGGTCATCGCTGATCTTCGAGGTCGTGGCTTCATGCTCGATGATCGCCGACGGGTTGCGCACTTCGATATAAGGCACGGTGTGAGCGCCGCATTCGCTGCCGAGCAACAGGCTGTCGCACTGGGTATGATTGCGCGCGCCTTCGGCCGACGCCGCAACGCGCACCAGCCCGCGATAGGTGCCCTGCGAACGCCCCGCCGAAATGCCCTTCGACACGATCGTCGAGCGCGTGCCCTTGCCGAGATGGATCATCTTGGTACCGGTATCGGCCTGCTGGCGATTGTTGGTCACCGCCACCGAATAGAATTCGCCGACCGAATCCTCGCCCGACAGCACGCAGCTCGGGTATTTCCAGGTGATGGCGCTACCGGTCTCGACCTGGGTCCAACTCACCTTGCTGCGCTTGCCAAGGCAGTTGGCGCGCTTCGTCACGAAATTATAGATGCCGCCAAGGCCATTGGCGTCGCCCGGATACCAGTTCTGCACGGTCGAATATTTGATCTCGGCATCGTCCATGGCGACAAGTTCGACGACCGCGGCGTGCAGCTGGTTCTCGTCGCGCATCGGTGCCGTGCAGCCTTCGAGATACGAGACGTGGCTGCCCTTGTCGGCGATGATCAGCGTGCGTTCGAACTGGCCGGTGTTGGCGGCATTGATGCGGAAATAGGTGCTCAGCTCCATCGGGCAGCGCACGCCTTCGGGGATGTAGACGAAGGTGCCGTCGGAAAAGACCGCGCTGTTGAGGCAGGCGAAATAATTGTCATGCTGCGGCACGACGCTGCCGAGCCACTTCTTCACCAGGTCAGGATATTCCTTCACCGCTTCCGAAATCGAACGGAAGATCACGCCGGCCTTTTCAAGCTCGGCGCGGAAGGTCGTCGCCACCGAAACGCTGTCGAACACCGCGTCGACGGCGATGCGGCGTGAGCCTTCGACGCCGGCAAGCATTTCCTGCTCGGCGATGGGAATCCCCAGCTTTTCATAGGTGCGGCGGATTTCGGGATCGAGTTCGTCCAATGACCCGATCGTCGGCTTGGATTTCGGCGCCGCGTAATAATAGGCGTCCTGATAATCGATCGGCGCGATCTCGAGCTTGGCCCAATCCGGCGATTCCATCGTCAGCCAGCGGCGATACGCCTTCAGCCGCCATTCGAGCAGCCAGGCCGGTTCGGCCTTTTTCGCCGAGATGTAGCGGACCGTATCCTCGTTCAGACCCTTGGGGGCCATTTCCGATTCGATGTCGGAGGTGAAGCCCCATTTGTAGGTGGCGAGATCGGCCACCGCCGCCCGGGCTTCGGCGTCCTGCACCGGTTCGGCGGCGATCGTGTTGCTGTTGTCGGTCATGTCACCACCTCACCTGCCGGCTGGGCCGGCACAAGCCGCCGCGCCGTCGCAGGCACCAGAAGATCGGCCAGCGTCACGGCCGCCAACGCCGCCCGCACGGCCTGGTTGATCGGCCCCCAATGGCCGCGCACGGCGCAATGGCCTTCGATCGTGCAATCCTGGCTGTCACCCGCCAGGCAGTTGGTCAGTGCGATCGGGCCATCGACGGCCTCGACGATCGCCGCCACGCTGATCTGCGACGCATCGCGCGCCAGCGCAAAGCCGCCCGCAACGCCGCGCGACGCCGTCAGCAACCCCGCGCGCGCCAGCGTGCCCATCAGCTTGGCCACCGTCGGCGCCGGGATTGCCGTCACTTCGGCAACCCGCGCCGCCGACAGCCGCGCCTGCGGCTCGCGTGCCGCCGCGGTCATCACGACGACGGCGTAATCGGCAAGATTGGTGAGGCGGATCAAGCGTTACCCTTAAAGCGGAGCGAATTCGTCCGGCTTATGTGGGGCGGCGGGTGATACTGTCAACTGCCGATGCGGCAAAGCGCGGCTGCTGGCGGTCAGCTGTACAGCGCCAGCCTGGGCATATCGGGCATCAGGCGCTTGCGCACGATGGTCAGGCGGTGCACCGCCGCTGCGCCGTCCTTGAACTGGGTCGGGGTCATCCCGGTGAATTGCTTGAATTCACGAATGAAATGCGCCTGATCGTAAAAGCCGGCGCAAGCGAGATCACTCCAGCCGGCAATCTCGCCATTGCCGATCTGCACCGCCGCCTGCAGGGCGCGATATTTGCGCGACAACAGCTTCGGCGACGCGCCGTAAACCCGCTTGGCCAGCCGCTCCACCGACCGGACCGACATGCCCGAATCGCTGATCAGCCGATCGACGCCGGGGTTGCTCGACGCGGTCAGCCAATCATCGCAAAGCCGGCTGAACCACAACGGCGCCGGATGCGGATCGACGAGCAGATCGGCCAGAAACCGATCGGCGACCGCGACGCGCGCCGCATCATCGGCGGCGCTGGCCATGGCATCGGCGAGGTGGCGCGCCGGCAGCCCGACCACCGCCCCCAGATCGGCGACATCATCGGCCAGCGCATCCGCCGGCACGCCGACCAATGTTGCCCAGCCGAGCGGCAACAGCCCGATGCCGAACAGCCGCAGCGGCCCATCGGCGACAAAGCGCGCCGGGCCGCTGGTCGGACCCTGCAACTGGATGGCGCTGGAACGGCGTACCCGGCCATTGGCATAATGATTTGCCGCCGACCCGCAGGTGACGATGCGGATCTGGCCGAGTTCGGCGCGCATCAGGTCGCTGAACGCCGGCGCCGCCGATTCGAACCAGTAATAGGACGACACATAGCGCCGCAGCGCCGGGGCCGGTGCCAGATAACGGATGGAAATCACGCGCGCCCAGCCTCCCTGTCGCCATCGCGGGCGAGAGGTTACCGGGCGATACCGAAATAACAACTCATCGAAAGTTAACAGCAAGCGGCTCGCCGCTTCGGGCCCGGGTGGTGCCCGAAACGACGGCTGATTCCGCCACCCGAAAAGATCGGCCCGGGGAAGGAATTTCCCACCGGGCCGATCGAGTGAGGGACGTTCGACTTGCCAATATGGCTTGCCCGACGATCCCTTCGGGTCGCAGGGTGGTAGTAGCCCGCCCGGCGCTGGATTTATTGTAAGTTTTCGCCAGAAAGACTGAAGAAAGCGTAATTTCGATCAGGCTGCCGCCGGCTTGGCGCGGGCGATCCAGGCATCGACATTTTCTTCCAGGATATCGAGCGGCACCGCGCCGGTTTTCAGCACGACATCGTGGAAATCACGAATGTCGAAGCGATCGCCCAGCGCCGCCCTGGCGCGGTCGCGCAGTTCGAGGATCTTCAGCCGCCCGACCATGTATGCCGTGGCCTGGCCCGGATAGACGGCATAGCGCTCCATCGCCTTCTGGATACCGCCGACGGGTTCGGCGCTGTTGTCGATATCATACTGGATCGCCTGCTTCACGCTCCAGCGCTTCGCATGGATGCCGGTATCGACAACCAGCCGGATGGCGCGGTGCAGTTCGAGCTGGAGGCGACCGAAGTCGTTATACGGATCCTGGTACTGGCCCATCTCCTTGGCGAGCTTTTCGGTATAGAGCCCCCAGCCTTCCGAATAGGCGGTAAAGCCGCCGAAACGCCGAAACGCCGGGACATTCTTCAACTCGGTCGAATTGGCGCGTTCGAGGTGATGGCCGGGCAGGCCTTCATGATAGATCAACGGTTCGATCTCGATCGTCGGCATGTCGACCATCTTGTACAGGTTCACATAGACCGTGCCGGGCCGCGAGCCATCCTCGGCCGGGGACTGGTAGAAGGCCTTACCGGCGGATTTCTCGCGGAACGGCTCGACCGCCTTCACCAGCACGGGCGCCTTGGGCAAATTGGCGAAATATTGCGGCAGCTTGGGCCGCAGTTCGTCGAGATAGGCATTGGCGCGCTTCAGATATTCGGCCTTGCCGGCATCGCCATCGGGCAGGACAAAGCTCTTGTCATCGCGCATGCGGGCGAGGAACGCCTTGAAATCGCCCCCGGATTGAACGTTGAAACCGACCTTGCGCGCGATCTCCATCATCTCGCCATGGATGCGCGCCACCTGCGCCAGCCCGAGATCGTGGATCTGGTCGGCGCTGAGATCGGTGGTCGTGTAGGAAGCGAGATTGGCGGCGTAATAGGCCTTGCCGTCCTTCAACCGCCAGATGCCATCGACGGTGCCGGCGCGCTTTTCCTGCGCCGTCATCGCCACGATCAGCCGTTCATAGGCCGGCTTGACGCTGGTCAACAGCGCGGCGGTGGCAGCGCCGACCAGCGCATCGCGTTCGGCGGCGGGCAGGTTGAGCTTGCCGACCTTGGCCTTGAAATCGGCGAGCAGCGGCGAATCCTCGGCCCCGGCATCGAACGGTGCGCCCTTCAGCGCGTTGCGCGCATCGGAGATGACATAGGGGAACACCCATTTCGGCGGCAGCACGCCCATTTTGGCGCGAATTTCGCTTTCGGCGACATCCTGGTCGAGCGCGGCGCCCAGCCTTTCGAGCCGCGCGACATAGGCGCGGGCGTCGGCGACATCGCCGATGCGGTGGATGTTGATCAGGAACGCCGGATAGCGCGATTGCGCACCGTTCATCTGGTCGAAGACATAGTCGTTGCGGCGATATTTGAAGCTCGCATCGCGGCGCACCATCTGCTTTTCGAACAGGCGGTACGACAGGCGCGAAGCCGGGCTCAGATCGGCGTTTGCAAAACGTGCGCGCATCTCGGCGAGCGCCTTTTGCGCTGCCTCATGCGCGGCGATTTCGGCGGCGTCGCTGTTGTCGTTCCATTTGTCCTGGTCGGTCTTGATGCCGCGATAGCTTTGCCCCTGCGGACTGCGCGCCAGTTGCGCCTTGTCGACCGCATCGAAGAATGCTGCGAGTTGCGCATCAGCTGTCTGGGTGGCGGCGGCGGCGACCGGCGCCGGCTGCGCCAGCACGGGCGCAGGGATGATCAGGGCGGCGGCGATCAACAGATGGTAGCGCATGAAACCTCGCAATCGGAACTGGAGCCAAACCGTAGCAAGCCGGGGGGCGCGCGTAACGCGAAAAACGGCATTGTCGAAGGCGCAAAGACCATGCAACTTTTCGGCGACAGGCGGGTTAACCCGGGGTTGCAGGGCGCGGTTTACCGTGGCGGCAACCACGACGAAATCGAGAGGGATACAATTCATGTCTGCAAACCGCCCGATTCACCTGTTCGCCAGCGCCATGCTGTTGACCGGCCTTGCCGCGTGCACCGCCGAAAAGACCGCCGAGGCGCCTGCCGCAACGACCGAAACCGCAATCACCGAAACCACTGGGGTGGAAACGGCACCCCCCGCCGCACCCGTGGCTGCCGACCCGGCGCCCGCGCCGGTTGCCGAAGCCGCGATGCCGGCCGCAACTGACGTAACACCGGCCGCCGCCCCAGCCGGCGTGACCTTCGCCTCGCTGACCGGCGATGCCGCCAAGGGCGAAAAGGTCTTCGGTCAGTGCAAGACCTGTCATGTCGCCGAAAAGGGCGTCAACCGCGTCGGGCCGTCGCTCTGGGCCGTCGTTGGCCGCACCGCCGGTAGCATCGCCGATTACAAATATTCCCCCGCCAACAAGAACAGCGGCCTCGTCTGGTCGGACACGCAGCTGTTCACCTATCTCGAAGCGCCGCAAAAGGTCGTGCCGGGTACCAAGATGGCCTTTGCCGGGCTGAAGAAGCCGCAGGACCGCGCCGATGTGATTGCCTATCTGAAAACCCGGGCCTGACCCGGGTTGGCGCCAGGCGCGGGTGGGACGTCCACCCGCGCCTGGCGATCAACCGAACGGCTGGTTACGCACCACCACCGCGGCATTGAGCACCCCGGCAAAGGCCACCCACGCCAGGTACGGCACCAGCAATAGCGCCGCAGTGCGCGAGTAACGCCAGCATTTGACGATCAGCAGCGCCACCGAAGCCCAGAGAAACCAGACTTCGATCGCCGCGATATCCGGACGCTGCAGGCGAAAGAAGATGAAGCTCCACAACAGGTTGAGCGAGCCGTTGAAGGCATAGAGGCCGAGCAGGCCATCGGCACTCTCCCGATCCGGCGCCGCCATCCACGCCGTCACCGCCGACATGGCGCTGAGCGCGAAGATCAGCGTCCACGCCGGGCCGAACGCCATGTCGGGCGGCGCCCAGGGCGGTTGTTCGAGCGAGCGATACCAGGGTCCGAGCTGGGTGATCGTCGCCCCCAGCGCCGCGATGAACGCCGTTGCCAGCGCCGCCACCGACGCCGGCAGCAGCCAGCGACCCGTCAGCATGAGATGACCCCCTGTGCCACCCGATCAGGTCCGCGCGCTGTCCGCGCGGTTCTTGTTCCCCGAAAACAGCGCGCCGAGCAACTGGCCGGTATCCTTGAGGAATATCTTGACGTGCGCCATCGGCTTTTTGCGCACCAGTTCCTTGTTCATATAGGCTTCCCAGGTCAGCTGCTGGATATCGGGATCCTGGCACAGCTTGACGAAGCGTTCGCGCATGTTGTCGCTGCGATACCAGAACCACTGCATGATCCCGAGCACCATGAAGACCTGGCCATGCGCCTTCATGAATTTCTTGCGCGCCGTCTTCAACGCCGCCGGATCACCGGTGCGCAGCAGTTCGGCAGCCGATTCCGCCGCGAGCCGGCCAGCGGTCATGGCATAGTAGATGCCTTCGCCCGACGCCGGCGCCACCACCCCGGCAGCATCGCCGGCGACGATGACATCCTTGCCATTGTCCCAGCGCTTGCGCGGCTTGAGCGGGATCGGCGCCCCTTCGACACGGATGGTCTTGAACGCATCGAGCCCGGTCTGTTCGCGCAACCGCGCCACCGCATCGCGCATCGCAAAGCCCTTGACGGCGCTGCCGACGCCGACACTGGTCTTGTCGCCATGCGGGAAGATCCAGGCATAGAAATCGGGCGACAGATCGCCCTGGTAATAGATGTCGCAGCGCCCGCCTTCGAATCCGCGAAAACCTTCCGGCGGCGATTCGATGACTTCGTGATACGCCGAAACGAATGGCACCTTCTCGTTGGCCGGCAGCGCGGCGCGCGCCACTGCCGAATTGCCGCCATCGCAGCCGATGACGACCTTGCCGCGCACTTTCACCGGCACGCTGCCGCGCGGCGCGTTCTTGGGGCGATAGCAGACGACGGCGGTGCCATCGGCATCGCGTTCAAGCGTTTCGAAGGTCCCGTCGATGCGCGTCGCGCCATTGGTGGTGGCGCGCACCCGCAGGAATTCATCGAATACTTCACGATCGACAAGGCCGACGAAACCATCGCCGACCGGCATGTCCACCGCCTTGTTCGACGGCGCGACCATGCGCGCCGACGTGGCCCGCGCACACAGTTGGTCGAGCGGCACTTCGAAATCCTTGAGCAGGCGCGGCGGCACGGCGCCGCCGCACGGCTTGATGCGCCCGGCGCGATCGAGCAGCAGCACCTTGCGACCGGCGCGCGCCAGATCATCGGCCGCCGTGGCGCCCGACGGGCCGCCACCCACAACAATGGCGTCGAATGTTTCGGTCATGCGATGGCCTCCCCTTGGACCGTTGATTTATTGTCGGCATTGAGGCGGAGCGCAAGCAGCGCCGCCAGCAAAAACATTGCAGCTTCGATGATGAAAACCGTTTCGAAGGCCGGGCCATCGGCACCGTAATAGCGCCGGCCGGCATCGACCGCGCTCGCTCCGAAAAACCCGCCCAGCCCGAAGGCGGCGGCCTGCGCCGCGCCCCACAGCCCCATGCGAATACCTTCATGGCCCGAGCTTTTGCCATCGACCCCGCCGCGGCCCGCCAGATCGAGCATCGCGCCGATGGCAGCGACGGCAAAGACGCCATTGGCAAAGCCGAGCGCGAACACCGTCGGCGCCAGCGGCCAGCCCGGGCCGACCGTTGCCGCCATGGCGAGCGCTGCCAGCGCCAGTGCCGAGCCGATGCAGCCGCCGACGATCCAGCGCCGCAGCTTCAGCCCGGCTTTTCCACCGAAACCATGGCCGCCGATGCCGACAAGGATCATGCCGAGCAGCACGCCCTGGTGCTGGGTGCCCGACAGCGAGGTCGATTGGCCCGGGGTCAACCCGAAGACCAGCCCGGCAAAGGGTTCGAGGATCAGATCCTGCGTTGCATAGGCGAGCATCGAGACGAAGACGAAGCCGCTGAACAGCCGCGTTACCGGATCATCCCAGATACCGCGCAGCGCGGCCCCGAACGGCACCGGCGGCGGCGCTTCGGCCACAGCCGGCACCGTGCCGCCTTCGATGCCGATGACCGCAACACAGGCGATGCCAAAGGCGCTGCCCGCGACACCGATCGCCACCGCCAGCAACCTGTCGGGCGAAAACGGTCGTGAGGCACCGAGCGGCGGATCGAGCACGGCGCCGGCGATCCCCGCCGTGATGACAATCCCCAGGATCATCATGATCCAGGTCAGCGACGCCGCCGCCGGTCGCCGCGCCGGCGCCGTGCGGGTGGCGAGCAATGCCAGCAGCGACGTTCCCGCCGCGCCGACGCCGCCCCCGATCATGCCATAGGCGAGCACCGACAGCGCCAGCGCCAGATCGTGGCGATCCGCCAGCATCACCGTCGCCTGGGTCGCCAGCACGCCGCCCGAGGCCAGTACCGCGATGCCGCCGATGATCCATGGGGTGCGCCGCCAGCCGCGATCGGAACCATGGCCCCATTTCGGCCGGCTGAGTTGTACCGCATAGTGAAAGGCCACCAGCCCGGCGGGCAGCGCCGCGACTTGCGCATATTCGACGACCATCACCCGGTTGAGCAGCGATGTCGCCAGCATGACGATCGCACCGATGGCGCTCTGCACCAGCCCGAGCCGGGCGATGCCGAGCCAGCCGAGCGGTGGCAGCGCTTGGTTCACGCCAGCGCCCGCAAGCCGAAGGCCGATGCCAGCATGCCGAACACGTACAGCGAGGTGCCGGTGGCATTATAGAAGGGCGCGAATTTGGCCGGGTTGGACAACAGCCGCTGCATCAGCAGGAACTGCGCGCCGATCGAGACGATGACCAGCACCGCCGACGCCTTGGCGCCCCAGTGCGACAGCAGCACGGCCACCAGCAATTGCGGCAGCGCCATCGTGTAGCAGGCGAGCACGGCAGCGCGGCGTTCGCCGAGCAGCACCGGCAGCGAGCGCACGTTCGAGACGCGATCGCCCTCCACTGCCTTGAAATCGTTGAGTACCATGATGCCGTGCGCGCCGGCGGCATACAGCGCGAGGATGGCGATGATGCGCGGTTCGGGCAGGCCGCCGACCATGACCGCGGCGCCGGTGAACCAGGTCAGCCCTTCATAGGCCGCGGCGCAAACCCCCGGCCCCCACCAGCCATTGGCCTTGGCGCGGATCGGCGGCGCCGAATAGATCCAGGCCAGAAACACGCCGAGGACGGTGGCAGCGCCGACAACGGGGTTGATCGCCCAGCCGACAAGCAGCGACACGATCGTGCCGGCGATCGCGATGCCCAGCCCCCAGCGGCCCGGAATCCGCCCCGACGGGATCGGACGGTTGGGTTCGTTGATCGCATCGACATGGCGGTCGAACCAGTCGTTGATCGCCTGGCTGTTGCCGCAGACCAGTGGCCCCGCCAGCAGCATGCCGGCAACCAGCAGGCCCCAGCGGTCTGCCAGCGGCACGCCCGACGATACCACCCCGCACATGAACGCCCACATGGGCGGAAACCAGGTAACCGGCTTCAGCAGTTCAAGAACATCGCGCGGGCTTGGCACGCGCCGCAATGTCGTTGGAATTGTTACCCCGTCCATTTGTGTAAGCTAGACTTGACAGTTTGGGGCGTCAACGCGGCCAAGGCGCCACAGGCACATTTCTCGTCAACCGCCAGCCGAATCATTGTCCGACAGGTTGCCGAGGCCGTGGCGGTGCAGTTTGGAATAAAGGCTTTGCCGCGACAGGCCGAGAATTTCGGCCGCCGAAGCGCGGTTATCGGCGGTAAACGCCAGCGCCGCCTCGATGCACAGGCGCTCGATGCGATCGGTCGATTCGCGCACGATATCGCGCAGCGGCATGCGCCCCACCAGGTCGGCAAGTTCATCGGCCGAGCGCGCCACCGGCAGCGACGTGACCGGCGCCACGGCTTCGGCGACCCGGCGCATTGAAAAACCGTGGCGCACCGCGCCGGCATCGACAACCGTCACCGCCGTCACCATGACGCCGGCTTCGGCAGCGGCATTGGTGCGCACGACGGTGGCGAAATCGCGCACGCTGCCGTCGCTGCTCAACCGCGCCGCCAGCGCTGCCAGCTCGTTGCCGGGCTGGCCCAGAAAGCGCGACAGCGCTTCACCGCGCAGGTCGCTGGTCCGCGCCAGCCCGACCAGATCGAGAAAGGCGCCGTTGCCGGCAAGAATGCCGAGCGCCGCATCGGTGAGGACAAAGGCATCGGGGACGCGTTCGAGCACCGCCGCCAGCGGGCGTTCGGCCGCCAGATCGATCGCCGCCGCCAATGGCTGCAGCCGCACGAGCAACGTCCGCCCCTGGTCCTGGCGGAACAGCGTTGCCGACAATTGGCTCGGCCGGCCATCGGGCAGGCGCACGCCGACCGGCCGCCGGTCCTGCGCCGCGGCGATGGCGTGGAGCAGCGCCAGCGCCGCGTCGCGATCATCGGGGTGGACCAGCGCGGTCAGCGCCCGGCCGTTGAGCGACACCGGGTCGGGCGCGGCCAGTGCGGTTGCCGCCCCGGCCAATGCCGTTGCGGCGGGATTGGCATCGGTGACCACCAGCGTCAGCGCGTCGACCATCAGGATGGCATCGGTTGCGGAATCGAACAGCAGCCGGTTGCGGGCTTCGGCGGCATGGAGGCGCAGTGCGTCGCGCTCGGTCGCCTGCTGGGCGCGCAGCGCGCGCTGCTGGATCTGCGCCAATGGCCGCATGTCGCGCCCGACCGCGACCAGGCCGCCCACTGAATCAGCCGGCACGGCACGATAGCGCATCGGCAGGTCGCCCCCCGGCACCGGATGATTGACCTGGCGCCAGCGGCCGGGTTCGCCCGTGCCGGCGGCCAGTTCGGCAAGTTTTTCAGCTTCACCCGGGTTGACCGTTTCCTGCCACGAGCGGCCGACCCAGGATTCGATCTCCAGCCCGGCGAGTTCGCGGCTGCCGATCGCCACGCCGCGCACGATGCCGCTGCCATCGATAAGCAACAGCAGGTCGCACGCCGCGACCAACGCTGCGACCACCGCCGGCGCCGCCAGCCCGCCAAGGCCGGCATCCCCGGGTGGGAAAAAGGCGCTGGCCGAAACAAAGGCGGGAACATCCATCGCGTTCAACCCCGCCCGGCCAGCAGTGCCGGGCCTGCCCGCAACTGCGCCGCCAGCATCTGTTCGGCGACATCGACCGCGGCTGCAGCATCGGTTGCCGTTGCATCGGCACCGACGCGCGCCGCCAGCCCCGGATCGGCGACGAACACCCGGCCCCCGACCATGACGATGATGTCCGGATTGCGCGATGCGCGGCGCAGGCCGGCGATGGTGGCGGGCAGCGCCGCGAGATGACGTTCCACGCTGACGGTCAGGCCGATGACATCATAGCCCCGCGCCGCGACCAGCGCTTCGAGTTCGGCGGCATCGGCGGCCGGCGCGTTCCAGGTCTGCCAGCCGGCGCGGCGGAAGAATTCCTCGACCAGTGCTGCGCCGAAGCCATGTTGTTCCCCCGGCGCCGGCGCGAACAGCGCCCGCCGCGCGCTCGCCACCAGCGGCGCCGACCAGGGCGCGAAGGCGGAAAGCGCCTGCAACACTTCCTGCAGTCGCCACAGCCCCATGGTGACATCGAAGAAATCGCACGCGTCGCTTTCCCACCAGATGCCGAGCCGCCGCGCCGCCGGGGCGAGCAGATCGAGATAGATGGTTTCGACCGGCACCCCGGTGGCGAGCAGCGCATCGACCCGGTCGAGCAGCCCGCGCAGCTCGTCGGTCAGCGCGGCGGCGGCAAACTGGTCGGCGGCGCCCGCCGGAATGCCGGCGCGACCGGCGCCAGGGTCGGACATATTGTCGCTGTTCGGCGCCCGCATGCGCGGCAGGATTTCCGATTCGATGACCCGGGCGAGGGCTTGCGGGCTGTCCGCCGCCGGCGCGCGGACGGTCGATCGCCAGGCCCGGTCCCAACCCCGGCTGGCGGCGATACGCGCCTCGCTGACGATGTCGAAAATGCCTGCCATACCGTTAGCCGCAGCACGCGGCTGGGCATCGGTTAAATGCCCGCTTCGAAACGGATTTGCCGCCTGACATTGCCGACCTGTCGCTCCCCTTGCCCGAGAGTTTGCCTGTGCGTTGCAGCATGATAGCGCAAGCACCATTGGCGTAAAGTCAGGTTGACACAAGGGGGCTCGGTGGTAGGTTTCAGGCCTTGGGGAGATACCGGGTGACATCGCGTTCAGGCGCTAACGACAAGGCCACGGCGACACGGCCACTTTACACGCCCGAAGAACGGGTTAGGCGCGATGCGTCGCCATGGACACTGGTGCAGGGCATCCTTGCCCCGGTGCAGTTCCTGATCTTCGGCGTCAGCCTGTATCTCGTGCTCAATTATCTGCGCACCGGCGAATATCACGATGCCGCGATCTGGTCGGTCGTGGTCAAGACCTTCGCGTTGTACACGATCATGGTGACAGGCGCGATCTGGGAAAAGGTCGTCTTTGGCAAATATCTGTTCGCGCACAGTTTTTTCTGGGAAGACGTGTTCTCGATGCTCGTCATCGCCCTGCACACCGCCTATCTCGTGGCGCTGTTCACCGGCAGCCTGACCGATCGTGAACTCATGCTGCTCGCGCTCGCTGCCTATTTTACCTATGTCATCAACGCCGGCCAGTTCATCTGGAAACTGCGGATGGCGCGGCTCGAAGCGCCGCCCAAGACGGTGGGCGACAACCAGGCCGCCGCCGCATGACCGTCGCCACCGCGCCCCGGCCCGTCGATGCGCTGCCGATCCTGCGCGAACGCGGCCAGCGTGAAGTTTTTTGCGGGCTGACCGGCATCATCTGGCTGCACAGGAAGGTTCAGGACGCGTTTTTCCTCGTCGTCGGCAGCCGCACCTGCGCGCACCTGCTCCAATCGGCGGCGGGCGTGATGATCTTTGCCGAGCCGCGCTTCGGCACCGCGATCATCGAGGAACGCGATCTCGCCGGCCTCGCCGATGCCAATGAAGAACTCGACAAGGTCGTCCGCCAGCTGCTGGCGCGTCGGCCCGAGATCAAGCTGCTCTTCCTTGTCGGCAGCTGCCCCAGCGAAGTCATCAAGCTCGATCTCGGCCGCGCCGCGCAGCGCCTGAACGGCAGCTATCCGGGGGTCAAGATCCTCAATTATTCGGGAAGCGGCATCGAAACCACCTTCACGCAAGGGGAAGACGCCTGCCTCGCGGCACTGGTGCCCGAAATGCACGAGGAAGCCGCCGAACAGCTGCTCATCGTCGGCTCGTTGCCCGATGTCGTGGAGGACCAGTTCCGCCGTCTGTTCGCCGAATTGGGTATCGCCCGCGTCGAGACGCTGCCGCCACGCCTGGCCAAGCAGCTGCCCGGGGTCGGCCCCGGCACGCGCTTCCTGCTGGCGCAGCCATTCCTCGGCGATACGGCGCGGGCACTCGAAACCCGCGGTGCGGTGCATCTGCCCGCCATGTTCCCGTTCGGCGCCGAAGGCACCACCGCCTGGCTGCACGCCGCGGCGCAGGCCTTCGGCATCGACGAGATGCATTTCCGCGCCGTCGTTGCCCCGGGCCGCGAGCGCGCGAAGCGCGCGCTGGCGCACCACGCCGAGCGGCTGGCGGGCAAGTCGATCTTTTTCATGCCCGATTCGCAGCTCGAAATTCCGCTGGCGCGCTTCCTGTCGGCCGAACTCGGCATGACGATCGTCGAAGTCGGCACCCCCTATCTGCACCGCACCCATCTCGCCGATGACCTGGCGGCACTGCCCGCCGGCACGCAGATTTCCGAAGGCCAGGATGTCGACAAGCAGCTCGATCGGGTGCGCGCCGCTCGCCCCGACCTGACCGTGTGCGGCCTTGGCCTCGCCAACCCGCTCGAACGCGAGGGCCTGTCGACGAAATGGGCGATCGAGCTGGTATTCTCGCCGGTCCATGGCTTCGAACAGGCGGGTGATCTCGCCGAACTGTTCGCGCGGCCGTTGGTCCGCCGCGACAAGTTGATGGTGTAATCCATGCAATTGACCGTCTGGACCTATGAAGGCCCGCCGCATGTCGGGGCGATGCGCGTCGCCACCGGCATGAAGGGGTTGCACTATGTGCTGCACGCGCCGCAGGGCGACACCTATGCCGACCTGTTGTTCACGATGATCGAGCGGCGCGGCGAGCGTCCGCCGGTCACCTACACCACCTTCCAGGCGCGCGACCTCGGCACCGATACCGCCGAATTGTTCCAGGCCTCGGCGCGGGACGCCTATGAACGCTTCAAGCCGCAGGCGATGATCGTCGGCGCCTCGTGCACCGCCGAACTGATCCAGGACGATCCGGCCGGGCTGGCGCTGACCATGGGACTGCCCTGTCCGATCATCGCGCTCGACCTGCCGAGCTACAGCCACAAGGAAAATTGGGGCGCCGCCGAAACCTTTTACCAGATCGTGCGGCAATTGGCGGACAAGACCCGCACGGCGCCGGCGCGCGAGGGGCGGCGGCTGCGCGCCAATCTGCTCGGCCCGACCGCGCTGGGCTTCCGCCACCGCGACGATATCGTCGAAGTGCGGCGGCTGCTCTCCGATCTCGGCATCGATGTTCATGTCTGCGCCCCGATGGGATCGACCCCCGCCGATATCGCCGGGCTGGGCGAGGCCGATTTCAACGTCGTGCTCTACCCCGAGATCGCCCATGAAGCAGCGCGCTGGCTCGAAAAGAATTTCGGCCAGAAATATACCAAAATCGTGCCGATCGGCGTCAATGCCACCCGCGAATTCATCGCCGAAATCTGCGGCATTGCCGGCATTCCGGTGCCCGCCGATCCGGATGCCGGCCGCATGCCATGGTGGTCGCGCTCGGTCGATTCGACGTACCTCACCGGCAAGCGCGTCTTCATCTTCGGCGATGCCACCCATGCCGTGGCGGCCGCGCGCATCGCCAGCGAGGAACTGGGGTTCCAGGTCGTCGGGCTCGGCTGCTACAACCGCGAGTTCGCCCGCGACATCCGCACTGCCGCGGCGAAATACGGCGTCGAACCGCTGATCACCGACGACTATCTCGTCGTCGAGGAAGCGATTGCCGCCGCCAATTGCGAGCTGGTGCTCGGCACCCAGATGGAACGCCATATCGCCAAGCGGCTGCGGCTGCCGTGTGCGGTGATCTCGGCCCCCGTCCATGTCCAGGATTTCCCGGCGCGCCACAGCCCGCAAATGGGTTTCGAAGGCGCCAATGTCATTTTCGACACCTGGGTGCATCCGCTGGTAATGGGGCTGGAGGAGCACCTGCTGACGATGTTCCGCGACGATTTCGAATTTTCGGATGCCAATGGCCCGAGCCATCTCGGGCCGGGCGCGGCCCCGGCGGCGGTGCCGGCCGCGGAAGCCGCAGGCGAACACCAGGGTCCGATCGCGGCAGTCGCGCTCGACGACGTATCACCCACCCCAGAGCCCGCCACCGTGGCGAGGGCTGAATCCGCCGGCTGGTCCGCGGACGCCACGCGTGAACTGATGAAGATACCGTTCTTCGTCAGAAACAAGGCGAAACGAAATACCGAGCGCTATGCCGCCGAAAAGGGCGTGACAGCGATCGGTGTCGAAACGCTGTATGAAGCCAAGGCCCATTATGCGCGCTGACATGCCTGTTGCCAAAGGTATCGGACCCGCCGTTCGCGTGGTCATCATCACGCTCGACAACCATCTTTCGGGCGCCATCGAACGGGCGCGGGCGCGTTTCGAACGCGAACAGCCGGGGATTTCGATCGGTTTCCACGCCGCCGCCGATTGGGAATGCCACGACAAGCTCGAAGCCGCGCGCGCCGATATCGCCCGGGGTGACATCATCCTGACCTCGATGATCTTCCTCGAAGACCAGATCCGCGCCATCAAACCGGCACTGGAAGCGCGGCGCGAACAATGCGACGCGATGGTCAACCTCATGTCGGCGTCGGAAATCGTCAAGCTGACGCGCATGGGCGATTATCGCATGGATGCGCCGCCCAAGGGCCCGCTCGGCTGGCTGAAAAAACTGCGCGGATCGTCGAAGGAAGGCGCCCCGAACAGCGGCGCCGCCCAGATGGCGGTGCTGCGCCGCTTGCCCAAGCTGCTGAAGTTCGTGCCCGGCACCGCGCAGGATGTGCGCGCCTATTTCCTGACGCTGCAATATTGGCTCGCCGGCTCCGACGACAACGCGTTCTCGATGGTGCGCGCGCTGGTCGATCGCTACGCCGCCGGGCCGCGGGCGGCGCTGCGCAGCGGCGCCAGGGCCGAAGCACCGCGCGAATATCCCGACGTCGGCGTCTATCACCCCGATATGCCGGGCCGCATCAGCCCGCACCTGTCCGACCTGCCGACGAAGCGCACCCCGGGCGGCACCGTCGGCCTGTTGCTGCTGCGTTCCTATGTGCTCGGCAAGGATGCCAACCATTATGACGGCGTCATCCGCGCCATGGAAGCGCGCGGGCTGAACGTCATCCCGGCCTTTGCCGGTGGCCTCGACGCGCGGCCGGTGCTGGACGAATTGTTCATGAAGGACGGCACGGCGACCGTCGATGCCGTCGTCAACCTGACCGGTTTCAGCCTCGTTGGAGGCCCCGCCTATAATGATGCCCGGGCCGCCGAGGCGGCGCTGGCCGCGCTCGACCGGCCCTATATCGCCGCGCATCCGGTCGAATTCCAGACGCTGCAGGCCTGGGGCGCCAACAAGCAGGGGCTTCTGCCGCTCGAATCGACGATCATGATCGCCATTCCCGAGCTTGATGGCGGCACCACGCCGATGGTTTTCGGCGGGCGGTCGGACGGCAGCGACGCGCCGTGCACCGGCTGTTCGCGCCGCTGCACCTGGCCGGTCGGCGGCGCCGTGCGCGCCATGCAGAGCTGTCCCGAACGCGCCGAAGCGCTCGCCGCCCGCATGGAAAAGATCGTCGCGCTGCGGCGCTCGCAGGAAGCCGAGCGCCGCATCGGCATCGTACTGTTCAATTTCCCGCCGGGTGGCGGCGCCGCCGGCACGGCGCAGTTCCTCGCGGTGTTCGAATCGCTGCACGCCACGCTCACCCGGCTGAAATCCGAAGGCTATGATGTCGACGTGCCGGCCACCGCCGACGAGGTGCGCACCCGCATCCTCGGGGGCAATGCCGGGCGTTATGGCACCGAAGCCAATGTCCACGCCCACGTTTCGGCCGAAACCATCGTCGCCAACGAGCCCTATCTGAAGGAAATCGAAGCCGAATGGGGCCCGGCGCCCGGCAAGCTGCAAGCCGATGGCCAATCGGTGTTCATCCTCGGCGCGCAGTTCGGCAATGTCTTCATCGGCATCCAGCCGGCGCTGGGCTATGAAGGCGATCCGATGCGGCTGCTGTTCGAAGGGCGTTTCGCCCCGACGCATGCCTTCATGGCCTTTTACCGCTGGCTGCGGAACGACTTCAAGGCGCACGCCGTGCTGCACTTCGGCACCCATGGCAGCCTGGAATTCATGCCCGGCAAGCAGACCGGGCTGACCGAAAGCTGCTGGCCCGAACGGCTGATCGGCGATCTGCCCAACATCTACCTCTATGCCGCCAACAACCCGTCGGAAGGCGTGCTCGCCAAGCGGCGGTCGGCAGCGACGCTCGTTTCCTATCTTACCCCGGCGCTGACCAATTCGGGCGTCTACAAGGGGCTGGCGGACCTAAAGGCTACCGTGGAGCGTTGGCGCTGTAGCGAGCCGGGCAGCGACGAACTCGCGCCACTCGCCGAAGTCATCCTCGAACAGGCGACCGCGCTCGATCTCGATGGCAGCGACATTCCGGCGCTGGCCGCCAAGATCTATGAAATCGAACGCGAACTGATCCCGCAAGGGCTGCATGTCGCAGGCCAGGCCGCGACCGTTGCGGAACGCATCGACATGCTCGCTGCGGTCGCCGCGACACGCGAAGAACTGCTGTCGCGCGACACGATCGAAGCCATTGTCGCCGGCACGGCGCGCATCGATACGCCGTTGCTCAAGGAACTGGCGGCGCTCGACGCCGCGCTGGCGACCAATCATGAAATGGACGGGCTCGTCCATGCGCTGGCCGGCCATTATGTCCGGCCGGTGTCGGGCGGCGACATCCTGCGCGCCCCCGAAATCCTGCCGACCGGGCGCAACATCCACGGCTTCGATCCGTTCCGCCTGCCCAGCGCCTATGCCGTCAAGGATGGCGCCGCCCAGGCCGCGCGCATCGTCGAGCGCAACGTCGCCGATTTGGGCCATATCCCCGAAACGGTCGCAATGGTGCTGTGGGGCACCGACAATCTGAAATCCGAAGGCGCGCAACTGGCACAGGCGCTGGCACTGATGGGCGCCAAGCCGCGCTTCGACAGCTACAACCGCCTGTCGGGGGCTGAACTGATTCCGCTCGAACAGCTCGGCCGGCCGCGGATCGATGTCGTCGTCACGCTGTCGGGGGTGTTCCGAGACCTGCTGCCGCTGCAGACGCGCATGCTCGCCGAAGCCGCGCTGCTGGCGTCGCAGGCCGATGAACCCGAAGAGCTGAATTTCGTGCGCAAGCACAGCCTGGCGCACGCCGCCGAACATGGCTGCGACCTCGAAACCGCGGCGCTGCGGGTCTATTCGAATGCCGAAGGGGCCTATGGCGCCAACGTCAATCTGCTGATCGATTCGTCGGGCTGGACCGACCCCGATGAGCTCGCCGATTGCTTCGAACGCCAGAAGGGCTTTGCCTATGGCGTCAAGGGTGAACCGGTGCGGCAACCCGGGCTGCTCGCCTCGGCGCTGAAGACGGTCGATTGCGCCTATCAGAACCTTGAAAGCGTCGAGCTCGGCATCACCACGATCGACCAATATGTCGATACGCTCGGCGGCATCAGCCGCGCCATCACCCGCGCCAAGGGCGGCGAGTCGGCCCCCGTCTATATCGGCGACCAGACGCAGGGCTCGGGCAAGGTGCGCAGCCTGCAAGAACAGGTGGCGCTCGAAACCCGCACGCGCATTCTCAACCCGGTGTGGCAGGAAGGCCTGCTCCGCCACGGCTATGAAGGCGTGCGCCAGATCGAAGCCGCGGTGACGACCACCATGGGCTGGTCGGCGACCACCGGCGAAGTCGATCCCTGGGTGTACCAGCGCATCACCGAGGCCTATGTGCTCGACGAGGAAATGCGCAAGCGTATCGCCGAAATGAACCCGCGCGCTGCCGCCAAGGTCGCCAACCGCTTGATCGAGGCCAGCGAACGCAATTACTGGTCACCCGATGCTGCCACGCTGGCAGCACTTTACGCCGCCACCGACGCCATCGAGGACGCGCTGGAAGGCGTTTCCCTGCAAGCCGCTTGAGGAAAATAGATATGGGCCTTCTCGATCTCGATCGCACCATCGCTCCCCCCGATGGCGAGGGCAGCCAGCAGGTGCAGCTCGATCCCAATTTGCGCATCGGCAATGCCAAGGTGTTCGCGGTCTACGGCAAGGGCGGCATCGGCAAGTCGACGACATCATCGAACCTGTCGGCGGCCTTCTCGCTGCTCGGCAAGCGGGTGCTGCAGATCGGCTGCGATCCCAAGCATGACAGCACCTTCACGCTGACCAAGAAGCTGATGCCGACGGTCATCGACGTCCTCGAAACGGTCGAGTTCCACCACGAGGAACTGCGCCCCGAAGACTATATGTTCGAAGGCTATAACGGCGTCATGTGCGTCGAAGCCGGCGGCCCGCCCGCCGGCACCGGCTGCGGCGGCTATGTCGTCGGCCAGACGGTCAAATTGTTGAAGCAGCACCATCTGCTCGAAGAAACCGATGTCGTGATCTTCGACGTGCTCGGCGACGTCGTCTGCGGCGGCTTTGCCGCGCCGTTGCAGCATGCCGACCGCGCGCTCGTCGTTGCCGCCAATGATTTCGACAGCATCTTCGCGATGAACCGCATCGTTGCCGCCATCAAGGCCAAGTCGAAGAATTACGAAGTGCGCATGGCCGGCGTGATCGCCAACCGCTCGGCGCAGACCGACGAGATCGACCGGTTCTGCGGGGCCACCGGCCTGAAGACGCTGGCGCATTTCCCCGATCTCGACGCTATCCGCCGCAGCCGGCTGAAGAAGTGCACGATCTTCGAAATGGATTCGACCCCCGAAATCGAAGCCGTCTGCAACGAATACAAGCGCCTCGCGGCAACCTTGTGGGCCGGCACGCTGCCGCTCGAAGCCAACCCCATGAAGGACCGCGACATTTTCGAGTTTCTCGGCTTCGAATGACCCAACACCCTGCCACACCGGTCATTTCCGGCTGGGACGCCAAACGGCGCCGGCTCGAAGACTATTTCGATCGCACCGCGCTCGATGCCTGGACGGCGCTGACCAGCGACGCCCCGGTATCGAAGATCCGCGCCACGGTGCGTGCCGGGCGCGAGGACATGCGCAACATGCTGTTGTCATGGCTGCCGCAGGACCTGACCGGCCGGCGGGTGCTCGATGCCGGTTGCGGTACCGGCGCGCTGGCCTTCGAAGCAGCGCGGCGCGGCGCCGATGTCGTCGGCATCGATGTGTCGCCGCAGTTGATCGCCATCGCCGATGAACGCACGCCGGCTGAACTTCGTGGCCGGCTGCGCTTTCTGGCCGGGGACATGCTCGACCCGGCGCTCGGCCGCTTCGATCATATCGTCTCGATGGACGTGCTCATCCATTACGAGGCCGACCAGATCGCCACCGCCGCTGCCGGCCTTGCCGAACGCGCGACGCAAAGCCTGGTTTTTACCTTCGCACCGGGCACGCCATTGTTGCGTACCGCACGCGCCATCGGGCAGTTCTTTCCCAAATCCGACCGCTCGCCGACCATCATCCCCGTCGGCCATGACTATCTGCGTGCCCGCATGAGCCGCAGCCTGCCCAGGGCTACACTCGGCCGCGACCAGCGTGTCAGCCGCGGTTTCTACACCAGCCACGCCCAGGAAGTGCTGACGGCATGAGCCGCGGCACGCGCCTGTGGAAACGTGTCGGCACGCAGTTCCTGCCGTTCGCCGATGCGGCGACCGACGAACTGCCGCTGAAGCGCCTGCTGCGGCTGTCGCTGTTCCAGGTGTCGGTCGGGCTGGCGATGGTGCTGCTCAATGCCACGCTCAATCGCGTGATGATCGTCGAATTGAAGATTTCAGCGACCGCGGTGGCGATCCTGGTGGCGCTGCCGCTGCTGTTCGCGCCGCTGCGCGCGCTGATTGGCCATAAATCGGACCATCACCGCTCCTTCCTCGGCTGGAAGCGCGTGCCGTATCTGTGGTTCGGCACGCTGTTGCAGTTCTCGGGGCTGGCGATCATGCCGTTCGCGCTGCTGGTGATGACCGGCGAAGGCGCATCGGGGCGCACCCTGCCCGGCGAAATCGGCGGCGCGCTGGCGTTCCTGTTCGTCGGCGCCGGTGTCGCGATGACGCAAACCGCCGGGTTGGCGCTGGCCAACGATCTCGCACCGCCGGCGGTGCGGCCGCGTGTCGTGTCGCTGCTTTATGTCATGCTGCTTGTCGGCATGTTGCTCAGTTCGCTGGTTCTCGGCCGCCTGCTGGTCGACTTCACCCCGACACAGTTGATCGAGGTCATCCAGGGCACCGCCGTCGTTACCGTCGTCCTCAACGTCATCGCGCTGTGGAAACAGGAAGTGCGCATCCCCGGCGGCAATCGCGATGCGGAGGCGCCGCCCGAATTTCGCGCTACCTGGGCGGATTTCACCGCCGCCCCGCAAACCCGCCGGCTGCTCGTCGCGGTCGGCCTCGGCGGTGCCGGCTTCGGTATGCAGGATATCCTGCTCGAACCCTATGGCGGCCAGGTTCTCGGGCTGACCGTCGGTGCCACCACGGCGCTGACGGCATTGTCATCCTGGGGCACGCTGGTCGGGCTGGCGATCGCCGCGAGCAAGCTGGGGCGCGGATCGGACCCGGCGCGGCTGGCGGGGCTCGGCGCGCTGGCGGGCATTCTGGCGTTTGCGCTCGTCATTTTTTCGGCACCGCTACATTCGGTACCGCTGTTCTGCTTCGGCGCGATCGGCATCGGCTTCGGCTCGGGGCTGTTTGCCGTCTGCACGCTCACGGCAGCGATGAGCCTTGCAGATGATTTCCAATCGGGCCTCGCGCTCGG
Source organism: Alphaproteobacteria bacterium (assembly GCA_031426015.1). Lineage (GTDB taxonomy): Bacteria > Pseudomonadota > Alphaproteobacteria > Sphingomonadales > Sphingomonadaceae > Sandarakinorhabdus. Next base: position 41,750 of record JANPKK010000033.1, read on the forward strand.
TGCCTGGGGCGCGGTGCAGGCATCGGCGACCGGCGTCGGCATCCTGGTTTCGGGCGGCATTCGCGATGGCATCGGCGCGCTGGCGACGTCGGGTGCGCTGGGCGCCGGACTTGCCGATCCATCGACCGGTTATTCGATAGTCTGGCATATCGAGATTGCTTTGTTGTTTGCCAGCCTGATAGCATTGGGACCACTGGCGCGGCGGTCTTCAGCGCAATATCATCGCGCACGTTTCGGCCTGACCGAATTCCCAACCTGAGGGGGAGAGAGACGATGTCCAATGTCATTCTGGTGGGGGGGCTCGATGTTGCCGAGCTCGCTTTTTACCTGTTCGCGGCGTTTTTCCTGGGGCTGATCGTCTATCTTCGCCGCGAGGATCGCCGCGAAGGCTATCCGCGCGAAGAAGACCTGACCGGCGCCCCCCTGCCCGAAGGCGGCACCTTTGCCCGCGCCACGCCCAAGACCTTCACCCTGCCCTTCGGCCGCGGCACGCTGTCCGTACCCAACGGCGACCGCGACGCGATGCCCGAAAATGTCACGGCACGCTCGACCCCGGGCACACCGTTCGAACCGCTCGGCAACCCGTTGACCTCGGGCGTCGGCCCGGCTGCCTATGCGATGCGCGCCGATCGGCCCGATGTCGACATGTTCAACAAGCCGCGGATCGTGCCGATGCGCGTCGCCGAACATATCGCCATCGAAGGCCGTGATACCGATCCGCGCGGGCTCCCCATCGCCGGGCTCGACCATGCCATCGCCGGCACGGTGCGTGACGTCTGGGTCGACCGGTCCGAACACGTTATCCGCTATCTCGAAGTCGCGTTGACCGATGGCGGCATGGTGCTGGTGCCGATGACGATGGTGCGGGTTACCGATCGCTATGTCGATTGCGATGCCGTTACCGGCGCGCAGATCGCCGGCGCGCCGCAGCTCGCTTCAGCCGAACAGATCACCTTGCTCGAGGAAGAAAAGGTGCAGGCCTATTTCGGCGCCGGTTACCTGTGGGCGACGCCCGAACGTTCGGAACCCAAGCTGTGACCATCGAATACGAGAATGAGCCGATAAAGGGACTGCCCGGCTTCCTGCCCAAGGATGAAAGCATCCTCTGGCAAGGCACGCCTGACTGGCAATCGATGGCACGCGGCGTGTTCCACACACGCCTCGTCGCCGGCTGGTTCGTCATCGTGGCCATGGGCGCCTTCTTTGCCGGCGGCACCGGGCCGATCGGCGCTGTTGTCACCATGCTGGTGGCCGCACTCGGACTGGGCCTGCTCGCCTTTCTGGCCTGGGCGCAGGCGCGCAGCACGGTCTACACGCTGACGCAAAAGCGGCTGGTGATGCGCTTCGGCGTGGCGCTGCCCAAATGCGTCAACCTGCCGCTTTCGCAGATCGTCAGCGCCGATGTGAAAGCCGCCGGCACCGGCCATAACGATGTCGCGCTGCGCGTTGCCGGGCGTTTCCCGCTTGGCTGGCTGCAGATGTGGCCGCATGTCCGCCCGTGGAAGATCAACGATCCGCAGCCGATGCTGCGCGCCATTCCGGCTAGTGCGATCCCGCTGCTGTCGGAAACCCTGGCGAAGGCCGATCCGTCGCGGCGCCCTGTTGCCGCAACCGCGCCCGCCGATGCCGACGGCCCGATCGGGGTGGCGGCATGAGCGATTTTCGCCATGAACGATTCCCGGTCGGGGCGCTTTACGGTGCTGCCGGCGTCATCGGCATCACCCTGGCGCTGGTTTTCGGGATGCGTTTCGGGCTGGTCGAACGGCCGGAAACCGCGCCGCAGCATCGCATCGCCACCAAGGTCAAGGTGATTGCCGAACGCCAGTTCCGCTTTGCCGATCGCGCCGATGGGGCCCTGCTGGTCACCGATGCGACGACCGACAAGGTCGCGATGATTCTCGAGCCGGGTTCAAACAGCGGTTTCATCCGCGGCACGATGCGCGGCATCCTGCGCGAACGCATGCTACACGAGGTCGATCGCAACGGCCCGGTCAAGATCACGCAATGGGCCGATGGCGCACTGACGCTCACCGACCCGAGCACCGGCCGCGTCCTCGAACTGGGCAGTTTCGGCGATACCAATCGCGCCGCCTATTCCGTGCTGCTGACGACCCCCGCCGATCGCACGATCACGGTGCGCCCGCCGCCGACGGGCGCTGCCTGATGCGCCTGTTCACCCGCGAAATCCTGGAAACCGGCTGCACGATCGCTGTCGAGCACAGCGCCGACCATCTGCATGCCCATGTCGAGCTCGATGGCGACATCAAGCTCGGCCCCGGCGACCAGGTGCGGGTGCATGGCGACCCGGTGCGCCTGCCCTATGGCACGGCGATCGAGTTGCGACGGCGCGTCACGGTATCGCGCGCCGGGCTTTTGGCGCAGTGGTGGACCAAGCTGCGCGCCAGCCTGGAACTGACCGAATTGTACGAAATCACTTTCAGCTCGGAGAGATCGCGATGACCGCGCCCAGCATGGTTGCCGAAACCGATACCCTGTCCCTGTCGCGTGCCGAGGGCGATACGCAGCGCGACGTGTCGATCACCCGCGATGTCACCCAGGCGATGGCCAATGAAGACACGGTGCTGTCCCCGCGCTTCTACACCACCGATTTCGACGCGATGGACAAGATCGATGTCACCCCGGTGCGCGCCGAATGGGACGCGCTGATCGCCGAAATGACCGCCGATCCCAACAAGCGCCATTTCAAGCGCACTCCCGAATTCGACGGTGTCATCGAAAACCTGCCGCCGGCGCTCCGGCTGGAATTCACCGATTTTCTCGTGTCGTCGATGACATCGGAGTTTTCGGGCTGCATTCTTTATGCTGAAATCGCCAAGCGGGTGAGCAACCCCGATGCCAAGGCGCTGTTCAAACTGATGGCGCGTGACGAGTCGCGCCACGCCGGCTTCATCAACGACAGTCTGAAGGATGCCGGCATCGGCATCGATCTCAGCTTTCTGACCAAGACCAAGAAATACACCTATTTCCGGCCGAAATTCATCTATTACGCCACCTATCTGTCGGAAAAGATCGGCTACGCGCGCTACATCACCATCTTCCGCCATCTCGAGCGCCATCCCGAAATGCGCTTCCACCCAATTTTCAAATGGTTCCAGGAATGGTGCAACGATGAGTTCCGCCACGGCGAGGCTTTTGCCCTGCTGATGCGCGCCGATCCCAAGCTGCTCAGCGGCTACAACAAGCTGTGGATCCGCTTCTTCCTCGTCGCCGTCTACACCACCATGTACGTCCGCGATCACAACCGCCCGGCGCTGTACGAAGCCTTTGGCATCAACCCGACCGAATATGGTTTCAAGGTGTTCAACATCACCACCGAAATCACCGGCCAGGTCTTCCCGCTCAAGCTCGATACCGATGCGCCCAGGTTCCGCGCGCTGCTCGAAAAGATGCGCGGCATCTCGGCCGGCATGGACGCGGCGCGTGCCGAAGGCGGCATCATCGGTGGCATCAAGCGGTTTGGCCTGACGCTGGCCGCCGCCACGACCTTTGTGCGCCTCTATACCCAGCCGGTGCAATCGACCGCCCTGCCCGCCAGCGTGCGCATGCAGCCCGCCTGGTAAGGTCATCGTGTCGGCGCTTGCCCTGCCCCTGCTGTTCGCGACCGTGCTGTGGTTCGTCGCCACCGGCTTTGTGCTGTGGCTCGACCGCCTGCCGAGCCGCACCTGGCCGGCGAGCATCGTTGGCGCCACGGTGGCGAGCGGCTTTGCCATGGGCGGCATCATCACCAGCGCGCCGTTGACCGGCAGTGCCGCGGCGTATGCCGCCTTTGCCTGCGCTCTTGTGCTGTGGGGCTGGCATGAACTCAGCTTCCTGATGGGGTTCGTCACCGGGCCGAATCGCGATCCCTGCCCACCCGATGCCATCGGCTGGCGGCGTTTTCGCCTCGCCGCGGCAACGCTCATTCACCATGAAGTGGCGATGTTCCTGACGGTGCTGGTCATCGCCGGCGCCACCTGGGGGCAGCCGAACCAGACCGCGACGCTCACCTTCACGTTGCTGTTCGTCATGCGGCTTTCGGCCAAGTTCAACATCTTTGCCGGCGTGCCGCACCTGTCGACCGAGATGATGCCCGATCACATGCGCTATCTTGCCAGCTATTTCCGTATCCGGCCGCCGCGGCTGTTCTTCGCCGGCAGCGTCATCGCCATCGCGATTCTCGCCGCCTGGCTGGGCAATGCGGCCTTGCAAGCGCGTGACGGGCTTGCCACTTGCTATGCACTGGCCTTTGCCCTGGTGGTGCTGGCCTTCATCGAACACGGCTTTCTGGTCGTGCCTTGGCAGGACACCAGCCTGTTTCGCTGGGCCTTGCGTGACGCCCAACGCCGGGTCCACCCGGTGACATCCGATACGAACGGTGGATAAACACTAACCGACAGATAAGGAAATACGCTTGCAGCCCCTTGAACCACAGGGCAATAAGCGTGGGGGAGACTCGAATGGATTATGAAGCCCATTTCCAGGCTGCACTTGATGGCCTGAAAGAACGCGGCAATTACCGTGTGTTCGCCGAATTGCAGCGTCGCAAGGGGCAATATCCGCGCGCGACCCGCCACCTTGAAAATGGCGAACAACAGGAAGTCACCGTCTGGTGCTCCAATGATTACCTCGGCATGGGGCAGCACCCGGCCGTGATCGAAGCCATGCATGAAGAACTTGATCGTTCGGGCGCCGGCGCCGGTGGCACGCGCAACATTTCGGGCACCATGCACGCGCATCGCCAGCTCGAGATCGAACTCGCCGACCTGCACGGCAAGGAAGACGCGCTGCTGTTCACCTCGGGCTATGTCTCGAACTGGGCGGCACTCGGCACGCTGGCGGCCAAGCTGCCGAATTGCGTCGTGCTGTCGGACGCGCTCAACCATGCCTCGATGATCGAAGGCATCCGCCATAGCCGCGCCGAATGCCTGAAGTTCAAGCATAACGATGTCGAGGATCTCGACCGCCTGCTCGCCGGCATCGAGCCCGGCCGGCCCAAGCTGGTTGCCTTTGAATCGGTTTATTCGATGGATGGCGACATCGCCCCCATCAAGGAAATCATCGAGGTCTGCGAAAAACATGGTGCGATGACCTATATCGACGAAGTCCATGCCGTCGGCATGTACGGCCCGCGCGGCGGCGGCGTTGCCGAACGCGAAGGCCTGATGGACCGGTTGACGGTGATCGAAGGCACGCTCGGCAAGGCCTTCGGCGTGGTTGGCGGCTATATCGCCGGGTCGAAGGCGATGTGCGATTTCGTCCGCAGCTTTGCCTCGGGCTTCATCTTCACCACGGCGCTGCCGCCGGCGATCGCCGCCGGGGCGCTGGCGAGTGTCCGCCACCTCAAGGAATCGCCGTTCGAGCGCAAGCGCCAGCAGGAGCGTGTTGCCCGGGTGCGTGCTGCGCTGCGTGCCACCGGCATCCCGCAGATCGAAAACCCCAGCCACATCATCCCGGTCATGGTCGGCGACGCCAAGAAGGCCAAGATGATCAGCGACTGGCTGATGGAAAATCACGGCATCTACGTCCAGCCGATCAACTACCCGACCGTACCGGTGGGTACCGAGCGGCTGCGTATAACGCCCGGCCCGGTGCATTCGGACGATGATATCGATCGCCTCGTCAAGGCGCTGTCCGATATCTGGGGCCAGTGCGCGCTCCACCGCGTCGAAGCCGCCGCCTAACCAGAGCGACACTTTGAAAAAGGCGTCCTTCCCATCAGGAAGGGCGCCTTTTTTGATGCCTATCAACCGGGTGCAGGGCCGCCGGAGGCTCAAAAAAAAGCGGGCGGACCTTTCGGCCCGCCCGCAATACGCAACCAATACGTGTGCCTTTACGGCAGCACGACGGCATCGACGACGTGGATGACGCCGTTCGACTGATAGACGTCACCGATGGTGACATGCGACATGCCGCCCTTGGCGTCGGTCAGCATCAGGGTCTTGCCCATCATCGACGCGGTCAGCTTGCCGCCCTGGACGGTGGTCAGCGTGGCCTTGCCGCCACCGGCCTTGATCGCAGCGGCGATCGCCTTGGCATCCATCTTGCCGGCGACGACGTGATAGGTCAGCACCGCGGTCAGCGTGCCCTTGTTTTCAGGCTTGAGCAGGGTGTCGACGGTGCCGGCCGGCAGCTTGGCGAAGGCGGCGTTGGTCGGCGCGAACACGGTGAACGGCCCGGCGCTCTTCAGCGTGTCGACGAGGCCGGCGGCCTTCACGGCGGCGACCAGCGTGGTGTGATCCTTGGAATTGACGGCGTTGTCGATGATGTCCTTGGTCGGATACATCGGCGCGCCGCCGACGGTGACGGTCTTCGACGTCGACATCTTGGCAGCAACTGGGGCGGCAACAAGGCCGGCCGAAGCGACGGCGAACAGCGCAGCCGCGAGGGCGGTACGGGTCTTGATCATGATCGAGCTCCTGGGGGTTGGAATTTAAGGTCCAACAATTGGACAGCGCCAGTTACGCCCAGAAGATGACAGGAGTTGCACCGCGGCCAATTTGCCGCAGCGGGATCAGCCCGGCACCGGTTGGGCCCCCCGCACCAGCTTGCCCGGCAGCGCAGCGGTCGCGGCATCATGGCGACGGATCACCTGGCCCGAGACGATGGTCGCATCATAGCCACGCGCCGTCTGGTCGAGCCGGCGGCCACCGGCGGGCAGATCATGGACGATGGTCGGCAGGTCGATGGCGAGCCGGTCCATGTCGATGATGTTGATATCGGCCTTGTAGCCCGGCCGCAGCAACCCGCGATCGTTGAGGCCGACCGCGCGCGCCGCCTTTTGCGTCAGCATATGGACGGCGTCGGCAAGGGGAATCGCATCGTCGGCCGTGTCGCGGCACCAGTGCGCCAGCAGGAAGGTCGAATAGCTGGCGTCGCAGATCGCGCCATAATGCGCCCCGCCATCGCCGAGCGCCGGGATGCAATCGGGGTGGGTGAGCATTTCGCGCGCCGAATCGAGGCTGCCATTCTCGTAATTGCCGAGCGCCGCCAGAAACAGGCCCTTGCCGTCGGTTTCGAGCAGCCGGTCATAGACGATGGTTTCGGGCGAGACGCCGCGCGCCGCGGCAAGCGCTGCAATGCTGGCGCTGGCCGGGGGCGCGTAATCCGGTGGATCGTTCAGCGGGAACATCCATTTCCAGTTGCGCGCCAGGCTGTTGAAGGGATGCCCTTCCTCGGGCTTTTCCGACAATAGCGCGGCGCGCAGGGCGGGATCGCGCATCGCGGCGATGCGTTCGGCGATCGGCAACGCGGCGATGGCGGCATAGCTCGGGCACAGGATGAAGGGGTGAACGCTCAGTTCGAGCCCGGCGATGAGGCCGATGGGGCGCGGCATGACCTGGGCGGTGATCGCGGCGCCATTGGCGTTGGCGATTTCCATCCGGTCGAGCACGGTGCGCCAGCGCGGCGGGCCGTCATTGCCCGACGCGAGGGTGAAGGTGGCGGGTCGGCCACTGGCCGCGACAAGCGTTTCGATGATCGGGAATTCCTTGTCCCAGCCGCGAAAGGCATCGAGGACGATCTGCAGCGTGCCGGTGCCGGCATCGGCCATGCCGGCACAGATCGCGTCGAGCTCGGCGACTTCGGCATCGAAGGACGGGATGCTGCCGCCCGCGGCGGTCTTGTGGATACTGAGCCGCGAGGTGGCAAAGCCAAGCGCGCCGGCGGCCATCGCCTCACGGGTCAGGCGGCGCATCAGCGCCAGGTCATCGGCAGTGGCGGCTTCGCGATCGGCCCCGCGCGCGCCCATAGCGAACACCCGCAGCGGCGAATGCGGCAAATAGGCGGCAACATCGATATCGCGCTGGCCGGCATCGAGCGCATCGAGATAATCGGGGAAAGTCTCCCAGTTCCACGGCAGCCCTTCGGCCATGACGACGCCGGGAATATCCTCGACGCCTTCCATGACATTGATCAGCATGTCGCGGTCGCTCGCCCGGCACGGCGCAAAGCCGACGCCGCAATTGCCGACGACGACGGTGGTAACGCCGTGCGAGGAGGACGGGTTCAAGCGCTGCGACCAGATCGCCTGGCCGTCATAATGGGTGTGAACATCGACAAAGCCCGGGGTGACGATGCGACCGGTGGCGTCGATCTCCTCGGCGCCCCTGGCAAGGTTCGGGCCGATCGCGGCGATCACGCCGTCGCGGATGCCGAGATCGGCCGCCACGGGGGCGCCGCCGCTGCCATCGACGATGGTGCCGCCGCGAATGACCAGATCATAATCCATGCCGTAATCTCCCCGCTGCGGCTCAAGCCGCTATCGTGCCGAACCAGATCGCGCCTTCGCGGGTCGTGTCAACATCTTCGGCGCCGCGCACGCCGAGACGAGCCCGGGCTTCGGCGAGCGGCAGGTGCCATGTGTCTTCCATCTTCGCCAGGAACAGCGCGTCGGACTGCTGCCCCACCGCCATGCCGCGCTGCATGCATTGCACCGCGGTTTCCCAGACCTGGGGATAATGCAGCATGGTGCGCACGACATAGCGCATAGTGCCGAGGATCGACATCACGCTCAATTCGCCGGCGAGTTCCTTGTTGTGGATGTGCTTGTGAACGTTGGTCAGGCGGTACCAATAGGGGATCAGCTCGCCCATCGAATTGAAGCCGCCGCCGCACAGGATATGTTCGTAATCATGCGTCTGGCCGGATCGCAGGTTGAAGAATTCGAACTGGCTGCGCGGTTCCATGTACGGCACGATCTGCACCTCGTAATTCCCCGCCGTGGCGATCTGGTGATAGATGCCGCCGACGGTGCCGGGGGCGCAATCCTTCAGATCGGCCATGCTGTAGTCGGAAATGTGCCAGGCGTTGAACCAGTCATCGAGCGGCTTGTTGATCTTGCGTTCGGCATGGAACATCGCTTCGATATGATCGAAATCGCGCAAGCCGTTGAGGATGCCGATCAGCTCGTGCATTTCGGCCGCCGGCGGGAAATCCGGGCCGTTCTTTTTCAGCGCGATCATCGCCACCCATTCGCGCAAAGCCGCCGAATCGAGATACTTCGACGAGGAAATCAACGTCGAGCTTTCGGTGCCTACCGGCATGATTCCGCGCAGCAGATAGGGTATATCGGCCATGACCGCACCTTCCCAATGAAACCCCGATTTGTCGGGTTGCGCAAAATCTAGCCTTATTCTATTCGCGTTTCTAGGCTATATCGCGCTTCGAGCAACGAAATGCGCTGGTCTGATGGGGAGAATGTCATGTCCGAACCCAAGATTGCCCCCAAGATCGCTCTGGTCACCGGCGCCAGCCGCGGCGCCGGGCGTGGCATCGCCATCGGGCTGGGTGAAAAGGGCATGACGGTCTATGTCACCGGTCGCACCCTTGCCCCGGGCGACGCGCGCGGCTGGGACGGCACGGTGTTGCCGGGGACGGTCGCCGAAACGGCAGCGGCGGTGACGGCGGCGGGCGGCAAGGGGATTGCGGTCGTTTGCGATCACGCCGACGATGCCCAGGTCGCGGCGCTGTTCGCGCGAGTTCAGGCCGAACAGGGCCGGCTCGACATTCTCTTCAACAACGCCACCTATTTCCACCACCAGCTCATCGAGAAAAAGCCGTTCTGGGAGAAGGAACTGGCGGCGGTCAACATCCTCGATGTCGGCTTGCGATCGGCCTATGTCGCGTCGTGGCACGCGGCGCAGATGATGGTGAAGCAGGGTAGCGGCCTCATCGCCTTCGGCTCGTCGTTCGGCGGCAGTTGCTACATGCACGGCCCGGCCTATGGCGCGCAAAAGGCCGGCATCGACAAGTTCGCGCACGACATGGAGCATGACCTGCGCGGCACCGGGGTGCGCAGCGTGTCGATCTGGATGGGGCCGCTGCTCACCGAGCGGGCGCTGATTGCCGCCAAGACCGCGCCCGACCAATATACCGGCTTCATGGCAATGGCGGAAAATCCCGAATTCACCGGCCATATCCTGTACGCCATCGCCAGCGATCCCAAGGGCGACGAGATTTCGGGGCAGACGCTGATCGGCGCCGAAGTCGCGCATCGCTACGGGCTCGACGATCGCGGCAAGCAGCCGCCATCGCACCGCGAGATGCTCGGGTCACCACGCGAGCCCAACCCTGCAGCGGTCTACTGAAGTGGCGATTGCCGATCCGGTCCTTGCCGAACTGACCGCGCCCGGCGCGCCGTTCGAGATCGTTGCCGATTTGCGCGGCCGGCGCTTTGCCGCGGCGCTCGATGATCTCGACACGCTGATCGAAACCGCGCGGCGGCATGGCGATGCGACCTTCCTTGTCGAAGGCGAGACGCGGCTGACCTTTGCCGAAACCTTTGCCCGCCGCGATGCGCTGGCGGCGCAACTGGGTGTCGGACCAGGAGACCGGGTGGCGATCGCGATGCGCAACGGCATCCCCTGGATCATCGCCGTGCTGGCGGTGATGCACAGCGGCGCCGTCGCGGTGCTGGTCAACAGTCGCAACGCCGGCGAGGAGATGCGCGCCGCGGTGGAAGATACCGATGTCGCGCTGGTGATCGCCGATGCGGCGCGCGGGCGTGCGCTGACCGATGCCGGTTACGCCGGGCGGATCATGTCTGCCGATGATTTCGCCACCACCGGCAGCTTCACCCGCACCGCGCCGCGCGCGCAGCCCGACGACCCGTGCGCCATATTGTTCACCTCGGGCACCACCGGGCGCAGCAAGGGCGCGGTACTGACGCATCGCAACCTCGTTACCGGGCTGATGTGTGTCCAGCTGTCGGGCGCCATGGTGGTGCGCAACATCGCCCAGCAATATGGCATCACCCCGGAACAGGTGATGGCCGGCCGGCCGCAGCCGACGTCGCTGCTGGTCTTCCCGCTCTTCCATATCTCGGGGCTCGGCGCCGGGCTGCTGTCGCAGCTGCTCATCGGCGGCAAGATCGTCATCATGCGGCGCTGGGACGTGTCCGAAGCGCTGCGGCTGATCGCCGATGAAAAGGTCACCATGCTCTCGGCGGTGCCGACGATGCTGTGGGACCTGCTCAACAAGGCGGTGCCAGGTGAAACCGATATCTCGTCGCTGACCAATGTCGCCAGCGGCGGCCAGGGCCTGCCGATCAACCTGCTCGAGGCGGTGCGGAGCGCGATGCCGCGCGCCTTCCTCGGCACCGGCTTCGGCCTCACCGAAACCGCCGGGGCGGTTGCCATGGCGACGGGGCCGGATTTCTTGCGCCAACCGGGGAGTTCCGGCCGGGTGCTGGCGCTCGCCGATGTGCGTGTGCATGGCGATGATGGCACGGTCTTGCCGGCGGGCAGCACCGGCGAGATTGCCGTGCGCGGGCCGATGGTGATGGCGGGTTATTGGAACCGCCCGGCCGAGACCGCCGAAGTGCTCGATGCCGAAGGCTGGTTCCGCACCGGCGACATCGGTTATGTCGATGGCGAAGGCTATATCTTCATCGTCGACCGCAAGAAGGACATGGTGATTTCGGGCGGCGAGAACATCTATTGCGCCGAGGTCGAACGCGTCATCGGCTCGCTGCCGCAGGTCGCCGAAGTTGCCGCCTTCGGCCTGCCCGACGACCGGATGGGGGAACGCCTCGTCACCGTCATCGTCGGCGCCGGCCTGACCGGCACCGCGGTCTGCGGCCATGTCGCCGAACACCTGGCGGCCTACAAGATGCCGACCGAGGTCGCGTTCAGCGCCGAGCCGCTGCCGCGCAACGCCGTCGGCAAGATCGACAAGATCGCCCTGCGCCGCCAATGGCCGCAACTGACCGGAGTTTCCGCATGACCATGCCCACCGATATCGGCATCATCGATTGCATGTTGGGCATTCCCGACACCGGCGACCGCTCGGGCTGGTACGAAAGCTTCCGGCCGCTCTTGAAGGACAGCCAGAGCCGCGACCAGTTCAAGATGCCGGCGCAGTACATGTTCAAGGACGTCCCGGATACCGGTTCCGGCCAGTCGACCCCGGCGGATTTCGTCCACTGGACGGTCGAACAGATGGATCGTTTCAATATCCGCAAGGCGCTGGTCGGCTGCAACGAGGATGCCACTACCGAGGCGGCGCGCACCCTCTACCCCGATCGCTTCTTCTTCGATGCGCCGTGCAACCCCAACAACGGCATGGACGAAGTGCGTCGCATCCGCCGCCTGCACCGCGATTACGGCATCAAGGCGATCAGCGTCTTCCCGTCGGGCACCGTGCCGCAGGTGGCGATCAACCACAAATACATGTTCCCGCTCTATGCCGTGGCGGTCGAGCTCGACATTCCGATCCTGCTCAATGTCGGCATCCCCGGCCCGCGCATCCCGATGGAAACGCAGAAGGTCGAGCATCTCGACGAGGTCTGCTGGTTCTTTCCCGACCTGAAGGTGGTGATGCGCCACGGCGCCGAGCCCTGGGAGGCGCTGGCGGTCAAGCTTATGCTGAAATACCCCAACCTCTATTATTCGACGAGCGCCTTTGCCCCCAAGCACTACCCCAAGGCAATCATCGATTATGCCAACACCCGCGGCGCCGACAAGATCATCTATGCCGGCTATTTCCCGATGGGGCTGAGCCTCGATCGCATCTTTGCCGACATGCCGAACGTGCCGTTCAAGGCGGATGTCTGGCCGAAATTTCTCGCCGGCAATGCCCGGCGGCTGTTCAACCTGGAGGATTGACCATGGCGGATCCGATCAACGACGCCCGCACCGCGCCGGTCGCGGTGTGGCAGATGCTGTCCGGCCTGAAGGGCGAGGCGCTGAAAGAATGGCGGCTGGCGGAAACGCAAGGGCGCGCTTCGGTCGAGGAACGCAATCTCGACATGCCCTATCCGTTCGGCTGGTACCCGGCGCTGCTGTCGAGCGAGCTCGCCATCGGCGAGGTCAAGCCGCTGCGCTATTTCGGCCGCGACCTCGTCATCTGGCGGGGTGAGGACGGCCAGGCGCGCATGCTCGATGCCTATTGCAAGCATTTGGGCGCCCACATGGGCTATGGCGGCAAGGTCGATGGTAACAACCTCGAATGCCCGTTCCACGCCTGGCGATATGACGGCACCGGCGTGGTGCGCGAGATTCCCTATGCCAAGACCATCCCGCCGCAGGTCAAACGGCCGTGCGCGCATCAATGGCCGGTCGAAGACGCGAATCGCTGGGTCTGGTTCTGGTATCATCCCGATGGCGCTGCGCCCTTGTGGCCATTGCAGCATATCGCCGAAACATCGGACCCTGCCTGGTCCGATTATGACATTCAGGAATGGAATGTCTGGGGCAATCTCCAGAACATGGCCGAAAACGGTGTCGATGCCGCGCATTTCAAGTTCGTCCATGGCACCGCCAGCTTCCCCGATTACAAGATGAGCTGGGACGGCTATGGCCGCAGCGCCAGCCTCGACGCCAAACTCGGCACGCCGCGCGGTGAGGTTGCCGGCACCATTACCACCGGCTCGATGGGGCCGGGGCAAAGCTGGACGCGCTTTACCGGCATTTCGGAAACCCTGCTGGTCGCGTGCATCACGCCGGTCGACAAGGACCATGTGAAGGTGCGTTTCTGCTTCACCCAACCCAAGGCGCAGGCGACAGGCGAAGGCGCCGGCCTGGCGCGCGCGCTGATCCGCGACATCTGCAAGCAGTTCGACCAGGACAAGGTGATCTGGGATCGCCAGCGCTATCTGCCCGATGCCGTCATCTGCGACGGCGATGGCCCGATCGCGCATTTCCGCCGCTATTACCGGCAATTCTATGCCGAATGGGCGGGCGACGGCGATGCGACGCCGCTGCGCCCGGTGACGATGGAACGCGCGCGGGGTTAGGCGTCAATGCAAGAAAAAGGCCGGGGCGGCACCGCCACCCCGGCCTTTTTTACATCATCCGATCAGTATTTGAAGCCGACCGTCGCGCCATACGTCCGCGGTTCGCCGAATTCCGATACCGTGTTGGCGCCAACAAAGGCGAACGAGCCGAAGCTGACGGTCTTGTATTCCTTGTCGAACAGGTTCTTCGCCCACAGCCGCAGATAGACTTCGGCGTCGCTGCCGAGCTGGCGCGTCACGGTCCCGTTCAGATCGACGATCGCCCGGCCCGGCAGGGTGCGATTGTCGGTGACGTTCGACGATGTCTCGATCGAGCTCTGGTACGACATGTTGGCATGCAGCGCGAGCCGCCAGTCGTCGGTCAGATCGGTGCGATAATCGACATTGGCGGCAAAGGACGTGCGCGGCGCCGAGGTCTGGTCGGGAATGAAGAACTGCCGGACGATCTGGCCGCGATCGTTGAGCACATCGGCCTGGGTCGCGCCCAGCGTCGCGCGCAGGAAGGCGCCACTGACGCCGATCGACAGCTCGCGGGTCACCGCCGCCGTCAGGTCATATTCGATACCGTAATATTCATTGTCGTCGATGCCGATGAAATCGCGGTCGCCGGCGGTCGAACCCGTCTGCACGCTGGCCTGGTACTGGTTGAGCTTCATGTAGAAACCGGCGACCGACGCGCTGATGCGGTTGTCGAAGAAGCGTCCCTTGATGCCGGCTTCGAAGCTGTTGATGTTTTCAGGCTGGAAGCCGGCGGCAAAGTTGATCGGGTTCGACGAGCGCTGCGAGGTGCCCCCTGATTTATACCCCTGCACCCATTTGGCGTAGAGGTTGAGCCCGTCGTTGACCTTGTAGGCCACCGTCACCGAGGGCGAGAAATCGTTGAACTTGCCCTTGTACGTCGCGGCGGTGACCGCCCCCGTAGGCGTGCAGACGGCCGGCGGCGGAAAGAAGCCCTGCGGCCCGAAGAAGCCGCAATTGGTCGGCGTGAAGCCACCCAGCGCTGCAAAGGAGAAGGAGCGTTCGTTGATGCGCGTCGCTTCGCGATCATCGTGCGAATAGCGGCCGCCCAGCGTCAGGCTGAACTGTTCGCCTTCAAAGGGCCGGACGGTGACTTCGCCATAGGCTGCATAGGATTTGTTGGCGATGGTGGTGAAGTTCTGCAGCACCAGCGGGCCGGAGCCGATGGCGCCCGAGATGATATCAAGGTCGGCGCTGTCGCTATAGTAGAAGCCGCCGAGCACATATTCCATGCTGCCGGCCATGAAGCCGTTCTTGCCGATGGCCTGGAGCTCGATCGAATCGCTCTTGAAATCGAGGAAATCGGTCGGCGCGGCGATGCCATTGGGGCCGATGCTGTTGAGCAGGGTGCCGACCGGCAGTTGCGGGATGAACGACTGCACGACGCGCGTGTTCACAAAGGCTTCGTGCACCGGCAGATTGTCGGAGAACTGGCGATTGTCGATGTCGCGATGGCCATAGAGCGCGCGCATGGTGAAATTATCGCTGAATTCATATTCGAGCGAGGCGGTGTGCGACAGGTTCTTGCCGAAATTCTGCGGAAATTCGCGGATCGCCGCGGCGCTGTCGGGGCGCCGGTCGACGAAGGGCGACGGCACCGTGAAGCGGCTTTCGATGAAGGTCTGCAGCATGGCAAAACCGCCGGTGCCGGGCACCGCCGACGGCGCCGAAATCGGCAACGCGGCGATGGCGGTGCCGTTGGTCGGCACAGTCAGCGTGCCGACATCCTTGTTCCGGGTGTATTCGAAGGCATAATCGAAGGTCAGCCGCTCGACCGGGCGGAAGCGGACGGCGGCGCGGAAGGCTTGCCGGTTTATTTCGGCGAAATCACGGCCCAGCCCGGTGTTTTCCTGCAGGCCGTCGCGATCGTTGAACAGGCCGTTGAACCGGAACGCCAGCTTGTCGCTGACCGGCAGGTTCAAGGTCGCGGTGCCGCGAATGGCATTGTAATTGCCATAGCTGATCTGGCCCTTGGCATGGATGCCATCGAACTGCGGCTTGGTGGAAATCAGGTTGATGGCGCCGCCGGTGGCGTTGCGGCCATAGAGCGTCCCCTGCGGCCCGCGCAGCACTTCGACACGCTCGATATCGTCCGATTCGAAGCCGGCGCCGACCGAGGTGCCGACATAGATGCCATCGACATACAGCGCGACCGACGGATCCTGGGTGAGCGAGACGTCGTTCTGACCGATGCCGCGGATGAAGAGGCGAACGGTATCGGAACGACCGTTGAAATTGTTGACGAACAGGTTCGGCACCTGGCCGACGAAATCGCGAAGCTCCGAAATCTGGAAATCGGCGAGCTTTTCGCTGCCGAGTGCCGCGATCGAGATCGGCACATCGATCGAGGCCTGTTCGCGCTTTTGCGCCGTGACGACGATTTCCTTGACGCCGAATTCATCGGGCGCATCGGCGGCAGGGGCCGTCTGCGCCAGCGCGGCGGCACTCGTCATGGTGGCAATGGCCAGAACCGAGGCCGTGATGGACAGGCGAACAGAACGCACTTTCGTGGTCGTCATGGCTTTCTCCCCTACGCATATCGCGCTCGCATGCCCGATTTTTCGGGCGTTGCGGGATATGGTGGTTGATTTTCTACGCAATGCAAGAGGGGGAAGCCGCCATTGCGTGGGCATGCGCAGAAAAACCGGAAAAAACCCGTATGATTCGATGGTGCAACAATGCTGCGCAACAATTCTGTCGGGAAACGTTGCAAAAAGGCCACAAGCGCCCGCCGCCTCAGACGCGCGCCTCAGCCGCGCGGGCGCACCAGCGTTTGGCGCAGGCCATTGGTATCGAGCGGTCGCGCCGCACTGAGCACGGCATACCAGCGCCGCACGAGCACCGCCTGGCGCCGATCGGCTTCGGCCAGCCCCTGCAATTCGCGGCGCTGCTGTTCGAGCAGCTCGGCGAGCATCGCGGCGCCGCGATCGGACAATTTGTAGATGTCGGATGTATAGACCGATTCGGGCGCTGAAAAATCCATCGCCATGAATTGCGGCTTCATCCGCGCTTCGAACTGGGCGCGCATCGGCGCCTTGCGCCAGATGATATTGCGCACCACCCGCGGCCGCACCCGGCCGCCGGGCAGCATGTCGATCAGCGCCAGTTTTTCCAACTTGGCCAGCGCCGTCGCCACCGCCGCCGGTGGCACGCCGAAATCATCGACGATATCCTGCCAAGGCTCGCCGCCCAGCGTGACGACGAAGACGAACGACAACAGGTCATCATCCGAAAGCGCCTTTTCCTGTGCCAGCGTCAGCGCCTGCGCCAGCTCGGGCGGCGGTGCCGCAGCGGCTTCGGCGAGATCGGCCAGCGACAGGCCGGCGAGTCCCGCCAGCTGTTCGAGCCGATCGAGTGCCAGCCCGCGCCCCGACAGCCAGCGCTTGATGCTCGCCACCCCGACGCCGCAGTGCTGCGCCGCATCGGCATGGCGGATGCCACGCTGTTTCAGCGCACGGCGCAGCGCGGTGCACAGGGCGGTGGTCTGGCTGTGGGGCATGGCTTCCTCGGAATGGAGCGCGAAATGATCCATATTGGCTCATGAGACGCGCCTTTTGTCCAGCAGGGGCATGGCCGAGCGGGGGCGACAGGCATAGACTTGCCGCCATCACGATCGCCGAAAATGGCGGCAGCATCAGCCCCGGGGAGTCTCACATGACCGATATCCTGATCAAGCATGGCACCGTCGTCGATGGCACCGGGGCGCCCGGATTTGCCGCCGATGTCCGCATCAAAGGCGGCATCATCGCCGAAGTCGGCCCGAACCTCGCCGCCGCCGGCGAACGCATCGTCGATGCCACCGGCTGCTTCGTCACGCCGGGTTTCATCGAAAGCCATACCCATTATGACGCCTCGATGTGGTGGCAGCCCGATCTCGACCCGCTGCCCGGCTATGGCGCGACGACGATGATCCTCGGTAATTGCGGGTTCTCGATGGCGCCGCTGCACCCCACGCAAGCGGTGAAGGACGAGGTGATCGGCATCTTTTCCTTTTTCGAGGATATTCCCGAAGGCCCGTTCAAGGAGAATGTGCCGTGGGACTGGTCGACCTGGGGCGAATATCGCAAGTCCTTCGAAAAGAACGTCAGCGTGCCGCTGAACTATGCCAGCCTTGTCGGCCATATCCCGCTGCGCCTCGCCGCGATGGGCATGGATGCGTGGGACCGCGCCGCGACACCCGCCGAAATCGCCCGGATGCAGGTGCTGCTCGACGATGCGCTGGCGGCCGGCGCGCTCGGCATGTCGGACAACATGCACGATCATGATGGCACCAACCGTCCGGTGCCCTCGATGCTCGCCGATGATGCCGAATATGCGGCGCTGTTCGACGTCATGGAGAAATATCCGGCGTCGGTGTACCAGGTCATCGTCGATACCTTCATGCGGATGACCGGCCCCGCCAACATGGCGCGGCTCGAAAAACTGCTCACCGGGCGCAACATCCGGGTGCAGGTGGCGGGCGGCATCCCGACGCTGGAATTCCAGAAACCCATCCTGCCGGCGATGCGCGCCAGCCTCGAATCGATGCGCGCCTCGGGTGTCGATGTCTGGCCGGCCTATGCCCATGTCTCGCCGACCTCGACCCTTAGCCTCGTCAAGTCGCTGATCTTTGCCCAGTCGAACGACTATGTCTGGCATGAAGTCGTGCTCGCCGACGATCATGCCGAAAAGGCGCGGTTGCTCGCCGATCCGGAATGGCGGGCCCGGGCGCGCGAAAGCTGGGACAACAACGCCTGGGATCATTCGCCGCTGAAGAACCCGCAGGAACTGTACCTGATCAATTCCGACAACGGCGTTGGCCCGGTCAACATCACGCTGAAAGCCTATGCCGACAGCCGCGGCCAGCATCGCAGCGACGCGATGGCCGACTGGATTCTCGCCAATGGCA
The DNA here is from genome assembly GCA_031426015.1 of Alphaproteobacteria bacterium. Classification (GTDB taxonomy): domain Bacteria; phylum Pseudomonadota; class Alphaproteobacteria; order Sphingomonadales; family Sphingomonadaceae; genus Sandarakinorhabdus. The sequence goes on from JANPKK010000033.1 coordinate 60,388, forward strand.
CGATGTCGACCGTCCACATGGCGCCGTTCCCCAAGGACGAGGAACTGACCATGATGCTGATGAACGACCCCAAGTCGCTCGGCAATGTCTCGGACGCCGGGGCGCATCTGCAGATGCTGTGCGGTGGCGGTGAGAACGCCCTGCTGCTGACCAGCTATGTCCGCGACGACAAGAAGATGACGCTCGAACACGCCGTCCATGTCATGACGCAAAAGATCGCGACGCACTTCAACCTCGCCGACCGCGGGGTCATCGCCGCCGGCAAGCGCGCCGATATCGCGGTCTTCGATCTGGACGAAATCCAGCGCCGCGAAATGATCAAGCGGTTCGATGTCCCCGATGGCAAGGGTGGCACCACCTGGCGCTTCACCCGCGAGGCAGCGCCAATGCGGCTGACGCTGGTCAATGGCGAGCCGACCTTCGAAAATGGCGCCTATACCGGCAGCACCCCCGGCGAATTCCTGGTGCCGTCGCGCCCGGTTGCCGCCACCGCGACCCCAATGTCGCCTTCGGCGATGGCAGCCGAATAATGGCCACCCTCGCCGAAAAACCCGCCGACAAGGTGTCGGCCGCCGATTTCGCCTATTTCAACGGCGAAAACGTCAAGGTCGAGACCGCCTCGTCGGTACTGGTCAGCTCGTCGCCCTATCTCAACCACCCGATGCTGCGGCAGCTGGTGGCGCAGGAGGTGCTGCGGCGGAACGGCAAGGACCTGCAATCGACCGCCTATATCCCCGAGGTGGCGCAGATCCTCCACCAGATCGAGGACACCCCGGCGGTCGACGCGCTGTTCGCCCGTGAACGCACCCTCAATCCCGAATTCGCCGCCTGGCTCGATCGCCGCCATCTGTCGAACTTCGTCGTCGATGATGTCGTCGGCTTTGCACCCGGCACGCTCGGCGCGACGATCCATGATTTCCTGACCTCGAGCGGGTATCAGATCGACTATTTCTTCCAGGGTCTCGTCGTCAAAACCGACTATGACTATTACAAGAAGGAACGCGTCTTCACCCATGACATCGAGCATATGGTGACCGGGCTGGAGACCGATTTCTGCAGCGAGACCGGGCTGTTGTGGGCCAATCTCGAATCCTTCTACAAGACCTTCTCGACCGAGCTCGCCTGCGAATTGACCCGATTCTACAGCTGGTTGGCGACCAAGACCAATCTGAAGACCAACCTTTATTACCCCAAGGTGATGCCGGCCTATCTCGAATCGATCCGGCTCGGCATCGAAATGGGGCGGGCCTGGAAAAAGCCCTTGCTGATGGTGCCATGGCGTGACCATCTCGATTGGCAAATCACCGACATTCGCGAGGAATACAACATCATCGGTTCACCCCCTTCCGGCCATTGGGCCTGGACCACCGCCGCGTCGCGCGATTGATGCGGGGTTTATCGGGAAAGACGGTCGCCATCGCCGGCGGCGGGCGCGGTATTGGCGCGGCCACGGCGCGGCGGCTGGCGGATGAAGGTGCATCGGTCGTCATCGGTGACATCAAGGCCGAATGGGCCGAGGACACCGCCGCCGCCATCCGCGCGGGTGGTGGCAAGGCGATCGGGCTCGGCGTCGATGGCACCAGCCCCGAATCGGTCGGCGCCTTCGTTGCGGCAACGCTCGCCGAATTCGGGCGGCTCGATGGCTTTCACGTCAATCTGGCGGGCGGCACGGTCGGCGATATCGATGCGCTCAACTGCCCGCTCGATGTCTTCGATCGCGGCATCGCCATCAACTTGCGGAGCCACCTGATCTGCACCCAGGCGGCGTTGCCGGTAATGCTCGAACGCGGCGGCGGCGCGATGATCTATACCAGTTCGGGCGCGGCCGGCGGCGGCAGCGCCTGGCAGGTCGCCTATCCGATGGCCAAGAACGGCATCCACGCCCTCGTCCGCCACGTCGCCCAGCGCTGGGGCAAGCAGGGTATCCGCGCCAATGGCGTCGCGCCGGGGCTGGTGCTGACCGAAGCGGTGCGCGAGCATATGACCGACGAACAGGTGACCGGCGCCGAAAAGCGCCTGCCGAGCACAAGGCTTGGCCACCCCGACGATATCGCCGCGATGGTCGCGCTGCTGGCATCTGATGACGGGATCTGGATCAATGGCCAGGTCATCCATGTCAACGGCGGTTCGCAGATGCGTGACTGACGCCCCGACCGGCGCAGTCGCGCCCGCGCCGCCGCCGCCGCGCCGCAACCCCTGGCTTGTGCTGTTCCTGCTGCTGGGGATTTCGATCCTCAGCTATGCCGACCGCTATCTGATTGCCGGACTCGTTGGCCCGATCCGTGCCGAATTCGGCGTTGGCGACCGCTATATCGGGCTGTTGATGGGCCCGGCCTTTGCCATATTGTTCACCACCATGGGGGTGCCGATCGCGCGATTTGCCGACCGCACCTCGCGCATCGCCATCATCTGTCTCGGCTGTCTGTTCTGGAGCCTGTTCACCACCCTGTCGGGCTTTGCCACCGGGCCGGTGACGCTGGCGCTGGCGCGGGTCGGCGTCGGCATCGGCGAAGCGGCGTTCCTCGCGCCGGCCTATTCGCTGCTGTCGGCCTATTTCGCGCCGCAGCGCCGCGGGCTGGCCTTCGCCATTTTGGGGCTCGGCATCTATTTCGGCCAGATCATCGGCTTTGCCGCGGGGCCGCTGGTCGCGGCGAAATGGGACTGGCACGCCGCCTTTTTCGTCATGGGCGTCCCCGGCATCGTGCTGTCACTGGCGGCGTGGCTGGTCATTATCGAGCCGGCGCGCCCTGCCGTGGCGGCGCCGGTGCTGCCGATGCTGCCGCTGGCCAAGCGGCTGCTGACGACACCGGGCTATCGCCTCGCGGTGCTCGGCATGGCCTTCGGCACACTGTCGGGGGTGTCGTTCGGCATGTGGGGGCCGGCGCTGTTCACCCGCGCCTATGGCCTGCCGGCGGCCGAGGCCAATACCGTCTTCGGCCTTGCCTTCGGCCTGCCCGGGCTGTTCGGCACCTTGTTGTTCGGCGTGCTCGCCGATCGCTTGCTCAAACGCTCGCCGCAAGGCCCGATGCTGCTCGCGGCAGGCGCGCTGCTGGTGGCGACCCTGTGCATCCTCGCGGTCGACTGGTCGCCCGATTACGGCCTGGCGCGGGCGCTGGCGATCCCATCGGGGCTGCTCGGCGGCGGCTGGTCGATCGGGGTGATGGCGTCGCTGCAGAACATGCTCCCCGATCGCTTCCGGGCGACGGCAACGGCGCTGTTCCTGATGATCAGCACCTTCATCGGCCTTGTCATCGGCCCCTGGGCCGCCGGCGCGATCAGCGAGGCGGTGGGCGGCAGCGGCGCGCACAGCCTGCGCATCGGCCTGACGGTGACGATCCTGACCGGCATCCCGGCAGCGATCATGCTGTGGCGGTCGGCCCACCATCTCGATGCCGACCGCCAAAGGCTGGCAGCTTAACCCTGCTTGGGTGCCCCCGGCATCGTCATGTAATAGTGCCCGGCGTTAAGCCCGCCATCGACCGACAGTTCCGTCCCCATGCAATAGCGCGCGTCGTCCGACGCCAGATAGGCGGCCGCCGCGCCGATGTCGGACGGGTCACCGGCGCGCTGGGCCGGGTAGATGCGGAAGCCCTTGTCATACAGGTCGCGCGGCACGTTGGTCGGGTTGGACAGCGGCGTGACGATACCACCCGGGTGGATCGAATTAACCCGAATACCGCGCGGGCCGAGCTCGAGCGCTGCGGCCTTGGTGAAGCCGCGCACCGCGAACTTGCTGGCGCAATAGGCGGTCAGCGAATTGGCGCCCGAAATACCATCGGCGCTGCTCATGTTGATGATGCTGCCGCCGCCGGCGCGTTCGAGCGCCGGAATGGCGGCCTGGGTGCCGAACATCGTGCCCATCAGGTTGATGTCGATGATCCGGCGCATTTCGGCTTCGGACAGGTCGTCGAGTTTCTTGAAGACGATGACCCCGGCGTTGTTGACGAGAATATCGAGCTTGCCGAATTCCGCCTCCACCGTCGCAATCGCGGCATCCCAGCCGGCGCGATCGGCGACATCCTGCTTGACGAACGCCGCGTTGCTGCCGAGTTCGTGCGCCAGCGCTTCGCCTTCGGCCACCAGCACATCGCTGATCATCACCTGGGCGCCTTCGGCGATGAAGCGGCGGACAATGCCTTCGCCGATGCCGCGTGCGCCGCCGGTGACCAGCGCCACCTTGCCTGCCAGTCTTTGCATGATCATCTCCCCGCCGTGCTTTGTGCCAGCCTTGTGAATCGACGATAGCGGCTGGATTTGCCGCCAACAATGCGCAATCATGCAATCCAAGCGCAATTCAATGCGCAAACGCGAAAGAAAGACGGTGGGGATGAACGCATTGTTTCCGGCGGGCGCCGCGCTGGTGTTCGGCGCCAGCGGCGGGATCGGCGGCAAGGTTGCCGAAGTGCTGGCCGCCGATGGCAGCGACCTGGCGCTGGTCTACAACCGCAAGCCCGACGCGGCGGCTGCGGTCGCCGCGACCGCCAAAGGACTCGGCCGCAGCGCCACGTCGCACGCTTGCGACGTCACCGACCCGGCGGCGGTGGCGGCGCTGGTCGATGCCGCCGTCGCAGCGCACGGGGCTGTCCACACCCTTGTCTGGGCGGCGGGGCCGCTTGTCGAACAGCTGATGCTCGGCGAAACCCCGGTCGACAAATGGCGCCGCGCCTTCGATGTCGAAGTCCATGGCCTGTTCACCGCAGTCCAGGCGATCCTGCCGCACTGGCGCGCCAACGGTGGCGGCAGCGTCGTCCATCTCGGCTCGGCCGGGCACCGCCGCTGGCCCGAAAAGGACGGCATGTCGGTCGCCCCCAAGGCCGCCAATGAAAGCTTCCTCAAGGGCATCGCGCGCGAGGAAGGCCGCCACAACATCCGCGCCAATTCGGTGCTGGTCGGCGTCATCGATGCCGGCATGTTCCACGAACTGACCGCGCAGGGCGCCTTTCCGCAAAGCTGGATCGACGAGACGCAAAAGATGCTGGCGTTGCGCCGTTGGGGCCAGCCCGAGGAAATCGGCTATGCTGTCTCCTATCTCGCCTCGCGCCGCGCCGCCTATGTGACCGGCGAACAGATCAACGTCGCCGGCGGCTTCGGACTTTAAGGAGCGCAAGATGACTCTCAACCCTGCAATCCAGCCGATTCTCGACATGATGGCGCCGCTGCTGGCGGTCGATTGGAAAACCATTCCCACCGACGCCATGCGGGCGATGCTCGACAATCCGATGGCGCTTGGCCCGCCGATCGCGATGGCACGCGTCGAAAGCCTGGTCATCGACTTGGCCGACCGCAGCCTGACCGCGCGGTTGTACGTGCCCGAAGGCGCCGGGCGAGGGCTGACTGTCTTCTTCCACGGCGGCGGCTGGGTGATCGGCACGCTCGACACCCATGATTCGACCTGCCGTGCACTGGCCAAAGCCAGCAACGCCGCCGTGCTGTCGATCGGGTACCGGCTGGCGCCCGAGCATCGCTACCCGGCGGCCATCGACGATTGCTATGAAGCGACCGTCTGGGCCGCCGCGAACGGCGAAACGCTCAAGGTCGATGCGTCGCGGCTGGCGGTGGCGGGGGACAGCGCCGGCGGCAATCTCGCTGCCGCGGTCGCCATCAAGGCGCGCGATGTCGGTGGCCCGGCACTGGTGCACCAGCTGCTCATCTATCCCGTCACCGATGCGCGTTTCGACACGCCGTCGTACACTGCCAATGGCGGCGGCAATTATTTCCTGTCGACCGCCGGCATGGAGCGTTTCTGGAGCGCCTATCTCGGCGATTTGCCCGCCGCCGACGCGCCGCTCGCCGCCATCCTGCACACCCCCGATCTGTCGGGCCTGCCGCCGGCCACGCTTATCACCGCCGAATATGACCCGCTGCGCGACGAAGGCCAGGCCTATGCGGCGCGGCTGACGGCGGCGGGCGTGGCGGTCGATGCGCCGATGGCGCCGGGGATGATCCATGGCTTTTTCGGCATGTTCGAAATGGTGCCGGCGGCGCAAGGCTGGATCGACCATGGTGGCGGCAATCTGGCGGCGGCGTTCGCGGCATGAGCGAAGCCGAAACACTACGCCGGCTCGGGCTGCGTTACGCCGCCGCGATCGACGGTTGCGATGCCGAAGCGCTGCTGGCGATCTTCACCCATGACGGCAGCATCGGCAACACCGATGCCACCGACCCCGATTTCATCGGCCATGATGCGCTGCGAATGATGGTCGGCCAGGTCGATGCGATGTTCATCAAGACGCTGCACAAGGTCCATAACCAGCTGATCGAGCATCAGCCCGGCGCCGCGACAGCGCACGGCCACACCTATTGCACCGCCAGCCACATCATGCCGGCGGCCGGCGGCGGCTGGCAGTGCCTCGACATGGCGATCCGTTATCACGATCACTACCGTATCGAGGATGGCGCCTGGAAGTTCGCGTCGCGGCGGCTGGAAACCGAATGGGTCGAAATCCGGCCCGTCCAGCCGTTCGACCGCAGCGTCTTTGCGGCAATCGCGCCATGAACCACCCCCACGCCGACGTCGAAGCCGCCATTATCGGCCTGCGCGATGCCTTTGAAGAGGCCGAACGCCGCGGCACCTGGGCGTGGATCGCCGACGCTTTCTACCATGAGGACGCCACCTATTTCTGCCCCTATGGCGGGGTGATGCCGGTGTACGCCGCGAGCCGCGCCGCGATTCGCGCCACGCATTATGGCCGCGACATGGATGTCGGCGCCGGCTGGGCCGGGTGGCGCTTCCCGATCCTCGACTGGGCGATCAACGGCAACCGCATCTTCAGCCGCTGGGTCAACCGCGGGCCGGGGCTGCGACCCGACGGCAGTTTTTACGAAACCCATGGCGTCAGCTTCATCACCTATGGCGGCGACGGCAAATTTTCGGACCAGATCGACCTGTTCGACATCACCCACCAGATGAAGCTGTGCGATGAACTCGATGCTGCCGGGCTGCTCCATCCGGCGCTGGGGCGAGACTGGGTGGCGCCGATGAAGCGGCGGCTGCTCGATGGCCTGATGCAGGGGGTGCCACCGGCATGATCGATTTTACCGGCAAGACGATCTTCATCACCGGTGCCGCCTCGGGCATCGGGCTGGCGACCGCGCGCGGTGTGCGTGCCGCCGGCGGGCGGGTCATTGCCGCCGATCGGGGCGATGCCGCGGTCACGGCGCAGACGGCGGGGCTGGGCAATGACGACAGTGCGATCAGCCTCGATGTCCGCGATGCCGCTGCCGTGGCGGCAGCGGTTGCGGAGGCAGAGGCGCGCTTCGGCCGCATCGACGGGCTCGTCGCCTCGGCCGGCATTTCGGTGCCCGGCGCCGTCACCGAAATGGACCTTGCCGATTGGGACCAGGCGCTGGCGGTCAACCTGACCGGCACGATGCTGTGCGCCCGCGCCGTGCTGCCGGGCATGGTCGCGGCCGGCGGCGGCGCCATCGTTACCGTGGCCAGTATCTTCGGCATGACCGGCGGCCAGGGCAATACGCCCTATAATGTCAGCAAGGGCGGGGTGTTGCAGCTGACGCGTTCGCTGGCCGCCGATTATGGTGCCGCCGGGGTGCGGGTGAACGCCGTCAGCCCCGGCTATATCGCCACGCCGATGACCGAGAAGATCCCCGATGCGGTGACCAGCGCCTTTGCCAACATGCACCTGCTGCGCCGCGCCGGCCGGCCCGAGGAAGTCGCGGCGGTGATCCTGTTCCTGTTGTCGGACGCCGCGTCCTTTGTCACAGGTGCCAACATAGCGGTTGACGGCGGCTTTACCGCCGCGCAGTTGATTCCGGTTTGAACAGGGCGACGGGCACGCATGGCGGCTGATTTTATTCTCGATGATGTCGATCGCAGCATCGTCGCGCAACTGCGCGCCAATGGCCGCGCCACCAACCAGCAGATCGCCGACCGGCTCGGCTTGACAGGTGCCACGGTGTCGGCGCGTATCCGCCGGCTCGAAGATGCCGACAAGCTGCGTGTCGTCGCGGTGTCGGATTTCGCCGCGCACGGCTATAATGTGTTGATCGAGATCGCCATCGAAGTCGACGGCCGCCCGGCAGCGGACGTTGCCGCCGATTTGTGCGAATTGCCCGAAGTCTTTGCCGCCCATCTCGTCACCGGCCGCTACGATATCGATCTGCTCGTCGTGCTGCACGATTTCGACGAGATCCAGACCCTGCTGCTCGAACGGCTGGCGCGGATCGACGGCATCCGCTCGATGACGCCGGCGATTGCTGTCGATGTCGTCAAATACAAGTTCGACGTCGCCCCCATCGAAGCGCGGGGGGCAGCATGAGCCTGCCGCAGCTCGACGCCGTCGATCGCCAGTTAATCGATATCCTGGCGCGCGACGCCCGGGTCAGCAACCGCAAGATCGCCACCGATCTCGGCGTCACCGAAGGCACCGTGCGCGGCCGCATCAAACGGCTGCAGCAGGAACGGCTGATCGCCTTTACCGCCATCACCAGCATCGAGATGGAAGATCCGGCCAAGCTGGCCTTTGTCGGTATCCAGGCTGATATCCAGAACGTCCAGGCCATCGCCCGCCAGATCGCCGACCTGCCGACGGTCAACGCCGTCATCATCACCATGGGGCGCTTCACCATCCTCGCGGTGGTGCTGTTCGCCGAGCTCGACCAGCTTCACGAGGTCGCGTCGAACCAGATCCTGGGCATTCCCGGGGTACACCACATCGAAACCTCGATCGCGGTGAAGACGTTGAAGTACAACCCGCGCATCGTGCGGATCACCGACGCGGATCATAGCCTCGATATCGACTGACCACCGCGCGGCAGCAGCCCGAGCAGCCGGTACGACGGATCATCCGGCCCGGGCTGGCCGATCAGCGAGCCCTTCACCATGGCGTGATCGAGCGCAATGATCGACGGGTCCCAGACATGCGCCCAATCGGCGACGATGGCGCGGCGGCTGAATTTCCACACGCCGTCGCGGCATTCATAACCATCGAGATAGCGCCCGCCCACCAGCACGTCGAAGGCGGCATCGCCGCTGTGATGCCCAGCAACGGTTTCGCCACCACGCTGCACCCGGTGCATGGCGAGCACATAGACTTCCCCCTCCGCCCGGTCGCCATCGACGACGATGCTGTGGCTGGTGACATGGTGCTGCAGGATATCGATCGGCGCCTGGATTTCGGGCAGCCGGTCGATGAAATCATGCGCCAGGCCCTGGAAGAAGGCGCCATGATCCTCGACGGCATCGGGGTGGTAGAGCGTGCGCATCAGCGCGTTGTCCTTGCGGTCGGCCGCGCGGGCATAGGCCATGACGAGATCACGGATGGCATCCTTGGCGATCAGCGCGGCCAGAAGCGTTTCAGGGCGGGGGTCCATGGCGGCTCCATCGGGCAATCTTTGGCGGTTCGCGTAGTTTCTTCTGGCTCGTTTTACGCATTTCGACGCAAATTGCCATGGTTATAGCGATTATCGATGCTTTTACCTTGCCAAGGATACGGCAGCAGCGTTATTCTGCCGCCACTTGGGACAAGCAGGAAACACGCCATGGCAACGTCGGCAGACTATGGATTGGGCGAATTCGCCTTTCCGCGCGGCTGGTTCATGGTCGCCGCCTCCGATGAAGTGACCGACAAGGCGCTGTCGGTCCGCTATTTCGGCCAGGACATGGTGCTCTATCGCGGCCAGAGCGGCCGGGTTTTCCTCGTCGAGGCCTATTGCCCGCACATGGGCACCCATCTGGCGAAGAACACCACGTCGTACATCGTTCGCGACAAGGAACATATCGAGGGGGACAATATCCGTTGCCCCTATCACGGCTGGCGCTTCGGCCCCGATGGCCGCTGCAACGACATTCCCTATTCGCCGGCGCCGATTCCCAAGGCGGCCTGCCTGAAGACCTGGCAGATCAAGGAACGCGCCGGCTGCATCTGGGCCTGGCATGATGCCGAAGGCGGCGAGCCCGATTACGACGTGCCGCCGTTCGAAAATTGGGACAATCCGCAATGGGTGCAATGGCAGATCGATCAGCTTGGTGAGCTCGCCTGCCACCCGCAGGAAATCGTCGACAACATGACCGACAAGGCCCACCTCGACCCGGTGCACGGCAGCCGCGACATGGTGTTGTTCGAAAATGTCTTCGACGATCATGTCGTCCGGCAATTGCTGTCGAGCGGCCACCGCACCCTGACCAGCAGCGACGGTCCGATGACCAACTACACCTGGTATACCGGCCCCGGCATCCTGCAATCGACCATGGAGGGCGAATATCCCTCGCTGATCCTGATCTGCCACACGCCGGTCGATGACGGCGTCGTCAAGGTCTGGCACGCACTGCTGGTCAAATCGCCCAACGCCGTCGCCACCCCCGAAGATGTCGCCATTGCCCGCGCCTATCAGCAGGCCAGTCTCGAAGCCTTTTCGCAGGATTTCGAGATCTGGACCCACAAGCGCGCCTGCATCAGCCCGATGATCGTCAAGGGCGACGGGCCGCTTGCCAAGCTGCGCATCTGGTACAAGCAATTCTACAATTCGCGCGCCCGCGCTCGCGAATTCCAGGCGCGTGTCAACGGCCATGTCGAAACCCAGGGCACCGCCAAGGCACCCTGGCCGAGCGTCGCCTGACGCCCGGCAGCCGGCACTGAATCACCCGCTGCGCGCTGAGCGCAGGAAACTTCGCATAAAATCTTCGCAAAACCCCCTTGCTTGCCGTGCATTGATGCCATATGCGCATTTTTGTGATGCCTGATTTGCGTTTTTTAAATTAACCAACGCAGGTTCGGCAGCAAGCAAGGCCGCCAAGGGGGCGCAGACTCCCGGCGGCGATTTTTTGGGGGATTGCTGACAATGAAGACGTTCGACCGCGCTCTGGCCGTGGCGCTGCTCGCCGGGACCAGCCTTGCCGCCACCGGCGCAATGGCACAGACCGCCGCTCCGGCGACGGCCGCTGCCGAAGAAAACGGCTTCGAGGAAATCATCGTCACTGCCCAGAAGCGCGGCGAAAATCTCCAGCGCATCCCGCTGGCGATCTCGGCGATCCCCGCCGCCAAGCTCGATCTGATCGGCATCACCGATGTGCGCGATCTCAGCGCGCTGGCGCCGAACCTGTCGATCTCGGGCGGTACCACCAACGCGGCCGCCGCGGTCATCACCATCCGCGGCATCCCGACCGCCGCCGATGAAACCCAGGGCTATGACTCGCCGATCGGCCTGTATCTCGATGGTGTCTATCTGGCGCGGTCGTCGGCCGCGTCGTTCGAAGTCGCCGAAATCGAGCGGGTCGAAGTGCTGCGCGGGCCGCAGGGCACGCTGTTCGGCCGCAACACCACCGGCGGCGCGGTAAATTTCATCACCAAGCTGCCCGATGACGAATTCGGCCTGAAGGTTCGCGGCGGCTATGGCAATTACAACCAGTGGACCGGCCGCGTCGTGCTCAATACCGGCAAGCTCGGCGATGCGCTGTCGGCGACCCTGTCGTACCTCCACAAACAGCGCGACGGGGTCGTCGACAATCTGCTCGAACCCCGCAACAGCCGCGATCCCGGCGGCTACAACACCGATGCCTTCCGTTTCGCGGTGAAGATCGAACCCAGCGACAACGTCACCATCACCAACATCTTCGATTACACCGTCATCGATGGCGTTGCCGCAGCGAACCAGCTCGCCGCCGTCGGCGATGGCGTTTTCCGCCCCAATGTCTCGCTCGATGGCGGCAGCATCGCCCAGGTGCAGCCGGCCAATCTCGCCGGCTATCTGGCGCAGGCGTCGACGGTCGCGCTCGAAGCCGGCTGCGGCAAGCCGGTGCAGCGCGCCCGCCTCGACAGCCTCTGCCTCGAAGGCGCGCGCAATTCGCGCGACAAATTGTGGGGCAACCTGCTGCGCGTCGAAGTCGATGCCGGGCCGGTGAAGATCCGTTCGTCGACCTCGTATCGCGAATGGTCCAACAATATCGAAGGCAGCGATCTCGATGGCCTCGGCACCGTCCGCGGCGCGGCCTTCACCAACGCCAGCCTGCTCAACGGCCTGCCCGCCGGCCTGTTGCAGTTCATCGTCGGCCCCGCCGCCGGCGTGGTTTCCGGCCTGGCGGTGCCAACCACCACCCAGCCGATCTTCCAGGCCAAGAACCTGCGCTCGCAGAACCAGTTCAGCCAGGAACTCGAAATCGTCTCGAACTACGACAGCGATTTCCAATGGGTGCTCGGCGGCTTCTTCTTCCACGAGGAAGGCTCGGAATCGAACGACCAGAGCTTTGGCTTCATCCTCGATACCAACCAGATCTTCCTCGCCAATTTCGGCGCCCTCGGCCCGTCGCTGGCCGCCGCCAACCCGGCGCGCTTCCGCAATTTCTCGACCCCCAGCTCGACGCTCGCCTATAAATCCGATGCCGACAGCTTTGCCGTCTATGGCCAGGGCACCTGGCGTCCGGGCGGCGCCGACGGTGCACTCGGCATCACCGCGGGGCTGCGCTACACCTGGGACAAAAAGGGTTTCAACCGCAGCCAGAATGGCGTCACGCCGTTCACCGATTCGGTCGATCTCGCGCTCAACCGCCAGAAGGCCAGCTTCAGCGCGCCGACCGGGCACTTTACCGTCGATTATCGCGCCGGTGATGACGTCAACCTGTATGGCCGCATCGCGCGGGGCTATCGTTCGGGGGGCTTCAACGCCCGCCAGACCACCAATGCCGCGGCCAAGCTGGGCCTGATTCCCTTCGAGGAAGAAACCATCTGGTCGTACGAAATCGGCGCCAAGACCGAGCTGTTCAACCGCCTGCGCCTCAACGCCGCCGTCTTCTACAATGAATACAGCGATCTGCAGGCGACCATCCCGATCCCGGGCGGTGCCACCTTCGGCACCCAGGTCACCAACGCCGGCAAGATCAACTATACCGGTGTCGAAGTCGAAGGCCGGCTGGCCATCACCGACAGCCTGAGCATGGATGGCTCGGTCGGCTACGTCCACAAGTCGGTGAAGAACTTCCCCGGCGCCGATACCACCGGGGTCATCCGCAACATCGCATCGGTGATCACGCCGGGCAATTCGCCCGACTATACCGGCAACCTTGCCGGCAATTTCGTCTATCCGCTCGGCAATGATGCCAAGCTGACCGCGCGCGTCGGCTGGAGCTATGTCTCGTCGCAGACCTTCTTCGCCAACCCGCTGACGGCGCCGTTCAACAACCAGATCAAGGCCGGGGCGCGCAGCCTGTTCGATGCGCAGTTGCGCATCGACAACATCAAGGTCGGCAGCTTCACCAAGGGCTTGGGGATCACCTTCTGGGGCAAGAACATCACCAACAGCGAATATATCTCGCGCGGGATCGATTTCGGCCAGATCGGCATGGGCTCGGTGATCTATGGCGACCCGGCAACCTATGGCGCGACGGTCGACATCGCATTCTGATCGGGACGTAGCGTAACGTCAGGGCCACCCCCGCAAGGGGGTGGCCCTGAACGCGTTTGCGGCCAGCCGACATCGAAACGAAGATTGCTTCCGGCGGCGCTGCTTCAGTTCCGTCTAGATGCGCCTGGCGACCGCAATCGCCGCGCGCACGCCGGTGCGGATCGCCGCCTGCATCAGCGGAAAGCCATTGGCACCGCTATGACCGGCCGCGGTATCGCGATGTTCGACTTCATCGGCACGAAAATCATCGACCATCGCCGCCAGTTCGGGATCGCTGCCATCGGCGAGCGCCTCCGCCTGTTCGCCATAATGCTGGTCGATGACGGTTTCGACCGCCACCGTCGCCGCCATCGCTGCCTTGGGGCCGAGCAGTGCCGTCGCGGCGCCCAGCGCATAGCCGGCGACATGCCACACCGGCGCGAATAGCGTCGGCCGCACGCCGCGCTTGACCATCAGCGCGTCAAAGGCATCGAGATGACGCTTTTCCTGCGCCGCCATGTGGCGGATTTCGCCCGACACCCGGGCGCGATCGCCCATCACCGCCAATTGCCCGGCATAGATTCGCGCCGCACCGACTTCGCCGGCCTGGTCGACCCGCACCATCGGGCGCGTATCGATCCGGGCATCCCCCGGCAAATGCCTCATTTCAGCCGCCACAGCGCCGTGCCTCCGATCAGGGTCGAAACTATCGCGTTCCACCCTGCCATGGAAATGCCGAAAAGCGACCAGGGAATAGCGTCGCAGCGCACCAGCGGCTGCGCCATGATCTGCCCCATGATATCGGCGGTCGAGCCCGACGACAGCGTCGCGGCGCATTTGGTGATGCCCTGCCACCAATGCTGCTCCACCCCGACATGGAACACCGCGATGCCGGCGCCGCCGAGCACCGCCAGCGCCGCCAGCGCCAGCACGGCGCGGCTATGTCCGGTCGCCCAGCCGAGCAGCGCCAGCGCCAGCGCCCCCGCCAATGCCCAGCGTTGCCACAAGCACATTTCGCAGGGTGCCAGCCCACCGAGATATTCGAACGCCAGCGCGCCGCCGAGCAGCGCCGTCGGCCCGAGCAGCAGCAGCGCCGTTACCGAGCGGTTAGCCCGCCGGCCCGCCGGCAGATCAGAACGCATATTTCACCACGACGAAGCCGCCGACGAACAGCCCGGTCGCCACCAGCGCCAGTTGATGGAAATATTTGTCGATGATCGCCTGCGCCGCGGCGCCATACCGGCGCAGGATCAGCGCGACCAGAAAGAAGCGACCGCCGCGGCCGAGCAGCGAGGCCGCCAACAGCACCGGCAGGCCGAGCGACACGCTGCCCGCGGCGATCGTCGCGACCTTGTACGGGATGGGCAGGAAGGCAAAGGCCAGCATCCACAGGAAACCATGCGCCTTTATGCTGGCGGCGAAGGTGACGAACTTGTCTTCATAGCCATAAAATTGCAGCAGCGGCACGCCGATGGCCTGGTAGAGCAACGCGCCGATGGCATAGCCGAGCAGGGCGCCGGCGACCGAAGCGAGCGTGGACAGCGCCGCATAGCGCAGCGATTTTTCCGGCCGCGCGATCGACATCGGGATCTGCATGACATCGGGGGGAATCGGGAAGAACGACGAATCGGCGAAACTGATGCCCATCAGCCATTTTTCCGCCCCGGGGCCGGCGGCGCGGGCGAGCGTCCAGTCGTAAAGGCGGCGCAACAAGGGGCGTTCCAGTCCTGATCCGGGGCGACACCTGCCCCATAAGCGGCGCTGCGAATGCGCGCAATCGCAGCGCTGTCACACTTCGCTTCACCTCCCCCCGGCGGGGGGAGGTGAAGGACCATCATTTCGGGTTGGCGACTTTCCCGGCCGGGGCCGCTGCTGCCACCGCGATCGGCGGGGCGCCCGCCGGCGCCAGCCGCGCCAGCAGCCGCGTCGCATAATCAAGCTGGAAATCGATGACACCCTTCTTCTTCAGCTCCTCGGGGGTCGCCACGAAGCGCGGGTCGGGCTTGTTGTCGTTCTCGACGAGTTTTTCGGTGCCGTCCTTGATCTCGTTGATCAGGTGCTTCTTCAGATCGGCCTCGCGCAGGCGCGGGCGCTCGCTGCGGGTGGCATCCGACAGCTGCGGCACCTGGACATCCGGTTCGATGCCGTTTTCCTGCACGCTGCGTCCCGACGGCGTGAAATAGCGCGCCGTGGTGAGCCGCAGCGCGGTATCCTGGCTGAGCGGGATAAGCGTCTGCACCGATCCCTTGCCGAAGCTGCGCTGCCCCAGCACGATGGCGCGGCGCTGGTCCTGCAGCGCGCCAGCGACGATTTCGGCGGCCGAAGCCGAGCCTTCGTCGATCAGCACGACCACCGGCTTGCCACCGGTCAGATCGCCCGGATTGGCCTTGTAGCGCTGGATATCGTCCTTGGTACGGCCGCGCTGCGAAACGATCTCGCCCTTGTCGAGGAAAACGTCGCTGACCTCGATCGCCTGGTCGAGCAGGCCGCCAGGGTTGGAACGCAGATCGATGACGTAGCCGGCGATAGTCGCGCCGAGCTGTTTTTCGATGCTGGCGACGGCGTTGCGCGTCGCGTCGCCGGTCTGCTTGTTGAAGGTGGTGATGCGGATGACCCCCACGCTCCCGCGCGTTTCGAACTTCACCGGCTTGATCTGGATGACTTCGCGCTTCAGCGTGTAATCGGTCGGCTTGGTGGCGCCTTCGCGCACCACGGTGATCTTGATGCTGGTACCGGGCGTGCCGCGCATCCGGTCGACGGCTTCCTGCAACGTCGAACCATAGATCAGCTCGCCATCGATATGGGTTATGTAATCGCCCGACTTGATGCCGGCACGCGCCGCCGGGGTATCGTCCGTGGGGGCAACGACCTTTACCGCGCCATCCTCGGTGGTGACCGTCAGGCCGAGCCCGCCATATTCGCCATCGGTATTCTGGCGCATGTTCTGATATTCGCGGACGTCGAGATACGACGAATGCGGATCGAGGCTGGCAAGCATGCCGTTGATCGCGCCTTCGATCAGCTTCTTGTCATCGGCCTTGTCGACATAATCGGTCCGCACGCGCTCGAAGACGTCCATCAGCACGTCGAGCTGCTTGTAGGTGTCGCTTTCGCTCGCGGCGCGAACCGCGGCAGTGCCGGGTATCGCCAGCAAGGCAATGACAGGCAGGGCAATCTTCCAGCGCGGCGACATCACGACAGTTCGCTTTCGGCAACCAACAGACGGTCACGATAGCAGAACGCCAGCGCCGCGCCAGAGTGGGGTTGTCGCGGGCTTGATGCCTCGACTTCGCTCGGCATGAGCGGGTTTCATGAAGAACAACTCCGCTCATGCCGAGCGAAGTCGAGGCACTCGGCCAAGCTACCCCGAACGGTGATAGGGATGCCCCTGCAGGATCGTCATGGCGCGGTACAGTTGTTCCGCGAGCATGGCGCGCACCAGCATATGCGGCCAGGTCGCCCGGCCGAAGCCGAGCAGCAGGTCGGCACCGGCGCGTGTCGCGGCATCATGGCCATCGGCGGCACCGATCAGGAAGCGCACCTCGCGCGTGCCGCCATCGCGCCAGCCGCCCAGAATCGCCGCCAGCGCTTCGGAGGACATGTCCTTGCCGGTTTCATCGAGCACCACCGTGCGGCCGCCATCGAAGCGCGGCCACGGCGCCGTGTCGCCGATTTCGGTGACGGTCATCTCGCCGCGCAGCCGCTTGGCGTAGCGGTCGACGAGCTCGGCCTCGGGCGACGCGCCGATGCGGCCGCGCGCCACGATGGCGAGACGCATCAGCCGGCCTTGCGGGGGTCACCGAGCGCGGGATCGCGCCCTTCGTGGCTCGCGGGATCGCCTGCATCACGATAAGTGGCAGCACGCGCTGCAAGACCTGCCGGATCGCGCGCTTCATGCGCGTCGCGCAAGGCGCCCATGCGCGGTTCACCCTTGTTGGGTTCCGAATCGAAGGCCCACATGCGTTCGAGATTGTAGAAGGCGCGCACTTCCGGGCGGAAGATGTGGACGATGACATCGCCGGCATCGATCAGCACCCAATCGGCGGTCGGCAGGCCCTGCACGCGCGCCGGGCGACCGAAATCGGTCTTGCACTTGTCGGCGATCTTCATCGCCATCGATGCGACCTGACGGCCCGATTTGCCGCTGGCGATGACCATGTAGTCGGCGATCGTCGTCTTGCCGGCAAGCGGGATCGAGATCACCTCGACCGCCTGGTCATCATCGAGCGAGGCCATCACCATGGCGTGCAGCGCCTCGACATGGGCGTCCACCTTGGCCTCCGCCCGAATGGCGGCATCGGCGTGGATCGCGGCAAGGGTGGCTGCGGTCGGTTCAGTCGTCAAAGGCTTGTCCTGTTCTTTTGGTCACCGGTCGTTTCCGGCATGAATTGCTGTGCCCAACCGGGGTCGGCGGCGCGAATCGCCGTCGCCGACAAGGGCGTCTGGCGGATCGACAGGACGATGATTGCCGGCAAGGGCCAGCGCGCCCAATCGCGAATCGACCCCGGGGGCCGCCGCCAACGCCCCAGCCACGCCATTGCGGGCGATACCAGAGCAGCCCCCATATAGCGCGGACGCGCCAAAACGGCAATCGGCACGCTCCGGGCGAAGGCGCGCCAGCGATGCCAGCGGTGCAGTTCGGGCAGGATGTCGGCGCCCATCAGCCAGATGAACGCCACATCGGGCCGCAATCGCTTGAGCGCGGCAACGGTATCGACCGCATACCGTGTGCCCAATTCCGCCTCGATCAGCATCGGCCGGATGCGCGGATGCCGCGCCATCGCCACCGCCGAAGCGACGCGTGCCGCCATCGGGGCCATGCCGGCGGCCGGCTTCAACGGGTTCTGCGGGCTGACCAGCCACCAGACTTCATCGAGCCCGAGCAGCCGCATCGCCTCAAGGCTGATATGCCGATGCCCGGCATGCGCCGGATTGAACGAACCGCCGAGCAGGCCGATGCGCTTCATCGTGGCCACATCGCCATATGGCGGATCGCCAGAATCCTGATCGCCGACGGGGCGACATCATAGGACAGCATATAGGGATAGCGACCGATGGTCAGTTTCCGGGTGCCATGGGCGGACACCGTGCCGATTTCGGGAAATGTGCGCAGCAACGCGATGCGGGCGTCGATCGCCTCGACAAGGCGTCCGGCAGCAGCGGGGTCATGAACGGCAATCATCACGCAGATGCGATGGAGATCGGAAGCGGCCGCGCGCGACCAGATGACCGATGTCACTTGACCGATGTGACCCGCTTCGCCTCAAGCATCGCCCGCAATTCGGCCATTACCTGTTCGTGCGGAATGCCGCCTTCGTTTTCGAGCGAGTCGATACCTTCCTGG
Organism: Alphaproteobacteria bacterium; assembly: GCA_031426015.1. Lineage (GTDB taxonomy): Bacteria > Pseudomonadota > Alphaproteobacteria > Sphingomonadales > Sphingomonadaceae > Sandarakinorhabdus. The sequence goes on from JANPKK010000033.1 coordinate 79,064, forward strand.
ATAAAGGCCGCTTCGCGTTCCGCATCCATGGGCTTCCAGCCCGCCTCGGTCATTTCATAGCCGACCAGCCCGTCGGGTTCTTCACCCGGCGGGAAGCAATCAGGCGAACCGGGGAGGCGCTGCATCATGGCAAAACGATACCCCATTTCCTCCGACCCATCAAATCACGGCCGCACCTGGCCGGTGCCGGTGACGCGCGTCTTGTAGATCGTCAGCCCTTCGAGCGCGACCGGCCCGCGCGCGTGCAGGCGGCCGGTGGCAATGCCGATTTCGGCGCCGAAACCGAATTCGCCGCCATCGGCATACTGGGTCGAGGCGTTCCACAGCACGATGGCGCTGTCGACCTCCGAGAGAAAGCGCTCCGCCACCGCCGCATCGCCGGCAACGATCGCATCGGTATGCGCCGAACCATGCTGCGCGATATGCGCGATGGCGCCTTCGACGCCATCGACCAGCGCCACCGAGGCGATGGCATCGAGATATTCGGTATCGAAGGCATCGGCCGGCGCCGCCACCGCGCGCGGCTCGAGCGCACCCACAGCGCCGCGCAGTTCGCAGCCGGCATCGGCCAGCGCGCCGAGCACCGCGCGCGCCAGGTCCGGTGCCGCCGCGCGGTCGATCAGCAGCGTCTCCATCGCCCCGCACACCGCGGTGCGCCGCAGCTTCGAATTGACGACGATCGCCGCCGCCATCGCCGCATCGGCCGAGGCATCGACATAGACATGGTTGATGCCGTCGAGATGCGCCAGCACCGGCACCCGTGCTTCGGCCTGCACCCGCGCCACCAGTCCCTTGCCGCCACGCGGGATGATGATGTCGATCAGCCCGTGCGCCCCCAGCATGGCGCCGACCAGCGCGCGGTCGCCCGCCGGCACCAGTTGCACCGCCGCCGCCGGCAACCCCGCCGCGCGCAACCCTTCGCCGACGCAATCGAGCAGCACCGCGTTCGACCGCGCTGCCTCCGACCCGCCGCGGAGCAGGCAGGCATTCCCCGCCATCAGGCACAGCGCCGCCGCATCCGCGGTCACCCCGGGCCGGCTTTCATAGATGATGCCGATGACGCCGAGCGGCACCCGCACGCGCTCGAAATGCAGGCCATTGGCGGTTTCCCAGTGCTTGATCACCTCCCCCACCGGATCGGGCAGCGCCGCGACGGTATCGAGCCCGGCGGCAATGCCTTCGACCCGCGCGGCATCGAGCGCCAGCCGGTCGATCAGCGCCGCCGAGATGCCCGCCGCGCGCGCCGCCGTAACGTCATCGGCATTGGCGGCGATCAGTTCCGCCGCGCGCGCCCGGATGGCGCCCGCCGCCGTGCCGATCGCCAGCGCCTTTTGCGCGGTCGTCGCCTGCGCCAGCCCGGCAATCGCTGCCCGCGCCGCCCGCGCCATCGCGTGAATGGTCGCCTCGGCGCTCACAACAGCACCAGATGATTGGCATGGACCAGCGCGGCGCGCGGCGCATAGCCGAGCACCGCCGCCTGGGCCTCGTTGCGCAACCCGCAGATCATCGCCGCATCCCCCGCATCATAACCCGCCAGCCCGCGCCCGATGATGCCGTCCGGCCCCGCCAGCGCGACGACATCGCCGCGCGCAAAGCGTCCCTCCACCGCGGTCACCCCCGCCGCCAGCAAGCTCTTGCCGCGCTTCAGCGCCGCCACCGCGCCGGCATCGAGGCTCAGCGTGCCGTGCACCGTCAGCCGCCCGGCCAGCCAGGCCTTTTTGGCGCGCGCGCCATCGCCCGCCACGAACACCGTACCACGCCCCGAATCGGCGAAGGTGCGCAACGGATGCGCCACCCGGCCATCGGCGATCGCCAAATGAATCCCCGCCGCGCCCGCGATCCTTGCCGCCGCCAGCTTGGCCGCCATGCCCCCCGAGCCGAGCCCCGAGCCGCTGTCGGCGCTCGCCATCGCCTCGATCGCCGGGGTCAGCTTGCGCACTTCGGGCACCAGTGTCGCATTCGGGTCGTGCCCCGGGTGCCCCGTATACAGTCCGTCGACATCGCTGAGCAGCAATACGCCGCCCGCGCCCGCCGCCTGCGCCGCGCGCGCCGCCAGCCGGTCATTGTCGCCGAAACGGATCTCGCTGGTCGCCACCGTATCGTTTTCGTTGAGCACCGGCACCGCGCCGAGCGCCAGCAACCGGTCGAGCGTCGCCGCGACGTTGAGATAGCGCCGCCGGTCCTCCAGATCACCGAGCGTCAGCAGCACCTGCGCCATCGTCAGCCCGGCATCGGAGAGTAGCGCCTCCCACACCGCGCTCAGCGCCACCTGGCCGACCGCCGCCGCCGCCTGCGCATCTTCAAGGCTCGCCCGACCGCCCTTGTCGAGCTTCAGCCGCCGCGCGCCGAGTGCAATCGCCCCCGAGGAGACAATGACGATCTCCTGCCCCGCCGCGCGCCGCGCCGCGATATCGGTAACGACACTCGCCAGCCAGTCGCGCCGCACCGCGCCCGTGCCGTCGACAAGCAGCGACGAGCCGATCTTGACGACCAGCCGCGCGCAAACGCCCGGCGCAAAACGCGCTGCGGCGTCGGTTACAGCGGGTTCCACGCCCGGGGGTCCGCTGCTGCTGCCGCTGCCACCGCATCGCGACCGGCGAGCTCGATCAGCGCGTCAAGCAGCTCATCGAGTCCCTGCCGCGTCGCCGCCGAGAACACGAAGACCTTCTGGCCGCTCGCCGCCTCAAGCGCGCGCTTCTTGGCCGCGAGCCCCGACGCACTGACCAGGTCGGCCTTGGACAGCGCCAGGATCTCGGGCTTGTCGATCAGCCCGCCGCCATAGGCATCGACTTCGTCGCGCACCGTCTGCCACGCCTTGACCGGCGCCGGCGCGCTGGCATCGACGAGATGCAGCAGCACCCGGCAACGCTCGATATGGCCGAGGAAGCGATCCCCGATGCCGACACCTTCGGCCGCACCGGCAATCAGGCCCGGGATGTCGGCCATCACCAGTTCCTTGCCCTTGTGGCCGACGACGCCCAATTGCGGCTTCAGCGTGGTGAACGGATAAGCGCCGACCTTGGCCCCGGCGTTCGACACGGCGTTGATGAAGGTCGATTTGCCGGCATTCGGCGCCCCGAGCAGCCCCGCATCGGCGATCAGCTTGAGGCGCAGCCACAACCAGAATTCGCCGCCCGGCCAACCCGGCTGGAACTGGCGCGGCGCGCGGTTGGTGCTGCTCTTGTAAAAGGCATTGCCCTTGCCGCCATCGCCGCCGCGCAGCAGCACGACACGCTGGCCGGGGCGGGTGAGATCGCACAGCAACGTGCGTTCATCGTCATCAGCGAGCACCTGGGTGCCGATCGGCACCTTGATGACCAGATCGTCGGCGCCGGGGCCGGTACGATCGCGGCCCATGCCATGGCCGCCACGCTTGGCGCGGAAATGCTGGGTGTAGCGAAAATCGATGAGGGTGTTCAGCCCGTCGATGCATTCGAAGATGACATCGCCGCCCTTGCCGCCGTCGCCGCCATCAGGGCCGCCATATTCGACATATTTTTCGCGCCGGAACGACACGGCGCCATCGCCGCCGGCGCCCGAGGACACGAAAATCTTGGCCTGGTCTAAAAACTGCATGCTGGGGTCGATTCAAACGAAAGGGGAGCCAGTCGCCCGGCTCCCCCTATCGATTTCTAAAGGCGAAGTCCGGACGGGCTTATTCAGCCGCGATGGCTTCCGGGCGCGGGTCGACGCTGACGTACTTGCGACCCAGCTTGCCTTCGTGGAACACAACGACACCGTGCGCCGTGGCGAACAGGGTGTGATCCTTGCCCAGGCCGACGTTGCGACCCGGATGAACGCGCGTGCCGCGCTGGCGGATGATGATGGTGCCGGCGAGCAGTTCCTGCCCGCCAAAACGCTTCACGCCAAGGCGACGACCGGCCGAATCACGACCGTTGCGCGATGAACCGCCTGCTTTCTTATGTGCCATGGTACCTTAGCCTACAGAAGTGATCTTGAGCACGGTCAGCTGCTGGCGATGACCGTTCTTGCGACGATAGTTGTGACGACGACGCTTCTTGAAGATGATGACCTTGTCGGCCTTCGTCTGCGCGACGATCGTGGCGGTAACGCTGCCACCGGTGGTGACGGCGCCGGCATCGCCGAACATCAGCGTTTCGAGCGTAACGCTCGCGCCGGCTTCACCCTCGATCTTTTCGACCAGGATCGTGTCATCGGTGGCGACCCGATATTGTTTGCCGCCGGTGCGCACAACTGCGAACATCGTTAGAAACCTTGCCTGAAAATTCGGTATTGCGATTCTCGTGAACAGCGGGACTCGAAAAGTCCTGCCGATGCGAAGGCGGGGCGATAGGGCAAGGCGGCGCGCCTGTCAACGCAGCGCCGCACGACAAGGCGGCATCAACCGCGCGCTTTGCCGCGCTTCGAGGCGCAATCCCCCCTCGCACGGGGGCATTACACCCGCTAGTGTCGCTTTGCCATGGCGTCTGTCCCGCTCTTCCGCTCGCTTGCCGTCGCCAATCCGCGCACCGGAATCGCCGATCATCATATCGAACCGCTCGATTCGGCGGGTGTTGCAGCGCTGGCGAAACGGCTGCGCAGCGCGCAAGCCGCCTGGGTGGCGCTGTCGCTGGCCTCGCGGCTCGAAGTGCTCGGGGCCTTTGTCACGGCGTTGACCGACCATGCCGAAGCGATCGTGTCGGCTCTGGCCCATGATACCGGCCGCCGCACCATTGCCGCGATCGAACTTGATGGCGTCAAGTCCATGGTGGCGCGCTGGAGCCGCGAGGCGCCTGCGCTGGTCGCGGCCATCGAATCGGTGCGCACACCGACCGCCATCCCGACGATCACCGCCAGCACGCGGCTGCACCCCTATCCGGTCGTCGGCATCATCAGCCCGTGGAACTTCCCGCTGACCCTGGCGCTGATCGACGCCATCCCGGCGCTGGCGGCGGGCTGCGCCGTCATCGTCAAGCCATCCGAAGTCACGCCGCGCTTCATCCGCCCGCTGATGCAGGCAATCGCCAGCGTGCCGGCGCTGGCCAGCGTGTTTGCCGTCATCGAAGGCGATGGCGAAACCGGCGCGGCACTGGTCGGCGCGGTCGATTACATCGCCTTCACCGGATCGGTCGCCACTGGCCGCAAGGTCGGCGAGGCGGCGGCGCGCGCCTTCATCCCCGCCAGCCTCGAATTGGGTGGCAAGGACCCGATGCTGGTGCTCGCCAGCGCCGATCCGGTCGCCGCCGCCGGCATTGCCTTGCGGGCTTCGGTGGTTGCCACCGGCCAGGCCTGCCAGTCGATCGAGCGCGTCTATGTCGCCCGCGAAATCCATGACGAATTCCTCGCCGAACTGGTGCGGCTGGCCAGCGCCGTCACCATCAACCATCCGGATATCGGCCATGGCGATCTCGGCCCGTTCATCTTTGCCCGCCAGGCCGACATCGTCGCGGCGCAGATCGCCGATGCTGTGGCGAAAGGCGCCACCATCCATTGCGGCGGCACAGTGGAGGACCATGGCGGCAAATGGCTGCGGCCAACGGTCATCACCGGGCTGACACCGGACATGGGCGTCATGACCGAAGAAACCTTCGGCCCGGTCATCCCGGTCATCGCCTTCGACAGCGTCGATGAAGCCGTCGCACAGGCCAATGCCAGCGCCTTCGGCCTGTCCGCCGCGGTCATCGCCGGCACGGTAGCGGAAGCCGAAGCCGTGGCGATACGGCTCCACGCCGGCGCGGTGTCGATCAACGACGGCTCGCTGACCTCGATGATCGGCGATGCCGAAAAATCGAGTTTCGGCCTGTCCGGGCTGGGGCCGTCGCGGATGGGGGCTTCGGGGCTGCTGCGCTTCTTCCGCCGCCAGGCGCTGCTGCGCCAGGCCGGAAACCCGCTGCCGCTCGCCGCCTATGCCGAGCGCGGCTGAGCGTGGAAGCCACCGCCAAACCGGGGATGAGCCGCACCCGCAAGGTGCTGATCGGCATCGCCATCGGGTTGACGGTACTGATCGGCTTCAGCTTCTATCACCCCGATATCGATGCCAAGACCGCAGCGCGCATCGCCGAGCAGTTGCTGGTGCAATATCATCGCGGCAGCGGCGATTCGTTGCGCAATTTCACGGCCCGCGAAGACCGTATCTGGGCCGATGGCTGGGAATTTCGCTGGCGCTATCGCCCCTGCCCGCAAGCTGCCTCGCTGCGCGTCTGGATCAGCCGCGACGGCCGCCGCGCCAGCTATGCCGAACTGCCCGATTGCGCGCCGCAAACCGGAGTGATGGTCAATCCCTTGAAGGTGTAATGGCCGCTGAAGGTGTAAGCGCCGCCACGAAGCGCGCCGCCATGGCGCCGGCAGCTTCGGCACTCGTCCCCGGCTTGTAGAGCGAGGCGCCCAGCCCGAAACCATCGGCCCCTGCCGCCGCCCAGGCCGCGACACCTTCGGGAGTCATGCCGCCCACCGCCAGCACCGGCACGCCGCGCGGCAGCACCGCCTTCATCGCCTTGATGACCGCTGGCGAACCGGCTTCGGCCGGGAAGAATTTCAGGCCATGCGCCCCGGCCCTGAGCGCCGCAAAGGCCTCGCTCGGGGTGAAAAAGCCCGGCAAGGATGCCATGCCGAGCGCAACGGTCGCGGCGATGACATCAGGATCGGTCGACGGCGACACCACCAGCCGGCCCCCCGCTGCCGCGACGCGCTCGACACTCGGCACATCGAGGACGGTGCCGGCGCCGACCAGCGCGTCATCGCCGGCGAGATCGGACAGCCGCGCGATCGATTCATAAGGTTCGGGGGAGTTGAGCGGCACCTCGAGGATACGGATACCGGCGGCAAGCAGCGCCGAACCGACGTCGGCAATCTCCCCCGGGGTGATGCCGCGCAGCACCGCCACCAGCGGGCAAGCGGCGAGATGGCGGGCGAGATCGTCGGCGGCGGTCGTCATGCGGCAATGTCCTTCATGATCGCGATGGCGCCGGCAACGAACGCCGCATCGCCGTCGATGATGACCGATTCGCGCCCGGCACGCTGCAGCGCCAGCGCAAAGCGTTCGCACAGCGCCGGCGTGCCGATCAACGGCACGACATCGGCGCGGCGATGCCCAAGCCCGATACGAACGTCGGCGCCGATCAGCAGCCCCGAAATCCGGCTGGCGGCATCGGGCCGGCTCATGCCCTGCGTCAGCACGCGGGCGCGGGTGGTGAACAGTTCGGCGGTCAGGTCATTGGCTTCAATGCCATGGTCGACTCCTTCGGCAAACACGACATCGCATGCCGGCGCATCGACGAGCAGGTCCGACAGTACGGTGGCGCTCTGCAAGGCGGCAAAGATGTCGCCGGTCATCACGCTGCGAAAACAGTCGATGGCGCCGTCGGTCATCACCACCCATTTGCTGTGGGTACCGGGCAGGCAAACGAGCCCGTCGCCGATCAGGCCGAGCGCCAGCGCGCCCAGCAACTGCACTTCCTCGCCGCGCATGACATCGGGGCGCAGCGGATCGGCGACCGAGATGCCGGGGACGATCGATACACCCGGCGCAACCTGCAGCACGCCGGCAGCGATATCGGCGAGCCGCGCCGGCGCCGCCACATAAGGGACTTCGACCCAGCCGCGATTCGACCCGATCGTGCCGGCGAGCAGCAGCGGCACATCGCCGACAAGACCGCGCAGCCGGGCGATTTCGGCGGGAAAATCGGTAACCGTGCGCAGCCCTCGATCATCGGCGCTGTGGCCGGTGACGGCACCATCACTGATGTGGAAGATGCGGCGGTTGGTCGATCCCCAGTCGACGGCGACGAAACTCTGGGTCATCAGAAAATACTCCGGGAAAGGGCACGTCAGCTGGCGCGCCCCCCGGAAAACGCCTGTCGACGGGGTTTAGCCCAGAACGCCGCGCGTCACCATGCAATAGAGCATCGGGAAGCTGAGCACGAAGTTGGTGCGGCTGAACAGCATCGCCTTCTTGGCGGCGGCGGCCTTTTCATCGGGCGTGCCGTCGACGATGCCGAGGGCGATCTTTTGCGCCGGCCAGATGAACATCCAGACGTTGGCGGCCATGATGATGCCAAGCCACATGCCGAGGCCGATGTTGCGGAAACCTTCCTGGAAGGTCAGCGCTTCGACGAGGTACAGCTGCGGCGGCGCACCGGCGATGGCGAGGCCGATGACCAGCGTGGCGAGCGCCGACCAGCGGAACCAGAATAGCGCTTCGGGGGCGATGTACTTGCCGACCGCGGGCTTCAGTTCGGCGGGCACCTTGGGCATGGTCGGGATCTGCACGAAGTTGAAATAATAGAGCAGGCCGATCCAGAGCACGCCGACGAGGGCATGGACGAAACGCAGGAAGCCGTTGAACCAGTTACCATCGATGGCATTGCCGTTGAGGATGGCGATGACCAGCACCAGCAGCGTGCCACCGAGCAGCAATGCCCGGTTGAGATTGCCCAGAATATTGACCATGTCGCGTGCCCCTTTGAACCTGTTCGCTCGCCTATAGAATACCAAAGCGGTCTTGTTAAGCCGGGATTGCGGCGGCGAGCCCCCTGCTCGCCACCTCCCGCGGGGTTTTTACCCCTTGCCCATCAGCGACAGCACTTCCTTGCGGCTGCGATCGTCATCACGGAACACGCCCATCATGCGGCTGGTGGTCATCGTCACGCCCTGGGTCATCACCCCGCGCGCGCTCATGCAGGCATGGCTCGCCTCGATGACGACCGCGACCCCGACCGGATCGAGATGCTTCTGGATGCAGTCGGCAACCTCGGCGGTCAGCCGTTCCTGCACCTGCATGCGCTTGGCAAAGCCGTGCAGCACCCGCGCCAGCTTGGAAATGCCGACGACGCGCTTTTTGGGCAGATAGGCGATGTGCGCCTTGCCGATGATCGGCGCCATGTGATGCTCGCAGTGCGACTGGAACGGAATGTCGCGCAGGATGACGATCTCGTCATAGCCGCCGACTTCGCCGAAGGTCGTCGAGAGGTGGATGCCGGGGTCTTCCTGATAGCCGCGGAAATATTCGCGATAGGCGCGCGTCACCCGCCCCGGCGTATCCAGCAGGCCTTCGCGATCGGGATCATCCCCCGCCCAGCGGATCAACGTGCGCACCGCGGCTTCCGCCTCGGCGGCCGGAATCGGCTCGATCTGCGGCGGCGGCCCGCTGCCATAGTCATCGTCGTCAATGCCACTCATGCAGCGTCTCCCGTTCGCATTCCGGGCAGCAGTTGGTAGCGCGGCGACATTTGCGCAACCGCACAAATGTCGCAGGCTCCCCGGCGTTACCGCCGGATCAGTCGCGCTTGGCGCGGCTCGCCTTCTTGCGTTCGTGCGGGTCGAGGTGGATCTTGCGCAGGCGGATGAAGTTCGGCGTCACTTCGACGAGCTCGTCCTCGTCGATATAGGCAATCGCCTGTTCGAGCGTCAGCCGCTTGGGCGGGCTCAGCTGGATGGCATCGTCCTTGCCGCTGGCGCGGAAGTTGGTCAGCGCCTTGGATTTCAGCGGGTTGACTTCCAGATCCTCGTCACGGGCGTTTTCACCGATGACCATGCCCTGGTAGACGGCTTCGCCCGGCTCGATCATCAGGATGCCGCGCGGCTGGAGATAGCCGAGCGCATAGCCGACGGCTTCGCCGGTTTCGGTCGAGATCAGCACGCCGTTGCCGCGACCCGAGACATTGCCCTTGTAGGGACCGTATTTCTCGAACAACCGGTTCATGATGCCGGTGCCGCGGGTGTCCGACAGGAATTCGCCGTGATAGCCGATGAGGCCGCGGGCGGGTGCCGAGAAGGTCAGGCGGGTCTTGCCGCCGCCCGACGGGCGCATGTCGGTCATCTCGGCCTTGCGGCCCGCCATCTTCTCGACGACCGTGCCCGAATATTGTTCATCGACATCGATGACGACGGTTTCGTAAGGCTCGGTGCGCTTGCCGTTTTCATCGACGCCATAGATGACGCGCGGGCGCGAAATCGACAGCTCGAAGCCTTCGCGGCGCATCGTCTCGATGAGCACGCCGAGCTGCAATTCACCGCGCCCGGCGACTTCGAAGGCGTCCTTCGACGCGCTTTCGGTGACCTTGACGGCGACATTGCCTTCGGCTTCGCGTTGCAGGCGGTCCGAGATCATGCGGCTCGTCACCTTGCTGCCATCGCGGCCGGCATAGGGCGAATCATTGACCGCAAAGGTCATGCTCAGCGTCGGCGGATCGATCGGCTGGGCATGCAGCGGCTCGGTAACGGTAATGTCGGCGATCGTGTCGGCCACGGTCGCCTTCGAGAAGCCGGCGAGCGCGATGATGTCGCCGGCCTTGGCTTCATCGACGGGAACCCGTTCCAGACCCCGAAACGCGAAGATCTTCGAGGCGCGGCCTTCCTCGACAACCTTGCCATCGGGGCTGAGCGCACGGATCTGGGTGTTGAGGCGCAGCGTGCCCGACAGGATGCGCCCGGTCAGGATGCGGCCGACGAAATTGTCGCGATCGAGCAGCGACACCAGCATCTTGAACTCGCCATCGACGTCGGCAGCCGGCGGCGGCACGTGCGCGACGATGGTTTCGAACAGCGGCGTCAAATCGCCCGAACGCACATCGGAATCGCGCCCGGCATAGCCGTTGCGGCCCGAGGCGAAGATCACCGGGAAATCGAGCTGATCGTCATTTGCTTCGAGCGTGACGAACAGGTCGAACACCTCGTCGAGCACTTCCTGGGCGCGCGCATCGGGGCGATCGATCTTGTTGACGACGACGATCGGGCGAAGACCCAGCGCCAGTGCCTTGCCGGTGACGAACTTGGTCTGCGGCATCGGGCCTTCGGCGGCATCGACGAGCAGCACGACGCCATCGACCATCGACAGGATGCGTTCGACTTCGCCGCCGAAATCGGCGTGTCCGGGGGTGTCGACGATGTTGATGTGCGTCGTTTCGTTGTTGGTCTTGTCGGTCCATTCGATCGACGTGCACTTGGCCAGAATGGTGATGCCGCGTTCTTTTTCGAGATCGTTCGAATCCATGGCGCGTTCGGCGACGCGCTGGTTCTCGCGGAAGGTACCCGACTGCCGGAACAGCTGGTCGACAAGCGTGGTCTTGCCATGGTCAACGTGCGCGATGATCGCGATATTCCGCAAGGGCATTGAATTTCGATCCTGTGGGATGGCCAGAGTGCCGCAAGGACATCGAGGCCCGGGGCTTGCGCGGCCCCATAGCCGCTTTGATGCGATGCAACAAGGTCGCATGCAAATGGCGGCAGCTTCGGCCCGGCGCAGGCGATACGTCGATCCGGCGCAGCCGGCGCTTCGGCCGGGCCGTTCCCGCCGCGCGGTCCATTGACTCGCGCGGTTCCCCCCGGCATCGAAAGACCGACTGCGACCGGTGGTGACACCGGCCAGGCACCAGCGGATCACAACCGCCCGGCAACGGGCAGAACCACAAGGATCGTCGGCGTGGAATCGGTGGAATTCGGCGCCAGGCGCACCGGCGCGATGCTGCAGGCCGGGCGCTCCGCCGCCGGGATGGAGCTGATCGACGTGGCGCGCGAAACCCGCGTGCCGATCCGGCACCTGAAGGCGCTGGAAGCCGACAAGCATGACGAGCTGCCGGCGCTGCCCTATGCCATCGGCTTCGTGAAATCCTATGCCCGCGCCATCGGGCTCGACCCCGAAACCCTGGCCAGCCAGTTTCGCAGCGAAACCTCGAAATCGGCGCATGTGCCAACGCCGATCAGCCTCGAACCGCTCGATGAACGCCGGCTGCCGTCGCGCGGGCTGTGGATCGGCAGCCTGGTGGCGATCATCGCCATCATCGCGGTGTTTTCGGCCTGGGGCGCCGGCGCCTTCGATCCGCCGCCGCCCGTTGCGCCCGAAACGACCGCTGCCGCCGAAACCCCGCCCGCCGAAGCCGCCGGCGATATCGGCACCCCGGTTGCCGGGCCGGCTGCTGCGGTGGCGACGCCTGCAACCGCCGGTGGCCCGGTGGTGCTGACCGCATCGCGCGATGTCTGGGTGAAGATTTCGGACAAGACCAATGGCGACACGTTGAAAGTCGGCGTGATGACCGCGGGCGAAAGCTTCACGGTGCCCGCCGATCGCCCCGCCCTGACACTGTGGACCGGCATGGCCGGCGCGCTGTCGGTCAGCGTCGGTGGCCAGGTGCTGCCGCCACTCGGCGGGCCCGTCGAAACCGTGCGCAATGTCAGCCTGGCCGCTGCCGACCTGATAGCCCGCAGCGCCGCCCCGGCGGCGGTTGCGGCGCCAGCCGGCGATCCGTCGATCCCGACACCGATCGCGACCGTCCCGGCGCCCAGGCCGGCGCCGGCCGCCACCCCGACCGCCACCAATCCGGGAAACTGAACCAATGCGCCTGTTGTTGATGTCCTCGCTGCTGCTGCTCGCCCCGATCGCTGCCCCGGCCCAGGAGATCGACCCGGTCAAGGTCGAAAAGCGCGTCGGCAAGCTCGAATCCGAAATGCGCGCGGTGCAGCGCAAGGTGTTTCCGGGCGGCGACCCGAAATATTTCGAACCCGAAATCACCGCGCCGGTACCGGTCGCCGCGGCGCCGATCGGCACCCCGGCCAGCGCACCGCTCGTCGACCTGACCGAGCGGGTGGGTGAGCTCGAACGCCAGTTGCGCACCCTGACCGGCCAGGTCGAGGCCAACCAGTTCAAGGTCCGCCAGCTCGAGGAAGCCCAGGCCAAGCTGCGCGGCGATCTCGAATTCCGCGTCACCGCGCTCGAAGGCGGCGGCGCCGCGGCGGCCGCGGCGGCGGCACCGGTTATCGCCGCGCCGGCTGCCGCCGTGCCGCCCAAGCCCGGTGCCAGGCCGGTGGTGAAGCCAGACGCCAAGGCCGCGACTCCCGATGCCGCGTGGAAGACCGCCTATGCCAATGTCACCGCCAAGAACTGGACCGGCACCGAAACGGCGATGACCGATTTCATCGCCGGTTATCCCAAATCGCCGCGCATCCCCCAGGCGCAATACTGGCTCGGCCGCAGCCATGCCCTGCGCGATGAACATGCGCTGGCGGCCAAGGCGTATCTCGAACTCTACCAGACCGCGCCGCGCAACGACCGTGCCCCCGATGCGCTGATCGGCCTTGCCGGCGCGATGAACGGCCTCAAAAAACCCAAGGACGCCTGCCGCGTCCTCGGCGAACTCGACAGCGTCTATGGCGAAAAGCTGACGCCGGCGCAGAAGACCGAGGCCAAGACGCTGCGCACGAAAGCCAAATGCCCTGCCTGACGCGGCCGCGCTCGAACTTGCCGCACTGACCGGCGCCGCGCTCGGGCGACCGCTTGCGCCGGATGAACGGCTGGCGGTCGCGGTGTCGGGCGGGCCCGACAGTGTCGCGCTGCTGTTATCGGCGCACGCTATCTTCCCGGGCCAGGTACTGGCGCTGACCGTCGATCATGGCCTGCGCCCCGAAGCCGTTGCCGAAGCGGCTTTCGTCGCGGCCCTGTGCGCGGCGCGCGGTGTCCCGCATGAAACGCTGCGCTGGACCGGCGCCAAGCCCGCCGCCAACCGGCAAGCCGAAGCCCGCGACGCCCGTTACGCCCTGCTCCGCGACGCCTGTGCCACCGCCGGGATCGGCGTGCTGCTCACCGCGCACCACGCCGATGACCAGGCCGAAACGCTGTTGATGCGGCTGGGGCGCGGCAGTGGCGCGGGCCTCGCGGGCATCCGGGCCCAAAGGCCGCTGGGGGCTGGCGTCACGCTGGTGCGGCCGCTGCTCGGGGTGCGCCGCACCGCACTTGCGGCAATCGTCGCCGAGGCAGGGATCACGCCGGTCGCCGATCCGACCAATGACGACCCGCATTACGACCGCACCCATGCCCGGCGCTTGCTGGCATCGACCCCCGGGCTCGATGCCGCAGCCCTTGCCGCCAGCGCCGCGCACCTTGCCGAGGCCGAAGCCGCCCTCGCCTGGGTCACCGACCGCGCCTGGGCCGGCCGCGCCGAGATCGGAAATGCCGAAGTGACCCTCGACACCGCCGGCCTCCCGGCGCTGCTGGTGCGCCGGCTGGTGGCGCGCGCCATCGGCCATCTCGCCCCGGCAGCGTGCCCGCGGGGCGCCGAAATCACCCGGCTGATCACGCGACTCGACAGCGGCAGCACGGCGACTCTGGCAGGGGTGAAAGCGCGCGGCGGCACCGTATGGCGCTTCACTCTCGCACCGCCGCGCCGTCAAATCGGATGAATCGCCCCAAAAACCCTATCGAAACGTGGGGAAAGGCGAGGCAGAAGCGCACAGCCTGATTGCAAGCGCGCCGTGCATGCTTATCTTGGGTGCTGTCTCCTACGCAGAAAGCCGTGTCCATGGCCGACAACAACAAGCGACCGCCCAGCCCCTGGATGAAAAACCTCGGGCTGTGGTTCGTCATCCTTCTCGGCCTTGTCGTGGTCGTCAATGTCATGCAGGGCCCGTCGCGGTCGAGCGGCGCCGGCAGCGCCATGGCCTATTCGGATTTCCTGACCAAGGTCGATGAAGGCGCGATCAAGTCGGTCGAGATCCGCGGCGCCGAAATCGTCGGCAAAACCGGATCGGACGAAGATTTCCGCACCTACAACCCCGGCGACACCGATCTCATCTCGCGGCTGCGCAGCAAGAACGTGCGTTTCGATGCCAAGCCCGAGGAAAGCCGCAGCCTGCTGGCGCAGCTGTTCTTCAACATGCTGCCGTTCGTGCTGATGATCGGCATCTGGATTTTCGTGATGCGCCAGATGCAGAACGGCGCCGGCCGCGGCGCCATGGGTTTCGGCAAGAGCCGCGCCAAGCTGCTCGTTGCCAAGGAAGGCCGCGTCACCTTCGATGATGTCGCCGGCATCGACGAAGCCCGCGAGGAGCTTCAGGAAATCGTCGACTTCCTGAAGGACCCCGGTCGTTTCCATCGCCTCGGCGGCAAGATCCCCAAGGGCGCGCTGCTCGTCGGCCCGCCGGGCACCGGCAAGACCTTGCTCGCCCGCGCCATCGCGGGTGAGGCGAACGTCCCGTTCTTCAACATCTCGGGCTCGGACTTCGTCGAGATGTTCGTCGGCGTCGGCGCCAGCCGCGTGCGCGACATGTTCGAGCAGGCGAAGAAATCGTCGCCGTGCATCATCTTCATCGACGAGATCGACGCGGTCGGCCGCCATCGCGGCGCCGGCCTCGGCGGCGGCAACGACGAGCGCGAGCAGACGCTCAATCAGCTGCTCGTCGAGATGGACGGCTTCGACGCCAACGAAGGCATCATCATCGTCGCGGCGACCAACCGCCCCGACGTGCTCGATCCGGCGCTGCTGCGTCCTGGCCGGTTCGACCGCCAGGTTGTCGTCGGCCGTCCCGATATCGAGGGCCGCGAGAAGATCCTCGGCGTCCACATCAAGAAGGTGC
>JANPKK010000034.1:0-50177 GCA_031426015.1 Alphaproteobacteria bacterium
GTCGGCACCAACACCGCCGCCGGCATCGGTGCCATCGCGATGGCGACCAACACCACGCTGGCCGCCGGCACCTCGGGCCTCGTGCTCGCCAACAGCATCCAGACCGCGGGTAACGGCATCGTCAACCAGGGCACTGGCACCTTCACGCTGAACGGCCAGATTTCGGGTCCCGGCTCGATCTCGACGGTGAACTTCGGCAATCTGGTGCTGAACGGGAACAACCTGTTCACCAACCTGGGCATCGGCAACGGCACCGTCACGGTCGGCACCAACACCGCTGCTGGCATCGGTGCCATCGCACTTGCCACCGGCACCACGCTGGCGGCCGGCGCCAACAACCTGACGCTTGCCAACAGCATCCAGACGGCGGGCATTGGCACGATCAACACCGGCGCCAACACGATGACGTTGACCGGCATTATCACCGGCGCGGGCAACATCACTAAGACCGGTACCGGCATCCTCAACCTGATGGCGGCCAACCTCTACACCGGCGGCACGGTCATCAACGCCGGCACGGTCGGCTTCTCGACCGCAGCCTCGTTCGGCACGGGCACGATCACGGTCAACAGCGGCACCTTGCTGGCCAACGCCAACAATCTGACGCTCAGCAACCTGATCAACTTCGCCGGCGCCGGCGCCATCGACACGGCGGCCAACGCGCTGACGGTCAGCAGCGTGATCAGCGGCAGCGGCCGCATCACCAAGCTGGGCACCGGCACGCTGACCTTGACCGGCGCCAACACCTTCACCGGTGGCACGACCATCTCGGCCGGCACGTTGGTCGGCAGCGTCGCGACGCTGGGTTCGGGCGGCATCCTCAACAACGCCGCGCTGGTCTTCAACCAGACGGTCGATGCCACCTTCAACCAGGTGATCTCGGGTACTGGTTCGATCACCAAGCAGGGTGCAGGCGCGCTGACCATCGCTTCGGTCAACACCGTCTCCGGCCCGACGACGGTGACCGCCGGTCGCCTGAACGTCACTGGCTCGCTGGCGAATTCGGCAGTGACCCTGCAGACGGGCACCTCGCTGATCGGGACCGGCACGGTCGGTGCGTTGACGGCACAGTCGGGTTCGACCGTGTCGCCGGGCGCAACCGCCGGTTCGGTGGCCACGTTGACGGTCAATGGCGCGCTCAACCTCGCCGCTGGCTCGACCCTCGCGATCGATGTCACCCCGGCCGGCGCAGACCGCGTCACCGCTTCGGGTGCAGCAATCACCGCCGGCAACCTGACCGTGACGGCGGCCGGCCTGCCGTTCGCAACCTTCAACCAGAACTACACGCTGGTCTCGGGTTCGTCGCGAACCGGCACTTTCGCCAACACCACGCTCGGCAGCTTCGGCCAGGCCTTTGCCCCGGTTCTCGTCTATGACGCGACCTCGGTCATCCTGCGCCTCGCACCGAACTCGCTCGTCACGCTCGGCGGCGCCAACATCTCCGGCAATGCGCTGGCGGTGGCCAACGCCTTCGACACGGCGGTGCGCGGTGGCTACAACCCGCAGGCATTCTTCGGGCTGTACACCCAGGGTGCCAACCTGCCTTCGGCACTCAGCCAGCTTTCGGGCGAACTGCACAGCGCCGAACGCCGCGCGATCCTCGATGACACGCGGATCGTTCGTGAAGCAGCCTTCGATCGCCTGAACGCCGGCCTGTCGGCAATCGCCGGCAGCCAGTCGGTGACCAGCGAAAACGATGGCAAGGCAACCACCTTCTGGCTGCGAGCAGCCGGTTCGTGGGGCACCGCTCGTGCCGACGGCATCGGCAGCCGCTTCACCACCGAACAGCGCGGCGTCCTGACGGGTGTCGACTTCGCCACCAACGGCTTCAAGGTCGGCGGCATGTTCCACTACTCGAACACCGATGTGGAACTCGCCAGCCTTGGCAAGTCGACGGTCGAAAGCGTCGGTGGCGCGATCTACGGTGGTTATCGTCAGGAAGGTTCGGGCTTCGCCGTCGGCGTTGGCGGGTCGATCGCCAGCAGCAATGCCGACGGTTCGCGCGCCATCACCGCTCCGGGCCTGGCCCAGGCGCTGACCAGCAACGTCGATGGCACAACCTATCAGGTCTTTGGTGAAATCGCCTTCGATCTGGTCGCGGCCGAAAACACCCGGATCGAGCCTTTCGCTCGCGCCGCCTACGCCAAGGTCGACTCGAAGGCCTTTGCCGAAACCGGCGGCATTGCCGGCGTGACCGGCATTGCCCAGAGCAGCGATGCCACCCTGACCACGCTGGGGATGCGCGCTGCCTTCACCACCGGCATGGCCACCCTGTCGGGTTCGGCCGGTTGGCAGCGCACCACGGGTGACCGTAACGCCGCCAGCATCCTGGTCATCCCGGGTGTCAACACGCCGTACAGCGTGTCGACAGTGTCGCTCGACAAGGATGCGGTTGCCCTGGAAGCCCAAGCCAGCTTCAGCCTGTCACAGAAGATCACCCTGGGCGTCGGCTACTCGGGCGTCATTGGCGACAACAACACCAACCATGGTGCGCGGGCGACCCTGACCGTCGGGTTCTGATCGCTGCGTCCCTGAACAAGATTGCGGCAGCGCCCACCCGGGCGCTGCCGTTTTCTTTGGTGCCGCTGTTGCCACACACTGTTCCCGCAACCTGCGGCAACAATGCTGCCTACCCCTTACAACCGGGCGTTGACCGGCACCGCTGCGGCGGTTAGCGCCAAACCCATGAATTTCTATTCCGACAACGCCGCCGCCCCGTGCCCCGAAGTGCTCGCCGCGATTATCGCCGCTGCGCCCGCAACCCGATCGGGCTATGATGGCGATGCTGTTTCGGCGCGGCTCGACGGCGCTTTCGGCGACTTGTTCGGCGCGCCGTGCTCGGTCTTTCCCGTTGTCACCGGCACCGCCGCCAATGCGCTGGCGCTCGCGGCGATGGTGCCGCCCTATGGCGCCATCGTCTGCCATGACGAAGCGCATATCCAGGTCGATGAATGCGGCGCGCCGGGCTTTTTCACCGGCGGTGCCAGCCTGTTGCTCGTCCCCGGCGCCGCCGGCAAGCTGACCCCGGCAGGCATCACCGCCGGCCTCGCGTCGCATCGCGGCGATGTCCACCAGGTCCAGGCGCGGGCGCTGTCGATCACCCAGGCGACCGAAGCCGGCACCGTCTACAGCGTCTCCGAAGTGGCGGTGCTTGCCGCCCATGCCAAGGCGCAGGGCTGGCGCGTCCATATGGATGGCGCGCGTTTCGCCAACGCCGTCGTCGCGCTCGGCTGCCACCCGGGCGACGTCAGTATCCGGGCCGGTGTCGATATCCTCAGCTTCGGGACGATCAAGAACGGCGGGCTGTCGGCCGAAGCCATCGTCGTCTTCGATCCGGCGCTCGCCGATGATCTGCGCTTCCGCCGCAAGCGCGCCGGCCAGATGCCGAGCAAGGGGCGTTTCCAGGCGGCGCAATTGCTGGCGATGCTCGAGGATGGCGTATGGCTGCGCAACGCCGCGCGCGCCAACGCCGGCGCCGCGCGCATCGCCGAAAGGCTCAAGGACCGTCTGCTCTATCCGGTCGACGCCAACGAGATCTTCGTCCAGCTCCACCCCGGTGAACCCGAGCGGCTGCGTGCCGCCGGCTTCGGTTTCTACGATTGGGGCGCCGCGGGCGCCAATGAAGCCCGCTTCGTCATCGCCTGGGATACGCCCGACGCCGATATCGCCGCCCTCGTCGCTGCCCTCGGCTGACCATCATGGCGGCACCGGCTGCAACGCCCGGGCAATTCACGCCGCGGCTGGCGATCTATTTCGCCATCATCACCCTCATCTGGGGGTCGACCTGGCTGGTCATCAAGACCCAGTTAGGCGTGGTGCCGCCATCCTGGTCGGTGGCGTGGCGCTTCCTGCTCGGCGGCTCGGTCATGCTCGCCGTCTGCCTCGCCACCGGGCGCAGCCTGGCGATCGGCTGGCGCGGCCATGGCTTTGCCGTGTTCGTTGCAGTGATGCAGTTCGTGCTCAATTTCAATCTCGTCTACCGTGCCGAACAGCATCTGCCATCGGGGCTGGTGGCGCTCAGCTTCGCGTTGCTGCTGGTGCCGAACGCCCTCCTATCGGCGATTTTCCTCGGCCAGCGCACCACCCTGCGCTTCGCCATCGGCAGCCTGATCGGCCTTGCCGGTGTCGGCCTGATGGTGGCGCGGGACCTGGTGATGCCCGGCGCAGACCCGGCGGCGATCCTGCTCGGGCTGGCGCTGGCCTTTGGCGGGGTGCTGTCGGCGAGCGTTGCCAATGTCATGCAGGCGAGCTCGCTCGGCCGTTCGTTGCCGCTCGAAGGCGGGCTGGCCTGGTCGATGGCCTATGGCGGGGTGTTCAACGCTATCGTCGCCTGGGTGCTCGCCGGGCCGCCGGTGATCGACTGGTCGCCGGCGTACCTCGCCGGGGTCGCCTATCTCGGTATCGTCGCGTCGGCGGTGGCCTTCAGCCTCTATTATGCGCTGATCCGCGGGCTCGGCGCCGGCAAGGCAGCCTATAACGGCGTTGTCGTGCCAGTGGTGGCGATGGCGCTGTCGACGGTGTTCGAGGCCTATGTCTGGACCCCGCTGGCGGTGGCGGGCGGCGCGCTCGCCATGGTCGGGCTGGTGGTGGCGCTGCGCAGCCGGCGTTAATGCGCGGCTGCGCAACTGGTGTTGATGCTGGCGGCTATGGCGCGAAACGCGCTATAGCGGCAGCGAAGGAGCGGCCCCGGCTATGTCGAGACAATGCAGCGAATGCGGCGTGCGTGACAAGGCGCTGTGCGGCAGCCTCAGCGATGCCGAGCTCGTCGGCCTGGCAAAGCTGGGCGTCCAGCGCCGTTTGGGGCGCGGCGACACGCTGGTCCGCGCCGATGATGCACCGCTGGTTTGCGCCAATGTGCAGTCCGGAGTGATGAAGGTGTCGAGCGTGACTGCGGGCGGTAGCGAGGCGATCGTCGGCCTGTTGTACCCGGGCGATTTCATCGGGCGGCCCTTTGCCGAATCGGACGATCATGATGTCGTCGCGCTGACGGATGTCGAGCTGTGCGTTTTCCCGCGCGCCGCCTTCGAACGCGCGCTGACCGAGCATCGCCAGATGGAACAGAAGCTGTTGCAGCGCACGCTGGCCGAACTCGATCGCGCGCGCCGCTGGCTGATGCGCATGGGCCGCGCCACCGCCACGGCGCGAGTCGCGGGCTTTCTGGATGATATGCAGCGCCGGCTGGCGACCAATGATTGCCAGCGCGGCAGCACCGGCGCCGGGTCGGCGGCGTTCGAATTGCCGCTCAGCCGCGGGGAAATCGCCGATCTGCTCGGCCTGACCATCGAAACCGTCAGCCGCCAGATGACCCGGCTGCGCGCCGCGGGCATCATCGAGCTGCCCGGCGGCCGCGCGGTGATCATCCGCGACACCGCCGCGCTCGCCGAAGCCGCCGAAGAGCTGGCCTGACGGCAGCGGCCCGCCGCCGCCCATCCCCAGGCAACGTTAACGCCGGCCAATCGTTTGATCCTTGTCAATGCCAGCGGTCCGCCACGGGCGCATTCTGGTGCCATGATCGCAATGATCACCACCGGGAGTGTCGCCATGAAATCCATTCTTGTGCATATCGAGCCCGACGAGGGCCAGAACGCGCGGCTGCAGGCCGCCTTCGATCTCGCGCGCGCCTTTGGCGGGCATCTCGCCTGCCTGCAGGTCACGCCCTATGCCGCCTATGCGCTCGGCGAGCCGGCGATGGGGGCCTTTCCCGTCACCGCGCTGGTCGAAGCCATCAATGCCCAGCGCCGCACCGAACGCGTCGCGGTCGAAGCGCGCCTGCAGGCCGAAGGCGTCAGCTGGAACTGGTTGAGCCGCGATGGCGATGTCGTCGAGCGCTTGAGCGAAGCGGCGCGGCTCGCCGATGTCGTGGTGATGAGCAGCGGGCCGTTCACCGCGACGGCAGGGATGCAATTGGCGACGACCGGCGATGTCGCGATCCGCGCGCCGACGCTGGTGTGCGCGGTGCCGGCCGCCAGCCGCGGCATCGCGGTGACCGGCGCCGCGCTGATCGCCTGGGATGGATCGCAGGAAGCGGCGATCGCGATGCGGCTGGCGCTGCCGCTGCTGCGCCAGGCCGAAAGCGTCGATCTGCTGACCGTTGCCGAAAAGCCCAGCGATTTTCCGGCCCGCGAGGCGGCAATCTGGCTGTCGCGCCACGGCGTCAACGCCACGATCATCGAGCGCGGCGCCAGCGGCGACGGGGTGGAAACGGTCATCCGCGCGGTCATCTCCGAACGCCGCGCGGCGTTCGTGGTGCAGGGTGCCTATGGCCATTCGCGGCTGCGCGAAACGCTGTTCGGCGGGGTGACGCGCGGGCTGCTCGCCAACGCGCCGGTGCCGTTGTTCCTGGCGCATTAGGGGGTAAGCAACTCCCTCCCCGTTGACGCGAAGGCGTCGCCTACGGCTGTGGGGAGGGAGCTGAAGTGCGCTTACAGCCACTGCCCGAAAAATTGTCCCGATTTGATCCAGATCAAGGAATCGCATCAATTTGCCGACATAATCGGTTCATCGGGTGAGGGCGCCCGACCAAGGGAGGGCCGGTCATGCGGATTGATTTTCAGAACCCCGAAACCGGGTCGTTGGTGACAGCACCCAAGGTGCAGCCACAAGCAGCGACCGCACCACCGGCACCCCCGCTCAGTTTCGACATTCCCCAGCGCATCCTGCGCCAGTTGGTGCTCGCCGCCGCCGGCTATCTGGCGGTGATGGCGGCGGCCTTTCGCGCCGGCGATGGCATCGGCATCATCTTCGTCGTCTTCGGGGTCGTGCTGGTCGGTTACTACGGCCTGCCCGTCGTCATGGCGCGCGCCAGCGGTGCCAAAGGCAATGATGACCGGCGCGGCGCCTGGGGCATCGATACCGCCAGCGGCTATCTGACCGGGCGTGCCGCCTGGGCCCAGCTGATGACCGTGCCGCTGCTCATGCTCGCCTGGGCGGTCTTCATTGCCTGGCTGATCTGATTTCCGGCGCAGCGTCCGGCATCTCGCCTACCCCGCCACCCGATCGAGAGCCGTTCGTTTCGACCCCATCTGACGCCTGCCGTGTTCCCCAACACGGCAGGCGCTTTCTTTTGCGCCGTGCGAGCGTTGATTGCCGTTTGATCGACGCGCCCCTATTCCGCCCGCGGGAGAGGGGGCTTCAGTGAAACGGGTAAAGGGGCGCTGTCCTACGCGAACCAATTCGGTTATAAAACGGCAATTGCGGCTCTTTGACATTGTCAGCAGCGCGCACAGCCGCGCGATATCGATCGCCTGGGTGATTTCCCGGCGCAGCTGTGCAGGTTCGCAAAAAGCGATCCGGCGTGACTTTCGTGACCTTCGAACCGGCGCTGCAGCGGTGACCAGAGGTGCCGATCACCGCTACGTCAACGCCTTATTCGGCTGCGACCGGCATTTCCAGCGCCCGCGCCGCCCGCCACAATTTCTCGATCGTCGCCGGCATTTCGATCTGGGTGCCATCGAGCGCATCGATAATGGCGTTCATGATCGACGGCATCGCGCCAATGGTGCCGGCTTCGCCGCAGCCCTTGACGCCGAGCGGATTGGTCGGGCTCGGCGTGCCTAGCGTTTCGAAACCGATGGCCGACGGCATGTCGTCGGCGCGCGGCACGCCATAATCCATGAAGCTGCCGGTGACGAGCTGGCCATCGTCGGAATAGACGACATCTTCGAGTAACGCCTGGCCAAGGCCTTGTGCGACGCCGCCATGGATCTGGCCTTCGACGAGCATCGGGTTCACCAGTTTGCCGAAATCATCGACGAGGCTGTAGTGCGTCACCTCGATCTTGCCGGTCGCCGGATCGAGCGCGATTTCGGCGATGTGGCAGCCATTGGGGAAGGTCGGTGCCGGTACGCCGGTGGTGTATTTGCTGCGGCCATCGAGCCCGCCGGGATGGGCGGCGGCGAGTTCGGCAAGACTCAAAGTGCTGTTGGTGCCGCGGGCGCGGAACACGCCATCGGCATAGTCGATGTCATCGGCACCAAGGTCGGCCTTGGCGAGTTCGATGCCGCGTTCGATCAGCGCATCGGCCGAGGCGAGCACGGCACCGCCGCCGAACGCCATCGAGCGCGAGCCGCCGGTGCCATGGCCGACATCGAGCCGGTCGGTATTGCCCTGGACGATGCGGATATCGTCCATGTCGATGCCCAATTTCTCACTGAGCACCTGGGCATAGGCGGTTTCATGGCCCTGGCCGTTGGATTGCGTGCCGACCGCCATTTCAACGACGCCATCGGCGGCAACGCGGACATCGGCATATTCATCGGTGCCGCCACCGCCGGCGATTTCGACATAATAGGCCATGCCGCGGCCGAGGCGCAGGCCCTTGGCCGCCGCCGCTGCCTTGCGAGCCGGGAAGCCCGCCCAATCGGCATTGGCGAGCGCCTTGTCGAGCACGGCGGGGAAATTGCCGATGTCGAAGGTCAGGCCGATGCCATTGTCATGGGGCAGTTCGGCCGGCGTCAGCAGGTTGCGGCGGCGAATTTCGTCGACGCCGATCCCCAATTCACGGGCGGCGGCTTCGATCAGCCGTTCCATGACATAGGCCGATTCGGGGCGGCCGGCGCCGCGATAGGCATCGACCGGCGCGGTGTTGGTGACGACGCCATGGACGAGATTGTGGATTGTCGGGATGCGATAGACGCCGCCCATGATCTTGCCGCCGGCCATGGTCTGGATGGCGGGGCCGAACTGGGCCTGATAGGCGCCGAGATCGGACCAGGTTTCGACCGCCAGGGCCGTGATCAGGCCATCGGCATCGAAGCCGAGTTTGGCGTTGCTGACCATGGCGCGGCCATGGGTATCGGTCTGGAAAGCATCGCCGCGTTCGCCGGTCCATTTCACCGGCTTGCCCAGCGCGCGGGCGGCGTGAAGGACGAGGGGGTATTCGGCGTAGATGAAAGTCTTCATGCCGAAACCGCCGCCGACATCGCCGGTGACGATGCGGACCTGTTCGGGAGCGACCTTGAGGATCGGCCCGGCGAGCATCTGGCGCATGCCGGCAACGCCCTGGCTGCCGGTCGACAGCGTGAAGGTCTGGGTTTCGGCATCATATTCGCCGAGTGCAGCGCGTACTTCCATCGAAGTCGGCGCGATGCGGTTCTGGACGATGCGCAGCGAAGTGACATGTGCCGAACCGGCGATTGCGGCGGCGGCCTTCGCACCATCACCGACCTGCCAGTCGAAGAGGGTGTTGCTCTTGGCTTCGGGCCAGATCTGCGGTGCATCGGCAGCGAGCGCGGCATTGAGCGAGGCGACAACGGGCAATTCGGCGTAATCGACCTCGATCGCCTCGGTGCCGGCGCGAGCCGCTTCGCGGCTGTCGGCAACGACGAAGGCGACGGCATCGCCGACGAAGCGCACCCGGTCCTTCGCCAGCAGGATGCGCGGCGTGTGCACCGGGCCCGACAGCGGCACGAGGCAAGGAATCGGGCCGTAATCGGCGACATCGTCATGGGTGTAAACGGCGACGACACCCGGCACGGCGAGCGCAGCGGCGGTATCGATCGAGCGGATTTCGGCATGGCCATAGGGCGAACGCAGGGTGACGCCGTACAGCATCCCGTCGCGCTGCAGATCGTCGGTGAAACTGCCCTTGCCGGTCAACAGCCGGACATCCTCGACACGCTTGACCGACTGGCCGGCACCGAATTTCATCGCATCATCTCCTCAAGGCAGGCGGCAAGGCCTGAACGATAGTCTGGATAGCGTAAAGTGTAGCCCAAATCCCGCGTCATCTTGCCATTGGCCACTCTGCGACACTCGCCATAAAAGGCCCGGCCCATCGGTGACAGCCGCGCTTCGGCGAGCGACTGCAACGGCGGCGGCGCCTGGCCGAGCAGGCGGGCGGCATGGGCGGTCACGACCTCACCCGGCGCGGGTTCATCGTCGCAAAGATTGTAGACACCGGGGGCACCGCGTTCGGTGCTGGCGAGCAGCGCCCCGGTGATGTCATTGACATGGACGCGTGAAAAGACATGACCGGGCAGATCGATGCGGGCGACGGGGCCGGCGCGCAAACGGTCGAGCGCGCTGCGGCCGGGGCCATAGATGCCGGGCAGGCGGAAGATGCGGGCAGCAGGGTGCAATGCCTGCCATTCGAGATCGGCGGCAAGACGCCCGGCACGGCGCCCCTGCAACGGCGCGGTTTCATCGACCCAGGCACCACCGGTATCGCCATAGACACCCGTGGACGACAAATAGCCGACCCAGCGGGCGGGGGCGGCGGAGAGGCGATCGCGGTGGGCGGCGAGCACCGGGTCGCTGCCATCGGCCGCCGGCGGCACCGACGACAGGATGTGGGTCGCAGTGGCGATAGCGGCGGGCAGTTCGGGGCTGTCGAGGGCCAGCACGCCCGGGCCGGCCCGCGAGCGAACGGCGGTTACCCGGCCGCCGCGCGCCGCAAAGCCAGCAGCGAAATGGGCGGCACAATAGCCGAGGCCAAGGACAAGCAGGTGCATTGCGACAGGTTATGCGGTGTCCGGTGCCGAAAGGCGAGAGGGGTCAGGCCGGGCGCGCCAGCAGGTCGCGGCCGACCGGTTGCTCGGCGAACCAGGCGTGCGCGCGCTTCGACATTTCCTGCACGAAGGCGCCTTTTTCCGCGGTGTAGCCATGCGAATTGTCGGGGTGGAGGGCGCGGGCGCGCTGCTTTTCGGCAACATAGGCGTTGGCGGCTTCCGGATGGCTGCGGATATAGTCGCGAAACGCGAGGTTATGGAAAATCTGGTCAGAGCCCTGTTCGAAGAAATGCAGATGGACCAATCGGGTGTTTTCGCCCGGCAACGCACAAAAGCGCCGCCCGGGCAGGCCATATTCACCATAAAGCCGATACCCGAGCGCTTTGACCTTCCACAATTGCGTATCGAGCACCGCAATGCTCGAAACCACCGGCAGCAGGTCGATGATCGGCTTGGCGACCAACCCGGGCACCGATGTCGAACCGATGTGATGGATCACCAGCACCAGATCACCGAGCACGTCGAGCTTTTTGGCATGTGCGGAGGCTATCCCGGCCCATTCGGGATCATGATCGACCAGCGACACCGAGATCGCATCCAGCATCCAAAGAGCTTACCGATTCGTTTGTAATTTTCAATGCATCGCAAGATCGTTGTTCATTTACTTGGAATGAACCCGGTGGACTGCAGGCGTTCAGCAAGCCGGATTATCGACCAAACTCCGCCATGGCCCGAGACTTTTTCGGTGGATCGACACAATAATTTCAGAAGTGATTTTGACGTCTGCGCCGCGCTGATTGTGTCAGCCTTTGAAAATCAACGGGTTTCAGCGGCGCTGTCCGATGTGTACGGCAGGGGTCTCCCCCGGGTGATGATTTTTGTTACCGGTAGAAACCAGTGCTGCAACCAACATCGTGCTGGCGCGTAATACCATGCAGGCAGCGCGTTCAGTCCCCCGCAACCGTTGCCTTCAAGCGGGTCCGGCCATGATTTCTCCCCCGAACATGGTCGGACCCCAACTTGCCCCAAAAAAATCAATCGCGCTTGGAACCCCGGCATTACTGTCGCGTTCAGCCTTTTGGAAACCAACAGGAGCCTGCCATGAACTTCAAATTTGCGCCGACCATTATGATCCTCGTTGCCGGCGTGTCGCTGGCAGCTTGCAACAAATCGACCGAAGACGCCCAGGCAGACGCCGTGCGTGACACCACTGCCGCCGCCGCCAGCACGACGGAAGCCAATGCTGATGCCGTCGAAAAGCAGGGCGAAGCGATGGGCGGCGTCGCTGAGGACAATGCGGAAAAGACCGCCGACGCCATGCGCAACGAAGCCGATGCAATGAAGGACAAGGCCGAAACAAAGGCCGACGCCATCGAAGACGGCACCCTGGGCGCCACCACCGCCACCGACACGACGGTGACGACGACGACCCCCAAGAAGTAAGCTTTTTCGGTTTGCCTCAAAAAATGACGCCGGGCCCTGCAAAGGGTCCGGCGTTTTGCTGTATTTGACAGGTTGCCAGCCTTGCCGGCGCGCCACAAGCTGCTGCCATGCTGACCAAGGCCGATGATTATCCGATTCACCAGACGCCCGAGCCGATCGCGGTAGCCGGCACGGATCGCAATTTTTACGATCGTTATTTCTTCAATGCGCAGGCGCCCGATGGCAGCGCGATGCTAGGTGCGGCAATGGGCATTTACCCGCATCTCAATATCATAGATGCCGCCGTCAGCCTGACCGACGGCACCACCCAACGCTCGCTGTTCGCCAGCCGCATTCTGGGTCACGAACGGCTCGATACCCACGTCGGGCCGGTTACGGTGACGGTGGAAGAACCCTTGCACCGGCTGCGCGTCACCATCGCCGAAAACGCCACCGGCATCGCCGGCGACATGGTCTTCACCGGCCGCGCCCCGCCGATCGAGGAGCCGCGTTTCATCCGTCGCAACGGCAGCCGCACTCTGATGGACGTCACCCGCATGACCCAGGGCGGCGAATGGTCGGGCTGGATCAGTGCCGCTGGTGTGCGCCACGATCTAAGCGGCTGGCGGGGGGTGCGCGATCGCAGCTGGGGTGTGCGCCCGGTCGGCAGCGCCGATGCCCAGCCGGTGGTCCCCGCCGTGGCATCGCAATTCTTCTGGCTGTGGACGCCCATCGCCTTTGATGACTGGTTGCTGTTCTTCCACACCAACGACGATGCCCATGGCCGGGCCTGGAACCGCGCTGCCGTTCTGGTGTCGACGCGCGACGGCAGCACGCAGCACCTGATCGACCCGGTGATGCGGATCGATTGGGCGTCTGGCAGCCGCCATGCCCGGAGCGCGCAGTTGGCGGCGCGGTTGCCCGTTGGCACAGCGGTAGCGGCCGATTTCAGCTTCGGCGCCAATTTCCTGATGCGCGGGCTGGGCTATGGCCATCCGAACGCCGGACACGGCATGTTCCAGGGTGCCGACGTCTGCCACAGTGAAAGTTTCGATCTGGCCGCGGTCGATGCGTCGCTGCCGACCAGCGCGCATGTCCAGGCGCAGGTGACCGCGGCGTTGCAGATCGGCGATACCGTTCATGCCGGGCGCGGCGTCTTCGAACAGCTTTGCATCGGGCCACATGCGCCGAGTGGTTTTGCCGGATTGTTCGATCTTGCCGGCTGACGCGCTCGCCGCCTATCTCGCGGGCAAATGGCACGAGCCGGTGACGATCACCGGGCTCAAGCGTTTTCACGGCGGCGCGTCGCGGCAGACCTTCCGCTTCGATGCGACCGGCGCCAGCAGCGGCCGCCGCGAAGCGCTGGTGCTGCGGCGTGACCCGGTGTCGAGCCTCATCGAAACCGATCGCGCCGCCGAATATGCCGCGCTCAAGGCCTTTGCCGGCAGCGACGTGCCAGTACCCGAACCCTTGTGGCTCGAGCCGACGGCCGAGGGCTTTGGTGCGCCCGGTTTCCTGATGCGTGAAATACCCGGCGGGATGGCGGCAGGGCTGCTGACCCCCGAACCCTATGGCGACCATGTCGGGGCGCTTGGCGAAGCGCTGTTCACGGCGCTTGGCCGGATCCACCGGACGGCGCCCGCAGCGGCCGGGTTGGCGCCGATCGCCGCCGATGCCGCTGCCATGTTGCGGCTAGCGCATTGGCGAAGCGCCTTCGAGGCCGACCGGCTGCGTCCCGAACCGGTGATCGAGGCGGGCTTCCGCTGGCTCGAACGCCATCCGCCACCCCCGGCGCAGCGGGTCAGCGTGGTGCATGGCGATTTCCGATCGGGCAATTTCCTGTTCGCCGGGGACCGGTTGCTGGCGATCCTCGATTGGGAAATGGTTCATGCCGGCGACCCGCTCGAAGATCTGGCGTGGGTAATGGATCCGCTCTGGTCGCACTTCAGCGGGCGGCCGGCGGCATTGCTCGACCGCGCGGCGGCAATCGCCGTGTGGGAGGCTGCGAGTGGACTGGTCGCCGAACCGAAGGCGCTGCGCTGGTGGCAGGTTTTCGCGCAGGTGATGGGGGCGACGATCTGGGTCAGTTCGGCGCGCGAGATTGCCGATGGCCGCAGCCATGACCCGGTGCTCGGCTTTGCCGCGACCCTGCCGTATAGATTTCACGTCATGACCTTGGCACAGACTCTCGAAAGCCTCGGGTCATGAGCCTGAGCCATGCCCAGTTGCTCCACGCGCTCGCCATGGCGCAGGCCGCCGATGTCGCCCCGGCGTTGGCAGGCGGCGATATCGATCTCAACTATGCCGCTGGCAGTGCGGCAACAATCGCCGGGCTGCTGATGTTCGCCGCCAGCGATGCCGCCAGTCTGGCAGCCCGCGAAACGACGGCCGTGGCAGCGGCGCGGAGTCTGGTCGGTGCTGCCGGCAATGGCCGCGATACACGCCAGGCAGCGCTGGCGACGCTGCTGGAGGCCGCCGAAATCGCGGGTGATTCTGCGAGCTGGCGAGCCGTCATGGCGTTGCTGGCGGCCGAAGCGGCGGCGGAATGGGCAGGGCTCGGGTTGCAATAATCCACTTAGACAAATCGCCTCCGCCGGGCCAAGATAAGGCCATGCACATGCTCGATGCCCAAGGCCAACCGCAGCTGCCCAATGCGGTCAAACTCTCCGATTATCGCCCGCCCGACTGGTTGATCCCGGATGTGGCGCTCGATTTCCGGCTGGGTGCCGAAGCGACGCGCGTGAAATCTCGGCTGTCGGTGCGCCGCAATGGCACGCACGAGCGGCCATTGGTGCTCGATGGCAACTATCTGTCGACGATCTCGATCAGCGTCGATGGTGTGCCGGTCAACACGGCGCCAACGGGGGACACGCTGACGCTGTCGATCGCCGGTGACAGCGCCGAAATCGAGATCGAGGTCGAAATCGCCCCGGCGCGCAATACGCGGCTGATGGGCCTCTATGCCTCGCAAGGCCGGCTGGTCACCCAATGCGAGGCTGAAGGCTTTCGCGCCATCACCTGGTTCCCCGATCGCCCCGATGTCCTTTCGAGCTATACAGTGCGGCTGGAGGGCGACAAGGCGCTCTATCCGGTGCTGCTGTCGAACGGCGATCGCGGTGCTGCCGAAAGCCTTCCGGACGGACAGCATGCCGTGACCTGGACCGACCCGTGGCCCAAGCCGAGCTATCTGTTCGCGCTGGTGGCGGGTGATCTGGCGGCGCTGACCGACAATTTCACGACAGTGGAGGGCCGCCATGTCGAACTGGCGATCTGGACCGCCGCTGCCGATGTGCCGCGTTGCCAGCACGCTATGGCGGCTTTGAAGGCATCGATGGCCTGGGATGAACGCGTCTATGGCCTCGCCTATGATCTCGACCAGTACAACATCGTCGCGGTCAGCGATTTCAACGCCGGGGCCATGGAGAACAAGGGCCTCAACATTTTCAATTCCAAGTTCATCCTTGCCGATGCCGAAACCGCCACCGATGCCGATTTCGACGGCGTCGCCGGCGTGGTGGCGCATGAGTATTTCCACAACTGGACCGGCAATCGCGTCACCTGCCGCGACTGGTTCCAGCTCAGCCTCAAGGAAGGGCTGACAGTGTTTCGCGACCAGCAATTCTCGGCCGACCAGGGCAGCGCGGCCGTTCGCCGGATCGAGGATGTGCGGGGTTTGCGTGCCGTGCAGTTCCCCGAGGATGCCGGGCCGCTGGCGCACCCGATCCGCCCCGACCATTATGTCGAGATCGCCAATTTCTACACAGCGACGATCTACAACAAGGGCGCCGAAGTCATCCGCATGCTCCACACGCTGCTGGGGCAGGACGGTTATCGCAAGGGTGTCGATCTGTATTTCGAACGCCACGATGGCCAGGCGGTGACCTGCGAAGATTGGGTTGCCGCCATGGAAGCCGCGACCGGGCGCGACCTCACCCAGTTCCGGCGCTGGTATGAACAGGCCGGCACGCCGCGCGTGGCGGTGACCTCATCGCAGGTCGGCAACACCGTGATGGTCGAACTGGTGCAAAGCCAGTCGCCGACGCCCGGCCAGGCTACCAAGCTGCCGGTGCACATGCCGTTCCGGTTGGCGCTGATAGGCCGCAACAGCGGCGGCCGCATCGGCGAAGAGCGCGTTGTCGAAATCCGCGATGCGGTAACCCGGGTGGTATTCGAAGACATCGGCGAGCCGGCGCTGCTGTCGCTCAACCGGCGCTTTTCGGCACCGGTCAATGTCGATGCTGTCGCCAGCCGGGCCGACCTGGCCTTTCTTGCCGGCGCCGATGACGATCCTTTCGCGCGCTGGGAAGCGATGCAGCGGCTGGCGCTCGACGTGCTGGCGACCGATGACGACCCTGCCGAGCTTGTCGCTGCGGTTGCCGCCACACTGGCGGCCGGCGCCGATGGCCGCCTCGATGCCGCCTTTGTCGGTGAAGCCGTGCTGTTGCCGACCGAAGCCTTCATCGGAGACCAGGCGCGGGTCGTCGATGTCGAGGCCATTCACCGCCGCCGCGAAGCCGCGCGGCTGGCGATTGCCACGGGGTTGGAGGCCGAATGGTGGGCCGCCTATCGCCGTTCGATGGGATCGGGCACGGCGTTGACCCCCGAGGCCAAGGGCGCGCGCCGGTTGGCGAGTGTGGCGCTGGCCTATCTGGTTACCGCCGGTTCGGCCGCTTCGATTGCCGCCGCCAAGGCGCAATATGATGGCGCAGTGACGATGACCGACCGGATGGGGGCGCTGACCGCGCTCATCAACACTCATGCGCCCGAGCGCGATGCCTGCCTGGCCGATTTCCATGCACGTTTCGATGGCAACAATGACGTCATCGACAAATGGTTCACCGTGCAGGCGCTCTCGCAACGCCCCGACACGCTGGCGCAGGTCGAAAAGCTGCTGGCGCACAAGGACTTCAGCCTGACCAACCCGAACCGGCTGCGGTCACTGGTCGGCGCCTTTTCGGCCAACCAGCGCCAGTTCCATGTCGCCGGCGGCGCCGGCTATGTGCTGCTCGCCGACCAGTTGCTCGCGGTCGACCGTATCAACCCGCAAAGCGCGGCGCGGCAGGTGGTGCCGCTCGGTCGCTGGCGGCGCTTCGATGCAGCGCGCGGCGCGCTGATGCGGGCACAGTTGGAGCGCGTCGTCGCCAGCCCGGGGGTGAGCAAGGACGTGCTCGAAATGGCGTCGCGCGCGCTGGCGTGACCTGCCGACCGCTGCCGCTGTTCCACCATCCCGATTATGTTGCGGCACTGCCGACCGGGCATAGCTTCCCCATGTCGAAATATGCCCTGCTGCTGCCGGCGCTCGCCGAAGCGGGGCAGGCGGTGACGCTGCTCACGCCCGAACCGATGCCGCGGCAGTGGGTGGAGGCGGTCCACGACCCCGATTATGTCGCAGCGGTGCTGGCAGCGAGCGTCGACCCAACGCGGGAGCGCCGCATTGGCTTTCCGGTAACGCCGGCGGTGGCGCGGCGCACGCTGGCGGTCGCGGGCGGCACCTGGGGCGCGGCGCTACATGCGCTGCGCCATGGCTATGCCGCCAATGGCGCCGGCGGAAGCCACCATGCCCTGCCCGATGGCGGGGCAGGTTATTGCGTCACCAATGATCTCGCCATCGCCGCCAACCGGCTGGCGGCGGAAGGAGCGGTGCAGCGCATCGTGATCATCGATCTCGATGTCCACCAGGGTGATGGCAGCGCGGTGATCCTTGCTGGTCGCGGCGATGTGCTGACCTTTTCGATGCATGCGGCGCGCAATTTCCCGGTCAGGAAGGCGCGCAGCTTTCGCGATGTCGAGCTGCCCGATGGCACCGATGATGCCAGCTATCTGGCGCTGCTCGCCGCCGAACTGCCGCTGCTGCTTGATGGCGAGCGACCCGGGCTGGTGCTGTTCCAGGCCGGCGTCGACCCGCACGCCGATGACCGGCTGGGCCGGCTGGCGCTCAGCGATGCCGGGCTGGCGGCGCGCGATGCGATGGTGGTCGATGCCTGCCGGTCGCGCGGCATCGCCGTCGCGGCGACACTTGGCGGCGGCTATGCCGGCGATGCGATGATGGTGGCGCGGCGCCATGCGGCGGGGCTGATCGCGCAGTGGCAGGCAGCGCAAAAATACGCACCGACCTGACGAATTTGGGCTTGGCCCGGCGCGCGCGACAGGCGTAACACCAAAGCGCAAACAGAAGCGGACATGATGATGGCGACTGCGTTCCAGACCGATACCACGCCGCAACCCCCAGCCGATAATCTGCCCCACCCCGAAGCGGTCGTCGTCCGCTTCGCTGGCGATTCGGGCGATGGCATGCAGTTGACCGGGGGGCAGTTCACGCTGTCGACCGCGCTCGCCGGCAATGATCTGTCGACCTTCCCCGATTTTCCCGCCGAAATTCGCGCGCCGCAAGGCACCACTTTCGGCGTGTCTGCCTTCCAGATCAATTTCGGCTCGATCGACATCGAAACCGCCGGAGACGAGCCCGATGTGTTGGTGGCAATGAATCCGGCGGCATTGAAGACCAATATCAAGGCACTGCGCCGCGGCGGCCTCGCCATCATCGACAGCGGTGAATTCGGCCCACGCAACCTTGCCAAGGCCGGCTATGCGGTCAATCCGCTTGAGACGCACGAGCTCGATGACTGGCAGGTCATGGCCTTCGATATCTCGGCGCTGACGCTCGAGGCGGTGAAGCCCTTCGGCCTTGGCAACAAGGAATCGCTGCGCTGCAAGAACATGTGGACGCTGGGGCTGGCGCTGTGGATGTTCGATCGTGACCGCGCGCCGCTGGTCGATTGGCTGAAGACAAAGTTCGCCAAGAACCCGGTGCTCGCCGATGCCAATATCGCTGCCTTGAATGCCGGCCATGCCTATGGCGAGACAGCCGAAATCGGTGGCCCGCTCAAGCAGTATCACGTCGATGCCGCCGAAGCGCAGCCGGGGCATTATCGCACCATCACCGGCGGGGAATCGCTGGCGCTCGGGCTGGTGGCCGGCGCGCATCTCGCCGGCCTGTCGATGTTTTTTGGCTCCTATCCGATCACCCCGGCGTCGCCGATCCTCCACCATCTGGCACGGCTCAAGGAATTCGGTGTCACCACCTTCCAGGCCGAAGACGAGATTGCCGCGATCTGCTCGGCGATCGGCGCCAGCTATGCCGGGCAATTGGGGGTCACGTCCTCCTCCGGCCCGGGCATCGCGCTCAAGGGCGAAGCGATGGGCCTCGCCATCATGACCGAACTGCCGCTGGTCATCGTCAATTCGCAGCGCGGCGGGCCGTCAACAGGTCTTCCGACCAAGACCGAACAGTCCGATCTCTATCAGGCCGTCTATGGCCGCAACGGCGATGCACCGCTGGTCGTCATTTCGGCGCGGTCACCCACCGACAGTTTCGAGGTGGCGATCGAGGCCTGCCGACTGGCGACAAAATTCATGACGCCGGTGATGGTGCTTACCGACGGCTATATCGCCAACGCCGCCGAACCGTGGCGGGTGCCCGACCGTGCCGATTACACGCCGTTCCCGGCGCATTTCACCGAGGAGCCCGAGCCCGATGGCCGGGTACTGCCCTATGCGCGTGACCCGGAAACGCTGGGCCGCCGCTGGATTCGCCCCGGCACCCCGGGCTTGATGCACCGCATTGGCGGCATCGAGAAAGCCATCGACACCGGCAACATCAATTACGAACCCGCCAACCACCAGGCGATGACCGATATCCGCAAGGCCAAGATCGACGGGGTGGCGAAGTTCATTCCGGCGCAGCAGGTCGATGTTGGCAACGAAACCGGGCGGCTGGTCGTCGTCGGCTGGGGCTCGACTTATGGCCCGATTCGCAAGGCGGTGCAGCGCGCGCGCTCGGCGGGCCATGACGTGGCGCATGTCCATATCCGCTATCTGTGGCCGTTCCCGGCCAATCTCGGCGCGCTGCTCAAGGGTTTCGACAAGGTGCTGGTGCCCGAAATGAACACGGGACAGTTGAAGACGATGCTGCGCGACCAGTTTCTCGTCGATGCGCGACCGCTCAACAAGGTCAGCGGGCAACCCTTCAAGATCGCCGAAATCGAAGCCGCCATTGCGGAGATGCTGAAATGAACGCCTTCACCCCCGTCGCCCCCGCCACCAAGCCCGACGATTGGGCCAGCGACCAGGAAGTGCGCTGGTGCCCCGGTTGCGGGGACTATGCCATCCTGAAGGCGGTGCAGCGCACCATGCCCGACATCGGCACGGCGCGGGAAAACACCGTGTTCGTCTCGGGCATCGGCTGCTCGTCGCGCTTCCCCTATTACATGGAAACCTATGGCTTCCATACCATCCATGGCCGGGCGCCGGCGATCGCGACGGGGATCAAGCTCGCCAACCCCGATCTCGATGTCTGGATCGTCACCGGCGATGGCGACGGGCTGAGCATCGGCGGCAATCACATGTTGCACCTGTTGCGCCGCAATCTCGATGTGCAGTTGCTGCTGTTCAACAATGAAATCTACGGCCTGACCAAGGGCCAATATTCGCCGACGTCGCAGATCGGCACCAAGTCGCCGACAACGCCGTTTGGCTCGGTCGACCGGCCGCTGTCGCCCTGCGCCTTTGCCATGGGCGCCGGGGCGCGCTTCGTGGCGCGCACCATCGATACGGCGCAAAAGAACATGCCCGAAGTGCTCAAGCGCGCCCATGCCCACAAGGGCACCAGCTTTGTCGAGATCTTCCAGAATTGCGTCGTCTACAATGACGATGTCTTTGCCAAGTTCACCGCCAAGAAGGCAGCGCCCGACAACCAGATCTGGGTCGAACATGGCAAGCCTTTGCTGTTCGCCAACGGCGCCAAGGGGTTGCGGCTCGATCGCGATCATGTGCGCTTGTCGGTCATCGATATCGTCGATGGCGATGTCTCGCAGGTGCTGCTGCATGACGAGACCAACCATCTGCTGGCGCAGTTGCTCGTCGAAATGCCTTTCGGGGAATTCCCCAAGGCGTTGGGCGTGCTTTATTGCGACCCGGCGCCCAGCTTCGAAGCCGAAGTCCATGTCCAGAACGAGCGCATCACCGCCGGCCGTTCGGGCGACCTCGGTGCCTTGCTCAGCAAGGGCCAGGGCTGGGACGTCAAGCCGGCACGCGGGCCTAGTCTCTAGCGTTCGGGGGAAGTTCAGCCGACGGCGCGTAAGGGGGTGAGATGCGCCCCCTTCCGATCCCGCCGGCGATGACCGCTGACACGCCGCTGGCACTGTTGATGGCGCGGATCGTCGATGGCGATGCCGCGGCTTTCACCCGGTTGGCGCAAGTGCTGCAAGCCCCGGGGCTCAGGCTTGCCGACCGCACGCTCAACGATCGCGCCGGGGCCGAGGATGTCGTCCAGGTCGCGCTGACGCGCCTGTGGACGATGGCGGCGCGCTATGATCCGGCGCGCGGGTCGGTCGAAGGCTGGTTCCGCCGTATCGTCGTCAACCTGTGCCTCGATCGGCGGCGCTCGCTCAAGCTGGTGTCGCCATTGTCGGAAGCCGATCATGTCGCCAGCAGCGATCCCGACCCCTTTGAACAGGCTGCCGCCAATGACCGTCGCGCCCGGCTTGATGCCGCCATGGCGACGCTTGCCCCCCGGCAACGCGCGGCGCTGGCGATGTTTCACGGTGATGGCTGCAGCATGGCCGAAATCGCCGATGCACTGGAGACGACGCCAAAGGCTGTCGAGGGATTATTGGGCCGCGCCCGTATGGAATTACGAAAGCTGATTGAAATGGAACCCCAGACGTGACCCGCGACCGCGCCCTTGAGATTATCGCTGCCCACGGTGGGGATGCGGCGCGCTGGCCGGCGACCGAGGCTGCCGCGCTGCTCGCGCTCGCCGAGAGCGATACCGTGGTTGCAGCCGCGCTCGCTGATGCCGGCCAACTCGATGCCATGCTGGGCGAGTGGGCGCGCGACGTGGCGCCGGCGACGATCGATCTCGCTGCGATCACGCGTTTGCCGGTTGCAGCGCCTGCCCTCCGGCCTGCGCGGCGCTGGCTTGCCGGCGGACTGGTGGCTGCCGCGATGGCGGCCGGCATCGCCTTCATGGCGCCGGTGACGTCGGACAGCACGATGATCAAGACTGTTTCCCCCCCGAACGCCGTGCAGTTGGCCACGGCGGATGGCG
Source organism: Alphaproteobacteria bacterium (assembly GCA_031426015.1). Lineage (GTDB taxonomy): Bacteria > Pseudomonadota > Alphaproteobacteria > Sphingomonadales > Sphingomonadaceae > Sandarakinorhabdus. The sequence goes on from JANPKK010000034.1 coordinate 21,979, forward strand.
ACGCCTTCGGCAGCGATGCCGATGTCTTTGCGACCGTGTTTACGCCAACCGTTGATGAGGATGCCCTGATATGAATATTCTTGCTCGCAGTGGCGCGATGCTCGCCCTGTTGCTCGCCGCCGCTGCGCCGGTTTCGGCGCAAATGCCGCCGCCTCCCGGAGCGCCGGCGATGGCGGCCAGCCACCATGGCGGCCGCGGCATGCACGGCCGCGGCATGTTCGCCTCGATGAGCGAAGCCGGCCGCAAGACGATGATGGAAGCGATGCGCGGCGGTGGCGATCGCCGCGCCGAGCGCGAACAGGTCAAGGCGGCGCGAGACCGGATGCTGACGCTGCTCGAAGCCGAAAGACTCGATACCGGCGCGCTGAAGCGGGCGCTCGATGATGAACGTAACGCGGCGAATGCCAGCCGCGAACGCCACCAGGCAGCGATGCTGGCGGCTTTCGGCAAGCTGTCACTGGCCGATCGCAAGGCCTTTGTTGCCGATACACGGGCAATGAAGACCCGTATGGAAACCCGCATGAGGGGCTGGCGCGGCAAGCGCGGCGGCATGGACGACATGCCGGCACCGCCCGCACCGCCGACGATGTAAGCTGGCGCAACGTCTTGGTAAGGGGGAGCAGGCGCGCTCCCCCTTTTCGTATCAGGCGGGCGGCTGCCAGCCGGTTTGTGCCGTGATATCGCCCCACACCAGCGCCGCCAATCGTGCCGCCATCGGCCCCGGGCTACCGCTACCGACGGGTTTGCCGTCGATCTTCACCACCGGCAGCAATGGCGCCGTGGTCGACGTCAGCAGCGCTTCATCGGCCGCCAGCGCTTCGGCGAGCGTGAAAGGCCGCTCGGCAATTGCGATCCTCGCACCGGTCGCGAGCCGAAGCAAGGCAGCGCGGGCAATGCCGGGCAGGATCGATTCCGACAGTGGATGGGTGATCAGCGTGCCATCCTTGACGATCCAGGCATTGGTCGAACTCCCCTCGCGTACCACATCGTCGGGCCCGACCAGCCAGGCTTCGAAGGCACCGGCGGCGCGGGCATCCTGTTTTGCCATGACGTTCGCTAGCAAGCCGGTGGTCTTCAGGTCGACCCGCCGCCAGCGCATGTCGTTGACGGTGATGACGCCGACTCCCTTGCGCTGCTGCGCCACCCGTTGGGCAAAATCGAAACGCCGCACGGTCATGATCAGCGATGCCTGCGCATCGGCCGGAAACCCATGGTCACGCCGTGCCGCACCGCGGCTGACCTGGAGGTAGATTATCGCATCGGCATGGCCATTGGCGGCGATGAGCCGCTTGGCCTGAAGCGTCAGCGCGGCGTCCGACATCGGGAAATCGATGAACAGCGCCGCCAGCCCGCGCCGCAGCCGGACAAGGTGCTGCGACCAATCGAGCAGCCGGCCATTGAGCACGGCGGCGACTTCATAGAGCGCGTCGGCGAATTGCAGGCCGCGGTCCTCGATCGAGACGCCGGCGTTGGCAAGCGGGACGATGCGGCCATCGACATAGGCCAGTTGCGGCATTTGGGCGCTTTCTGCGGAGCGGTTTCCACCGCGACAAGGCCGGGCCATAGCCGGTATGACAGGGGAATGTCAGCCCCGCATCTTGTCTGGTTCCGCAACGACCTTCGGCTTGCCGACCATGCCGCAGTTGCCGCTGCCGCCCGTTCTGGCCCGGTGGTGGCCTTGTTCGTGCTCGATGATGTAACGCCGGCGGCCTGGGCGATGGGTGCGGCGCAGCGCTGGTGGCTGCATTTCAGCCTTGAAGCCCTTGCAAAGGACCTCGCGGCGCGGGGCGGCACCCTTGTGTTGCGACGCGGCGCGGCGGGGTTCGTGGTGCCCGAAGTGGCGCGGCAGATCGGCGCCGCGGCGGTCCACACGCTGACCCATTACGAACCCTGGGCCAAGGCGCAGGATGCGGCAGTGGCGAAAGCCGTGACGTTGAAACGTTATCACGGCGCGCTGTTGGCGCCGCCGAACAGCGTGCTCGCCGGCGGCGGCGGGCGCTACCGCATCTTCACGCCCTGGTGGCGCAAGCTGAGCGAGCAGATGCCGCCGCCACGGCCGGTGCCGGCGCCCGAGACCATCGACTTTGCGCCCCCGCCCGCCGGCGACAAACTCGCCGATCTGGCACTTCTGCCGACGCGCGACTGGGCCGCCGGCTTCGATGTCTGGACCCCCGGTGAAGCCGGCGCAGCCGCGCGGCTGGCCGATTTCCTCGATGCCGCTGCCGATTACGACACCGCCCGTAACCTGCCGTCGAAGGAAGGTTCGTCGCGGCTGTCGCCGCACCTGGCGCTCGGCGAAATCTCGGTCCGCAGCGTCTGGCACGCCGTTGCCGATGCCGTGCCGGCGGCCCAGGCCGAACCCTATCTGCGCGAGCTCGGCTGGCGCGATTTTGCCGCCAATATCCTCGATCAGTTCCCCGATCACGCCGATGAACCCGGCCGCGAACAATTTAACGCGATAGCGTTTCGCGATGCCCCCGCCGAGCTCAGGGCCTGGCAGCAGGGCCGCACCGGCTACCCGATCGTCGATGCCGGGATGCGGCAATTGTGGGCGACCGGCTGGATGCACAATCGCGTTCGGATGATTGCTGCCTCCTTTCTTGTCAAGCACTTGCTCATCGACTGGCGGCAGGGCGAGCGCTGGTTCTGGGATTGCCTTGTCGATGCCGATCTGGGTGCCAATTCGCTGGGCTGGCAATGGGTGATGGGATCGGGGGTCGATTCCTCGCCGTTCAACCGGGTGTTTGCGCCAGTGACGCAAAGCGCCAAATTCGATGCCGGCGCCTATATCCGGCAATGGGTGCCCGAGCTGGCCCAACTTCGCGATGCCGATATTCACGCGCCGTTCGATGCCGAGCCGTTGATGCTGCGCGCCGCCGGGGTGACGCTGGGGCGGACCTATCCCAAGCCGATCGTCGGCCATGCCGAAGGCCGGGCGCGAGCGCTGGCGGCCTATGCCGATGCCAAGGCGTTCTGAAGCGAAGTTGACAAAGTTTACGCATCTGCGGGGCATTTCATCGTTTGACCTCTGGCGCCGCCAACTGCGGCAGACCGGTTTTAGTAACCGATAGGGTTCGTGTAGGACACGTCAAACAATCGTATTCGGTGCACGGCGAAAGCGATATACAAGGCTGGCGACCAGTGTAAACACCGCGATGCCGATCGCTTCGGCCTGGGTCGATTGCGCTGTCACCCACAGCATCGAGCCGATGCCGATCGCCGCCAGCAGCGTCAGCCCCGGGATGCGCACCGGGGTACCGGCAGTGGCGACATTGCGGGCGCGCAGCCGTAATGTTGCGGCACAGCCGATGAAATAGACCATCACGCACGCCAGCGTCGCGACGATGGCGAGTGCGGTGAAGCTGCCCGATACCGCCAGCCCGGCGCACAGGGCCGCGTGGGTGAAGCTGGCGACCCACGGCGTGTGGTTGCGCGGGTGCACGGTGCCGAGCCGGCGCGGCAGGAAGCCATCGCGCGCCATGGCGAACAGCATGCGCGGCGATCCGATCGAATCACCGGCGGTATAGCCGAGCATCGAGATGACCGCGCCGGCCGCCACGATGATTCCGAGCGGCGCCGATATTTGCGCCATTGCCAGCGGCAGCGGCGCGACAGCCCCGGCGAGCGCCGGGCCGAGAAGACCTTGCGCGACGATCTGCACGGTGATGCACAGGGTGGCATAAAGCGCGAGCGCGGCGATAACGGCGCGCGGGATGGTGCGCGCCGGCTCGCGCACTTCCCCCGAGATCGCCAGCGCGGTTTCAACGCCGGTGAACATGAAGATGCCCAGGATCGCGGCACGGCCGATATCGGCGCTGCTGCCACTGTCGACGAGCGGCAACGTCAGATTGCCCGGCGCAATGAACCAGATGCCGACCCCGACGAATAGCGCCAGGGGTATGAGCTTGATGCTCGTCACCAGCGCCACGAAGCGCGCGGCAAAGCCGACACCGCGCAGGTTGATCAGCGCCAGCGCGGCAAACCAGCCGATGATTGCCAGGCTGCGCACCGGGCCGCCAGCGAGCGCCGGAACGGCGGTGCCAATCGCATCGGCGGCGGCGGCGGCAACGCCGGCCACGCCCAGCACGGCGCTCGCCCAATTGAAGGCGCCGGTCAGGAAGCCCCAATAGGGGCCGAACGCCGCCTCGACAAAGCCTTGCGGGCCGCCGGCGACGGGGACGCGGCTGCACGCTTCGGCAAAGCAGATCAGCACCGATCCGACCGCGATGGCGCAGGCGAGATAGGCGAGAGGGGCATAGCTGCCGACGGCTGCAGCCATCGGCGCGGGCAGGGTGAAGATGCCGCTGCCGATGAAGACGCCCAGGAAGGTGGCGGTAAGGGCAACAGGGCCGATGCTACGCACCAGGCCAGAGGTTTCGGTCGCTGCCGGGGCTGGAATGCTGGCCATTAATGGCACGCTAAGCGAGGCTGGCGGCGCTGTCCATTCAGTAGGGAATGACCTCGCCGGCCCAACCGATCAGCAGCCCCGATTGCGCCGGGGTGGCGGCATCGATGACACCGAGCAGCGCCGCGGCCGAATGAATGGGGGTGAAAAGCGTCTTCACATTGCGCTGAAAAGGCTTTGACAGGCCGGTATCGACGGTGCCGGGGTGGAGGCCGAGGACGGTGGCGTGCGGGTTCTTGCGCGCGGTTTCGATGGCGATGGTGCGCAGCAACTGGTTGAGCGCCGCCTTCGAGGCGCGATAGGCGTGCCAACCCCCGAGCCTGTTGTCCGAAATCGAGCCGACGCGTGCCGACAGCGCGGCAAAGACCGTGCGGGTTTTTGGCGGGAACAGCGGCACAAAGGCTTGCGCAACCAGCGCCGGGCCGGTGGCATTGATGGCGAAATTGCGCGCCAGCGCAGCGCCGGAAAGCTGACGCAGGTCGCGTTCGGGGGCGATGGGCGGGGTCGACGTGTCGTCGTGGAGCAACCCTGTAGCGACGATGACGAGGTGTGGCGCGGTGGGGAGCGCGGCTGCGGCGGCGCTGATGCTCGCCGGATCGGTTAGATCCAGGCCGGTAGCGCGCGACAGGCGGGTGACGAGCGCGACCCGGGGGTCGGCGTCGAGCAGGTCGGCAAAGGCGGCACCGATGCCGCCTGACGCGCCGATGATGACGGCGTGAACGCCGGGGGTGAAGCTGGAAAGGTGGGTCATGCTACTCTTCTCCCCTCCCGGAACGGGAGGGGTCGGGGGTGGGTTCTCTGTGCCGAAAGGCAGTCGCGTCGGGGAAGTCGTTCCCACCCCCGACCCCTCCCGTTCCGGGAGGGGAGACGAAAGGGAAGGGAAGAAGGTAGAACGAACGCTGAGCGTTCAGTCCTTTTCCATCGTGCATTGCAGCGGGTGGTTATGCTCCCGCGCGAAATCGATGACCTGGCTGACCTTGGTCTCGGCGACTTCATAGGTGAAGATGCCGCACACGCCGACACCGCGCTGGTGGACGTGGAGCATGACGCGGGTCGCGGCTTCGATGTCCATGCGGAAAAAGCGCTGCAAGGTGAGGACGACGAACTCCATCGGGGTATAGTCGTCGTTGAGCAGCAGCACCTTGTAGAGCGACGGCTTGGCGGTTTTCGGCTTTGTCTTGGTGGCGACGCCGACGCCGGTACCGATGCCGGTATCACCGTCCTTGCGGTCGGAATCGCTGGCTGAAATCTGGAAGGTCATTGCTGGGGGGGCCTGCTCCGGGCGGGAATGCATGGCCCTATATACGGCGGGAAGCGCCCACAGAAAAGGGCGGGCGCGTCGCCGCACCCGCCCCTTGCCGGTTTCAACAGCTTTTACTTGTTGAACAGCGTCTTCATCTTGTCGGTGGCGAGCGCGATGCGGTTCTGCATCGGCTCCATGGCTTCGCCCGAAAGCTTGACCATCATTTCGGTCATCTTCGAAAATTCGGCGACGGCGCTGTCATACTGCGCCTTGGCGAATTCGCTCTGGATCTGCATCATTTCGTTCGGCGTCTTGGCGCTGGCGATCGACTTGGCGATGGCGCTGGCTTCGTCGAAGCTCTTCTTCGAGACTTCGCTGACATGGGCGACCATGGCTTCGATGCCCGACTGGGCCGTGCGGGCCGAAGCGAGCAGCGCTTCGACATTGCCGCGTGCCATTTCGGTCATTTCGTCGAGCGACTTCATGCTGCCTTCGACAGCTTCCTTCGACTTGGCGGTGATCTGCTCCATGGCAGCCTTGCCGCTGGTCATTGCCGCTTCGGCGCTGGTGTTGAGCTGGGCAACGCCGGCCTTGAGGGTTTCGGCGATCTTTTCGGGGTTGGTTTCGAATGCGGCGGCCATGAGGCTCTCCTTGATTTTGGGGATGATCGGGGTTGGTACTGACGCGAGAACAGGCCGCGGCCGCGGGGCTTCGACCTTGGGGGCAGGGACAGCGGCGCTGGTGGCGACACTGCGCAGCACCGGCGTGGCCGGCTTGGCGACGACGGGATTGGTTGCAACCGGCTTTGCCGTAGCGGGCTTGGTCGCCACGGGTTTGGCGGTTGCGGGTTTGACGGTTGCGGGTTTGACGACGGCGGTTTTGGCGACGGCGGTTTTGGCGACGACAGGCTTGGTTGCAGCGGGCATGGTTGCAGCAGGTTTTGCAGCAACGGGCTTTTCTGCAACGGGCTTTTCTGCAACGGCCTTCGGTGCCGGCGTGGCTGCGACGGGCGTGGCCACCACAGGCGCTGGGACCGGCTTGGCGGCGACGGGCGCTGGCACCGGCCTGGCGGTAACAGGCGCCACGGTCGGCTTGGCGATAACAGGCGTGCTGGCGGCGACTGCGGTGTCAACCTTCGTAGCCACAGCCGGCTTGGCCGCGCGGGGAGCGCGGGCCTTCTTCGGGGCGGTGGTCGACTTGGTCGGCATGCGAAACTCCACGTTCTTGCTGCAATGCAACATAACGAGAGTCGGAACCGATTTCAAGGGGTCATGTTGCGGTGCAACATAATCCTTGTTCCTGCAGCATCTGCCCTGGTCAGTGGCCGACGACGGTGGGCGCCACACCCGATTCGGCGAGTGCTGCATCGAGTTCGGCCTGCAGCCGCGCCAGCGCTTCGGCATCGCGGGCCTCGACGCGGGCGACGAGCACATCCTGGGTGTTCGAGGCGCGCAGCAACCACCAGCCATCGGCGCTGGTGACGCGGGCACCATCGGTTTCGTCAACGCGCGCGCCCTTGGCCTTCAACCGCGCCAACACTTCGGCGACGACTTCGAACTTGCGCTCTTCCGATGACTGGAAACGCAGTTCGGGGGTGTTGACCATCGCCGGCATGGCGTCCTTGAGCGCGGTCAGCGAGCCGCCGAGCGCGGCGACGGCACGGATCAGCCGGATGCCGGCGTAGATGCCATCGTCAAAGCCATACCATTCGTGCTTGAAGAAGATGTGCCCCGACATTTCGCCGGCGAGCGGGCTGTCGACTTCCTTCATTTTCGCCTTGATCAGGCTGTGGCCGGTCTTCCACATCAGTGGCGTGCCGCCGAGTTCGGCGATGCGGTCGTACAGCGCCTGGCTGGCCTTTACGTCCGCAATGATCGTCGCGCCGGGCAGCGCCGCGAGCACCGGTTCGGCGAGGATGCCGAGCAGCTGGTCACCCCAGACGACCCGGCCGAGGCTGTCGATCGCGCCGAGCCGGTCGGCATCGCCATCGAAGGCCAGGCCGAAATCGCAGCCTTCTTCGGCAACGACGCGCTTGAGATCCGCAAGGTTCTTTTCCTCGGTCGGATCGGGGTGGTGGTTGGGGAAATTGCCGTCGACTTCGGTGAACATCAGGTGATGGGTGCCGGGCAGGCGCTGCACCAGCCGTTCGACGACCGGGCCGGCGACGCCGTTGCCGCAATCCCAGGCGATGGTGAAGGCACGGGTGGTATCGAAACCTTCGACCAGCCGGTCGACATAACGGTCCATGATGTCGATGCGGCTGCTGCCGGCGGTGCCGCTGGCCCAGTCGCCCGCCGCCGCCATTTCGCCGAGCGCGCGGATATCGGCGCCGAAGAAGGGCCGGTCCTTCAGCATCATCTTGAAGCCATTGTAAGCTGGCGGGTTGTGGCTGCCGGTGATCATGATACCGCCGTCGCACGCGAGTTCGTAGACGGAGTAATACAGCATCGGCGTCGGGCCGAGGCCGATACAGACGGCTGCAATGCCGGCATCGTTGAGCCCGGCGACGAGCGCGGTTTCAAAGATCGGCGACGACGTGCGGCCATCATAGCCGACCGCGACGCGCGACCCGCCGCTGCGCGCGATGATGGTGCCGAAGCTGCGGCCGATGGCATAGGCGTCGGCCTCGGTCAGCGTGTCGCCGACCAGGCCGCGAATGTCGTATTCACGCAGGGACGTGGGGTGGAAGCTGTGCTGCGTGGGGGTCACGTGATTCTCCGCTTGCTTCGGTCGCGCTGCGTTGCGGCATGGCGATGCCAGCCGCGGGTGTAATGCGCAACGAATTCATTTTCATTACGAACGCGTTAGGGCTTTGGTTGCCTTGCGAGCAACAAATCCCGCGCCGCGGTCAGCGCGCTGGCGGCGGCATCACTGCCGCCGGCATCGGGATGCGCTGTCGCCATCGCGCGTCGCCAGGCCGCCTGAATCGTTTCGGGATCGGCCCCCGGGGCAAGGTTAAGCGCCGCCAGTGCACGCGCTTCATCGGGGCGAACGGCACCGGTGCGCGGCCGCCGGCTGTGCCACCACCAGGCCCCCGCGGCGCCCGCCACCCCGGCGCCGAGCAGATGCCCGCCTTCGAGCAGCTTCAACGCCAGCAGCAGCGCCGCCCCGCTGCCGCCGAGCCGGGCGAGATTGGGCAGCAATTCGCCGCGCTTGTGCAGCCACCAGGCCAGCGCTGCGGCGAGGATGAGCGCCAGCCCCATCAGGCGAGCTTGTCCGCATCCCAGCCGGGCAGTGCCAGCGCGGCGATCAGCGCGCGCAATTCGGCACGCGCGCCGACATGGCTGAGGCTGAAATCCTCCAGCGCGGCGCGATCGAGCAGGGTGAGACCGCGCGGGAAGAATTCGCGGAAGATGACACGTTCCGACAAGCCGCCGACGACGCGAAAGCCGACGCGTTTCGACAGTGCATCGAGCGCCGCGCCGACGCGTTTGCGGTTGCGGGCCTCCAGCGAGGCGAGGCGGTTGCGCAGCACGACCCAATCGACCGTGGCGCCATCGGCCTTGGCGCGTTGCCGCCGCGCATCCCAGATCAGTTCGGCATAAAAGCTTGGGCGCTTGACCGCGAAGGTTTCGGGATCGACCTGGCCGATCAGGTCGAAATCGACGAAACTGTCGTTGATCGGGGTGATGATCGTGTCGGCACGCGCGAGCGCGGCGCGGCCGAGTTCGGAATCGCGTCCCGGCGTGTCGATGACGATGAAATCGAAGCCCGACGCCTGTTCGAGCCGCAGCGCCAGTTCGGCGAGGGCTTCGGGGCCATCGGCGATGACGGCGATATCGGGCGTGGGCAGATCGAGATCGCGCGCCTTGGCGAAGGCAACGCGGTTTTCGAGATAGCGGGCAACCGTGCGCTGGCGCGAATCGAGATCGAGCATCGCGGTGCGAAAACCGGCATGGGCGAGCGCCACGCCGATATGGACGGCGGTGGTCGATTTGCCCGATCCGCCCTTTTCATTGCCGAGCACGATGATGTGCGCCCGTTTCGTTTCTGCCGTCATGCAACCCCGATATGCTTGCCAACCCTTTGCGTTTCGCACACAGCCGCGCGGCGAAGTCAACTGAAAGGCCATTGGTGACCGACCCGCTGCCGATCGTGCGCACCCCGCAGGCGCTCACCCAGGCGATGGAGGCCTGGAAACGCGCCGGGCATCGCGTCGCCTTCGTGCCGACGATGGGCGCGTTGCATGCCGGCCATCTGGCGCTGGTCACCGAAGGGCTGAAGCGCGCCGACAAGGTGGCGGCGTCGATTTTTGTCAACCCCAAGCAGTTCGGCCCGACCGAGGATCTCGATCGCTATCCGCGCGACGAGGCCGGCGATGCCGAAAAGCTGCGCGCTGCGGGCTGCGAGCTGCTGTATGCGCCGACCGTTGCCACCATGTATCCGCCGGGTTTCGCCAGCTATGTCCGCGTCGCGGCGCTGCCCGACCTGCTCTGCGGCGCGGCGCGGCCGGGGCATTTCGATGGCGTGGCGACGGTGGTTTCGAAGCTGTTGGCGGCGGCCCGCGCCGATGTCGCGGTGTTCGGCGAAAAGGACTGGCAGCAACTTGCCATCATCCGCCGCATGGTCGCCGATCTCGATCTGGGGACGGAGATCATCGGCGCGGCGATCGTGCGTGACGACGATGGCCTCGCGCTGTCGTCGCGCAACCTGTACCTGACTGCCGATGAACGCGCCCGCGCCGTGGCGTTGCCGCAAGCGCTGGCCCGGGCCCGCGAGGCACTGCGTGCCGGCGGCGATGTCGCCCCGGCGCTGGCGGCGGGCGAACGGCGGATCGCGGCGGCGGGCTTTGCGCGCATCGATTATTTCGAACTCGTCGATGGTGAGCGCTTGACCCCGTTGCGCGCCGTGACCCCGGGGGCGCGGCTGCTGGCGGCGGCGGTGATGGGGACGACACGGTTGATCGACAATCTGGCGGTTTAAGCCCCTCTCCCGCAGGGGGAGAGGATTAAATGTCCGCCATTGCCTCGCCCGCATCCGCAACCCCACGCGCCACGAACGCTTCCAGCAACCATGCCGCCGCCGGCCCCGGCGGTGCATCGCGCCGCCACATGCCCGAAAAGCGATAGCGGCCACCCGGATGATCGGGCAGCGCCAGCCGCACCAGCGTACCGGCGGCGAGATCGGCGGCGACCAGCGGCAACGGCATGTTGCCCCAGCCGATGCCTTCGCGCAGCAACGCATGCTTGGCGCCGAGATCGGCAAGCCGCCAGGTCCGCGCGGACACCACGGCGAAATCCTGGCCTTCGGTGTAGCGCGAGCGATCGCTGAGCACGAGCTGGACATGGTCGCGCGCGGCGCCGGGCGCGATCGTGGCCAGCTGGCCGAGCGGGTGCGACGGCGCCGCGACCGGCACCATCAGCACCGAGCCGGCAGCGCGCACCTCGATCCCTGTCGCACCCTGGATCAGCGGCCCCGAAATGCCGAGCACCGCGGTGCCATCGACGACGAGCGCGGTGATGGCGCCAAGGGTTTCGACGTGCAGCCGCAGGGAGACGGTGGGAAACGTCGCCGCAAATTCACGCAGGATCGCGCCGAGCCGGTCGGTCGGCACCATGACATCGACAGCAAGATCGACCGACGCCTCGAGCCCGCCGAGCAGGCCCTTGACCGTGGCGCGCAGGCCATCCACACCGTCGGCCACCCGCCGCGCTTCGACCAGCACGGCGCGACCCGCCTCGGTGAGCACCGGCTTGCGGCTGCCCTCGCGGTCGAACAGGCTGACCCCCAATTGGGCTTCGAGATTGGTGATGCCATAGCTGATCACCGATATGGCGCGGTTGAGCCGCCGTGCCGCGCCGGCGAAACTCTGCGCTTCGACGACGGCAAGGAAGATGCGCAATTGTTCGAGCGTCGGCAGGCCGGGATTGGGTGTCATTCGATAATCCTGAACATTTAGCCGGATATTTTCAGGATTTTTCGCGAGGTGCAAGCGCCCTATATCAGCGTCAACGCGCTGCGGCGCTTCCTGTCGGGAGATTGAAAATGATCGAACTTCGCCCCTTTGCCAGCCTCGGCGGTGCCAACCACGGCTGGCTCGATGCCAAGCACCATTTTTCGTTCGCCAGCTATCATGATCCCAAGCGCATGCAGTGGGGCAATCTGCGCGTCTGGAACGACGATATCATCGCCCCGCACACCGGCTTTCCGCCGCATCCGCACCGCGACATGGAGATCATCACCTATGTCCGCGAAGGCGCGATCAGCCATGAGGACAATCTCGGCAACAAGGGCCGCACCGAAGCCGGCGATGTCCAGGTCATGTCGGCGGGCACCGGCATCACGCATAGCGAATGGAACCATGAAGATGTCGCGACGCGGATCTTCCAGATCTGGATCGTGCCGACCCGCGCCGGCGAACGCCCGGCCTGGGGTGCCAAGCCCTTTCCGAAGGGTGACCGTAGTGGTGCTTTCGTGACGCTGGCCTCGGGCTATGCCGATGATGGCGACGCGCTGCCGATCCGCACCGACGCGCGGGTGGTTGGCGCGACGCTGAAGGCGGGTGACAGCACCGAATATCGGCTGGGTGCCGATCGCCGCGCCTATCTGGTGCCCGCCACCGGCCGCGTGGTCATCGACGGCACCGAAGTCGGCGCGCGTGACGGCGCGGCGATTGCGGGCGTCGAGGTGCTGCGGTTAACGGCGCTCGAGGACAGCGAGATCGTGATGGTCGACGCGGCGTAACCGAAACGCCCTCCCCCTCTGTGGGGAGGGCGTTGATTCCCCCTCGCGCTGGCGACTTCGTGCCGCTGTTGCTGCCAATATTTGTCGTCTAACACTCATCGCATGAATGATTTTGCGATTCGGCTTTCGGCTCCGCTGCTCTTTGCGCTCACCGCCGCGCCGGTCGTTGCCGGCAACAAGCCGCTGTATGCCCCGGCGCCGGCCTGGGTCGTGCCGGCACCGCCGGTCGATCCGGCCCGGCTCGGCCCTGATGGCAGTCCGATTGTCGTTCTCGACCAGCAGCAGCGGCTCGATGGCGGCACGGTCACCACCTACGTCGACAGCGCCAGCCGCATCCAGTCCGAACAGGCACTGTCGAGCGCCGGCACGGTCAAGCTGCAATGGCAACCCGATTCGGGGGACCTGATCGTCCACCGCATCACCATCCTGCGCGGGGCGGAAAGCATCGACCTGCTCGCCGCCAAGGAGCCGATGACGATCCTGCGCCGCGAACGCGGGCTCGAACAATTGATGATCGATGGCGTGCTGACCGCAACGATGCCGGTCACCGGCCTGCGCATCGGCGACGTTTTGCGCGTCAGCTATTCGGTGACGCACAGCGACCCGGTGCTGAAGGGTGCCATGCAATCGACCGCAGGCTTGCTGGGCGACCAGAGCCGCGCCGATTTTGCCCGGGTGCGGCTGTTGTGGAATGCCGCCACCGATGTGCGCTGGCAGGCGCTCGCCAAGACCGGCGAGGCGAAGCTGACCAAGCTTGGCGAGACCCGCGAACTCACCCTGCAATTGCCCTTGCCCAAACAGCCCGACCTGCCCGGCGATGTGCCGCAACGTTTCCGGCCCTTGCCGATCATCGAGGTTTCGACCTTCAAGGATTGGGCCGATGTCGCGCGGGTGATGGCCCCGCAGTACCGGACGCAGGGCACCATCACGCCCGGCGGCGCGCTCGCCGGCGAAGTGGCGCGGATAGCGGCGGCGACGAGCGATCCGCGCGCCCGCACGGCGCTGGCGCTGCGGCTGGTGCAGAGCGAGGTGCGATACCTGTTCAACGGCCTCGACAATGGCAATTATGTGCCGCAGCCGCCCGAAAAGACCTGGGACGTCCGCTACGGCGATTGCAAGGCCAAAACGCTGCTGTTGCTGGCGATCCTCGATGCGCTGGGGGTCAAGGCCGAAGCGGTGATGGCGCACACGCAACTGGGCGATCATGTGCCGCGGCGGCTGCCATCGGCGGCAGCGTTCAACCATGTCCTTGTCCATGCCACGATCGAGGGCCAGGATTACTGGCTCGATGGCACCGGTACCGGCACGCGGGCGGCGGATCTGGGCGACACCCCCAATCTGCGCAACGTGCTGCCGGTGCGTGACAGCGGTTCGGCGCTGATCGCCATCGCCAATCGTGCCAATGCCCGGCCCAATATCGAGGTCCACCAGCGCATCGACCAGCGCGCCGGCATCGGCATCGTCGCGCCGTTTACCGCCGATGTCGTGCTGCACGGTGCGCTGGCGGAAAACATCAACGCCGGTGCCGCGGCGGTATCGGGCGAAAAGCGCAAGGAAGCGCTCGATGGCATCGTTTCCAAGCTGACCAACAACAGCCTGATCGTGACGCGATCGATCAGCTATGATGCCGACACCGCGACGACGGTGATCCATGCCACCGGCCTGACCGGTGGCAGCTGGCGACGCAACGACCGGCGCTTCGAATGGACTCTCGACAAATTGGTCGGCGACATCAAGTTCGATGGCGACCGGGCGCGGCCCGAATGGCGCGAATTGCCGGTGCGCACCGGCGATATCGCCTCGGCCTTGTTCGAGCTGCAATTGGCGCTGCCCGATGGCGGCAAGGGTTTCGTGGTAGAAGGCGACCGCACGCTAACGACGGTTGCCGGCGCCGATATCACCCGCAAGTTCAGCCAGGTCGGCGACACCGTGACGTTGATCGACCGTGCCGATGAAACGGCGCGCGAGATCAAGCCGGCCGATGTCGCCGCGACACGCGCCGCGCTCGCCCTGGCGCGGACGCGGCGCTTGAAGGTCAAGGCGCCGGCCGATTATCCGCGGCGCTGGCAGGTCATCCGCGCGGCGCAGGCCAAGGGGCTGATCGCGCCGATCGAGGCGGCCTATGCGACGCTGATCGCCGAAGCGACCGAAAAGGCCGATGCGATTGGCCAACGCGCCGATTTCCGCCGCAGCATCGAGGACCGCAAGGGCGCGATCGCCGATCTTGACCAGGTCATCGCGACACGGCCCGATGTCGATGCCTATCTGTCGCGCGCCGCGCTGCATTATGCGCTGAAGAACGATGCGAAGGCGCTCGCTGATACGAAGGCGGCGTATGCGCTCGATCCCGGGGCGCAGCGGACGCTGGTGTCGCTCGCCGAAATGGAGGGGCTGACCGGGCAACGCGCCGCCGCCGTCGCGCGGCTGCAGGAACGTATCGATGCCGGCGGCGAAAATGTGCCCAATCTGCTCAGCGCCAAGGCCGATATCGAAATGACCGCGGGGGACGCCGAGGCGGCGCTGGCGAGCATTGCCGCCGCGATCGCCGCCAAGCCAGGCGATTCGAGCCTGCTCAACGCGCGCTGCTGGATCAAGGCGACGCTGTCGGTGCAGCTCGATACCGCGCTCAAGGATTGCACAAAGGCGATCGAGCTGGGTGACAGCGCGACGGCGGCGCTCGACAGCCGATCGATGGTCTATTTCAAGCTTGGCCGGCTCGACGATGCGCTGATCGATATCGACGCGGCGCTCGACCAGGCCCCCGAACTTGCCGCTAGCCGCTTCATGCGCGGCATCATCGCCGAACGTCAGGGCCGCGCCGCCGATGCCGCCGATGATCTGGCCGCGGCGCGCTTTTCCAGCCCGCGCATCGATGAACAATATGCGCGGTACGGGGTGAAGGCGGGGGTGAAGTAGCAAGACTGCCAGTAGCGCCGGCGGTGGTTTCGGGCAGAAGCTGGCGCGAAACGAAAGGCTGCCGATGATCTATCCCCTGCCCAATGCCTCGCATGATCTGACCGGCCAAGTGGCGCTCGTTACCGGTGCCTCGGCCGGGCTCGGCTGGCGCTTTGCGCGGGTGATCGCGGCGGCAGGGGCGAAGGTGGCGGTGACGGCGCGGCGTACCGACCGGTTGGCGGCGCTGGTGGCCGAGATCGAGGCGGCGGGCGGGGTGGCGCAGGCGTTTGCGCTCGATGTTACCGACGCCGACCAGTTGACGAGCATCGTCGGCACCGTGGAGGCAGCGATGGGGCCGGTCAGCCTGCTCGTCAACAACGCTGGCATTCCTGATGCGCAACGTGCGGTGAAGATGTCGGTCGAGCTCATCGACCGGGTGCTCGATACCAATGTGCGGGCGCCGTTCATCCTGTCATGCGAGGTCGCGCGGCGGCTGATCGCGGCGAAACTGCCGGGGCGGATCGTCAACATCGCGTCGATGGCGGCCTATGATTATGCGGGCAATGGCGCGGCGCTTTATTCCACCAGCAAGGGCGCGGTGGTGCGGATGACCGAGGCGCTGGCGGTCGAATGGGCGAGGAACATGATCAACGTCAACGCGCTGGCACCCGGCGCCTTCAATTCGGAAATGATGGACGGCATGCTCGAACGCATGGGCGACATCAGCCAATATTTTCCGCGGGGCCGCATCGGCGATCCGGCGCAGATGGATTTGAGCCTGTTGTTCCTGCTGTCGCCGGCGTCGGAATGTGTGACGGGGACGGTGATCAAGATCGACGATGGCCAGGGGTCACGGTGATGTACACGACGATCACGGTTGAAAAGCGCGGGGCCACCGACTGGCTGACGCTCAACCGGCCCGAGGCGATGAACAGCATCTCGCTGGCGATGGTGCACGAACTCAGTGACTATTTCGGCAAGCTGTATAACGACGCCAGCGTCCGCATCGTCGTGATGCGCGGCGCCGGGCGCGCCTTTTGCGCCGGTCTCGACATCAAGGACCAGGGCGCGCTCGACCGCAGCACCATCCCTTATGGTGGCGGCTTCGGCTTCCAGGGCTATCTCGCCGATGTCTATATCCGCATGCGGCGCTGCCCGCAGCCGATCATCGCCGCGGTGCACGGGCCGGCGTGCGGCGGCGGCCTTGCCTTTGCGCTGGCGGCCGATATCCGCATCGCCGGGGAAAGTGCCCGGATGAATGCCGCTTTCATCAAGCTTGGCCTGTCCTCCTGCGACATGGGCGTCAGCTATTTCCTGCCGCGGCTGGTCGGGGCGTCGGTGGCGGCGGAATTGATGCTGACCGGGCGCTTCATCCATGCGCCGCGGGCGCTGGCGACGGGCCTTGTCTCCGAAGTCGTGCCCGATGAAGCGCTGGAGGCGGTGGCGCAATCCTATGTCGACGACATGCTCGCCACCTCGCCGATGGGGCTGCGGATGACCAAGGAGGGCCTCGCCATGGCGATCGACGCGCCGAGCCTGGAAGCCGCCATGGCGATCGAGAACCGCAACCAGCTGATGTGCGCCGCGTCCGATGATTTTGCCGAAGGCATGCGGGCCTTTCTGGAAGAGCGCCCGCCGGTGTACACGGGGCGCTAAGGGGAAAATGATGATCGGTGAAACGCGCTACCCGCATGTGTTCAGCCCGCTCGACCTGGGCTTCACCCGGCTGAAGAACCGCATCCTGATGGGCTCGATGCACACCGGGCTCGAGGATATCGAGGGCGGTTTCGTCCGCCAGGCCGCCTATTTCGCCGAGCGTGCGCGCGGCGGCGTGGGCATGATCATCACCGGCGGCATCTTCCCCAATGCCGAAGCCGGCGGGTCGGGCAGCAAGCTGTCGACGCCGGCCGAAGCGGCGCAGCACCGGATCGTCACCGAAGCGGTGCATGCCGCCGACCCGGAGGTGAAGATCTGCATGCAGATCCTGCACACCGGGCCACTCGCCTATACGCCCGCGGCTGTTGCGCCCTCGCCGGTCAAGTCGCGCATCGGGCCGTTCGTGCCGAATGAACTCGATGATGATGGCATCGAAAAGCAGCTGAACGACTTCGCCAATTGTGCCGCGATGGCCAAGCTGGCCGGCTATGACGGGGTGGAGATCATCGGCTCGGCGGGCTATCTGCTTTCTGCGTTCCTGGTTGAAAAGACCAACCGCCGCACCGACCAATGGGGCGGCAGTTTCGAAAATCGCATGCGTTTCCCGGTCGAGGTCGTGCGCCGGGTGCGCGCTGCGGTGGGCGATGAATTCCTGCTGATCTTCCGCATCGCCGCGATGGACATGCTCGATGGCGGCATGGCCTGGGACGAGGTGGTGACGTTGGCCAAGGCCGTCGAAGCCGCCGGCGCCAATATCATGAGCACGCATTTCTGCTGGCACGAAGCCCAGGTGCCGACGATCGCGACGATGGTGCCGCGCGCCGCCTTTGCGCAGGTAACCGGGCGGCTGCGCAAGGAGCTCGACATCCCGCTGATCACCAGCAACCGCATCAACATGCCCGACGTTGCCGAAGCCGTATTGGCGCGCGGCGATGCCGATCTCGTGTCGATGGCGCGGCCGATGCTTGCCGACTCGCAACTGGTGCGAAAGGCGCTGGAGGGCCGCGAGGACGAGATCAACACCTGCATCGCCTGCAACCAGGCCTGTCTCGATCACACTTTCGGCGGCAAGCTGACGAGCTGCCTCGTCAACCCGCGCGCCTGCCGCGAAACCGAACTGATCGTCGCGCCAACCAGGTCACGCAAGCGGCTGGCGGTCGTCGGCGCCGGACCGGCGGGGCTGGCCTATGCCGTCACGGCGGCGGAACGCGGCCATGACGTGACGCTGTTCGACGCGGCGTCCGAAATCGGCGGGCAGTTCAACCTTGCCAAGCGCATTCCGGGCAAGGAGGAATTCTACGAAACGCTGCGCTATTACGCCCGGATGATCGAAAAATTCGGCATCACGCTGCGGCTCGACACCCGCGCCGATGTGGCGATGCTGTCAGGCTATGACGAGGTCATCATCGCCACCGGCATCACCCCGCGCCGGCCCGATGTGCCCGGGATCGATCACCCCAAGGCGGTCAGCTATGTCGATGTCATCACCGGCAAGGCCGCCGTCGGCAAGCGCGTCGCCATCATGGGCGCCGGTGGCATCGGCTTCGACGTTGCCGAGCTGATCACTCATGAAGGCACTTCGGCGGCGCTCGATATCGACGTCTTTGCGAAGGAATGGGGAATCGATTTCGCCAACCACCCGCGCGGCGGCGTGACGGGCATCGTGCCGCAAGTGGCGAAGTCCGACCGCGAGGTGACCTTGTTCCAGCGCAAGGCCGGCGCGCCGGGCAAGACGCTCGGCAAGACGACGGGCTGGACCCACAAGCTGACGCTGCAACGCCGCGGCGTGGCGATGGTCGGCGGCGCCGAATATATGCGCATCGATGATGACGGCCTGCATGTGATGCTGGGCGGCGAGCCGCGCGTTTATGATGTCGATACCGTCATCATTTGCGCCGGCCAGGAACCGGCGCGCGGGCTGCACGACGACCTCGCCGCCGCCGGAATCGCGTCGCAGTTGATCGGCGGCGCTTATGAAGCCGGCGAGCTTGATGCCAAGCGCGCCATCAACCAGGCCACCGAACTCGCGGCCGCGGCATGAACGGGGAAGGCAACACCATGATCGGCACCGCGCTCGACAGTTGGTACAGCTATATGCGCAACCATGATCTGGCGGCGCTGCACGCCATGATCCACCCCGATGCGGTGTTCGAAAGCCCGGTCGTCCACACCCCGCAGCGCGGCCGCGACATCGTCTTCAAATATCTCGCCAGCGCCGAAAAAGTCCTCGGCGGCCCGGGCTTCACCTATGTCGGCGAATGGCGCGGCGCCGACAGCGCCATCCTTGAATTCGAAAATGTCATCGACGGCATCAAGATCAACGGCGTCGACATGATCACCTGGAATGCTGAAGGCCAGATCACCCATTTCAAGGTGATGGTGCGGCCGCTGAAGGCGATCAACATGCTCCACCAGAAAATGGGCGAGATGCTGGCGAAGGCGTGAAGCTGACGCTTGGTGCCATAGCGACGGGTCTTCCAATAACCGATTCTGGGACTCTGCTGCCTTTCTTGGCGGGGTCAGTAAGCGACGGCTTCTAGCGAAATCAGACGTCTGGGTGCTTATTCACGCGATATTGCCGGATGGCCCGTGCGCAGAAAGGCGGATCTCTGACAACAAGATTGCGGCGGCCTTGGCCAGAACCGTTGACCCTCGGTACGGCAAACAGAACGGCGGAACCTCAGCCGAACCTTACGTCTATCTCAAATCTCTGTTTGCCTAGCCAGTTGGCATCGATGCCGGCCGACTTTGCCAACGACATAGTGAGACCGAAACTCGTATCCACGGAGAAGCTGCGATTTACTGACCCTTTGGTGGCTCCCTGAAATGCAGCCTTGATGTCAGGAAACGCCCTGATCCAAAAGGGTACGCCTTCGCTGCGAACCACTTCTGGAACATCATAGTGCAATTCAACCGAATGGTGCCGTGCCGACCCAGCGTGTACCTTTATACTTAGCCCGCCGCCTCGCGTCAGATAGTCGGTTATAGCGATCTTGGCACCGTTCTCTGAGTACACCGCAATTCTAATGTCCTGAGCAGCAACTATCCCGCGGATGTAGGCGACAAGATGCGCGATCTGCTAGCTCACAATGAAGCTGTGAAATGCCGAAGCGGGTATGATCAGCGTCTCCAACGATCGATCTGGATGAAATGCATAAATCTGATTTGATATTGGAGGGTCACCGTCAGGACCACGTAGTAGGGATGCGTTTTTAAGCGGAACCTGTTCTACATGCCTCCCCCCGAGCCATAGGTCTCCCATGATGCTCGCTACGGCTGTCCCAACCAGGGTGAACGCAGTTGGGATTGCCGCAAACGCGACAATCGGTACCGCGCCAACAATGGCGGCGGCCTTAAGGGGGTGAGTGCGAACAGCCCGGGTGCCTCGGGCAGTCCAACTTTCCTCATCAGGCATGACTTCGATCAGCCGCGTCTGCACAAATCCCCCTAAACAGCGGCCCCGCCCCGTCAGTATCGATCAGCGTCGCCTAGTGAGGTCGCAACTAATGATGAAAGCTTCTAAAATCGAGAGCCGCCAAAGCCGTACATCTTTCAGGGGAATATGGGCGGGAAACAACCTCGCCGCAACGGATCGCGGCGAATGACCTTACGGCTGCTTTCAACCCAGAATCAGTCATTCGGCGATGACAGCCCGAACGGCTGTTTCTGGGTCGAAACTAGCCATTGCCGCCGCGGCTAACAAGCGCCAGATTTTGACCGTCAGGCTTTGACCATTCGCCGCTCGCGCGAGCGCGCGCCATTCGCTATCGCCACACCATGAACCCCGCCGCTGTCCAGCCTTTCCACGCCATGGCGATTTCGCGGCGCGCCCATGCGCTCGAGGTGGCGGGGCGCTCGGTCATCCATATGGAGTTCGGCCAGCCATCGACCGGCGCGCCTCCGCTGGCCATTGCTGCCGCGCATCACCGCCTCGACAGCGAAGCCGGCGGCTATTGGGAGAGCCCGGCGCTCGTCGAGCGCATCGCGCAGCTTTATGCCGAGCGCCACGGCTTAGCCATCGATCCCGGCCGCATCATCCTCACCAACGGCGCCAGCCCGGCGCTGGCGCTGGCGATTGCCGCGCTGTTCGCGCCGGGGGATCGCATCGCCTTTGCCCGGCCCGGTTATGTCGCCTATCGCAACGCCGTGCTCGCCCTGGCGCGGGTGCCGGTGGAGATCGGCACCGATGCGAGCACGCGCTTCCAGATCGCCGCGAGCCATCTCGAAGCGCTGCCCGACGCGCCGCAGGGCTTGATACTCGCCAGCCCGGCCAACCCGACCGGATCGATGATCGATGCGCCGGGGCTGGCTGCCATCGCCACCGTTGCCAGACGCCGCGGCATCCGCATCATTTCGGACGAGATCTACCACGGCCTCACCTATGACGCGCCGGCGCATTCGATGCTCGAATTCGATGCTGACGCCATCGTCATCAACAGCTTTTCCAAATATTATTCGATGCCCGGCTGGCGGCTCGGCTGGATCGTCGCGCCGGAGGGAACGACCGAATTGCTGCGCGCCTATATCGGCAGCCTGTTCCTCACCCCGCCGACGCTGTCGCAGCACGCCGCGCTCGCCGCGATGGACGAAACGCAGGTGCTCGAAGGCTACAAGGACACCTATCGCCGCAACCGCGCGCATCTCATCGGTGCGCTGCCCGGGCTCGGGCTGGCGCGCATCGCCCCGCCCGATGGCGCGTTTTACGCCTGGGTCGATATCGGCGATTTCAGCAACGACAGCATGGAATTTTGCCAGCAACTGCTCACCGATACCGGCATCGCGGTGGCGCCCGGCATCGATTTCGATCCCGTCGACGGCCATCGCTTCATGCGCTTTTCCTTCGCCGTCAGCGAGGATCTTACCCGGATGGCGGTCGATCGCTTCGCCGCCTGGTTGAAACAGCGCTGATCGCATCTTGGCGGGCGGCCCGATAACGCATAAGGTGAATAAATCGGGCGTGATTGCGGCAAATGCCGCTAAATCGCCCCGGAATTTTACGCAAAGGCCCGGCGATGTTCGATCCGCTGATAACCAAGCTCTACGTCCAGGATGTCACCCTGCGCGATGGCATGCACGCCACCCGCCACATGTACGGCCTCGATCATGTCCGCGCCATTGCCGCCGCGCTCGATGCCGCCGGGGTCGATGCCATCGAAGTCGCGCATGGCGACGGCCTGTCGGGCACCAGCTTCAACTATGGCTTCGGCGCCCACACCGACTGGGAATGGCTCGAAGCCGTTGCCGAGGTGCTCACCCGCTCGGTGCTCACCACCCTCATCCTGCCCGGGCTCGGCACCGTCGACGAACTGCGCCGCGCCCATGGCCTTGGCGTCCGCTCGGTCCGCGTCGCCACCCATTGCACCGAAGCCGATGTCGCCAAACAGCATATCGGCTTCGCGCGCGATCTTGGCATGGACGTCGCCGGCTTCCTGATGATGAGCCACATGATCGACGCCGAAGCGCTCGCCGCCCAGGCCGCCAAGATGGAAAGCTATGGCGCCCATTGCGTCTATGTGACCGATTCAGGCGGCGCGCTTGACATGGATGGCGTCCGTGACCGGTTGCGCGCCTATGATCGCGTGCTGCGCCCTGAAACCCAGCGCGGAATGCACGCCCACCATAATCTCGCGCTCGGCGTCGCCAATTCGATCGTCGCGGCACAGGAAGGCGCCATCCGCATCGATGCGTCGCTCGCCGGCATGGGCGCCGGCGCCGGCAACGCGCCATTGGAGGTCTTCATCGCCGCGGTCGATCGCAAGGGCTGGCACCATGGCTGCGATGTCATGGCGCTGATGGACGCCGCCGAAGACCTTGTCCGCCCGCTCCAGGACCGGCCGGTGCGGGTCGACCGCGAAACCCTTTCGCTTGGCTATGCCGGGGTCTATTCGTCCTTCCTGCGCCACGCCGAAAAGGCCGCTGCCGATTATGGCCTCGATACCCGCGAGATCCTCGTCGAACTCGGCCGCCGCAAGATGGTCGGCGGCCAGGAGGACATGATCGTCGATGTGGCGCTCGATCTGTTGAAGGCGCGCGCTGCGGCTTGAAGAAGGGCCTCCGGCGGCTGGGGCCTGAGGCCCCAGACCCCCGTTTATTTCGTCCGCAGCACCCGGTCGTCGCTGGCGGCCAGCCATACCGCCGTTGCCCAGGCGGCGACATTCTGGTCAAGCTGCGCGCGGTCGACCTTGTCGAGCGTATCATCCGGCGTGTGGTGCAGGTCGAAATAGCGGCTGCCGTCCTGCTCCAGCTCGAGAATCCCGGTGCCCAGCGCCCCCAGCGGCGCAACATCGGCGCCGCCGCCCGCACCATTGTCGCGCGTCGGCGCCACGCCCAAGGGGGCCAGCGCCGCGTTGATCTCGGCAATCAGCGGCCGGCCCGTCTCCGCCACCTTCGATGACACGCGATACACCCGGTCCGCGCCGAAATCGCTTTCCGCCGCCAGCACGATGTTCTCGCCCGCATGCGCCGCACCATAGGCCCGGCCGCCGTAAATGCCGATTTCTTCCGACCCGAAGAACACCACCCGGATCGTCCGCCGCGGCTGCAACCCGGCGTCCTTGATCACCTTCGCCGCCGCCAGCGTGATCGCCATGCCGGCGCCATCGTCGATCACCCCCTGGCCTATATCCCAGCTGTCGATATGCCCGCCGATGACGATCACCTCGGCCGGCGCGCCCACCCCCGGAATTTCGCCCGACACATTCGCCGATTGGCCATTGGGGTTGAGGCTCGGCGTCGAAACCAGTTTCACACCCACCGGCCCCGCCGCCAGCCGCCGCGCCAGCAGTTCGGCATCGGGCAGCGACAGCGCGGCGGACGCGATCGGCACCACCCCCACCGGCGTCACCGTCGATCCGGTGTGCGGATTGCGGTGATAATCGGTGCCCAGGCTGCGGATCAGCACGCCGACCGCGCCCTTCGATTGCGCCAGCGCCGGCCCGGCGCGCCGCACCGCGCCATTGGTGCCATAGCTGCTGCCGTCCTGCGCCCGCATCATCCTGTGGTCGATAAAGGCGATCCTGCCGACCAGGCTGCCCGGCGCTGCGGCTTCGAGCGCGGCATAATCGGCGAAATACACCACCGGCGCAGTGACCCCCGCCGCCGGCGTCGCGCCGCTGCCGCCGAGCGCGGCGATGGCGAGCTTCTGCCCGGTGCCGATGATCTCGGCGCTTTCGGCGCCGCGCTGCCACACCGGGATGGGGAAGGGCTCGATCTTGATGTTGACCAGCCCGGCGGCTTTCATCGCCTTGACCGCCCAGTCGCGGCCGCGCGCTTCGGCTTCGGTGCCGGCCAGCCGCTGGCCGACGGTCGTCGTCAGGTCGCTGAGCAGCGCGTAAGCCGACGAAGTCGCCAGCGCCTTTTCGCGCACCATCGCCGCCTGTTCGGCACGGGTCGCGGCCACCGCCGGGGTGATGACCGCGGAGAGCGCGGCAAAAGCGGCGAATCGGGCCAAGGGCTTCAATTGCAGGCATTTCATCGTCAAATCATTCCCTCGAAAGTCACGAAAGTCACGCCGGATGCAGTTGCAGGCCGGCCCTTTGCGAAACTCCCGCGCAAACGCCGCCGCAAGGCCAGCCTAGCGACAAAATCGCGTGTAGGACAGCCGCCTGCATCGCTTGCCGCTGCCTCGTCCGGCCTTTACATTTGCCCCATGTCCCCGCGCCTCGCTCTCGCTCTCGCCGCCGGCCTCCTCCTCGCCGCGGCGCCGCCGCCGCTCTATGAAACTCGCCCCGGCGAGCCGGTGCCCGTCACGATCAAGGGCACCACCATCCCGGTCGCGCTCACCACCGGCAATGTCGACAAGCTGGTGCTCAATGCCGCCACCATCGCCCGGCTCGGCATCGAACCCGCGGTGATCATGGGCAAGGCGACGGTGAAAATCGGCCCGACCAAGGTGCTGCAAGGCCGCAACCGCCCGATCGACCACCTCGTCGCCGGAGTCAAAAGCGGCGATCGTATCCTGTGGTTCGAAGGCCTCGACCGCCCCGGCACGCAAGGCAGCATCGGCCCGTGGAGCATCCCCCACGACCGCGTCGCCATCCGCCTGCCCGGGCCGGGCGCGAAGCCCTATAGCTTCCCGCTGTTCGGCGACGCCAACTCGCTCAGCCTGACCCGCCTCGTCGCCCCCGAATACGGCTTCGGCCTCGAATTCGCCATCGAAAGCCCCAGCCTCTACCCCGTCGCCTCGGCCGCCGCCGGCGCCGCCATCGCCCGCGCCCTCGGCGGCGTCGCGACCACGCAAACCTGGGACGAAGAAGTCCTGCTCGGTATCACCCGCCCCGTCCGCCGCGTCGATCTCGCCCGGCCGCTCGTCATCGGCCCGTTCCGCTTCACCACCATCGCCGTCCGCATCCGCGACGCGAAAGACGGCATGGGCAGCGGCGCCATGCTCCCGCAACCCCCCGGCCCCGATGACGACCCCTCCGAAATCACCGTCACCGCCGTAACCGAAAAAGGCCCCCGCCCGATCTACACCCTCTCCATCCCCGCCACCGCGCTCGCCGCCTGCAGCCGGATCGAGTACGCGAAAAAGGCCAAGCTGATCACGTTCACCTGCTGACCTACTTCCCTCTCCCCTCGCGGGAGAGGGCGACCCGCCAACGGCGAGCGGGGTGAGGGGGCTCTCCCTCCGCCACAAAAGAGCGCCTCCGGCGGCGACTTTATGCCTCCGGCGGCTGGGGCCTGAGGCCCCAGACCCCCGTTGTTGACTTGGAAGCCCCGCCCAAGGATAATTCCCCATGGCCGACAGCCCCCGCACCCTTGCCGAACCGGCCCGCGAATGGATCGCCCAACGCGTCGCCAGCGGTGACTGGCCCGATGAAACCGCCTATCTGAGCGACCTCGTCGCCCGCGACCGCTAACAGGCGTAAAAACTGGCGGCACTGAATGCCGCCATCGACGAAGGTCTGGCCAGCGGCTTCGTCGAAATGAGCGTCGAACAAGTGTTTGAAGAGATCAGGCAACGCCATTGCAATGCGGCTTGAATTCGCGCGCGCCGCGCTCGCCGATCTCGATGCCATCTATCGCTACGGTACCGCCGAATTCGGCCCGGCCCAGGCTGACAGTTACGCCGATCTGCTCGCTGCTGCGCTTGATCTGGTTTGCGCCTACCCGGCGATCGCGCCGCTGTTACCCGACCGGGAAGACGGCCTTCGCTGCCGCAGCGCGGGCGTGCACACCATCTTTTGCATCGCCGATCCTGAACTGGTTCGGGTGGTACGGGTTCTTCATCAACACATGGACGTGGAGCGACATATCTAAGGCTTCAACAGCATTTTTCTTGCATGCGTAAATTCAAGGATTTTGACACAATTATAGAGCTTGTGAATCTATCCTCGATTTGCCTTTACCTTTGAAGTGCCAACCTAATCGGTTCTAAAACTGAATTTTTCTGTTGCTCTGTGCACCCATGGTTCACCCAAGCTCCTGCCATTGATTGCCAAACTGTTTGAGGTGGAACTCTAATCGAATTAGATATGTGAGATACCCAAAGATGATGGTCTGGAAGGGTCATCGCAACCGATACGGCGTCGGAAACTTCAGCAAATGAACGACCCAATCTTTCTGAAAGATCAAAGTAGTTACCGTCTGAAATTTCACGAAATATAAAAACTTCAGGAGCACTTGAACCGGGCAAAATATTGCAACCGACACAGGGGTCTTGGTCTCCGTCTAGAAAAACAACTGTTGGTTTTGAAAAACGATTGTTTGCCACCATTTGACCCAAACTTTTTCCGACAGAAGCGGGTCCGCACTGCGAAACATTCACTTCGCTTAGTAAATTTCTATCATTAACTGCAAGTATTTCTTCAACAAGAACTTTTGCTGCACTATCTTCGACATATACGTCAACCGAAGAATGGCGATTATCATCCATTTTAGACATTGCAAATTCTGGACTTACGCCGATAACTATTTCTTTTGAAACATCTCCGCGGATAATTTGGAGACGAGCTCTTTCAGGCAACTCCTCCAAAATGTAAGGAGAGTGTGTAGTAATTATTACTTGAATGTTTTGCGATCTACAGATTTCCGCTAAATCGCGTATGAGTCTTCTCTGGCTACGCGGGTGAAGAGAAGTTTCGACCTCATCTATTAACAAAAGGCAGTTGTTCGGCAGTCGTGTTTTCAGCAGTTCGGCAATCGTTATTTCACCAGCGCCTTGGTGAAATCCCGAGTATGCGTGCCCCCCGAATGAGAGAACCGGCACATCTCGCTTATTGTCAACATCAGAAAACGCTGACCGAGCGTTTGCGTATGGTCGACCCAGAATTGTTGAGAGCCTCTGTAGTCGAGTTTCATCAAAATGCGTAGCTGATGCTTCAGCGCGCCCTAAATTTACAATCCTTTGATACCCGGTTCTCGACGCGACCGGCATCAATCGGCTAAGGTCCATATAGACAACTGGCCGTACCGGTCGCTCACGATTTCCTCTCCAACGATTAGTGGGTTTTCTTACACTAACTGAAGAAGTTGCATTCCCTTGCCTAACTTCTGCTTTTATTTCTACAGAATTTGATTGATCCCAAGCCGTATCAGGAAAAAATTTCGATGGAAACCTTGAGCTATCACTGGATTGATATATCGATGCTGCTGCCTGAATAATTGAACTTTTTCCCGCGCCATTTTCGCCTACGATAGCGACGATAGGAAAATTAAAATCTGCTCTCTGGCCGCTCCAACCGCGTAGCCCATTAATTTCGACAGACAACAACCTTAGCGGCCACTTAGTGTTGTCGTCCCAAGGTGCAAACAAACGCCGAATAGGTTCAGAAAGCAGCATTAAAGTCCCCTACTCAAATTCATCTCTACTCCGCCGCCACCCCAAGCAACCCACCCTGCCGGTCATCCGCCGCCTCATTCGCCGGCGCCTCACTCAACGCCTTGGCGCCCTTGCGGCTGTCAAACGCATCCCACACTTCGTTCCAGTTCCCCTTGGTCGCGGCCTTGGAATATTCCGTGGCGCGGGCTTCGAAGAAGTTGGCGTGTTCGACGCCGTTGAGCAGTGGCGTGAGCCAGGGCAGGGGGTGTTCTTCGATCATGTAGATCGGCTTCATGCCGAGCTGTTTCATGCGCCAGTCGGCGGTGAAGCGGACGTATTTCTTGATGTCGCTGGCGGTCATGCCGTTGACCGGGCCCATTTCGAAGGCGAGATCGACGAAATTGTCCTCCATGCGCACGGTGCGCTGGCAGATGTCGGCGATTTCGTCGCGCAGCTTGTGGGTCAGCACGCCGGTTTCGGCGCAGAAGGCATGGAACAGCTTGATGATGCCTTCGCAGTGCAGCGATTCATCGCGCACCGACCAAGTGACGATCTGG
>JANPKK010000035.1:0-90439 GCA_031426015.1 Alphaproteobacteria bacterium
GTTGGCGCCGGCGCCCTCCCAAACCTTGGCAGCATAGCCTTCGATCGACAGGCCGCGCGCCGTGCCACCGCTGAACTGAAATTTGCC
This sequence comes from Alphaproteobacteria bacterium, assembly GCA_031426015.1. Classification (GTDB taxonomy): domain Bacteria; phylum Pseudomonadota; class Alphaproteobacteria; order Sphingomonadales; family Sphingomonadaceae; genus Sandarakinorhabdus. Next base: position 88 of record JANPKK010000035.1, read on the forward strand.
GGCGCCGGCCTTGCTGCCGCTGACCGCGCTCGGGCTGTTCTGCAGGGCGAACCCGGCGGGGGCATCGAAGGCGATGCCCAGCCCCTGGTGGCGAAAGCTGCTGCCGCGCACGATGCCCTGCGCCGGGTCGTCATCATAGGCCATGCCGTCGATGGCATTCAGGAACGCATCGCGATTGGTGGCGCGCGGCCCGGCGTTGGCGACGAAGGTCCGGGCTTCTTTGCGGATGCGCGCGACGCGTTCGGCGTTGGCGGGGTGGGTCGACAGCCAGCCGACCGGTTCGCCGCCGGTCTTGCCGGCGAGGCGGGCTTCGAGGCCGGTCTGCGCGCCCAGCGAGGCGAGGATATCGCCACTGGCCAGCGGATCATAGCCACTTTGCGTCAGGTAGCGCACACCCAAACTGTCCGCCTCGCGTTCCTGGTCACGCGAAAAGCTGAGCGTGTAGAGACCGCCGCCGGTGTTGGCTATCTGCCCGACCATGCTCGACCCGGTAACCGCACCGAGCAGCGCCGCGCCAAGCCCGACCAGCCCGGCACGCTGTTCCCGCTTCTGCGAATGGCGGGCGGCGACATGGCCGACTTCATGGCCCATCACGAACGCCAGTTCGGCCTCGTCGTTCATCAGCGCCACCAATTGCCGTGTGACATAGACATAACCGCCCGGGATGGCGAAGGCGTTATTTGCATTGGAATTGAGCAGGGTGACGGTGTAGTCGCCCGGCCGCGTCGCCAGCCCCGATTGCATGGCGATACGCTGTCCGACGCTGCGCACATAGGCGGCCTGCGGGCCCTCGTAGGCCCCGCCGAACTGCGCGACGAGTTGCGGGTGCGCCTTGGCGCCTTCGGCACGATCGCTCGCCGACAGGCCGGCGGCATTCTGGGCGGTGCTGCTGTCCCCGATCAGGGGCACGAACAACAGGGGGGCGAGCAGGAGCAGGGAATAGCGCATCGGGATACTCTAACGATTCGAGCCTTAACGCGCCATGAGCCCGAATGGACGCAACACGAGAGCCGATTTTATAGCAGCCGCCCCATTTCGACGAACTTGTTGCGGCGGGCGCGGCGCAGCGCCACCGGGTCCATGGCGAGCAGGGGCGTCAATTCGGCGGCCAGTGCCATCGACAGCGAGGTAATCGCCGCCGCCGGATCACGGTGGGCACCGCCCAGCGGCTCCGACACGATGGTATCGATGACGCCCAGCTTTTTCAGGTCGGCCGCTGTCACCCGCATCGCTTCGGCGGCTTCGGGGGCGTGGTTGTTCGCCTTGTCGGCGGTGCGCCACAGGATGCTGGCGCAGCCTTCGGGGGAAATGACCGCATAGACGGCGTGTTCGAACATGATGACCCGATCGGCCGCGGCCAGTGCCACGGCGCCGCCCGAACCACCTTCGCCGGTGATCGCGGCGATGACCGGCACTTCGGCGGCAAGGCAGGCTTCGGTGGCGCGGGCGATGGCTTCGGCCTGGCCGCGTTCTTCGGCATCGAGGCCGGGAAAGGCGCCGGCGGTATCGACCAGCGTGATGACCGGCACGTTGAAACGGCTGGCCATCTCGATCAGGCGGATCGCCTTGCGATAGCCTTCGGGGCGCCCCATGCCGAAATTATGCTTCACCCGCGTCGTGGTATCGTTGCCCTTTTCATGGCCGATGACCATGACCGGCGTACCACTCCCGCGCAGCCGGCCGAGCCCGCCGATGATGGCGAAATCCTCGCCAAAGGCGCGATCACCCGCCAGCGGCGTGAAATCTTCGACCAGCGCCTTGACCATGTCACCGAAGTGCGGGCGATTGGGGTGGCGGGCGACCTGGGTCTTTTGCCACGGGGTCAGCCGCGCATAGGTTTCGGCGAGCAGGCGCCGGGCGGCGCCTTCGGCGTGCTTGGCGCCCGCTTCATCGCCGGCAGCGCGGTAATCGGCGGCACGGCCCTGGATGGTTGCCACGGGCTTTTCGAAATCGAGATAGGATGTCGTCATGGTGCCAAGGGCTATAGCGCTGCTGCGTTCGGGTCAATCGATCCGCACGGCAGTGGCGATCCGCAAGGCCGCCGCCATGTCGCGGCCGAGTTGCAGGCCCATGGCCAACGGGTCGTAATCGGCGTGCCGCGCGGCGGCGGCGGCGCAGGCGGCGACCTCCGGGGCGTCGCGCAGGACCATGGCATCGATGGTGGCACCGATGCAGGCGCTGCTCCATTCGGCGGGCAAGCGGCCCAACCCGCGCGCCGCCACCTGCAGGGCGTGGGTGCGCGCTTCCACCCGGTCGGGCACCAGGATTTGCGGACAGGCGGCGCGAATCGCATCGAGGCACAGGCCATGGCCGCCGCGGTGGATGACCAGCGTGGCGTCGGACAGCGCCGCCGCGGTATCGACGGGCTCGACCTCGTGGTGGATCGATGGCGGCAGGTCGAACGTCGGCAGGGTCGTGCTGACCCAGACCACCGGCCAGCCGCGCTGCGCCAGGGCCTCGACGATCGGTACCGCGATCGGGCGGTCGAAGGGCACATAAACGAAAATCCGCGGGCCGCGCGCGGCGGGCCAATCGGGCAGGGCGCTGGCACCGATCCCTTCGAGCGGACCGTAGAAGGCCGAATCGGTCCGCTCGCCATAGGGGTCGAGCTCGGGCCAGCTCGCCAGGAACGGCGTTGCGGTGGCGAGCAGATCGGCAACACCGCCGAGCACCGGTGCGCCGAAGCTGCGGCAGACGCTGCGAATCACCCGGTCGGGAGTGGCATCGGCGCCGGCGCGGCGGGCGGCGCTTTCGGGCAGCCAGGGTACGAGTTCGGGCATCGGGCGCGTCACCACCGGGCAGGTGAAGGGCGTGCCGATCACCGCCGCCGGCAACCGCGCGACATGCGCCGCCAGCAGCGCCGCCGGTGCATGTTCGACGTATATTCCGGCGGGACCCAGCAGATCGAACAGGGTCAGCCAGGCGCGCACCAGTTCGGCCAGCCCGTCATCATCGGCAAAACCCCCATCGGCGATGACCTGGCCATAGCTGTAGGTCATCGACGAGACGAGGCTGCGCGTCCACAGCGGCGCCTGCACCACGCCGGCGAAAGGGCGATCGGCGAGGACGCGGGCGGTTACCACGTCGCGCGTCGCCAGCCAGCTTTCGTGGCCCAGCGCGCCCAGCCCGCGCGCCGCCGACGCCAGATGATTGATATGGCCATTGCCGAGGCCGAGTTCCCAACACGCGAGCAGCCGTGCCATCAGGCGGTGACCGCGCGCCGCCGGTAGCGGAAATACCACACTTCATGGCCCAGCCGCCGCGCCTTGGCTTCGTAGCGCGTCTGCGGCCAATCATCCGGGCGAACCTGGAAATCGGCCGGGTTTTCGGCCAGCCAGTCGAAATCGGGCGATGCCGCCATCTGCAGCATGGCCCAGCGGCAATAGACCGGGTGATCGGTGCCGAGCCGGAATTCGCCGCCGGGCTTGAGCACCCGCGCGACGATCGCCAGCGGCCCCGGATTGGCAAACCGCCGTTTGGCATGGCGCGCCTTGGGCCAGGGGTCGGGATGCAGCAGGAACACCCGGTCGAGGCTGGCATCGGGCAGCCGGTCGAGCACATCGAGCGCATCGCCATTATGGAGGCGGATGTTGGTCAGCCCGCGATCGCGCACTTCAAGGAGCGCGCCGACGACGCCATCGATGAAGGGTTCGGCGCCGATGATGCCGACATCGGGGTGCGCTGCGGCCTGCGCCGCCATATGTTCACCGCGGCCGAAGCCGATTTCAAGCCACAAGGGCCGATCATCGCCGAACAGGCCGGCGGCGCTGAGTGGCCCGGTTTCGGGCACGGCAAGGCGCGGCAGCAGTTCCTCGACAAGGGCGGCCTGACCGATGCGCAACTTGTGGCCGGTGCGGCGGCCATAAAGCCGGCGAATGGAGGCGGGATCGGGCGTCATCACGATTGCCCATGCCGCAGCCGCTTGCATTTGGAAAGCGCCACGCGCTTGATATCGAAGGTTTGATCCAGATCAGGGACTCGCCGCCAGAGCGTGTCAGGATCGACAGGGGACAGGAGAGCATCATGGCCGGGACGAACGAACATTTCGACGTATTGATTGTCGGCGCCGGCATTTCGGGGCTGAGTGCCGCCTGGCATCTCAAGACCGAGCGGCCCGACACGCGCTTTGCCGTCCTGGAACGCGAGGCGAGCTTTGGCGGCACCTGGCTCACCCACAAATTCCCCGGCATCCGGTCCGACAGCGATCTTTATACCTTCGGCTTCCGCTTCAAGCCCTGGGTCGGCCCGCCGATCGCGACCGCGGCCGAAATCCAGGCCTATCTTGGCGAAATGGTCGCCGAGAACGACCTTGGCGGCCATCTCAATTTCGGGATCACCGTCGAAACTGCCGACTGGTCGAGCGAGACGGCGACCTGGACCCTGCAGGCGCGCACGGAAGCCGGCGAACGTCGCACCTATACCGCCAATTTCCTGTGGATGTGCCAGGGCTATTTCAAGCATCGCCAGGGCTATATGCCCGAATGGCCGGGGATGGAGCGCTTCACGGGGCCAATCGTCCATACCGAGGAATGGGACGACAGCATCGACTATACCGGCAAGCGCATCGCGCTGATCGGATCGGGCGCGACCGCGGCGACGGTCATCCCGGCGATGGCCGACAAGGCGGCGCAGGTGACGATGGTGCAGCGGTCACCGACCTGGTTCTACCCGGCGCCCAACGCCAACGAGACCGCCGACATGCTGCGCGCGCTCGATATCGATGAAAGCTGGGTGCACGAGATCACCCGCCGTAAGATCAATTTCGACCAGGATGTCACCTGCCGCCGCTGTGTCGAGGAGCCCGATGTCGTCGCGGCGGAACTGACCGAAGCGGTCAAGGCGCTGCTGCCCGAAGGCTTTGACATGAAGCATTTCACCCCCAGCTATCGCCCGTGGAAGCAGCGGCTGGCGTTCGTGCCCAATGGCGACATGTTCGAGGCGATCCGCAACGGCAAGGCCGGGGTCGTGACCGGCGAGATCGAGACTTTCACCGAAACCGGGTTGGCGATGAAGGACGGCACGACGGTCGACGCCGATATCGTGCTCGCCGCCACTGGCTTTCACCTCTGCGTGATGGGTGACATCGCCTTTGCCATCGATGGCAAGCCATTGGCATGGAACGACACCGTCACCTGGCGCGGCATGATGTTCACCGGGGTGCCCAACATGGTCTGGGTGTTCGGCTATCTGCGCGCCAGCTGGACCTTGCGCGCCGATATGGTCAGCCAGTTCGTCTGCCGCCTGCTTGCCCATATGGAAGCCCGCGGCGCCGCCAGCGTGGTGCCGGCGTTGCGTCCGGAAGACCATAACATGCCGTTGTCGAGCTGGATCGATACCGACGATTTCAACGCCAACTACATCCTGCGCGGCCAGCATGCCCTGCCGAAACGCGGCGACAAGCGCGAATGGCAGCACACCCAGGATTACTGGCGCGAAAAGGATGAATTCCCGGTACTCGACCTCGACAACAGCGCATTGCGCTATGCCGGGCCGGGGGCACGGTCGATCGCCGCAGAATAGGCGTCAGGCGTCAGGCGACAGCGGCCTTCAGCTTTTCGACCAGATCGGTCCTTTCCCACGAGAAACCGCCATCGGCATCGGGCTGGCGCCCGAAATGGCCATAGGCGGCGCTGCGCTGATAGATCGGCTTGTTGAGCCCGAGATGGGTGCGGATACCCTTGGGGGTCAGCCGGAAACCGATTGCGGCTTCGCTGGCGAGCGCGGCTTCGATGGCGCTTTCGGCAACCGTGCCGGTGCCGTGCAGGTCGACATAGACCGACAGCGGTTCCGCCACGCCGATGGCATAGCTCAGCTGGATCGTGCAGCGGCGGGCGAGACCGGCGGCGACGACGTTCTTGGCGAGATAGCGAGTGATATAGGCCGCCGAACGATCGACCTTGGTCGGGTCCTTGCCCGAAAAGGCACCGCCGCCATGGGGTGAGGCGCCGCCGTAGGTGTCGACGATGATCTTGCGCCCGGTGACGCCGGCATCGCCATCGGGGCCGCCGATTTCGAAGCGACCGGTCGGATTGACGTGGATGACGGTTTCATCGGTGATGAAGCCCTTGGGCAACACGTCATGGAACACCGACAGCACATAGTCGCGCAAGATGGCGTATTTGGCCGGATCGCCTTCGTTGTTGTGCCAGTAATAGCCCGGCGCATGCTGGGTCGAAACCACCAGCGCGGTCGCACGCACCGGTACTTCGTTTTCATAGGCGAGCGTCACCTGGCTCTTGGCATCGGGTTCCAGAAACGGGGCGACGCCGCTGTGGCGGTCAGCCGCCATCTTTTCGAGGATCTTGTGCGAAAAATACAGTGTAGCCGGCATGAAATCAGGGGTTTCGTCGGTGGCGTAACCGAACATGATGCCCTGGTCGCCGGCGCCTTCATCCTTGTTGCCGCTTTCATCGACACCCTGGGCAATATGCGCCGACTGCGGGTGGAGATGGTTTTCGAAATGCAGGTTCTGCCAATGGAAACCGCTCTGTTCATAGCCAATGCGCTTGACCGTTTCGCGCACGACCTTCTGGATTTCTTCCTGGGCGCCCGGCGCCCAATTGCCCTCGACATCGATCATGCCCTGCCCGCGCACTTCGCCGGCGAGCACGACCAGCTGCGTGGTCGTCAGGGTTTCGCACGCCACGCGGGCCTGCGGGTCCTTCGACAGGAACAGATCGACGATGGCATCCGAAATCTGGTCGGCAACCTTGTCGGGGTGGCCTTCGGAGACCGATTCGCTGGTGAACAGAAACGAAGAGCGCGCCATCGGGAACAATCCATCCGCAAAAAGGAAATCGCACCGCGTCTAAGGCGCGGCGGCGGCGCACGCAAGGGGTATAAAGATTGCTTTATATGATAGAAACGAATGCCGCGATCGCTGGCAAGTGCGGCGGGATCAGGTGAAAATCCGGCGCCGGCGGTCGACCACCAGGGCCAGGCCGGCGAGCAACAGACCGAATACCAGCGTTGTCTGGTGGCCGAAACGCGCGAACAGGGTCACCGGCAGCGGCGGCGGCAGCGACACCGAAATGACCCCGATCTTGCCCGGCGCTTCCGACGCGACGATGCGGCCATTGGCATCGATGACGGCGCTGATCCCGGTCGGCGTGGCGCGCACGATCGGCAGGCCTTCCTCGATGGCGCGCAGCCGCGCCTGCGCCAGGTGCTGCGGCGGGCCCGCCGGGCCGAACCAGGCATCGTTGGAGATATTGGCAATCCAGCCCGGTCGTCGCGTGGCGTCGACCACCGCGCCGGGGAAGATGATTTCATAGCAGATCTGCACGCCGACGCGGGCAAACCCCGGCAGATCGAGGCTGCGCGGCCCCGGGCCGGGCTTGAAATCGAGATCGCCGGGCGCCAGCCGCGCCACGCCGAGCGCCGTCATCAACGACCGCGCCGGCACATATTCACCGAGCGGCACCAGATGCGCCTTGTCGTAGCGACCGCGGATCTTGCCCTTGGCATCGAGCACGAACAGGCTGTTGGTCAGCGACACCAGCTTGCCATCGGGCGCGCGATTGGCCGCAACGCCGCCGAACAGCAGCAAGTCCCCGGGCCCGATGGCGGCCGCCAGGCGCGCGCGGACGGCAGCGTCTTCCTCCACCAGATAAGGCACCGACGATTCGGACCAGACCACCAGCGCACCGGGCCGCGCCACCGCCGCTGCATCCGCTGCCGGTGCGGCGGGCGCTGCTGCGGCGGTTTCAGCGGGAGCTTCGGCAGCCGGGGGTGCCGGCGCGCCTGTAGCGGGCGCTGCTGCGCCTGTCGCGGGCGCTGCTGCGCCTGGCGCGGGCGCCGATGCCAGCGGCGGTGTCACCCCGGGGGTGGCCGTCGCTGCGGCATCGGGGGCCAGCTTGTCGAATTCGAGCGCGGCGATGGCGGCATCGACTTCGGCCGAGCGACCAAAGGCATCGTCGGGGTTGCTGGCCGCGGCGGCGAGTGCCGTGCGCGTCAGTTCGAGATAGGTTTCGAGATGGGCATCCTCGCTCGCCGGATCATATTTCACATCCTGGCCGATATTGGGCTGCACGATGAACAGGCTGGTCGCATCGGGGTAATAGAATGATTTTTCCTGGCCGCTGCCGGCGCCGGCGGCGATCATCACGCCGAGCACCAATCCGGCGCCGGTCAACCGCCGGGCGTTGGCGCTGTTCGGCCGCACGATCAGCCACAGCCCGCCGGCGGCGAGCAGCATCAGCCCCGACAGTGCCAGCGCACCGCCCCCGGCGGCAAGTTGGGCAATGCCCGGCGCCGACAGCCACGCCGACCCCAACGGGTTCCAGGCAAAGCCGCTGAGCACCCAGCCACGCAGCCATTCGCCGAGCATCCACGCTGCTGCCAGCATCAGCACCCGCGCCACCGCGCCGCTGGCAAGGCGCCGCGCCAGCCACGCCGCCAGCCCGATATAAAGCGCGAGGAACATCGACAGCAGCACCACCGTCACCCAGCCGAGCACCGGCGGCATCTTGGACTGGAAGGTGAAGGCCGTGGCGATCCAGCCGAGCCCGGCAACGAAATGCCCGACGCCGAAGCCCCAGCCGAGCAGCGCCGCCTGGCGCGGCGATGCCGCCGTATCGACCATCGCGACGAAGATCGTCACCCCGACCAGCGTCAGCGGCCATAACGCCGTCGGCTCGAAACCCAGCGCGGCGACGGCACCGGCGACGAGTGCGGCGAGGAAAACGACGATGAGAGGAGGAAGCTTCATGCCGCCACCTAGCAACAAACCGGGGCGACAAACCAGACTGTCCGCAAAAAGTCATCTTTGCAGCGGCGCTTGCCCCGGCGCGAGCGAGCGGTCACTGTCCGCAGCGATGCCAGCCGCCGCCTTACCTGATACCACCGCGATGCTCGCCTATGCCGACGTGACGGTGCGGCGCGGCGAGGTGTCGATCATCGACGATGTGCGGCTGTCGCTGCCGGCGGGCAGTTTCGTCGCGCTGACGGGGGCGTCGGGTGCCGGCAAGACGACGTTTTTGCGCCTTGCCAACGCCATGGTCACGCCCGATGCCGGCACGGTGCGTATCGCCGGCAACGATGTCTCCGGCCAGCCGCCGGCGCAACTGCGTCGCGGCATCGGCTATGCCAGCCAGGGTGTCGGGCTGTTCCCGCACTGGACGGTGGCGGAAAATATCGCCGCCGTGCCCTGGCTGCTGGGCCAGGATCGGGCGACGATCGCGGCACGCGTGGCCACCCTGCTCGATCTGGTCGAGCTGCCGCGCGGCTTCGCGGATCGGTTTCCGCGGCAATTGTCGGGTGGGCAGGCGAGCCGGGTCGGGCTGGCACGCGCGCTGGCGGCGGCGCCGCGGCTGCTGCTGCTCGATGAACCCTTCGGCGCGCTCGACCCTGAAACCCGCGCCAGCCTGGGGGACCGGCTGGTGGCGCTGCACCGCGACCAGGGGCTGACGACGGTGATGGTGACGCACGATCTCGCCGATGCGCTGTTGCGGGCCGAACGCGTCGTGGTGCTCGACAAGGGGCGCATCGTTGCCGATGGCAGCCCGGCGGCGCTGGTCGCGAGCGCGCACCCGGCGGTCATCGCGTTGATCGCCTCGCCGCTCGACCAGGCGCGGCGGCTGGCGGCATTGGGCCAACAATGATCGACGCGCGCTGGAGCCGGGCGATCGCCATGCTGCCCGATCGGCTGGCGGCGCATCTGGGAGTCAGCGCCGCGGCGCTGGCGCTGGCGATCATCGTCGCGGTACCGCTGGTGATGCTGATGGTGGCGCGGCCGCGGCTGCGCGCGCCGGTGCTGGCGGCGGCGGCGGTGGTGCAGACCATCCCGTCGCTGGCGCTGCTGGCGCTGTTCTACCCGCTGCTGCTGCTCATCGGCGGGGTGACGCAGCGGCTGGCGGGGTTCGGTGTGCCGGCGCTGGGGCTGTTGCCGTCGTTGCTGGCGCTGGCGCTGTATGCGCTGCTGCCGCTGGTGCGCGGGGGCATCGACGGGCTGGGAAGCGTGCCGCCCGAAACCATCGACGCGGCCGATGGCATCGGCATGACGCGGCAACAGCGGCTGTGGCATGTCGAACTGCCGCTGGCGGCGCCGATCGTCATGGGCGGGCTGCGCGTGGCGGCGGTATGGACCATCGGCGCCGCGACGCTGGCGACGACGGTGGGGCAGAAAAGCCTGGGGGACCTGATCTTCGCCGGGTTGCAGATCGAGGATTGGGCGCTGGTCGTCACCGGCTGCATCGCCGCCGCGCTGCTCGCCATCATCGTCGACATGGCGCTGTGGCGTGCCGAAACCGGGCTGGCGGAACGGCGCTGGAAAAAGGCGCTGCTCGGGCTGGCGATGCTGGTGGCGCTCGTCGGCGGGGTGCTCGGCTGGTACTGGCAGGGCCAGGCGCCGGCCGCGGCGGGGCGCCCGGTGGTCATCGGCGCCAAAAGCTTTTCCGAACAATATATCCTTGCCGAACTGATCGCCGATCGCTTGCGGGCGCAAGGGTTGCCGGTGGTGGTGCGTTCGGGGCTGGGCTCGGCGGTGGCGTTCCGGGCGCTCGCGGCGGGGGATATCGATGTCTATGTCGATTATTCGGGGACGCTGTGGGACAATGCGCTCGGCCAGACGGCGGCGGCGCCGCGCGATGTGATGCTGGCGCGGCTGCGGGCCGAGCTGCCCAAGCGCCACAAGGTCGTGGTGGCGGCGTCACTGGGTTTCGAAAATGCCTATGCGCTCGCCATGCGCCGCGCCGATGCCGAGCGGCTCGGTATCGAAAGCCTTGCCGATCTGGCGGTGCGCGCGCCACGGCTGCGGCTGGCGACCGATACCGAATTCCAGTCGCGCGCCGAATGGCGGTCCTTGCAGGCCGTCTATGGCCTGAAATTCGCCCGGATGACCTCGTTCACCCCGACACTGATGGTGCGCGCGCTGACCAGCGGCGAAGCCGATGTCATCACCGCCTTTTCCAGCGATGGCCGCATCGCCGCCGACGACCTGGCGCTGCTGTCGGACCCGCGCGGTGCCTTGCCGGCCTATGATGCGCTGTTGCTGGTCGGCCCGCGCCGGCCCGATCTGGCGGCGCGGCTGCGCGGGCTCGAAGCGGCGATTGCGGTGACAGCGATGCGCGAAGCCAATTGGCAGGTCGACCGCGATGCCGACAAGCAGACCCCGGCGCAGGCGGCCGCGTGGCTGGAGCGGCGGATAAAGGCGAGCAAGTGAGCCGGGCCTTAACCAGGGCGCGAGCTGACAGCGTCATGGGGTGGATGCTTTCCCTCGCCGGTGACCGCGTCTAGGCTGCGGATATCACCCACCGAAAAGCGATCACGCACATGAAATCGAGCGTTGCCAGCGTCCTTGTCGCCCTGTTCACCCTCTCCGCTGCCAGCGCCCAGACCCCGACCGCGCCCAAACCGCCGAAATGGGATGTCAACGCGCCGCCGGGCGCCGTCGTGCGGCAGGTCGCCATCACCACCGACGAAGGCAGCTGGATGGATGTCGATGTGTCGCCCGATGGCCAGACGATCGCCTTCACCCTGCTCGGCGACATCTACACCATGCCGATCGCCGGCGGCACGCCGACGCGCGTCGCCGAAGGGCTGGCCTATGAAATCCAGCCGCGCTTTTCGCCCGATGGCAAGCGCATCGCGTTCACCTCCGATCGCGGCGGCGGCGACAATATCTGGGTGATGAACCGCGACGGCAGCGACAAGCGCCAGGTGACCAAGGAGGAATTCCGCCTGCTCTACCAGCCGTCGTGGAGCGCCGATGGCCGCTTCATCGCGGCGAAAAAGCATTTCACCACCGGCCGCTCGCTCGGCACCGGCGAAGTCTGGTTGTATCATGCCAGCGGCGGCGGCGGGGTGGCGCTGGTCAAGAAGCCCAATGACCAGCACCAGAAGGAACTCGGTGAGCCGGTGTTCAGCCCGGATGGCCAGGGTATTTACTACACCCGCAACATCACCCGCGGGCCGGTGTTCGAATATGCCCAGGATTCGAATACCGATCTGTTCAACATCGAACGCTACGACCTCGAAACCGGCGAGATCAGCACCGTGGCGAGCGGCCCGGGCGGCTCGGTGCGGCCGACGCCGTCCCCCGATGGCAAAAGCATAGCCTTCGTCCGCCGGGAACGCGCCCGGTCGAAGCTGTATGTCCGTGACCTCGCTTCGGGGGTGGAGCGCAAGATCTATGACGCCATGGACCAGGATGTGCAGGAAACCTGGGCGGTGACGGGCGTCTATCCCGACATGGCGTGGACCCCCGATGGCAAGTCGGTGGTGTTCTGGGCCGGCGGCAAGCTGCGCCGGGTTGATGGCGATGGCCAGAACGCTCGCGAGATTCCGTTCCGCATCGACGATACGCGCGGGGTGATCGACGGCCCGCACCCGCAGGTGACGGTGTCGCCCGACAGTTTTTCAACGAAGATGGTGCGTTTCACCAGCGTGTCGCCCGATGGCAAGGCGGTGGTCTTCGAAAGCCTGGGCAAGCTGTATGTACGGCCCGTTGCTGGCGGCACGCCGAAGCGGTTGACCAATGGCGGTGATTTCGAGCTGTTTCCGTCGTGGTCGCGCGACGGCAAGAGCATCGTCTTCGTCAATTGGAGCGATGCGGCGCTGGGTTCGATTCGCGTTGTTGCAGCCAGTGGCGGCAGCGCACGCAGCGTTACGAGCGCCCCCGGCCATTATGCCCGGCCGCGCTTTTCACCCGATGGCGCGACGATCGTCTTCGAACGCGGCGATGGCGGCGGGGTGACGTCGCCGTTGTGGTCCGAAAGCGCCGGGGCGTGGCGCGTTCCGACCGCGGGCGGCGCGGCGGTGCGGCTGGTCTCCGGCGGCTCGGAACCGCATTTCGGTGGTAGTAACGACCGGGTGTTCATGACCGTGTCGGGCGGCGGCAAGCGCCAGCTCGTTTCCACCGACCGCAACGGCGAGGCGCGGCGGGTGCATGCCGAGGGCGATCTCGTTACCGCCTATCAGGTCGCGCCCGATGGCAGCGCGCTCGCCTTCCGGCAGAATTACGAAGCCTTCGTGATGCCGTTGCTGCCCGGCGCCCAGGCGGTGTCGGTCGATGCCAAGGGTGGCCCGCTGCCGGTGACCAGGGTATCGAGCGGCGGCGCCGACTTCATCGGCTGGTCGCAGGGTGGTGCAACGCTCAACTGGAGCATCGGGCCGACGCTCTACAGCGTTGCCGCCCCTGCCCTGTTTGCCGGCGCACCGGTGGCGGAAGGTGCGGCCAAATTCACCCCACCGACCAGCGGCGTGTCGCTCGCCATGCCGGTAACGGCCGACCGGCCGCGCGGCACCATCGCGCTGGTTGGCGCGCGGCTGGTCACCATGGCGGGCAGCGACGGCGGCATCATCGACGATGGCACGATCATCATCACCGACAATCGCATCACCGCGATCGGCAAGCGCGGCAGCGTCGCGATCCCGGCCGGGGCGAAGACCGTCGATGTCGCCGGCAAGACGATCATCCCGGGGCTGATCGACGCCCATGCCCATGGCCCGGCGGGGACCGACGAGCTGGTGCCGCAGCAGAACTGGTCGATGCTGCAGAACCTCGCACTCGGCACGACGACGATCCACAACCCGTCGAGCCGGTCGGCCGAGATCTTCGCTGCGGCTGAGATGCAGCGCGCCGGCGTCATCGTTGCGCCGCGCATCTTTTCAACGGGCGAGATCATCTATGGCGCGAAAGCCCCCGATGTGTACGCCCAGATCGACGGCTATGACGATGCGCTCGCCCATGTCCGGCGGCTGAAGGCGCAGGGCGCGGGCAGTGTCAAGAACTACAACCAGCCGCGCCGCGACCAGCGCCAGCAGGTGATCGCGGCGGCGCGCGCCGAGGGCATGCAGGTGGTGGCGGAAGGCGGCTCGCTGTACGGGCTCGATGTGACGCACATCAGCGACGGCAATTCGACGCTGGAGCACAACATCCCGCTCGGCGTCTTCTACAAGGACCTCGTCGATCTCTTCGCCGCGTCGAAGGCCAACTACACCCCGACACTGGTGGTCAGCTTCGGTGGGCCGGCGGGTGACCCCTATTGGCGGGCAGCGACCGACATCTTCGACAACCCGCTGCTGAAGGCGCACACCCCGCCGGCCGACCTGGCCGCCGATGGCGCGCGCCGGGTCAAGGCGCCCGAAGCCGATTACATCGACGACGACAACGCCCGCGAAGCCGCCAAACTGGCGCGGCGCGGGGTCAAAGTGTCGATCGGGGCGCATGGCCAGCAGGCCGGCATCGGCTCGCATTGGGAGCTGTGGTCGTTCGTGCGCGGGGGGATGACGCCGCTGGAAGCGCTCACTGCCGGCACGATCGCGCCGGCGCAGTCGCTCGGCATGGCGAGCGATATCGGGTCATTGGAGGTCGGCAAGCTCGCCGATCTGGTGGTGCTCGATGCCGACCCCACCGTCGATATCCGCAATTCGGACAAGATCGACCGGGTGATGCTTGGCGGGCGGCTGTATGAGGCCAAGACGATGAACGAGATGGTGAGCGGGGCGCGGCAGCGGCTGCCGTACTGGTGGGAGACCAAGTAAGAGGGCTAAACTTCCCCCTCCCCACTCTACCGGCTGCGTCGGTGGAGGGAGGGGGAAGAAAGAGGCTGTGCCATCGCTGCTTCAAACAGCGGCGACGCAACATGCGCCGCCAGCCAGGCATGCAGTTCCGGCAGTGGCTGCGCGGCGAACCATGCGGCATCGGTGGCAGCGAACTGGCGGACGAAGGGGAAGAGCGCGATATCCGTGAAGCCCGGCGTGTCGCCGCCCAGGTGCGGCGCCGCAGCAAGGCGCGTTGCAAGCTCGGCGAGGATCGCCAGCCCGGCCTCGCGGTGCGCGGGCGCGTCGCTGCCATGCCGTTGCGGGTATTTGTAGCGATCGAGGTGGTGCTTGAACGGCCCATCGTTGGCAGCGATCAGCGCCGCATCACGGCGCGAACGCCAGTCCTGCGGGTCATGCCTGGCCAGCGCCCAGTCCATGATGTCGAGGCTTTCGTCGATGACTCGGGCATCGGGCAGCACCAGTACCGGCACCGTGCCCTTGGGCGACGCCGCCAGCAGCGCCGCGGGCTTGGCCGACAGTTTCACCTCGACAAGGTCGAAGCGCGTTTGGCTGATGATCAGCGCCATGCGCGCGCGCATCGCATAGGGGCAGCGGCGAAAGCTGTAGAGCGTCGGCGTCATGGTTCGGCGAGCGTCGCCCCGACATGCAGGACCCCGCGCGCCGCGGCCAGTTGTTCCTGGCGGTGGCGTTCGCGATAGCCGGCGCGCTGTTCGTCGCTGCGGCTGGCGTGGCAGGCGGGGCAGCAGACGCCCTCCTCATAGAGCGGCGAAGCGCGGTCGGCGGCTCCGACCGGGCGGCGGCAGGCGCGGCAAAGCTGGTGCGTACCGGGCGCAAGGCCATGGCCGACGCTCACGCGTTCGTCGAAAACAAAGCATTCACCCTGCCACAGGCTGTCCTCGGGCGGCACGGTTTCGAGATATTTGAGGATCCCGCCGTGGAGATGATGCACGTCGGTGATGCCTTCGGCCTTGAGAAAGGCGGTGGATTTTTCGCAGCGGATGCCGCCGGTGCAGAACATGGCGACGCGTGGGGGCGAGCCACCGGCCAGCAATGCATCGCGATTGGCCCGAAACCACGCCGGAAAATCGCGAAAACTGGGTGTCTGCGGGTCGATGGCGCCGGCAAAACTGCCGATGGCGACCTCGTAATCGTTGCGCGTGTCGATGAGGATCGTGCCAGGCTGGCGGATAAAATCGTTCCAGTCTTCGGGTGCGACATAGCTGCCGGCGGCCAGCGGATCGATGTCGGGTTGGCCCATGGTGACGATTTCGCGCTTCACCCGCACCTTGAGGCGGTGAAAAGGCATGGACGCCGCGGTCGCGTGCTTGACGTCGAGCGCGTCGCAGCCCGGCAGCGCACGCAGCGCCGCGAGCATCGCGTCCATGCCGGCGGGCGGTCCAGCCAGGGTGCCGTTGATGCCTTCGCGGGCCAACAGCAGCGTGCCCTTGATGCCATTGGCGCGCGCGGTGGCGGTCAGCGGGCCGACAAGGGCGGCACAATCGGGCAGCGGCGTGAAGCGATACAGGGCGGCAACGGCGATCATCGCCGGGTTCATGCGCCATCAGGTCGGGGTTCGTCCACCATCGGTGCCGGCTCGCTAGCGAGTCGCGGCCACCCAGCGCGCGAAAATGTCGGCGATTTCGCCGGATTTCGTCGCGATTGCGGCGATGTCGGTAAAGGCCAGCACGCCGCGATCGGGCGCGGCCCAGCGGATCAAAACGGCTGGATCGGCAAAGACGAACGCCGCATCGGCCTTGGCAGTCGCACCGCGATGCAGGACGACGCGGACCCCGCCCTTGCGGTCGAGCCCGAGCGTGATGCGGTCGCTGTCGCCGGGGCCGAAACTCGGCGCGTTCCATTTGATGCGTTCGGCGATATCGGGCGCCGCTGCCAGCGCGAGGCTGCGCAGCCGGCCGACCATCGCCGCGCTGCCGGGTTCGAGCCCGGCGACCCAGGCGTCGACCGGCGCCACCATCAGCCGAATTTTGCCTTGACCGCGATCATCGCCAGCGCCGCCTTGGCCGCTTCGCCGCCCTTGTCCTTTTCGGATTTGCGCGCGCGGGCCCAGGCCTGGGCTTCGTTTTCGACCGTCAGGATGCCGTTGCCGATGGGCAGGCCATCAAGGGTCAGCGCCATGATCGCCCGGGCGCTTTCGCCGGCGACCACTTCGAAATGGTAGGTCTCGCCGCGGATGACGCAGCCCAAGGCGACATAGCCGTCGTAATTGCCCGAGGCATCGGCAAAGGCGATCGCGGCGGGGATTTCGAGCGCGCCGGGAACGGTGAGGATTTGATGGGTTGCGCCGGCGGCCTTGAGCGCGGCGAGCGCGCCTTCGAGGGCCGCATCGGCGATGGCGTCATAGAAGCGGGCTTCGACGATCAGGATATGGGTCATGGCGGGGCCTTTCAGGCAGCGTTGTCTTGGGCCGCCTGCGCGGCTGGAGCGGTGTGCGGCGGGATCGGCCGTTCGGCGACGACCCGGAGGCCATAGCCCTGGATGCCGATGATGGTGCGGTGCGCGTTGGTGAGCAAGGTCATGTCGGTGACCCCCAGGTCGACCAGGATCTGCGCGCCGATGCCGTAATCGCGCAGCTGGATCGGCTGGCCCTCCCCCTTGGCCTTCATCTGGGTCGAGATGGCGGTCGGCGACGAATCGCGGATGATGACGACGATGCCGGCGCCTTCTTCGCCGATCACGTCCATGGCGCGCTGCAATTGCCCGGCGCGGTCATTGGCTTCGTGGAACAGGTCGGTGAACATCGACATGGTGTGGACACGCACCAGGGTCGGCTTGCCGGCTTCGACGCGGCCCTTCTGCAGCACCATGTGTTCGGCATATTCGGCGGTGTTGACATAGGTTTTCGCCGTCCATTCGCCGCCGTGCCAGCTGTCGAGCCGGGTTTCGGCGACGCATTTGACCAGCCGGTCATGGGCGTGGCGATAGGCGATCAAATCCTGGATGGTGCCGATCTTGAGGCCGTGTTGGCGGGCAAAGATGATGAGTTCGGGCAGGCGCATCATCTCGCCATCGTCATTCATGATCTCGCAGATGACCCCCGACGGGTTGAGCCCCGCCAGCCGCGCGACATCGACCGAGGCTTCGGTATGGCCGGCGCGCACCAGCACACCGCCGTCGCGCGCCACGAGCGGGAAGACATGCCCCGGGGTGACGATTTCGGCGCGGCCCTTGCTGCCGTCGATGGCGACCGCGATGGTGCGCGCCCGGTCGGCGGCCGAAATGCCGGTGGTGACGCCCTCGCGCGCTTCGATCGAAACGGTGAAGGCGGTCGAATGGCGGGTGCCGTTATGCTGCGCCATCAACGGCAGGCCGAGCGTGCGGACGCGATCGGCCGACAGCGCCAGGCAGATCAGCCCGCGCCCGTGGCGCGCCATGAAGTTGATCGCATCCGGCGTCGCCATCTGCGCGGGGATGACGAGGTCGCCCTCGTTCTCGCGGTCCTCGTCATCGACGAGGATGAACATGCGGCCGTTGCGCGCCTCGTTGATGATCTCCTCGACACTCGCCAGCGCCGGGCCCTGCGAGCGGTCGCGCAGCCAGTTCTCCAGCTTGCGCAGCGTTTCGGCGGTGGGGTTCCAATCCATATCATCGAGGTTGCGCAGCGAATTGGCGTGCAGCCCGGCGGCGCGGGCGATGCCCGATTTGGTTTCATTGCCTTCGGCGACAAGGGCGCGCAGGCGTTCAGTCATGGTCATGGCGGCGGTGCTCACATTGCGATGTGATGGATTATCGAAGTGTCACATTGCAATGTCAAGGGCCGCGTTCTGCTTGCTCTTGCCCGACGCCAGGGCGAAATGCCAATCCTTGCCGATCAAGGGGAGAGCACCGATGCCGCCAGCACCAACACTCCAGCCCAGCCATGCGGCGTTCGTTGAACGGCTTGCCGCCATTGCCGCGCAGGAGCTGCGAATCGAGGCGGTGCTGGTCGGCGGTTCCTATGTGCTCGGCGGGTTCGATCGTTTCTCCGATCTCGATTTCACGCTGGTGGTGGCAGCGGACGCGCAGGCTCAAATGCTGGCGACAGGACAGGATTTTGCGGCGAACCTCGGGCCGCTGATCGGTGCTTTCACCGGCGAACATGTCGGCGAGCCGCGCCTGCTTGTCTGCCTGTTCGGCCCGCCTCTCCTGCATGTCGACCTCAAGTTCATCACGGCTGACGACCTTGGTCGCCTGGTCGAACGCCCGGCGATCCTCTTTGCCCGCGATCCGGCGGCGATCACGTCCCGGCTCGATGTCGCCGAAATCGCCTGGCCCAACCAACCCCCGGAATGGTTCGAAGCCCGCATCTGGGTCTGGCTGCACTATGCCGTTGTAAAGCTTGGCCGCGGTGAATGGCTCGAATGCCTCGCGATGATCGGCTTCCTACGCGAACAGGTGCTGGGGCCGATGCTGCATCGCCGTGCCGGCCGCGGTCAACGCGGGTTGCGACGCATCGAACAGCATGGCGTCGATCGCGAGGGTCGCCTGGCAGCGACTCTCGCCAATCCGGAGCCTGAATCACTTCGTGACGCGATCTTGGCAAGCATGGCGCTCTATTGCGATCTGCGCCGCGACATGCCGCCGGTGACGACCAACGCCGCGATGCCGGAAGCGCTGCATACCGAACTCGCCGCAGCAACGGCGGCCGCGCTGGTCAGGCCATAGCCTGCTTCATCCGCGCCAGATAACGCGCCAGCACATCGATCTCGATATTGAGTTCGTCGCCGGCCTTCACGGTATCGAAGGTCGTCCACTGCGCGGTGTGCGGGATGATGTTGATGGTGAATTCGGCGCCATCGGCGTTGTCGGCGACCGTGTTGACCGTCAGCGATACGCCATCGAGGCAGACCGAGCCCTTCGGCGCGATGAACGGCGCGATATCTTTCGGCACCTGGATGGTGATTCGGGTCGAATCACCGACGGGCGAAACGCTGGTGATGCGGCCGACGGCATCGACATGGCCGGTGACGATATGGCCGCCGAGTTCATCGCCGACCTTCAAGGCGCGTTCGAGGTTGAGGCGACGCCCGGCGACCCATTGGCCTTGTGCCGTGCGGCTGGTGGTTTCGCCCGAGACATCGACACTGAATTCGCCCGGCGCCTTTGCGACGACCGTCAGGCACACGCCCGAACACGCCACCGACGCACCCAGCGCCAGGCCGCTGGTGTCATAGGCGGTGGCGATGACGACGCGCAGGTCGCCGCGCGGCTCGATGGCCGTGATCTGGCCGATGTCGGTGATGATGCCGGTGAACATGGAGGATTGCCTATCGGATGCGGATATAAGTCTCAAGCCGGTCGGCGCCGAGCGCGACGATCGGTTGCGCCGCCCAGCGGCCATGGGCCGGCGCCAGGTCGGCAAGGCCGATATCGCCGAGCGTCAGCCCGCCGATGACGATCGGGGCCCGATAGAGCAGCAGCCGGTCGACGAGATCGGCGGCGAACAGGCTGGCGGCGAGGCCGACGCCGCCTTCGGCAAGCACGAGATCGGCATCGGTCACCGCCGCCAGCGCCGCCGGGCTGTCGAGATGGCGCCAGCCCGGTTCCGGGGTGCGGCCCATCACGGCCCTGATCGGCGCGCGTGCCTCAAGTCCAG
The DNA here is from genome assembly GCA_031426015.1 of Alphaproteobacteria bacterium. Classification (GTDB taxonomy): domain Bacteria; phylum Pseudomonadota; class Alphaproteobacteria; order Sphingomonadales; family Sphingomonadaceae; genus Sandarakinorhabdus. The sequence goes on from JANPKK010000035.1 coordinate 20,186, forward strand.
CCAGCCGCACATCGAGACGCGGCGCATCGGCGGCGAAGGTGCCGCGCCCGACGAGGATCATGTCGGCGCGGGCGCGTTCGAGATGGGCATGGGCGCGGGCGCGGTCCCCGGTGATCCATTGGCTCTGCCCGGAGGCGAGCGCGACGGCGCCGTCGAGCGAGACGGCGAGCTTCAAGGTGATGTGCGCACGGCCCAGCCGCTGCCGGGTGAGGAAGCCCGCCAGCGCGGCTTCGGCCTCCGCCGTGCGCACGCCCTCAGTCACGGCGATGCCCGCGGCGCGCAGCCGGGCGATGCCGGCGCCATTGGTGCGCGGGTCGGGATCGCCTGCCGCGACGACGACGCGGGCGACCCCGGCGGCAACCAGGCCATCGGCGCACGCCGGGCCGCGCGGGCTGGCATGGGCGCAGGGTTCAAGGCTGACATAGGCGGTGGCACCGCGCGCCTGCGCAACGGCCTGCGCACCGGCCTGCGCCAATGCCACCGCTTCGGCGTGCGGGCGCCCGCCGGCTTGCGTCCAGCCGCGACCGATGACGCGGCCGTTCTTTACCAGCACACAGCCGACCGACGGGTTCGGCCGCGCCAGCCCGACTCCGCGCTGCGCCAGCGCGAGGGCAGCGCCCATCCAGCGCTGGTCGTCGGGGTGGCTCAATTGACCGATGGCTCTGCGGCCTGAACCAGCGCGGCACCGGTGGCCGGCGCCGTGATCACGAAAGGAATGTCCTTCTGCACGCCGCCTTCGGTGACATAGCGATCATATTGTTCCTGCGCCTTGGCGCGCGTCGGGCCGGTGAGCGTTGCAATATAGGCGCGCGATTGCGCCAGCCGCTCGGCGCGGGCGATTTCGGTCGCCTTGGCATCGGCGAGCGTGTCATCGCGCGACCGGTCGGCCTTCCAGCTTTGCATGTAGATGACGTTCATCACCCGCCCCGAATAGCCCGAGCGCGATTCGAGCATGAAGGCGGTCATGATGATCGTCGTCAGCGCCAGCGAAGCGCCGCCGACAAGAATGCGGCGGCGGCGGGCTTCGGCTTGTGTGGGGCTGAGAAAGGACATGGGGGAAGCTCCGGCAGGATATCGCAACATAAGGCGACATCCTGCCGTATGCCAGTGTCAGGGTGTCTCGGTCAGGCGGCCGCGCTCGACAGCCGGAAATCGACCTTGATGTCGCGGGTCGCCTCTACCGCCACGCCGGCGGATAGTGCCGGGGTGAAGCGCCAGGTCGCCAGCGCATGCGCCAGCGCCGCGGCATCGAGGCGCGGATAGCCCGAGGAACGCGCCAGTGTCGCCGCCAGCACCCGGCCATCGTGGCCGATGCGGACATGGACGACCACCACGCCTTCCTCCCCCAGCCGCCGCGACGCCGCCGGATAGGGCGGCAGTGCGGCAAAGCGCGGATCGAACCGAGCGACGCGCGTCGGGCCGGCGGGTTGCGGATCGGGGACGACCCTCGTGCCGGTATCCGAACCATTGCCCGGTTCGGCGGGGCGCACCGGCGGCTCGGGCGCGGTGATCAGCGGGCGGGTATCGGCATCGGGGGCAATGTCGATGATCGGTTCGGGGGCCGGCACGTCGAACGGGATAACGAGTTCATGGGTCAGCGGTGCCGCGGCGTCGGGCGCGGGTTTTGGCGTTTCGGGGATTGGTCGGGTGCTGATCGGCGGCGGCGGCCGGGTCAGCATGGTGGTCGTTACCGCCAGCAGCGCGATGGCGGCAACCCCGGCGTGAAGCGCGATGGTGATGATCAGGCCCGAACGGTCACGGGTGTTGGACAACAGATGCGTCATGGTCTCGATCCTCCCAGGGATGAGGGTGCACGCCGCGTCGGCATCATCGGCCGTATCAACGACGCAATGATATAGTCTCACATGACTAGCGATATTGATAGGGTTTATTTGAGCCGCACCAGCGCCTGATCCCGCCCGATCAGCGGCAACAGCGCCGCCATTTCGGGGCCGGTGTCGCGTCCGGTCAGCGCGCGGCGCAGCGGGTGGAACAGGCCGCGGCCCTTGCGGCCGGTCGCGGCCTTCAGCGCGCTGGTCCAGCGCGCCCAGATATCATCGCCCCAATCGAGCCCGGCGAGCACATCGGCCGCCGCCGTAATATAGTCCGCATCCTCGGCCTCGGGCACCACCGCCACCGGTCCGGCGATGACCGCCTGCCAGTCGGCCGCCTCGGCAAGGGTCGAAAGATTGCCGCGCACGGCTTGCCAGCCCGCCGCGGTCATCCCCGGCGGCAGCCGGTCAGCCACCGTTTCAAACGGCAGCAGGTGCAGCGTGCGCGCGTTGATCGCCGCCAGATCGGCGGGGTCGAAGCGCGCCGGCGCCCTGCCGAAGGTTGCCAGGTCGAACCCCGCCACCAGGTCGGCGAGCGTCGCCACCGGCTCGACCGGCTGCGACGTACCGATGCGGGTGAGCAGCGCAGCGATCGCCTGCGGCTCGATCCCGGCGTCGCGCCAGGCGGCGACGCCTTCCGAGCCCAGCCGTTTCGACAGCCCAATCGTTTTCTGGGCCGCATCGGCACCGGTCAGCAGCGCCATATGGGCAAAGCGCGGCACCGGCGCGCCCAGCGCTTCGAACATCTGGATCTGCACGGCGGAATTGGTCACATGGTCCTCGCCGCGGGCGATATCGCTGATGCCGAGATCGATATCGTCGACGACCGAGGGCAGCATGTACAGCCAGCTGCCATCGGCGCGGCGCACCACCGGGTCGGACAAGGACGCCGGATCGACATGGCATTCGCCGCGCACGCCATCGTGCCAGCGGATCGGCATTTCGGTATCGAGTTTGAAGCGCCAGACCGGGGCGATGCCGCGCACGGCATAATTTTCATGGTCGATGTCCGTCAGCACCAACGCGGCGCGATCATAGACCGGTGGCAACCCTCGCTGCTGCTGCACCTTGCGCTTCAGATCGAGTTCCGCCGGGGTTTCATAGGCGCGATAGGCGCGCCCCGCCGCCGCCAGCCGGGCAAGGGCCGCTTCGTACAGCGCGAAGCGATCCGACTGGCGCACCTCGACATCGCGGGCGAGGCCGAGCCAGGCGAGATCGGCGCGGATGCCGGCTGCAGCCGCCTCGGTCGACCGCGCCAGGTCGGTATCGTCCAGGCGCAGCACGAAGCGCCCGCCCGATTTGCGGGCCAGCAGCCAGTTGACCAGCGCGGTACGGACATTGCCGGCATGCAGGGCGCCGGTCGGCGAGGGAGCGAAGCGCGTGATGATCATCGTCGTGTTCTTAGGCGCTGTGCGGCGCGGCGGCTAGCGGGGGGGCCAGGCAGAGCCTCCGGCGGCTGGGGTCGACGACCCCAGACCCCAATTGCTGGCGGCGGATTCAGCGCGGCGGGGCGCTGCCTGGCACGATCAGGCTGAGGCACGCGCCGGGTTCCATGCGGCTGCCATCGGGCTTGCGCGCCGCGGCGCCGTTGACCAGCAACTTGCCGGCGCTGGGGTAAAGAAAGATATCGAGCACGCATGGCGGCCGCACGAACTGCAGCTGCCGCGCCGGGCCTTCGCTGCGATCGAGCGAGGCCGGGCCGAGCAGCGCCAGCACGGCGGCGGCATCGCGGCCGAACAGCCGCGCCAGCCCGGGCGGCGGCGGTGGCGGCGCGGCGACCGGGCGCGGGGCGGGGGCGGGCGGCGCCGATGTGGCGCAGGCCGCGAGCAGCAACAGGACGAGGAGGGGGAGGTTACGCAACATCGGGAAAGCTTAGCCCCCGCGCGCCCTCTGGCCAAGTCGGGCGTCTCCACCTAGGAGGGCGGCTTGTTCGTCACCACACAAGGTTGCTCCATGACCGCCCGTCACCATGTTCTCGCCATCGGCAATGCGCTGGTCGATGTCATCACCGCGGCGCCGCCGGAATTCCTCGCCGATCGCGGCATCGCCAAGGGCTCGATGCGGCTGATCCCCGCCGACGAAGCCGAAACGCTGTATGCCGCGATGGGCCCGGGGCGCGAGATCAGCGGCGGTTCGGCGGCCAATACCGTCGCCGGCATGGCCGCGCTCGGCGCCCGCCCGGCGTTCGTCGGCCGCGTCGCGCAGGACCAGCTCGGCAGCGTGTTCGCCCATGACATCCGTGCGGCGGGCGTCGATTTCACCACCGCGCCTTCGGCCGGCGGCGCCCCCACCGGGCGCTGCCTGATCGTCGTCACCCCCGATGGCGACCGCACGATGAACACCTATCTTGGCGCCTGCCAGGAACTGTCCGAAGCCGATCTTGATGCCGCCAGCGTTGCCGCGGCCGAAATCCTGTATCTCGAAGGCTATCTGTGGGACCCGCCCGCACCGCGCGCCGCGATGAAGAAGGCCATTGCGGTCGCCCGTGCCAACAATCGCAAGGTGGCGTTCACCCTGTCGGACGTCTTCTGCGTCGAAGGCCATCGCGCCGATTTCCAGGAACTGCTCGCCGGCCATGTCGACCTGATGTTCGGCAATGAACATGAAGTTTGCGCGCTGTATCAGACGCAAAGCCTCGACGAAGCCATGGCGGAATTGGCCAAGCACGCCTGTGTTGCCGTGGTTACCCGCTCGTCGCAGGGCGCCGTGGTGCTCGAAGGCGGGCGCCGGCATATCGTGGCGGGCGAAAAGGTCGATCGCGTCGTCGATTCGACCGGCGCGGGCGACATGTTCGCCGGGGGCTTCATGGCGGCGATGGTCGAAGGCCGCTCGCTGCCTGATTGCGCGCGGGTCGGGTGCATTACCGCGGCGGAAGTCATCAGCCATTATGGCGCGCGGCCGGAGGCGGATTTGAAGGCGCTGGTGAAGGCGCGGCTCGGCTGAAGCGCATCCTTGCCATCTGAACTGTCACCCCGGGCTTGACCCGGGGCCCAGCTTTTCCGGCGCACGAAAAAGAAAAGGCCGGCCCTGTGAGGGGCCGGCCTTTTTGCCGTGGTCGAAGTCGGAAGCAAGCAAGGGCATGGGCAAAGCCCATGCTGGCGTCAGAAGGGTTCGGTCGGCTTTAGGCCGACCGCCCCGCTGGCCGGTCTTGCGCTTGTCGGCGCATAGCGTGCGCTGTGCGCGCGCGGCGCTTCTACGCGTCCTTCCCCCCCGGCGTATGGATCCCCGGCAGCGGCGGCACGCCCTGCGGCGGGATGTCGGCGCTGAGTTCGTTCACTTCATCGATGCCCATCGCGACGTTCGAACGCGAACGGCCATAGAGGAAGTAGAAGACCAGGCCGATCGCGGCCCAGCCGAAGAACACCACCTGCGACACCCAGGACAGGAAGCCGAAGAGCAGCAGGCAGCCGGCGGCGGCGAGCGGGGCGACGACCCAGACCGCCGGGGTGCGGAAGCTGCGCTTGCGATCGGGGTTTGAGCGGCGCAGTGCCATGATGGCGAGTGCGACGAAGAAAAATGCGCACAGCGTGCCGCCGTTCGAGACCGACGCCAGCTGCCCGACCGGGAAGAAGGCGGCAGCGATAGTGACGGCGCCGCCCGTCACCATGGTGACGATGTGCGGTGTCTTGTATTTGGGGTGGATGCGCGACAGGCCCTTGGGCAGCAGGCCGTCGCGCGACATGACGAAGAACACGCGGGTCTGTGCGAACATCATCATCAGCACGACCGACGGCAGTGCAAAGCCGGCGGCAAGGCCGAGCAGATTGCCGATACCGGGATAGCCGATTTCGCGGAGCACATGCGCCAGCGCTTCCTTCGAGCACACCACCGGGGCATCGCCGAGCGCGGTGCACGCCTGGGTGAGTTCAACCGAGCCAGGCATCATCGCCTTGCCGGCGGCATCGAGCACCGGCTGGGCGCCATAGCTGCCGATGACGCCGGTGCCGACGAGCAGGTAGAAGATTGTGCAGATGACGAGGCTGGCGATCAGCCCGATGGGAATGTTGCGCTGCGGGTCCTTGGTTTCTTCGGCGGCGGTCGACACCGCATCGAAACCGACAAAGGCGAAGAAAATGATCGAGGCGGCGCCGATCGAGCTGCCGACGCCCAATGGCATGAACGGCACGAAGTTTTCGGATTTCACCGCCGGCACCGCCAGCGCGACGAACGCCGTGAGCGCGAGCACCTTGACGACCACCAGCACCGCGTTGACCGTGGCGCTTTCCTTGGTGCCGACGACCAGCAGCCAGGTCACGGCGAGCGAGATGACGACCGCGGGCAGGTTGATGATGCCGCCGGCATAAGGCCCATTGACCAGCGCCTTGGGCAGCTCGATCCCGGCAAAATTCTGCAGCACGCCAACGGCATAGCCCGACCAGCCGACCGCGACCGCGCTGGCCGCCACGGCATATTCGAGCACCAGTGCCCAGCCGACCACCCAGGCGAGGATTTCGCCGAAGGTCGCATAGCTGTAGGTATAGGCCGAGCCCGAGACCGGCACCATCGACGCCAGTTCGGCATAGCAGAGCGCGGCAAGGCCGCAGACGACGGCCGCGAGCACGAAGCTGACCAGCATTGCCGGGCCGGCGACCTGCGCCGCTTCGGCGGTCAGCACGAATATGCCGGTGCCGATGATGCCGCCGATGCCGAGCATGGTCAGCTGGAATGCGCCTAACGAGCGGGTGAGTGCCTTTTTCTCTGCCGTCGCCAGGATCGAATCGAGCGACTTGATACGCCAGTTTGCCAAGAATTTTCCCCTTCAAGGGCCATGCGGACGGTTCGCCTCATCATGACCAGAACGATATTTCCATAGAGCAAGGACTTTCACCCCGGGTCAAGGTTTGATGCAGGGGGCTGCGACAGGGCGTTGCCATGGCGGCGGCGCGCGGATCGCGTTCGAAAAATAACATGATGGCGTTTGCGTTACAGTTGATACCAAATTCGGCTGGCGACGGCGGCGTATCTCGGCTATCGCTGCCGGCATGAAACCCGCCGGAAACCTTGCGCCGCAGCGCCCGCCCAGCCCGGCCGAAGCCGCGGCGCTGGCGTCGCTGGAAGGTGCGCGCGACGTGATGCTGGCGCGGGTGCAGGAATGGGCGGCGATCAACAGCGGCAGCCGCAACCTCGCCGGGCTGGCGGTGCTGGCCGAGCGGCTGGTCGCGGCGTTTGCGCCGCTGGGGGGCGAAGCGACCTTGCGCGATCCCGACCCGGTGACCGCGATCGATGCCGTGGGCGCGCCGGTGGTGCTGGCGCATGGCCGCAACCTCCACATCGTCAAGCGCGCGCAGGCGCCGGTGCGCGTGCTGCTCACCGGCCATATGGATACGGTGTTCGGCGCCGATCACCCCTTCCAGGCGTGCCGCTGGCTTGATGCCGACACGCTCAACGGCCCCGGCACTGCCGACATGAAGGGCGGCATCGCCGTCATGCTCGCGGCGCTGACGGCGTTCGAAGCCTCGCCCTTTGCCGATAGGCTCGGCTGGGAAATCGTCATCAACAGCGACGAGGAAGTGTCCTCGCCGGGCTCCGCCGCGCTGCTGGCCGATGCGGCGCGGCGCTGCCACCTTGGCCTGACCTATGAACCGGCGCTCCCCGATGGCACGCTCGCCGGGGCGCGCAAGGGGTCGGGCAATTTTTCGGCCGCCGTCACCGGCCGCGCTGCGCATGCCGGGCGCGAGCCCGAAAAGGGCCGCAACGCGCTGCTCGCCGCGGCCGATCTGGCGTTGCGGCTGAAGGCGCTGACCGCCCATGACCTGTCGGTCAACCCGGCGAAGATCGATGGCGGCGGGCCGAACAACATCGTCCCCGACATGGCGGTGCTGCGCTGGAACATGCGGCCGTCGACGCCGGCTGCCGAGATGCGCGCGAGCGCCGCCATCGCCGCGCTGGTCCGCGATATCGCGGCGGCGCACGAGGTTGCCATTCACGTCCATGGCAGTTTCGCCCGCCCGCCCAAGCCGCTCGATGCCAACCAGCAACGCCTGTTCGATCTGGTGCGCGACTGCGGCGCGGCCATCGGTCTGCCCATCGCCTGGCGCGATACCGGTGGGGTCTGCGACGGCAACAATCTCGCCGCGACCGGGCTGGCGGTGGTCGACACGCTGGGGCCGCGCGGCGGCGCCATCCATTCGGCGGACGAATTCCTGTGTGTCGATTCGCTGGTGGAGCGCGCGCAGCTGTCGGCGCTCATCCTGATGCGGGTCGCGCAGAGCGGCTGGGTTCGGGAGATCGCGGCATGAGCTGGCATATCCGCCCGGCGCGCGACAGCGATCGCGACGCCCTGCTCGAACTGGCGCAACTGACCGGCGGCGGTTTCACCAACCTGCCCGCCGATGCCGGCTCGCTCGCCGAACGCCTCGCCTGGTCCGACGCCAGCTTTGCGCGCGTCGAGGAGGCGCCAAAGAACGAGCTTTACATCCTGCTGCTCGAACAGGCCGGCACCGGCCGCATTGGCGGCTGCGGCATGGTGTTCAGCAAGATCGGCGTCGAATGGCCCTTTTACAGCTACAAGCTCGGCACGCTCAGCCAGTCGTCGAAGGAACTGGGCCGCACCTTCGCGATGCCCTTCCTCAGCCTGACCACCGACCATGACGGCGCCAGCGAAGTCGGCGGGCTGTTCCTGCGCCCCGATCTGCGCACCGGCGGGCTGGGGCGGCTGCTGGCACGATCGCGCTATCTGTTCATTGCTCAGCACCGGGCGCGTTTCGGCGACAAATTGCTCGCCGAACTGCGCGGCGTGCTCGACGAGGCCGGCAATTCGCCGTTCTGGGACGCGCTGGGTGCCAAATTCTTCGGGATGGATTTTCCCGAGGCCGATGCCTTCAACGCCATCAACGGCAACCAGTTCATCGCCGATCTGATGCCGCGCCACCCGATCTATACCGCGCTGCTGCCGCAAACCGCGCAAGCCGTCATCGGCCAGCCGCACCCCAAGGGCCGCGCCGCGCTGGCGATGCTCGAGGCCGAAGGCTTCAGCTTCGATAACTATGTCGACATTTTCGATGGCGGCCCGACGGTGACGGCGCGCACCGACCAGGTGCGCAGCGTGCGCGATGCCGTGGCGGCGCGGGTTACCGAACTTGCCGCCGAAACCGATGAACGCTTCACCCGCGCGCTGCTCGCGCATGGCCGGTTGACCGATTTCCGCAGCTGGATCGGCCATGTCGCCTCGGCGCCCGGCGGCATCATCCTGCCCGAAAACGAAGCGCATGCGATGGGCATTACGCCGGGAGACGAACTCCGTCATGTCGACTGCTGAACTGTTTTCCATCGATCCCTGCACCGCCGAGGTGATCTGGCGCGGCGCTGCCGGCGATGTCGGCGCGGCTGTTGCCCGGGCGCGCGCGGCGCTGCCGAGTTGGGCGCTGGCCCCGCTTGATGATCGTATCGCGGTGGTGCGCGCCTTCAAGGCGGTGGTGCAGGAGCGCGCCGATGCCTTTGCGCGCCTGATCGCGACCGAAACCGGCAAGCCGCTGTGGGAAACGAAAACCGAGGTCGCCAGTGTTGCCGCGAAGGTCGATATCTCGATCACGGCGCAAGCCGAGCGCGCCGGGTCGCGGACAGGGGAGGTCGGCGGCGTCCGGCAAGTGCTGCGTCACAAGCCGCACGGCGTGCTGGCGGTGCTGGGTCCGTATAATTTCCCGGCGCATCTGCCCAATGGCCATATCGTGCCGGCGCTGCTGGCGGGGAACACGATCATTTTCAAGCCGTCGGAACTGACCCCGGCGGTGGCCGATTTCATGGCCGATTGCTGGGCGGCGGCGGGGCTGCCCGATGGCGTACTGAACGTCGTTCATGGCGGCGGCGACACCGGGCGCGATCTCGCGGCGGCCGATATCGACGGGTTGCTGTTCACCGGCTCGGCCCACGTCGGCGCGGCGCTGGCGCGGCAGTTCGCGGCGACGCCAGGCAGGGTGCTGGCGCTGGAAATGGGCGGCAACAACCCGCTGATCGTCTGGGATGCGGCGCCCGACAGCCTCGATGCCGTGGCGGCGCTGGTGGTGCAATCGGCCTATCTGTCGGCGGGGCAGCGCTGCACCTGCGCGCGGCGACTGATCGTGCGCGATGGCGATGAAGGCGCGTTGCTCGACCGGGTGACGGCGCTGATCGACCGCATCATCATCGGCGCGCCATTCGACGATCCGCAGCCGTTCATGGGCCCGGTGATCGGCAACCGCGCCGCCGATGGGCTTGTTGCCGGCGCGGCGGCGCTGGTGGCGCGGGGTGCGCGCGTCATCCGCCCGCTGGATCGTGTGCGCGCCGACCGGCCGTTCCTGTCGCCGGCACTGTTCGATGTCACCGGCCTGTCGGGGCTGCCCGATGCCGAACTGTTCGGGCCGGTGCTGCAACTGACCCGGGTGGCCGATTGGGAGGCCGCGATCGCCGCCGCCAATGCCACGCAGTTCGGTCTTTCGGCGGGGCTGATCGGTGGTGATGCGGCGCTTTATGACCGTTTCTGGGCCGCCAGCCGCGCCGGCGTCGTCAACTGGAACCGCCCGACCAACGGCGCCGCGTCGAACGCGCCCTTCGGCGGCATCGGCCTGTCGGGCAACCATCGCCCCAGCGCCTATTACGCCGCCGACTACAGCGCCTGGCCGGTGGCAAGTCTTGAAGCGGATGTGCCCGAAGGCAGCATCGCGTTGGGGCTGTCGGCATGATCCGCGAAATCAACTTCGACGGCCTCATCGGCCCGACGCACAACTACGCCGCCTTGAGTTTCGGCAACCTCGCCAGCGCGTCGAACGCCGGGGCGACCAGCCGCCCGCGCGATGCGGCGTTGCAGGGGCTGGCAAAGATGCGCTTCGCCATGGGCCTCGGGTTGACACAGGGTTTCCTGCTGCCGCTCGAACGCCCCAATACCCAATGGCTGCGCGCGCTGGGCTTTGCCGGCAGCGACGCGCAGGTCTGCGCCACAGCGCACGCCGCCGACCCGCGGCTGTTCGCGCAGGCCTGTTCCGCGTCGTCGATGTGGACCGCCAACGCCGGTACCGTCTCGCCGGCCAGTGATTGCGCCGATGGCCGCACGCATATCAGCACCGCCAATCTGTCGCGGATGACTCATCGGAGCATTGAACACAGCGAAACCGAAGCGCAACTGCGTCTTGCTTTTGCCCATCCGGCGTTCGCGGTCCACGCGGCGGTGCCGGCAACCTTCGGCGATGAAGGTGCGGCGAACCACATGCGGCTGACCGCCAGCCATGGCGAAGCTGGTGTCGAAGTATTCGTTTATGGCGACGAGGGCGGCAAATTCCCCGCCCGCCAGAACCGCCGCGCCAGCGAAGCCGTCGCCCGCCGCCACGGTCTGGCGCCGGATCGCACACTGTTCGTCGCGCAATCGCAGACCGCGATCGACGCCGGCGCCTTCCACAATGATGTCGTCGCGGTTGCCAATGAAGATGTTCTGTTCGCCCATGAACTGGCCTTTGCCGACCCGGCCGTGCTCAAGGCCGATCTCGCCCGCCTGCTGCCGCAAGCCGTCGTCGTCGAAGTCCCCGCCAGCGCGGTGAGCCTCGCCGATGCCATCCGGTCATACCTGTTCAACTCGCAACTCGTCACCGTTCCTGACGGCAGCATGGCGCTCATCCTGCCGATGGAGGCGCACGACTGCGCCCCGGTAAAGGCGTATCTCGATAGCCTCGTCGCCGAGCACCAACGATCTGGGGGCCCGATCCGCGCCGTCCACTATGTCCAGGTTCGCGAATCGATGCGCAATGGTGGAGGACCTGCCTGCCTCCGCCTGCGCGTCGTCGCCGACCCCGAAACCGTCGACCCGCGTTTCCTGCTCGATGCGGCGAAGGCCGACCGGCTCGAAGCGCTCATCACCGCGCACTGGCCCGAAGCCATTAGCCCGGACGATCTCGGCAACCCGGAACTCTGGGCCCAGGCCTGGGCAGCGCGGAAAGCGCTGCTTGCGGCGTTGGGGTTCTAATCCGGCGTTCTTCCTTTCCCGTCGTCCCGGGCTTGCCATGGGACCCCGCTGGCTTTCGCTGCAACGCATTGCCGGCACCTGCTGCAACCGCCCGCCGGAAGCCCTTCCTTCGCTCAGTTTCCTCCCTATGGTGACGCCACAACCATGGGGACCCATCTATGCTTCTGACCATCGCCGCGCTGCTCGCCACCGCCCCGCTGGCGCAGCCAGCAAACCGCAGCGAGGCACTTTGCCAGTACGAAGCCCCCGACCCCGCGGTGCCGGCGATCCTGGCGTTGAAGGACCGCGCGGCCTTGCAGAACAAGTGGTTGAAGGAGCGGCTCGATACGGTCGTGCCAAAGCTCATGCGCGAGCATGGCATCGACATGTGGGTGCTGGTGGCGCGCGAGTATCTCGAAGACCCGGTGGTGGCGACGATGCTCGATGCGACAAGTTTCAGCGCGCGGCGGCGGACGATCCTGGTGTTCTTCGATCCGGGGGATGGCAAGCCGGTCGAGCGTTTCACCGTCAGCCGCTATGGCCTTGCCGGGTTGTTCGAGCCGAAGTGGAAGCCGGAGGAGCAGCCCGACCAATGGGCGGCGCTCGCCGAGATCATCGCGGCGCGCAGTCCGAAGAAGATCGCGCTCAACGTATCGGCGCTGTCGGCCTTTGCCGATGGCCTGACGGCGAGCCAGCGGGAAGGGGTGCTCAACGCCTTGTCGCCCGAGCTGCGCGCCCGGTTGGTGCCGGCCGAACCGCTCGCCATTGGCTGGCTCGAGACACGGATTCCGGCCGAAATGGCGGTCTATCCCGATATCGTCCGCACCGCGCATGCGATCATCGCGGAGGGGTTCTCGGGGAAGGTCATCACGCCCGGCACGACGACAACCGACGATGTCGTCTGGTGGTATCGTGAACGCATCGCCGGGTTGAAGCTGGCGACCTGGTTCCAGCCATCGGTCAACATCACCCGCGCTGGCGAGCCGGGGACGATGGATGGTGATGCGGTAATCCAGCCCGGCGACCTGTTGTGGGTCGATTTCGGCATTACCTATCTCGGGCTCAACACCGATACCCAGCATATGGGCTATGTGCTCAAATCCGGCGAAAGCGATGCGCCGGCGGGGCTCAAGGCCGGGCTGGCGGCGGCCAATGCGGTGCAGGATGCGCTGACATCGTCGTTCAAGGTCGGCGCGAGCGGCAATGACGTGCTGGCGGCGGCGCGCGGCAAGGCGATTGCCGCCGGGCTCGTGCCGGTCATCTATTCGCACCCGATCGGCTATCACGGCCATGCCGCCGGCACGCCGATCGGCATGTGGGACAACCAGGGACCGCGGGTAGAAGGCCAATGGCCGATGCATGGCGATACCGCCTGGTCGATCGAGCTCGCCGCGCGCCACAAGGTGCCCGAATGGGGCGGCCAGGAAGTCGGCTTCCGGCTGGAGGAGGATGCGTTTTTCGACGGCACAAAGGTGCAGTATATCGACGGGCGGCAGACGCGGTTTCATCTGATTCCGCGCGTGATGGCGCCGGCAGCGGGATGTCCGAAGTGAAGGTAGCGAAGCAAGGGCTTGGGCAAAGCCCAAGCTGACGTCAGACGGGTTCGGCGCGCAAGAGCGCGCGCCGCCCCGGGTCCCCGCCAAAGTAATACTTTGGCGGGAGCCCGTCGCTGGCCGGCCTTGCGCCCGTCGGCGCGCAGCGGGGCTGCGCGCTTGCGGCGCTTCAGCGAAACGGCGGCTCGTCGAACGCCCGCAGTTTCCGGGAATGCAGCCCCGGCCCCGCATCGCGCAGCAGCTTCACCGCTTCGATGCCGATATGGAGATGTTCCGAAATCGCGCCTTCATAGAAGCGGTTGGCCTGGCCAGGCAGCTTGATCTCCCCGTGCAGCGGCTTGTCCGACACGCAGAGCAGCGTCCCGTAAGGCACGCGAAAGCGATAGCCCTGCGCCGCGATCGTCGCCGATTCCATGTCGACCGCGACGGCGCGCGACTGGTTGAAGCGCAGCGCCGAGCGGCTGAAGCGCAATTCCCAGTTGCGGTCGTCGGTCGTCACCACCGTGCCGGTGCGCAGCCGCGGCTTGAGCGCTTCGCCGGTCGAACCGGTTACCGATTCGGCCGCCTTTTGCAGCGCGATCTGCACTTCCGACAGCGCCGGAATCGGGATTTCGGGCGGCAGCACGTCATCGAGGACATGGTCGTCGCGCAGATAGGCGTGCGCCAGCACATAATCGCCGATCGCCTGCGACGGCCGCAGCCCGCCGCAATGGCCGATCATCAGCCAGGCTTCGGGGCGCAGCACCGCAAGGTGGTCGCAGATCGTCTTGGCATTGGCCGGGCCGACGCCGATGTTGACCAGCGTGATCCCGGCGCGGCCCGGGGCGGTCAGGTGCCACGCCGGCATCTGGTGCTTGCGCCACGCCACATCGGCGGCGGCGCGCTCGACCGACGGATCATCGGCGAAAATGTCGAGCCCGCCGGGGCAGGCGAGGCGCTCGTAACCGTTCTGCCCAAGCTGCGCACAGCCCCAGCGCACGAATTCATCGACATAGCGATGATAGTTGGTGAGCAGGATATAATGCTGGAAATCTTCGGGCGCCGTACCCGTGTAGTGCTTCAGCCGCGCCAGCGAGAAATCGGTGCGCGGACCATCGAACAGCGCCAGCGGGCGAATGTCGGACAGAGTCTCGTCCCACAGGCCATCGGCGAGTTCATCGCCGATCTGCGACAGTTCGGTGGTCGGGAACCAGCGCGCCAGCTCCGACGCGGCGGCGGCATCGAGGCGCAGGTCGACGGCGCCATCGAGGACATAGGGGTAGGGAATCTCGATCTCCGAGCGCCCGGTCTCGATGCTGACGTCGTAATCGGCCATCAGCAGTTCGAGCTGTTCGACGAGGAAGGCGCGGAACATTTCGGGGCGGGTGACGGTGGTGGCATAGCTGCCCGGGCGGTTGAGCCGGGCGAAGGCGCGCACCGGGCGCCTGGCGCCGTGGCTGCCGGCAAAGTTCAGCCGCAGTTCGGGATAGGCCCAGTCGCCGCGCACCCGGGCGGCGGGGTCGGGGGTCGTGCCATGGTCGAGATAGGCCTTGAGGGCGGCGCGCAGCGCAGCGGTCGATTCGGCGTGGATGGCGGCAAGCTGGTCAACCAGCGCGGATGCAGTGTGCGGTTCGGTCATCGCCAGTCTATGCCCGAAACCTGTTGCAGATGCCAGCCTTCGCGCGTTTACGAAAAACCGCTATGGGGCCGGTGAACGCTCACGAAAGCCCCGCCGCAATGCAATTCGACCTGACCGACGACCAGCGCGCCATCCAGGACGTGGCGCAGCGCTTTACCGCCGATCGCATCACGCCCAACGCCGCCGAATGGGATGAAAAGCACATCTATCCCAAGGACACGATCAAGGCCGCGGCGGAGCTCGGCTTTGCCGCCATTTATGTGCGCCCCGAAAACGGCGGCATCGGGCTCGGGCGGCTGGAAGCGGCGCTGATCATGGAGGCGATGGCCTATGGCTGCCCGTCGACGAGCGCCTTCATCTCGATCCACAACATGGCGGCATGGATGATCGATGCCTATGGCGAGGCGCCGGTGCAGCAGAAATACCTGCCCGGGCTGGTCGGCATGGATTTGATCGCGAGTTACTGCCTCACCGAGCCCGGTGCCGGGTCGGATGCAGCCAGCCTGAAGACGCGGGCGGTGCGGGATGGCGACCATTATGTCGTCAGCGGTTCCAAAGCGTTCATTTCGGGCGGCGGCGTCAACGACATTTATGTGACGATGGTGCGCACCGGCGAGGATGGCCCCAAGGGCATTTCGTGCCTCGTCATCGAAAAGGACATGGCCGGCGTGTCGTTCGGCGCACCCGAACGCAAATTGGGCTGGCATTCGCAGCCGACGGCGCAGGTCAATTTCGATGGCGTGCGGGTGCCGGTGGCCAACCGGGTCGGGGCGGAAGGCCAGGGCTTCAGCATCGCCATGGCCGGGCTCGATGGCGGCCGGCTCAACATCGGCGCGTGCAGCCTCGGTGGGGCGCAGCGCGCGCTCGACGAAGCGATCGCCTATACCCGCCAGCGCACGCAGTTCGGCAAGGCGATCGCCGATTTCCAGGCGACGCAGTTCACGCTGGCCGACATGGACACCGAATTGAGCGCCGCCCGAGCTTTGCTGTATCAGGCCGCTGCCAAGGTCACCGCCGGCGCCCCCGACAAGACGCGCTTTGCCGCGATGGCGAAGCGGCTGGCGACCGATACCGGCATGGCGGTGGTCGATCGCGCACTGCAGCTGCACGGCGGCTATGGCTATCTGATGGACTTCCCGATCGAACGCATTTTCCGCGATTTGCGGGTGCATCAGATTCTGGAGGGGACCAACCAGATCATGCGGGTGATCACCGCGCGGGAATTGCTGCGCGGAACGAACTGAGAGCACCACTCCAAAGCGACCCGTCGCCCCGGGCTTGACCCGGGCCCCGCTTTCTTGCTGGCATCAGCAGGGGTTGTGGCGGTCCGCTACCCCAAGGAAGCTGGGCCCCGGGTCAAGCCCGGGGTGACAGGTTCTGATGCTTCCTTGAGCGCCGTTCCGGTCAGCCCGCGCCGTCGTGCCTCCATCAGCAACCATGCAATCCGCGCCGCCGCTTCGCCATGCCCTAGCCCGTGCGGCGGTCGGATGTTCGACACGCAGTTGCGTGACGCATCGGGCGTCCCGCGCACCGGCGCAAAGGTGATATACGCCCCCAGGCTATCGGGCGCGCTCAACCCCGGGCGCTCGCCGATCAGCACGAGGACCAGCCGCGCGCCGAGTGCGACCGCGACATCATCGCCGAGCGCCACCCGAGCGTGGCACGCCACCACCGGCGGGGTGATCCGCCAGCCGGGGAGCAGCGGCCGCAGCGCCGCGACGACCGGCGCGGCATGGGCGGCGACGGCGGTTGCCGACAGGCCGTCGCCGACCAGGATGGCGAGGTCCCAATCGCCGGGCACCAGCGCCGAACCGGCAGCGAGGCGGCGGCCAAGATCGGGGCGTTGCAGATAGGTCGCGCGGTCGCCGGCTTCGCTCGCCACCACGACGCCGCCGAGCGTCGCGGCCAGCGCTGGCGCATCGAGCGCCGCGTGCACCGCATCGAGTGCCCGAGCGTGCGCCAGCTGGAAATCGAGCAGCGCCGCGGTCGGCAGACCGGTGCCGGCGCGGCCGAGCCCGACGCGCGCCTGGGTCAACCCGCGCAGCCACAGGTCGGGCAGCTCAGCCACCGATCAACCCCGGCAGCGCGCGCCGCGCCAGCGCCCGGGCATCGCCGCCGGTCATCCGGCCCGCGGTGTCCGCCAGCCCCATCGACTGCTGCCACGCCAGAAACTCGGGCGCCGGCTGCAAGCCCAGCACTTCGCGCAGGTAAAGCGCGTCGTGAAAGCTCGTCGACTGATAGTTGAGCATGATGTCATCGGCGCCGGGCACGCCCATGATGAAATTCACCCCCGCAACGCCGAGCAGGGTCAGGATCGCATCCATGTCGTCCTGATCGGCCTCGGCATGGTTGGTGTAGCAGATATCGACCCCCATCGGCAGGCCGAGCAATTTCCCGCAGCAATGGTCCTCGAGCGCGGCGCGCAGGATCTGCTTGCCGTCATAAAGATATTCCGGCCCGATGAAGCCGACCACCGAATTGACCAGCAGCGGCCGGAACACCCGCGCCACGGCATAGGCGCGGCATTCGAGCGTCTGCTGGTCGACGCCGTGATGCGCGCCCGCCGACAGCGCCGATCCCTGCCCCGTTTCGAAGTAGAAGGCGTTGCTGCCGACCGTGCCGCGCCCCAGCGAGGCGACCGCGGCGTCGGCTTCGGCGAGCAGCGCGAGATCGATGCCGAAGCCCTTGTTGGCGCCTTCCGTCCCCGCCACCGACTGAAAGACCAGGTCGACCGGTGCGCCCTGTTCGATCAGCGCCAGCGTGTTGGTGACATGGGCGAGGACGCAGCTTTGCGTCGGGATCGCCAGCCCCTGCCGCAGGTCATCGAGCAGCGCCAGCAGCGTCGCAGTGGCGGCGAGGCTGTCGCCGGCGGGGTTGATACCGATACAGGCATCGCCCGAGCCGAGCAGCAGGCCATCGAGAATGGCGGCGGCAATCCCCGCCGGGTCATCGGTCGGGTGGTTGGGTTGCAGGCGCGTCGCCAGCCGGCCGGGCAGGCCGATCGTGTTACGAAAGGCGGTGACGACGCTAATCTTCCTCGCCACGGCGATCAGATCCTGGTTGCGCATCAGCTTGGATACCGCCGCCACCATTTCCGGCGTCAGGCCGGGGGCGAGCGCCATGATCGCGGTGCCATCGGCGGCGAGCAGCCAGTCGCGGAATTCGCCGACCGTCAGCGCGGCGACAGGGACAAAGGCGGCGGCATCATGCCGGTCGATGACCAACCGGCTGACCTCGTCGCTCTCGTAGGGGATTACCAGATCGGCGAGGAAGGTCGCCATCGGCAACTCGGCGAGCGCCAGCCGTGCCGCCACCCGCCCTTCGGCGCTGTCCGCGGCGATGCCGGCGAGCCCATCGCCCGAGCGCAATGGGCTTGCCGCCGCCAGCAGCGCCGCCAACGTCGCAAAGCTGTGGCGCGTGCCGCCGAGATCATGGCTGTAGCGGCTCATTGTTCGAGGTCGCTCTCGATCGCGGCCAGCGCGCCGGGGTGGCGGCGCCCTTGCCACCAGAACCAGCCCGCCCCGAGCGCCATGTAGAGCGCGAACAGCCCGGGCAATTTGTCATAGGGCGCCGCCGGCACCGGCCAGACGCTGCCGACCATGACAAAGCCGATGACGATGACGCCGGCCAGCGCCACCAGCGCCTGCCCCCAGCCGAGCCCGCCCGAGCGCCGCAGATCGACCGGCGCGACGAGGCAGACGCCCAGATAGACGAGCAGGAAGCCGAGCGTCGCAAAGGTCCCCGTCAGCCCGAAGGCGAGCAGCGCGCCGAGCGGCAGCACCGCCAGCACCGCCACCAGCACCAGCCCGGCGCCGGCGAGCATCGCGACATGCGGCGTATGGTGGCGCGGGTGCAGCGACCCCAGCGGCGCCAGCAGAAAGCCATAGCGCGCCATCGAGAACAGCAGCCGCGACCCGGCGTTGAGGGAGGCGAGGATGCAGCCGAAGCCGCCGATCGCCGCCGCCAGATAGACGATGACCGCCATCCAGCCAAAAGCCGGCGGCGCTCGTCAGCATGGCAAAGGGCGCCGCACTGGCGCCGATGGCCGCCGCGCCGCCGGGGCTGCCGAGCACCATCAGATAGGCGATGCCGGTGAAGAACAGCCCGACGCCACCGGCGCTGACCATCAGGATGCGCGGCAGCGCGGCAGCGCCGTCCCGCGCTTCGCGCGCCAGCGTCGCGGCGCTTTCGAAGCCGACGAAGCTGAAGACTGCAAAGGCCAGCCCGGCGCTGACGCCGCCGACCGGCAGGGTGGCAAGGTCGAGCTGCTGCGGGTCGATGATCGTGCCATGGCGGCGCACGACGGCGGTGATGATGACGATGACGATGGCGAGCGAAAGCGCTTCCAGCGCCAGCGCCAGCCGCGACGACAGTTGGATCTCGCGATACCCTGCCGCCGCCGCCAGCGCGACGATGGCGATGACAAGGCACCACGTCGGCGGCAGCAGCGTCGCCGCCCCCAGCAACCGCAGCACATCGCCGATGAACAGCGACACCCCCAGGCTGATCGCCACCGCGGTGAACAGATAAGCGGCGACCATCGCCCAGCCGGCGAGCGCACCCGCCAGCGGCCCGAAATTGCGGCCGATGTAGAGGAAGAACGACCCCGATTGCGGGTGCCGCCGCGCCAGCGCGCCGATATTGGCGGCAACGCACATCATGCCGATGGTGGCGATCAGATAAGCCAGCCACGTCCCCGGCCCGGCGAGCGCCGCGACGACGGTGATGTTGAGCGTCGGCGTCAGGCTCGGCCCGACATTGGCGATCGACTGGCCATAGAGCTCCACGGCCGACAGGCGGCGCGCCACGGGAAGGGTTATGGTGGTGGTCGGGTGCATCGCGCCATCATTGCGATAAGCAGCGCCCGGTCAATGCGCCGGATACCGGGGGTCGTCGCTGCACAAAAATTGGCGCTGCGCCGAAATTTTGGCTATGGCCCGCCGCGCGGCGTCGTGCCGCCGGTTGCCGCAGTGCTGCGCGCCGCACCACAGATGAAGGCTCTCATGTCCGAACTCATTGCCCTGACGCTTCCCGATGGTTCCGTGCGCAGCGTGGCGCGCGGCACTACCGGTGCGGATGTGGCGGCAAGCATCGGGCCGGGGCTGTTGAAGGCGGCGCTGGCGGCGCGGGTCGATGGCGAGCTCGTCGACCTGACGCGGCCGATCATGGCCGATGCGACGCTGGCGCTGGTGACGGCGAAGGACGAAGCCGATGCGCTCGAACTGGCGCGGCACGATTTCGCGCATCTGCTCGCCGAAGCGGTGCAGCGGCTGTTTCCCGGCACGCAGATCACGTTCGGTCCGTCGACCGACGACGGCTTCTATTATGATTTCGCCCCCAAGGACCGGCCCTTTACCGACGAGGACCTGCCGGCGATCGAAGCCGAGATGCGCGCGCTCATCGCCGCCAACAAGCCGATCATCCGGCAGGTGTGGAGCCGCGAGCAATTGATCAGCCGCTGGCAGCAGCAGGGTGAAAGCTTCAAGGCCGAATGGGCCGCCGAACTGCCGGGCAACGAGGACCTGACGGTCTATTGGTCGGGGGAGGATTGGCTCGACATGTGCCGCGGGCCGCACCTGCCGTCGACCGGCAAGCTCGACCCGCAAGCGTTCAAGCTGACGCGCGTGTCGGGTGCCTATTGGCGCGGAGACCAGAACAACGCGATGCTGTCCCGCATCTATGGCACCGGCTGGCTGAATAAAAAGCAGCTTGATGCGCACATGACGCGGCTGGAAGAAGCCGCCAAGCGCGACCATCGCAAGCTGGGCCGCGAGATGGACCTGTTCCACCTCCAGGAGGAAGCCCATGGCAGCGTCTTCTGGCACCCGCGCGGCTTTGTCATCTATCGCGCGCTCGAGGCCTATCTGCGCCGCCGGCTCGATGCCGCCGGCTATCGCGAAGTGAAGACGCCGCAGATCATGGACGCGCGGCAGTGGGAACAATCGGGCCATTGGGGCAAATATCGCGAAAACATGTTCGTCATCCCCGACGAAGTGCCCAATACCGAGGATGACGGCCCGGTAATCAGCGACAAGGCGCAGTGGATGGCGCTCAAGCCGATGAACTGCCCGGCGCATATCCTGATCTTCAAGCAGGGCATCAAATCCTATCGCGATCTGCCGCTGCGCCTGGCCGAAATGGGGTGCTGCCACCGCAACGAACCGCATGGCGCGCTGCACGGGCTGATGCGGGTGCGCCAGTTCACCCAGGATGATGCGCACATCTTTTGCCGCGAAGACCAGATCGTCGGCGAAATCGCGCGTTTCTGCGATCTGCTCGACGTCGTCTACAAGGACCTTGGCGGCTTTTCCTATGCGATCAAGCTGGCGCTGCGCCCCGAAAAACGCTTCGGCAGCGATGCGATGTGGGACTGGTCCGAACAGTCGATGCGCGATGCCGTGGCGGCGACGGGGCGTGACAACGCCGATTGGGGCTGGGAAGAACTGCCCGGTGAAGGCGCCTTTTATGCGCCCAAGCTGGAATTTCACCTCACCGACGCGATCGGCCGGACCTGGCAGGTGGGCACCATCCAGACCGATACGGTGTTGCCCGAACGGCTCGATGCCAGCTACATCGGTGAAGATGGCGCGCGCCATCGCCCGGTGATGCTGCACCGCGCGATCCTGGGCAGTTACGAACGCTTTATCGGCATTTTGATCGAGCATTTCGCCGGGCGCTTCCCGACCTGGCTGGCGCCGGTGCAGGCAGTGGTGGCGACGATCGTGTCGGATGCCGATGCCTATGCGCTGCACGTCACCGAAGCGCTGCAAAAGGCCGGCATCCGCACCGAAACCGACCTGCGCAATGAAAAGATCAACCTGAAGGTGCGCGAGCACAGCCTGCAAAAGGCGTCGTACATGCTCGTTGTCGGCCGCCGCGAGGCGGACGAAGGCACCGTCGCGGTGCGCAACCTCGCCGGCGGTGACCAGCAGGGGATGCCACTCGCCGATGCGGTGGCGCTGCTGGTGGCGGAGGCGACCCCGCCGGATTTGCGCACCGTCTGATCCGCGGCTGGCCTGCGGCGGCGGTCGCTGCCTGGCTCAGCGCGCCGGCGCTGGCCGGTGGCGGTGCGCAGCTGGTCGACGATGCCGGCACCGTGCCGGTCGGATCGTGCGAACTGGAAGTCTATGGCAATGTTACCCGCGGGGCTTATCGTGCCATCGCCACGCCGACCTGCGCCTTTCGCCCGCTCGGCGGCATCGAGATCGGCATCATCGGCGCGGTCGACGGCCCGGGTGCGGGTTTTATTCCCGGGATTGCCGCCAAGACCGGGCTGGGCGGGTTCGGCCCTTTGCAGTTTGGCGTCGAACTCAGCGCCGGTTTCGACCCCGAAGGCAACCAGAGCAATTACATTTCGAGCAACCTGTCGACCGATATCGCCAGCTTCGACTGGCTGGAACTCCATGCCAATATCGGCCTCGACCATGAACCGGGCCAGCGGCTGATCCCGACCTGGGGCTTGTCGATGTTGGTCGAGCCGCTGCCGCGGTTGCAGTTCGTCGCCGAAATCGCCGGCCGCTCGGGGTTCAGCGCGCGGCCGCAACTGGGGGTGCGCTACAATGCCCCGCGCTTCGTCTTCGATCTGCTCTACAGCCGCAACATCGATGAACAGCGCGGCGGCGGCTGGCTGACGCTGGGCATCACCTATGCCTTTCGCTTCGACCGGCGCACGCCGGGGTAGCGGGGCGGCGCCTGGCCTCTTGACGATTGCAATTGTTCTTCTAATGTTCCCGTCCTGAAACGGAGTGAACAATGGCGCGCGCGGCCACTCGCTATGTCTGCCAGGCGTGCGGCGCTGTCAGCAGCCGCTGGCAGGGGCAGTGCGGCGATTGTTCGGCATGGAACACCATCCAGGCCGAAGCCGCGCCGGCGGCGACGCCCTTTGCCGCCAAGCATTCGCTCAACAGCGGCGGGCGCACCTTCACCATGGCGTCGCTCGCCGACGAGGTCGAGCTGCCGCAACGGCTGTCGACCGGCATCGGCGAGCTCGACCGTGCGCTCGGCGGCACCATCGGCGGGCCGGCCGGGTCGGGCGGCGGGCTGGTACCGGGCTCGGTCATCCTGATCGGCGGCGATCCGGGCATCGGCAAATCGACGCTGCTGCTGCAGGCGGCGGGGCGGATGGCGCGCGATGGCCATGCCGTCGCCTATGTTTCGGGCGAGGAAGCCGCCGACCAGGTGCGGCTGCGCGCCCGGCGATTGGGGCTGGCGCGCGCCGATGTGCAATTGGCGAGCGAATCGAATGTCCGCGACATCCTGACGACGCTGGCGACGGGCAAGCCGCCGGCGCTGCTGATCATCGATTCGATCCAGACGATGCATTCCGATTCGCTCGAAGGCGCGCCGGGCACCGTCTCGCAGGTGCGGGCGAGCACGCAGGAACTGATCCGCTATGCCAAGACCACCGGCACGGCGCTGATCCTGGTCGGCCATGTGACGAAGGACGGGCAGCTCGCCGGGCCGCGCGTGCTCGAGCATATGGTCGACACGGTGCTCTATTTCGAAGGCGAGCGCAGCCACCAGTATCGCATCCTGCGCCCGGTCAAGAACCGCTTCGGCGGCACCGACGAGATCGGCGTTTTCGCGATGGGCGCCGAAGGGCTGGAGGAGGTCAGCAACCCGTCGTCGCTGTTCCTCACCGATCGCGATACCGCGGTGACCGGCGCGGTGGTCTTCCCGGCGATGGAAGGCACGCGGCCGGTCTTGTGCGAAATCCAGGCGCTGGTGGTGCGCGTGCCATCGGGCGCCTCGCCACGCCGCGCCGTCGTCGGCTGGGATTCGGGGCGATTGTCGATGCTGCTGGCGGTGCTCGAGGCGCGCTGCGGGCTGGGCTTCGGCATGCACGAGGTTTATCTGAACGTCGCCGGCGGCTTGAAGGTGCAGGACCCGGCGGCCGACCTCGCCGTGGCGGCGGCGTTGATCTCGGCGCTGACCGACCGGCCGATCCCGCACAATGCCGTCGCCTTTGGCGAAGTCGCGCTGTCGGGCGAGCTGCGCCCGGCGGGGTTGGCGACGCTGCGCCTGAAGGAAGCGGCCAAGCTGGGCTTTGCCTCGGCCTTTGCCCCCAAGGGCACGGCGAGCGGCGCGTTGCGGGTCGAAGCGCTGCCGACGCTGGCCGCCCTCGTTGACCGGCTGGCGGGAGCGCCCTAGAGGCCGGGACATGGCTGAACTGACCGCTTTCGACGTTGTCGTCCTCGTCCTTGTGTCGCTCGCCGCGCTGGCCGGGGTGGCGCGGGGTTTTGTCGGCGAAATCGTCTCGCTGATCGCCTGGGTCGCGGGCATTGCGGCGGTGCGCTTTTTTCATACGCCGGCCAAGGCGATCGCGGTGCAATGGACGGGTACCGAAGCCGGCGGCGCCATATTGGCGGTCGTGGTGCTGTTCCTTGGCGCCTTCATCACGGTGCGGGTTGTCGGCGGCATGGTGAGCAACACAACCAAGGCGTCGGTGATCGGCCCTGTCGACCGGTTGCTGGGCCTGGGTTTCGGTGCGGCCAAGGGTGTGCTGGCGGCGGCGCTGCTGTTCCTGTTGGCGAACCTGACCTTCGATACGATCGATCCGGGTGAACCGTCGCCCGAATGGCTGGCCAAGGCGCGCACCGCACCGACGCTGGCGATGGTGTCGAAGGCGCTCGTCGATTTCGTCGAGGAACAGCGCCGGGTCGATCCCGACAGCGCGGCGGTTGAACCGGCCGACGAAGCCGGCGATGGCTATGCCCCGGGGCAGCGCAGCGCGCTCGACAAGCTGCTCGATGCGCAGGAAAAGCGCGAACCGTCGACGGCGATCTGATGTCGATCAGGCTGTATAACACGCTGACGCGCCGCAAGGACGTGCTCGTGCCGATCGATCCGGCGCGGGTGACGATGTATGTCTGCGGGCCGACGGTCTACAGCCGCGCCCATATCGGCAATGCCCGGCCCGCGGTGGTGTTCGACGTGCTGTGGCGCCTGCTGCGCCATGAATATGGTGCCGATCATGTGCTCTACGCGCGCAACATCACCGATATCGACGATCGCATCATCGCCGAAAGCGCCGCCACCGGCGTGCCGATCGGCGAGATCACGCAGCGCACCGAGGACTGGTATCTGGCGGACATGGGCGCGCTCGGCGTTGAGCCCCCCGATATCGCCCCGCATGCGACGACAAGTATCCCGGCGATGGTGGCGATGATGGAAACGCTCATCGCCAAAGGCCATGCTTATGCCGCCGAGGGTCATGTGCTGTTCGATGTGGGGAGCTTTGCCGGTTATGGCGCGCTGTCGCGGCGGCCGCTCGACGAGATGATCGCCGGGGCGCGGGTTGAAGTCGCGCCGTACAAGAAATCACCGGCCGATTTCGTGCTGTGGAAGCCGTCGAGCGACGACCAGCCGGGCTGGGACTCGCCCTGGGGTCGCGGCCGGCCGGGCTGGCATATCGAATGCTCGGCGATGATCGCGGAAAGCCTTGGGCTGACGATAGACATTCACGGCGGCGGCCAGGACCTGCAATTCCCGCACCACGAGAACGAGTTGGCGCAATCGGCGTGCGCCCATGACGGCGCCCCGCTGGCGCAGATCTGGATGCACAACGGCTTCCTCAACATGGGTAGCGCCGAGAAGATGTCGAAATCGCTCGGCAATATCCAGACGGTTCCCGAACTCCAGGCGCAGGGCTGGCACGGCGAAGTGCTGCGTCTGGCGCTGCTCAGCGCGCATTATCGCCAGCCGCTGGAATGGACGGGGGAATTGCTGGAACGGCTGACGGCGATTTCGCTCGGCTGGCACCGCCGGCTCGACCTGGCGGTCTTACCCGATGCGCCGCCGCATCCCGATGTGATTGCGGCGCTTGCGGACGATCTCAACACGCCGCAGGTCATTGCCGTGTTGTCCGAACTGGCGCGGTCCAATCTGCCGGCGCTGGCGGCGTCGTTGAAATTTCTCGGGCTGGATGATGGCGGCCGCTTCCATGCTTCGTTGCGCGAAGCCGATGCCGACATCGACGCCGCCATCGCCGCCCGCAACGCCGCGCGCGCTGCGAAGAACTGGGCCGAATCCGACCGCATTCGCGACGAACTCACCGCCGCGGGCATCGTCCTCGAAGATGGCGCGGGCGGGACGACATGGCGGCGGGCATGATCGCGCGGGCCGCGGTCGCGCTGCTGCTCGCCGCCCCCGTGCTTGCCAAGGCGCCGGCGCCCATCCCCGCGTCGGCTTTGCTCATCCGCGAGGCGACCGCTGATCACCAATGGCGCTGGCGCATCGCGCCCGAAGCCGCGACGCAGCCGGCGCTGCTGCGGACGATGCGTAGCGCTGCGTTGGCCGAGGCGGCAAAGGCGGCGCGGACGGCGGCGCGCGATGCGGTGAGCGCGCGCAAGGCGGGTTACCCCTTTCGCCACTATGAAACGATCAGCGACTGGTCGCTCGCTGCCGATACACCGCAGTTCCTCGCACTCGCGGGTGAAATCTACAGTTTCACCGGCGGCGCGCACGGCAACACCGGCCATGCCGTTCAGATCTGGGACAAGGCGGCGCGGCGCAGCATGGCCGTAGACGCGCTGTTCAGCGATTGGCCGCGCGC
This sequence comes from Alphaproteobacteria bacterium, assembly GCA_031426015.1. GTDB lineage: Bacteria > Pseudomonadota > Alphaproteobacteria > Sphingomonadales > Sphingomonadaceae > Sandarakinorhabdus. Next base: position 46,650 of record JANPKK010000035.1, read on the forward strand.
GCGGAAGCTGATCGAGCCGGGCTATTGCGCCGCGCTCGCCGAAGCGCAGCGCGCACGGCGCGGCACCCAGCCGGGGAGCGGCGGCTTCGATGCCTGCCCGAAACTTTCCGAACAGCCGGTCGTGCCCTATGGCGGCCTGTCGGCGACGGCGCTGCAATTGCGCGTGCTGATCGGGCCTTATGTCGCTGGTTCCTACGCCGAGGGCAGCTATGTCATCACCTTGCCGTGGCCCGAGGCGGTGCGGCCCTTTGTCAAGCCGCGCTATCGCAATGCGCTGTTCGGCGACATGCCGGGCTGAACGCCGCTCTCGCCAGCGCCGCCGCGACGCCGTATAGCGAAACTCATGTCCGAAGCGCTCTACAACACCCAGATTCTCCGGCTCGCCGCGTCGACGGCGACGGCAAACCGGCTGACGGCGCCGCATGGTTCGGCGCTGAAGGTATCACCGGTGTGCGGCAGCAAGATCACCGCCGATGTCGATCTCGACAGCGCTGGCCGGATCGTGCGTTTCGGCCAGGAAGTGCGCGCCTGTGCGCTCGGCCAGGCGGCGGCGGCGCTGGTCGCGGCGCAGATCATCGGCAGCGATGCCGTAGCGCTGGCAACAGCCCGCACCGAGCTTGCCGATTGGCTGGCGGCGCGGCGCGACGCCGAACCGGCCTGGCCCGGCATGGCGGTGTTCGCCCCGGCGCGGCCGCACCGCGCCCGGCACCCGTCGATCCTGCTGGCTTTCGATGCCGCCATCGCCGCGATCGCTGCTGCCCGCAGCGCGCCTCCGGATGCAGCGCGCAGCAGCTGCGCGGCCTGATTCTTGGCGGCCGAACACACGCCGGCTTTCCTGCCCGAAGCCGTGGTTTTCCTCGGCGCTTCGGTGGTGCTTGTGCCGCTGTTCATCCGGGCGCGATTGGGCGCGGTGCTCGGTTACCTGGCGGCGGGCATCATCATCGGCCCGGGGCTGCTGGGGTTGGTCAGCGAGCCTGAATCGGTTCTGAAATTTGCCGAATTCGGCATCGTGCTGCTGTTGTTCGTTATCGGGCTGGAGCTGCAACCGTCACGATTATGGGCGCTCAGGCGCGATATCTTCGGGCTTGGCGCGGCGCAGGTCGTGCTCTGCGGGCTGGCGCTGACCGGGCTGATCATGCTGATGACCAGCCTGACCTGGCAGGCGGCGCTCGTCGTCGGGCTGCCGCTCGGCCTGTCGTCGACCGCGCTGGTGATGCAATTGCTGACCGAACGCAACATCGCCGGCACGGCGTTCGGGGAGCGCAGCTTTTCGATGCTGCTGTTCCAGGACCTGGCGATTGTCCCCATGTTGACCATCGTCGCCGCGCTGTCACGCGTGCCCGATCCGGAGGCGCTGCCGGGCTGGCAGATGGCGGCGATGACGGTGGCGGCGTTGGCTTTTCTCGTCCTCGTCGGGCGCTATGTGCTGCCTTGGGTGTTCCGCATCATCGGGCGGCTGGGGGCGCGCGAGGCGTTCGTCGCGGCGGCCTTGCTGTCGGTGCTCGGCAGTGCGCTGCTGATGGCCTCGCTTGGGCTGTCGATGGCGCTGGGGGCGTTCGTTGCCGGCGTCATGCTCGCCGAATCGCCATATCGCCATGCGCTCGAGGCCGATATCGAACCGTTCCGCGGGCTGTTGCTTGGGCTGTTCTTCATGGCGATCGGCATGACGCTCGATCTTGGTGTCGTGCGCGATCATTGGCTGCTGATTGTCGAACTGGTCATCGGCGTGATGGCAATAAAGACACTGGTTGTCGCCGGGCTGGCGCGCGGTTTCGGCACCGGGTCGACGCGCAGTTTTCAGATGGGGCTGTTGCTGGCGCAGGGCGGCGAATTCGGCTTCGTGCTGTTTGCCGAAGCGGCGCGGGGCATGCTGATCACCGCCCAGGCGGCGCAGATTTTCGGCGCCGTGGTGACGATCTCGATGGCGGTGACGCCGCTGATCTTCCTCGCTGCCTCGCGGTTGCAACCGGCGACCGCCGCGGTGGCCGATCGCGCCGGCCCTGAAACCGTCCAGCATCGCGATGGCGTCGAGGGCCGGGCGATCATCGTCGGCGGGGGCCGTTTCGGGCAGGTGGTGGCGCAGATGCTGGCGGCGCGCGGCGTGCAGGTCACCTCGATCGATCTCGATGCCGAAATCATCGACATTTCCAAAAGTTTCGGCGTGAAGGTCTATTTCGGCGACGGCCGGCGCATGGACCTGCTGCGCGCTGCCGGCATAGCCAATGCCGGCTTGCTGATCTTCGCCATCGATGGTGCGTGGGACCCGGTGGCCACGCTGGGGCCGATCCGCCAGCAATGGCCCGATCTGCCGATCCTGGCGCGCGCCTTCGACCGCACCCATCTGCTGGCGCTGCGCCGGACCGGCGTGGAAACCGTGGTGCGCGAGACCTTTGAATCGGGAGTGCTGATGGGCCGCGAGGCGCTTGAAGCGCTGGGCACGCCGCCGACGATCATCGATGCCATCGAAACCGAATTTCGCCGCCGCGATGCCGAACGACTCGATCTGCAATTGTGCAGTGGCGATCCGACGCAAGGCGCTGACCAGCTCATTCGCGGGCCGCTGGTCTTCGATCCGGGCGCGCTCGGCGAAATCCCGTTTGCGGATGGTGATGAGGATTAGGCGGCGCGCTCTAGAGGTCGCTCGACGCGATGATTACCCAGTTTCGGTCACCATCGGCGATGATCGTGATCATTTCGCCGCGATCGACAATGACGTTGGTGGTGCTTTCGATCCGGTCGTTGCCGCTGGCGTTGATACGGGCCTGGCCACCGACGGCGCGGATGGTGATGGTGCGGCCGGGGGCGGCGTCCCTGGCGAGCGGCAGCGTGATGATCTGCGAACCGGCATCGGCGATGACGACATCGACATCGGCGGGAACGGTGATGCTGCTGCTGGTGCGCATCATCTTCAACCGCAGCGGGCCGGCATTGGCGGGACCCGGCGGACCGGGCAGGCCGGCGCTGCCGGGCGGCCCCGGCACACCCGGCGGACCGATCGGCCCGGGCGCGCCGATCGAGGCGGCGCATCCCGAAAGACACAGCATCGCAACCGAGATGAACATCGACGAGCGCATGTCCGGATAATGCCGTCAAATCTCGGCGGGGACAAGCTGGTCAAAGCCGCCGGGATGACGCCCGGCCGTGGACAGGCTATGTCGGCGGCGTTGCCATTCCCAAGGAAAGCCCGGTCATGACCCAATCGCGTGAAATCCGCCTCAAATCCCGCCCCGAAGGCACGCCCGCAGCGGCGCATTTTGAACTCGCCACGGTCGATGTCGGCCAGCCCGGCGCCGGCGAAGTGCTGGTGCGCAACAGTTTCATGTCGGTCGATCCCTATATGCGCGGCCGCATGTACGATCGCGCCAGCTATGTGCCGCCGTTCCAGGTCGGCGCAGTGCTGCAGGGCGGCGCCATCGGCGAAGTCGTGGCCTCGGGTGCCGAAGGCTTTGCGCCGGGTGACCTGGTGTCGAGCATGTTCGGCTGGCGCGAAGCGTTCGTGGCGCCGGCCGCCGCGCTCGAAAAGCTGCCGCGCCAGGCCGGGGTTCCCGATCAGGCGTTTCTGGGTGTGCTCGGCATGCCGGGGCTGACCGGCTATGCGGGCCTGCGCGAAATCGGCCAGCCCAAGCCCGGCGAGACGGTGTTCGTTTCGGGCGGCGCCGGTGCGGTCGGATCGGTGGTGGCGCAGGTTGCCAAGATCATGGGCTGCACCGTCGTCGCGACGGCGGGGACCGACGCCAAGTGCGACTGGCTGCGGGCGCGCGGCGTCGACCATGCCATCAACTACAAGACGTGCGGCAATCTGCTCGAGGCGGTGCGCAGCGCGGTGCCCAAGGGCATCGATGTGTATTTCGACAATGTCGGCGGCGAACATCTCGAAGTCGCCATCGAAATGGCGCGGCCGATGGCCCGCTTCGCCGAATGCGGCATGATCTCGGGCTACAACAGCATGGAAGCCATGCCGGGGCCACGCAACATCATCCAGGTCGTCGGCAAATCGCTGCGCATCCGCGGCTTCATCGTCAGCGAATTCGCCAGCCTGCGCCCGCAGTTCTTCGCCGACATGATGGGCTGGATCGCCGAGGGCAAGCTCGCCTGGGAAGAAACCGTGTTCGAAGGTGTCGACAAGGCGCCCGATGCGTTCATCGGGCTGTTTTCGGGTGGAAACACGGGGAAGATGCTGGTCAAGCTGTAAGGTTGAGCCCCCCTCTCCCGCTTGCGGGAGAGGGGGTTATTGGTGGCTTGGTTCGCGCCCGGTTTCCCAGGGTGCCGAAAGGTCTTCGAGAACGACTTCGATCACCTCTACCCGCGCGCGCAGCGCAGCGCCGGCGGCGAAGGTCAGCACCAGCCAGTCGCCGTCCTGCGTCAGGCTGAGCAGGTCGAGCACCGCATCGGGCGCTGTCGGCCAGCCCTGGCGTTGCACGGCGGTAACCGTCTCCAGCCGCAGTGCGCAGCGCACCCGGCTGCGCGTCGCGCTTTCCCAGCGATAGCGGTTGACCAGCAGCGCCAGCCGCCGCGCCTTGCGGTCGAAGCCGACATCGACGACGCGCAGCGTCGCGTCCTGCAGCAGCGCCGACATGGCGGGCAGGTCATCGGCATTCTGGCCGATGAGGGTGAGGCGTTCGTCCTGCATGGACTGGCTCAGCCGTCCGAGACGCGTTCGATGTCGGCGCCGACCGCCGACAGTTTTTCCTCGAGCCGTTCATAGCCGCGATCGAGGTGATAGACGCGGCTGACGGTGGTTTCGCCTTCCGCCGCCAGCCCGGCGAGCACCAGGCTCATCGAGGCACGCAGGTCGGTCGCCATGACTTGCGCGCCGTGCAGCCCGCCGACACCGCGCACCACGGCGGAGCGGCCGCGCACGGTGACATCGGCACCCATGCGCGCCAGCTCGGGCACGTGCATGAAGCGGTTTTCGAAGATGGTTTCGGTGAGCAGCGACGCGCCGTCAGCCACCGTCAGCATCGCCATGAATTGCGCCTGCATGTCGGTCGGGAAACCGGGGTAGGGCGCGGTCGACACGTTGATGCCGGTCATCTTGGCCGTACGCTTGACCATCAACCCGGCCTTGGTCGGGGTAATCTCCACGCCCGCTTCGCGCAGCGAGGCCAGTGTCGAGCCGAGCACGGCTTCGGTGACGCCGATCAGCTCGATCTCGCCGCCAGTGATCGCCGCGGCACAGGCATAGCTGCCGGCTTCGATCCGGTCGGGCATCACGGCATAGGTCGCGCCGTGGAGATCGCGGACGCCTTCGATTTCCAGCGTTTCGGTGCCGATGCCCTGGATATGCGCGCCCATGGCGACGAGGCAGTTGCACAGATCGACGATTTCCGGCTCGCGCGCGACATTTTCGAGGATGGAGGGCCCGCGCGCCAGCACGGCCGCCATCACGGCGTTCTCGGTGGCGCCGACGCTGACCAGCGGGAAGACATAGCGGCCGCCAGGCAGCCCGCCCTTGGCGGTCGCCTTCACATAGCCGGCGGCGAGTTCGATTTCGGCGCCGAGATGTTCGAGCGCCTTCAGATGGAGGTCGATCGGCCGGTTGCCGATGGCGCAGCCGCCGGGCAGCGACACGGTGGCTTCGCCAGCACGCGCCAGCAGCGGCCCGAGCACGAGGATCGACGCGCGCATCTTGCGGACGATATCATAGGGCGCCACCGTCGAGGTGATGCGGTTGGCGCGCACCGTCATGACGCGGCCGAATTCATCGGGGGACGTGCCCTCGATTGTGGTCGACAGGCCGTGATTGTTGAGCAAATGCCCGAAGGTGTCGATATCGGCAAGGCGCGGCAGGTTGCGCAGCGTCAGCGGCTCATCGGTGAGCAGCGCGCACGGCATCAGCGTCAGCGCGGCGTTCTTGGCACCGGAAATGGGAATGCGGCCGTTGAGCGGGCGGCCACCGCGGATGACGATCTGGTCCATGGTTCAGGCTTAGCGCGGCGCGGGCGTCCATGCCAGCGGCATTCAGGTTCTCGCCGCAGCCAGGATCGAGCGGGTGTAGAGTGCCAGCCCGGCCCAGATGCAGCCAAACGCCGCCAGCCGCGATGCGGTCAGCGCTTCGCCGAACAGGAACACCGCGAGCAGGAAGACCATCGTCGGGGCGATGTATTGCATCAGCCCGATGGTCGACAGCTTGAGCCAGCGCGTCGCGACCCCGAACAGCAGCAGCGGCACCGCGGTAAGCGCACCACCGGCGATGAGCAGCGCCTCGGTCGCCAAAGGGTGCCCGAACAATCCTTCAGGCCGCGTCAGCAGCCAGCCGAGCGCGACCGGCGCGAGGATGACGGTTTCGATGAGCAGTCCGGTAACGGCGTCGACGGCGGCGAACTTGCGCACCAGCCCGTAGAGCGCGAACGACAGCGCCACCCCCAGGCTGACCAGCGGCAGCGCGCCATTGGCGATGGCGATGATCGCGACCCCGGTGGCGGCGAGCCCGACCGCGACCCATTGCGCCGGCGCCAGCCGCTCGCCGAGCAGAACGACGCCGAAGACGATGCTGATCAGCGGATTGATGAAATAGCCAAGGCTGGTGTCGAGGACATGGCCGTTGAGCACCGCCCAGGTGTAGATCAGCCAGTTGACCGCGATCAGCACGGCGCTCGTGAGCAGCAGCAGCATCAGCCGCGGTTGCACGACAACCGCCCGCAGCCGCGCCCCGCCGCCGGTGGCGACCATGATCCCGCCGATCAGCAGCAACGACCACAGGATGCGATTGGCGAGCACATCGGCGGCGGGAATGCCAGTCAGCAGCTTGAGATAAAGCGGCAGCAGCCCCCACAGGCAATAGGCGCCGAGCCCGGCGATCAGGCCGGTGCGTGTTTCGGGGGTCATATCTTGGCCCCCTTTAAATCTTGGGTAGCGTCACGCCCCTCTGCCCCATGTATTTGCCGGCACGGTCGGCATAGCTGACCTCGCAGGGTTCGTTACCCTGGAGGAACAGGAACTGGCAGGCGCCTTCATTGGCGTAGATTTTCGCCGGCAGCGGCGTGGTGTTGGAAAATTCCAGCGTGACATGGCCTTCCCAGCCGGGTTCGAGCGGGGTGACATTCACGATGATGCCGCAGCGCGCATAGGTCGATTTGCCGAGGCAGATGACCAGCACATCGCGCGGCACACGGAAATATTCGACGGTGCGCGCCAAAGCGAAGCTGTTCGGCGGGATGATGCAGCAATCGGTTTTCCGGTCAACGAAGCTGCCGGGGTGAAAATTCTTGGGATCCACTGTGACCGATTCGACGTTTGTGAAGATCTTGAACTCATCCGAAACCCGCGCGTCATAGCCATAGGAGGACAGGCCGTACGAGATCACGCCTTCGCGGGTCTGGCGATCGACAAAGGGCTCGATCATGCCGTTTGCCAGCGCCTGTTCGCGGATCCAGCGGTCGGAAAGTACGGCCATGCAACGTCCTCAAGTTTACCAAATAGTTAATATTTCAGACAGGCTGAACGTGGTAATCGGGTGTTCTGTAGAAAGGGTCGCGTCATGTATAGCCAGGCCGAAGCGCATCTGACCATTCTCGATAATTGTCCGGGCCGCAGCCTGCGCCGTGCCTATCTCGTGCTGCTGCTCGCCGCCGAGCGGTCGGGGCTGCAATGCGCGGCGCGCGAGCAGGTGCGCGAGTTGCTGATCCGCGATGGCGAGGGTCGGCAATTCTTCACCGTGGCGCTCACCCCCGATGCGTTGCTGTTCTCGCTGCGCCGCCCGGCGCTCGATGAAAGTCCCGAACTGGCGGTGCAGGCGCTCGATCGCTTCCAGGGCCGGGTCCGCGGTGCGCCGGGGTCGAGCGAGGTGCATATCCGCGTCACCAGTGAACAGGATGCCGAGGATCTCGTCGACTGGCTGTTCCCCAGTGGCAATTTCAGCCTCGGATATGCAGCACGCAGATCAGCGTGAACAGCCGGCGGGCAGTATCGAAATCGACGATGACTTTCGATTCGAGCCGGTCCTTCAACGTTTCGGCAGCATCGTTGTGGATGCCGCGGCGCGCCATGTCGATGGTTTCGATCTGCGTTGGCGTCGCCTGCCGAATCGCCTGGTAATAGCTGTCGCAGATGGCGAAATAATCGCGCACGGTTCTGCGAAATGGGGCCAATGGCAGCACGAAGGATTCGACCGGCGTATCGTCGGTGGCGTTGATCGCCACGGTCAAGCGGCCTTCCTCGACCCCGAGCATGACCTTGTAGGGGCCTTTGTAATCCGATTCGGCGGCGCTGACCGGCTGGAAGACATTGCCTTCGAGCAAGTCGAAGATGGCGACGCGGCGTTCCTGCTCGATATCGGCGTTGCGCCACAATATGGTGCGTTCATCGAGCTTGATATCGATGATGCGGAAATTTTCGGTCATGGCGCCACCGCCGGAAAGCTGTTGACCAGCCGGCCGAGCGCGGTCTTTACCGGCTGGCGCCGATCATCCTGCGTCTTGCCGAGCCGGACGACGACCAGCCGTTTCGACGGCACGACGATCACATATTGGCCGAGGTGGCCGTTCGCCGAATAGGCATCGGCGGGGCCCTGGTCGGCAAACAGCCCCGATTCGCCATTCGGTTTTGGCCGGTTGAGCCAGAAATGCCCGCCATAGCCGGCATTGGTCGGTGCCGACGTGCGCACGAAGCGCACCCAGTCGCGGCTGACGACCTGCCGGCCGGCGACAACGCCGTCATCGAGATAAAGCTGGCCGAAATTCGCCCAATCGCGCGCCGTGGCGTGGCAGAGCGAGCCGCCGAGCATGGTGCCTTGCGGATCATATTCGCAGACCAGGCTGGGCATGCCGGCGGGGCCCGACAGGCGTTCGCGCAGGAAGCGCTGCATTGCGGCGCGGCGCGCCACCGGCGTCTTTGCAGCGGGATCGATGGTCCGCACCGCGATATCGACGAGGATGTGCGTCGTCAGCGTCGAATATTGATATTTCGTGCCGGGCTTGCTCTCCAGTGGCGCCGACACGGCATGGGCGACAATATCGCCGCTCTTGTCGGCGAACAGCGCGCGGTTGGTGTCGGCGCGTTCGGGCGGATCGGCTTCGATGTGCTTCAGCCCCGATTCCATGTGGAGCAAGTGCCGCAACGTGATCGCGCCGCGCGGATCGTCCTTTCCGGCCCACGCCGGCACCGGTGCCGGGCTGTCGAGCTCGAGTTTGCCATCGGCGACAAGCGCGCCGATCAGCGTCGAGGTGAGCGACTTGGCCATCGACCAGGAAATGAAGCGATTGCCCGGGCCATAGCCCGGCGCATAGCGTTCATAGACCGGCTTGCCATCCTTGAGGATGATGATGGCACGGGTTTCGCGCAGGGCCGGATCGGTGAAGAAGGCGTCGGCGGTGGGCAGGGTGCGCATCGGGCCGGCGCTGGCCGGCGGGGTTGCCGGTGCGGCGGCAAGGCCTTGCGGCGACAGCAGCAGCGCCGCCACAAACAGGCTTGATTGCAATCGCATGATGGCGTCTCGTTTGCGCATTGCAGCAACGTAGAAGGGGCAAGCACATGAACGCAAGCACAGGCTTGGCGGATGGGGGCTCCGGCGGTGCCCCGGGGCGTGCCGGGAAGCGCTGGCTGCTGCTGCTGCCGCTGTTGGCGACGCTGCTGGCCGGCGGCTGGCTGGGGCTGAAATACAGCAGCACCGGCAAGCGCGCCGAGGTGGGCGCCGGCTATCTGGCGCATGTCGTCTGTTCGTGCCGCTTTGTCGGCAATCGCGACATGGCATCGTGCATGACCGACCTTGAGCCGGGAATGGAGATCGTCAACGTCAGCGAGGACGGCAAGCGCCGCAGCATCACTGCGAGCGTGCCGCTGCTCGCCAGCCGGACGGCGACCTTCGACCCCGAATTCGGTTGCGCGCTCGACAAGCCCTAGACGAGATCTGCCGCCCGCATCGGCAAGTGCCGCAGGCGCTTGCCCGTTGCCGCAAAGATCGCATTGGCGATCGCTGGTCCCACCACCGTCGTCGCGGGTTCGCCCAGCCCGACCGGGGGCTCGCTGCTCGGCATGAAGTGAATGTCGAGCGGCGGCACCTCGGTGATGCGCAGCGGCGTGTAGCTGTCGAGGTTGGTGTCGGCGACCTGACCATTGCGGAACTCGGTGGCTTCGTGGAGCGCCAGGCTCAGCCCCCATAGTGCCGCGCCCTCGGTCTGCGCCCGCGCGCTGTCGGGGTCGACGATCGTGCCGGCATCGGTGACGATGGTGAGCTTTTCGACTGTCACCGCCCCGGTCTTCTTCGCCACCCGCACACGCGCGACGCAGGCGACCCAGGTCGGCATGTCGCGTTCCTGGCCGAAGCTGGTGGCGATGCCGAGTCCGGTGCCGGCGGGCAGCTTGCTGCCCCAGCCGGCGCGTTCGGCGGCGGCGGCCACGACCGCGGCCTGGCGCTTCGCACCGCCGACGGCCACCGGCGCGCTGCCGGCGTTGCGGCCGATGCCGGTCAGATGCGCGAGGCGGAAGACAACCGGGTCGGCGCCGGTAGCGTGGGCGGCTTCGTCCATAGCGGATTCGACCGCCCAGTTGGTCCAGCCCGGCCCGACCGAGCGCAGCCAGCCGGGGCGGAAGCTGGCGTTGGCGAGATCGTTATTGATCGCCCGCACCTTGTGGGTGCCGACGTCGTACCAATGATCGGCGCCATTGATCGCAAAGGGATCAAAGACGATGCCGTTGCTGCCCTTGGGCAGGCCGTCGGGCAGCAGCGCCAGGGTCGGCCAGCCGGCGCAGGCGGCATGGTCCATCGCGGCGATGCGGCCCTTGCCGTCGATCCCGATGCGCACGCTTTGTACCGAGGGCGAGCGGAAGCAATCGAAGCGCGCATCATCGGCGCGGGTCATGATCATCTTGACCGGCTTGCCCAGCGCCTTGGCGGCGAGCGCGGCGGGCACGGCATAATCGCCGTTCAATCGCCGCCCGAAGCCGCCGCCGATGCGGTAAGTGCGCATGACGATGCTCGCCTGCGGCCGGCCGAGCGCTTTTGCCAGCGTCGGCAGGATCAGGCTTTGCCACTGGTTGCCGGTGTGGATTTCGAAAATGCCGTCTTTCTCGAACGCGAGGGCGTTGAGCGGTTCCAGCTGGAAATGCAGCACGCTGGCGGTGGTGTAGGTCGCGGCGACGCGGGTTTTCGCGCCCGCCAAGGCCGCCTCGACATCGCCGCCGCCGAGCGGCAGCACACCGCCCGCCGCCGGATCGGCGATCAGCGCACGGGCGCGGTCCTGCAACTGTTGTTCCGAGACCGTGGCGCCATCGCCGCCATTCCACGTCACCTTGATCGCATCGGCGGCGCGGATCGCGGCGGTGGTCGAGGTGGCGATGACCATCACCCAGCCGGGCACCGAGCCCGAAGGATCATCGAGCACCAGATATTGCTGATAGCCCTTGATCGCCCTGGCGGCGCTGTCGTCGACGCTCGTCACCTTGGCGCCATAGCGTGTCGGCGGCAGGATCGGCCGGGCATGGACCATGCCGGGGACGCTGGCATCGATGCCGTAGCGGGCGCTGCCATCGGTCTTTTCGGCGATATCGAGCGCCTTGACCGGCTTGCCGACCAGCCGGCGTTCGGCGGCGGGCTTGATCGGCAGGGCGTCGAGTTCGGCCGCCGTGTAGCTGGCGCGCAATTTGCCGGCGCGGACGATCTCGCCATAGCCGACCGAGCGTTGACCGGCGCTGACCATGCCGCGCCGCGCCGTGCACGCCGCCGGATCGGCGCCGAGCAGTTTCGCCCCGGCCTCGATCAGCGCGAGGCGTCCGGCGGCCCCGGCGCGGCTGTAGAGCGGGAAGGTTTGCCACACAGACCAGCTGCCGCCGGTGACCATGTCGCCCCATTTGGGATCGGTATCGACATGGTCGATCCGCACCTTCGACCAATCGGCCTCGAGTTCATCGGCAAGGATGCGGGCGAGCGCGGTGCCGACATGCTGGCCCATCTCGGCGCGAATGATGTTGACTGTCACGCCGCCGTCGGTGCCGATCGTGTACCAGATCGTCGGCGCATAGCCGGGGGCAGCGCTGGCAGCGCCCGCCATCCCGGCGAAACCGAACGCCGCGCCGGTAGCGCCGGCGGCGATGAGGAAACCGCGTCGCGACAGCGGGTGCTCGATCGTGCTGCCGGGCCTAGCCATGGGTCGGCGCTCCTGCCTTTTGCGCCGCCGCCGCCTTGATCGCGGCGCGGATGCGGATGTAGGTCATGCAGCGGCAGAGGTTGCCCGCCATGGCATTGTCGATATCACTGTCATCGGGCTTGGGTGTCGCCATCAGCAGCGCCGCGGCCTGCATGATCTGCCCTGATTGGCAGTAACCGCATTGCGGCACCTGCAACTGGTTCCACGCGACCTGCACCGGATGCTTCCCGGCGGGGTCGAGCCCTTCGATCGTTATCACTTCGGCGCCGGCCACATCGCCGAGCCGGGTGCTGCACGACCGTACTGCCGCCCCGCCGACATGGACCGTGCAGGCGCCGCACTGGCCGATGCCGCAGCCGAACTTGGTGCCGGTCAGCCCGATATCCTCGCGGATCACCCAGAGCAGCGGCGTATCGTCGTCGGCGTCGACGCTGACCTCGCGCCCGTTGATGCGAAACCTGGTCATCATGGCCCCCTACGGCAGCTTGGCACCACTATGCCGCCGGCGCGCGATGGCGGCAAGCGGCGTGCCCCCGGGGGCATGGCACCAGACCCGCGAACGCCCCGGCCACATTGGCGATGGATTGCGCCATTTCGGGCTGATAAGGGCTGGCGCTGCTACAACGGGGACAAGATGATCTACCGCCGCGAGATTGACGGGCTGAGGGCGGTTGCGGTCATTCCCGTCATGCTGTTCCACGCCGGCGTTGCGGTGTTCAGCGGTGGCTATGTCGGGGTCGATGTCTTTTTCGTCATCAGCGGCTATCTGATCACCAGCATCCTTATCGCCGAGCTCGAGAAGGGCGATTTCTCGATCGCGCGTTTTTATGAACGCCGCGCCCGGCGCATCCTGCCGGCGCTGGTCTTCGTCATGCTGTGCTGCATCCCCTTTGCCTGGCGCTGGATGCTGCCGCTCGAGCTGAAGGATTTTTCCAAAAGCCTGGTGGCGGTGACATGGTTTGCATCGAACATCCTGTTCTGGCGCGAAGACGGCTATTTCGCCCCGGCGGCCGAGCTCAAGCCGTTGCTCCATACCTGGAGCCTGGCGGTCGAAGAGCAATATTACCTGCTGTTTCCGCTGTTCCTGGCGTTGTTCTGGCGTTTCGGGCGCAATCGCGTCGTCTGGTCGATCGCCGGGTTGGCGGTCATCAGCCTGTTGGTCAGCGAATGGGGCTGGCGCCACAACCCCAGCGCGAATTTCTACCTCGCGCCGTCGCGCGCCTGGGAGCTGTTTGCCGGTTCGCTTTGCGCCTTCTGGCTGTCACGCCGCGAACAGCCGACGAACAGCGCGGCGAGCCTGGCGGGGCTGGCGCTGATCGTCTTCGGCATCTTCCGCTATGATGATGCGACGCCCTTTCCCAGCCTGTATGCGCTGGCCCCCGTGCTCGGCACCGCGCTGATCATCCTGTTCGGCGGCGCCGGTTCGTTGACGGCGCGGTTGCTCGGCCTGCCGGTTTTCGTCGGAATCGGGCTGATCAGCTACAGCGCCTATCTGTGGCACCAGCCGCTGTTCGCTTTCGCTCGTCTACGCAGCATCGGCGAACCGTCGCTGGCGCTCATGCTCGGGCTGGCCGGGCTGGCGCTGCTGCTGGCCTGGTTCAGCTGGCGCTTCATCGAACGGCCGTTCCGCAAGGGTCGCGATTCGGTCCTGCCGACGCGGCGGGCGGTGTTCATGGCCAGCGGCGCCGCGGCGGCGCTGATGACGTCGCTGGGGGTGATCGGTATGGCGCAGGATGGTTTCCCGACACGGCTGAGCGCCGACAAGCGCCGGATAGCCGCGACGGCGATTGCCAGCCCGATGCGCGACAAATGCCATTTCGATCTCAAGAGCCGGTTTTCGGCGGCGGAATCCTGCGTTTATTTCGGCAAGACCCCGACAATCGCGGTTTACGGCAACAGTCATGGCGTCGAACTCGCCTATGCGCTCGCCACGGCGCTGCGGCCGTCCGGCCGGCTTGTCGCGCATTTCACCGTCAGTCAGTGCCAGCCGATATTCACGACATTCGTCAGCCGATACTGCAATGATTTCTACCAAAGCCGGCTGGAATATCTCACCGGCAGCGCGACGATCACGACGGTGGTATTGGCGTTCCGCTATGAAAATGGCGGCTCGCAAAGCGCCCGCGCGCTTGTCGGCATGGCGAACCTTCTGGCTGCCAGCGGCAAGACGGTCGTTCTCGTCCTGCAGGCGCCCACCCTCGAGCGCCCGGTCCTGCATTATCTGCGGCCCTGGGCGGCCGATGACCGCGAAAACCTGTTGTTCGAGCGACGCCAAGCCTGGCAAGACAAGAGCCGTGACATGACCGCTGCGATGTCGCGTCTCGATCCGAACGTGCGGGTCGTCGATGCCGCCGACGCCTTTTGCGAAGGCGCGTCGTGCTATGCGATCAGGGACGGCAATGCGCTGTATTTCGACGATAATCACATGTCGCTGAAGGGCGCCGAGCGCGTCGCCGCCGTGATCGCGCGCACACTGCCCTGATCTGCCGTATCAGTCGGCATCGCCTTCGACCGGCGCCGCCATCAGGCCGGGTTGCGTCGCACCTCCCGCCAGCACGGTGTTCAGGCGCCCGGTATCGAGGGCGTTTTCCCAGCGCGCGACGACGATGGTGGCGACGGCATTGCCCATGAAATTGGTCAGGCTGCGGCATTCGGACATGAAGCGATCGATGCCGAGGATCAGCGCCAGCCCCGCCACCGGCACCGTGGGCACGATCGACAGCGTGGTCGCCAGCGTGATGAAGCCGGCGCCGGTGACGCCGGCGGCGCCCTTGGAGCTGAGCATCGCGACGCCGAGCAGCGTTACCTGCTGCCACAGCCCGAGATCGACGCCGACCGCCTGGGCGATGAACAGCGCCGCCAGCGTCATGTAGATGTTGGTGCCATCGAGGTTGAACGAATAGCCCATCGGCACGACAAGCCCGACGATGCGGCGCTCGCAGCCGGCGTCTTCGAGCTTGGCGATGAGGCTGGGCAAGGCCGCTTCGGATGATGACGTGCCGAGCACGAGCAGCAGTTCGGCGCGCAGATAGGCAATCAGCCGCAGGATCGAAAAGCCGTGCGCCCGGGCGATGAGGCCGAGCACGACCAGCACGAAGAGCAGCGAGGTGATGTAAAAGGTCAGGATCAGCGCGCCGAGATTGACCAGTGCCCCCAACCCGAACTTGCCGATGGTGAAGGCGATGGCGCCAAAGGCCCCGATCGGCGCAAACTGCATCAGCATCGCAACGAGCCGGAAGACCACCAGCCCGAGCCGTTCGACCATGTCGAGCACCGGTGCGCCGGGCTCGCCAACCAGCGACAGCGCGATGCCGAACAGGATCGCGACGAACAAGGTCTGCAGGATCGAGCCTTCGGTGAGCGCCGAGAGCAAGGTCGTCGGGATAATGTCGGAAAGGAAGCCGACGATGCTGGAGTCATGCGCCTTGCTGACATAATCGGCGACCACAGCGCTATCGAGGCTTGCCGGATCGATGTTGAGCCCGGCGCCGGGCTGGACGACGTTGGCGACGACCAGCCCGAGGACGAGCGCCCCCGTCGAAACGACAAGGAAATAGACCAGCGCCTTGCCGGCCACCCGGCCCACTCCGCCGACGCTGCGCATGCCGGCAATGCCGCTGACCACCGACAGGAACACCACCGGCGCGATGACCATCTTCACGAGCTTGATGAAGCCATCGCCGAGCGGTTTCAGCGCGGTGCCGGTTTCGGGCCAGAAATGCCCGATGGCCGCCCCAAGCACGATCGCGGCGATGACCTGGGCATAGAGCTGTCGCCACCATGGCCGGCTGGCGGGCGCCGGCGCGGGCGCGTGTGCTGGAACTTTCATGCTTCCCCCGGACGCAGCGTGCGCCCTGCACTACCGCCGCGTGCAAGGATAAGGCGGGGGCCGTCGAGCGCAATAGCATTGCCGCTTTTTGCCAATGCGATGAAGCGCATCGGCGCGCGGCACTGCGATGACGGCTTTTCCGGGCGGCGTCGCCGGGTGCCGATCAATTGGCAGCGGTGCTGGTCGAATGTCCGCAAGGGCCCGTGCGGGGGATCGCGGCGCCCGAGTGCAGCGGCGCGTCATGGCCGGCCGGCGGCAGGACGGCATCGCCCGGTGCAATGCCGGCGTCGACCGTCAGCCTGATGGCTTCGGCAAAGCTGTGGACGCCAAGCTTGGCCATCAGATTGGCGCGATGCATCTCGACGGTTCGCACGCTGATCCCGAGTACATGGGCGAGCGTCTTGTTGGCCTGGCCGGCGAGCAGGCCGCCGAGGATTTCCTGCTCGCGATCACTGAGCAGATCGAGCCGCGCCTTGAGCGCGCGTTGCCGCCAATAAGCCTCGGTCCGGCGCGCGAGGCGACTGAAGATCGGGTCGAGCGCTGCCGCCAGCACGCCCCGTTCGAAGGGCTTGACCAGAAAATCACAGGCACCGATGCGCATCGCGGTGATGACCTTGGTGGTATCGGCGGACGACGACATCACCACGATCGGCAGTACGGGATAATCGGCGCGCAGCTTTGAAAATAGGCTCAGGGCGTCCCAATCGCCGAAATCGGCATCGAACAACACGCATCCGGGTTGGCAATCGGCAACGGTGCCGAGGCGCGGATCCTGCCAGGTGAACGGGCGGACGATGATACCAAGGGCGTTGAGCGCCGATGCCAGCGCAGCATCGCGGCCGGTGGCGTCTTCGAACAGATAGGCGATCCGATCGATTTTAAACGGCATGCTGGTTTCCGAAATGCGATTACGAACAGAAACGACAACGCACGGACCTATTCCGCGATCCCTAACGCACCATGTATTTTGCAATTCGGATAGATTCGTTGAAGATCAGTTACCGCTTGCAGCTTTTGAACCGTCAAGCGGCGCAAGTTGTCACAATGTTGCTGTGCACCTTCGGCACATGTTGATGTCAAGGCATCTGCACGACAACAGTAAACGAGATGTTAATGAAATTTACCCTGTTCTCCACAGCTAGCGCCTGTTGCTGACACTGCTGATCGTCCCTCGCCGAAACGTGTGTGGGTGTTACGCGAAGACGGATTGCAGCGCAGATCGAGAGTGCGATGGCAGGACCGCAGCGCGGTTGAGGAACCGAACTTCAGAAAAATAGGGCGTTGCTGGTGAAAATCACGGGGTCAGGGCTGGCATTTTCTGCCATGGCCGGGGCAGCGACGGCCCAGCAACTGCCAAGCGCCGGAGGTCAGTTGCGGCAGTTGCCGCCGCCTCCGCTGGTATCGCGGCCGGCCATTCCCGATACAAGGGTCGATCGGCCACCGGCGCTGGTGGTCGACCCCGCGGTCGGGCCTTCGTTCACGGTCAACGCCCTGCGCGTCACCGGCATGACGGTGTTTCCGGAAAGCCGCCTGCTGGCGGTGACGGGTTTCCAGCCCGGCGCCACGCTCGGCCTTGGCGAATTGCGTGCGCTGGCGGGCAAGATCACCGATTTCTAAGCGGCGAACGGCTATTTCGTCGCCCAGGCCTATCTGCCGGCGCAGGCGATCGGCTATGGCGTGGTGAGCATCGCGATCATCGGGGGTCGTCATGGCGCCGTCACCCTGAAGAACACCAGCCGGGTCAGCGATGCCGCCGCCAAGCATATCCTGTCGGGCCTCGAGAGCGGCGACATCGTCGCCAACGGCCCGCTCGAACGCCGGCTGCTGCTATTGTCCGATCTGCCGGGAACCCGCGTCCGATCGACGATCGCGCCGGGCACCGCGGTCGGCACCTCCGATCTGCAGGTCGACATCGACCGCAGCCGCAGTGTCACCGGCAGCATCGAGGCCGGCAATGGCGGCAACCGCTACACCGGCTATTATCGCGCCGGCAGCAGTCTCAATCTCAACAATCCGCTCGGCATCGGCGGCGGCACGATCGTGTTCGGCGCCTCGGCGCCGCCGGTGGTGGTGACCGGCCCCGATGCGCAGGTGGCGATCCGCTACAATCCGGTCTCCCATGCAATGCCGACCGATTTTTCGGCGCGCTTCACGCTCAGCGGCGGGGCCGCGGTCGATGCGCGGATGCTGGTGTTCCCCAGGGCGCAGTAGACTGCCGATGGCTCGACGGCGGTCGTGCTCGCCGGCTTCAACACCACCACGGCATCGGGCGTTCCGACCGGGGTGGAGCTGGTCGCCGGGCCGAACGCCACGGCGACATTCGACAGCGCCGCCGCAGGCAGCGACTTCGACGTGACCTTTTCCGGCTACAGCCTGACCGGTCCCGACGCCGCGCGCTATGCGCTGGCAACGCCGTGCCGCGGCGAGGGCCAGCGGACGACGGGCACGATCGTTGCGCCGCCGCCAACGCCAACACCGACGCCCACACCGACGCCCACACCCACCCCCACACCGGCACTGACACCCCTGCCGTTGTCGCCGATCTCGACGACTCCGATCCCGCAGTCGTCGCTGGCGAGCGCGTCTGTCACCCGCGTCGCAACCTGGGTCAAAACCAGCGCCGCCAATGCCGGCCTGGCCTTTGTGATCGTCGACAAGCGCAGCGCCCGGGTGTTCGCCTTTGCCGCCGATGGCACGCTGCGCTGTACGGCACCGGCGCTGCTCGGCGTGGCGCGCGGTGACGTAAACCCGCCGGGGATCGGTGATCGCCCGCTGGCGGCGATCGGCCCGGAGGACCGGATCACCGCGGCCGGCCGCTATGTCGCGCAATTGGGCAATGATCTCGGCAAGGCCGATATCCTGTGGGTCGATTATGCCGCCGGCCTGTCGTTGCATCGCGTTATCGCCGGCCGGCCATCGGACCAGCGCCGGCGCCGGCTGATGACACCGGCGGTCGACGACAACCGCATTTCCTGTGGCTGCATCAACGTGCTGGCCGAATTTTTCGATACGGTGGTCGTGCCGCTGTTCCGCGCCACGACAGGGATTGTCTATGTGCTGCCCGAGGACAAACCGCTCGAGGCGGTGTTCCCGCTTGCGGCAGCAAGGGGCTAGCGACCGGCTGTGCGCCTGCCCGTCATCCCGATCACGATGGAAATATGGTGCACCCCGTCGAACTTTGTTCGAACGATCAACGATCCGGGTGCCAAGCACCAATATCATTTGGCAGGGGAAATATGGTGCACCCGGAACGATTCGAACGTCCGACCCTCAGATTCGTAGTCTGATGCTCTATCCAGCTGAGCTACGGGTGCGTGGAGGGCGGTGCATAGGCGAGGCGCGCAGACTTGGCAACAGCTAGAATGCGGGCAGTGCAATTCCGGCCGCGGCTTGCGCGGGCGGGCGGCGAAGGATAGCAGCAGCGCTTATGGTCACGCGTCTCGCCCTGCCGTTGCTCGCTGCTGTCGTGGCACTGTCGGGCTGTGCCGGGCTCAACCGCGGCGAAAGCTGGCCGACGCTGGCGCCGCGCCCCGGCGAGGTGTCGCCGTTGGTGCCGCGCACGCCGCTGGGCGCCTGCGCCGGCTGCGGGCAGGACATGATCGCAGCGCCTCCCGCCGTTGCCGCGCTGCCTTCCGTGCCGGCCGATGTGGCGGCGCGGCTGGCCAGGGTCGAGACGGCGATTGCGGCGATCGAGGCGGCGGCACCGGCGCGCCGGGCGGATTGGACGCGCGCTGCTGCCGCTGCCGCCGGCAAGGCAGATGATTCGGATGCCGCGACCGAGGCCGAAGTTCAGCGCAGCCGTTATGAATCGCTGCTGCTGCCGCTGGGTATCGAGGAACGCGCGCTCGACTCGATCGAGGATGACCTGACCGGCAAGGCCGAGGCGGACGCCGGCCTGGCCAGCGTTGCCGCGCTGCGGGCGCGCATCGCCGCGCTCACCGAGGCGCGCTGAGGCTCACGCGGCAGCCAGCGCCGGGGCGCGCTGGTCATAGGTGACGAATTCGGCATGGCCATAGCTCGCCAGCAGTTTTTCGATGCGGGCGATCAGCCGGCGGTCGGCGATGTCGCGCAGGCCCGGCACGCGGGCGGCCAGCCGGTATGCCGCCATGGTGAGGCCGATATGCCCCGCGGCAAGGCCGAACAGCAGCGTGTCGATGGCGGTAACGGTCACGCCGACCCGGGCGGCGGCAGCGCGATCGTCGTTCATGAAGTTTTTCAGGAAGAACAGTTTCGAAAAGCTGCGCTCCACCCGGCGGAAGACGCGTTGGCGCAGCGTGGCCCCGGGCCACAGCTCGGCGGCCATGGTGGCGCGTACGAGCGTGCCGCAGATGCGATCGTCGAAACTGGCGCGCAGCGTCGCGCCGCGCACGTTCATGATGTCGACAATCCCTTGCGGGGTCGTCGGCAGCAGGATCTCGGGCAGGCCGAGCAGGCGGCAACGGTAGCGGCAGAATTCGACAATGGCGCGTTCATCGGGGCTGAAGTCGCGGCGGCCTTCGGCGATCAGGCGATACGACAGCAGGAAGATATTGATCAGCCCGGCGGGCATCTGGTCGATCTGCGGGATGGGAAAGCCATAACGCGCGCGGTCCCACAGCTGCGGCCGGCGCATGACATTGCAGCGGACCATCGAATGCATCAGCCGCACCATGGCCGCCGCCTTGAAGCCCGGGCCGAAACGATCGAGCGCGCCGGGCAGCGTGGTGACCGCGAAGAAATTGGCGGTTTCCTTGACGCGGCGCGCGGCGGTCGCGGCCGACAGGGTTCCGGTCAACGCCATCGGCAGCGCGGCGAATTCGTTCATGAAAGTGGCGATGAAGGCGCCGCGCACCGCATAAGGCGAGATATTGGCGGTGCCGTTGCGTTCGAGCCGCGCGCCCTTTTCAACGAGCGTCATGTCGAGCCAGTCGGGCTTCACCTCCAGATCGGCGATGAAGGCGGCGAGTTCGGGGGGCGCATCGGGCACCGCGTCGATGCCATGATCGCACGCCAGCATCAGCATCTCGATCAGCCGGTGGAACTTGGTATGCGCCATCAGCGCGGCGTAGCGATCGGCGGTGACATCGCCCATCATGCTGTAGGCGCGCAACCGCTCGACGAGATCGGTATCGGCAAGGATGGCGGTGCGCTGGTGCGCCTGGCGCGGCGACAGGCTGGACGGCGCCGCCGGATCGGTGGTGAAGCGTGCCGGGGTGGCGTCGAAATCGAACCCCGCCCACAGCCCCGGCACCTGCTCGGCCTGCGCCCGCACCGCGGCCCACAGATCGGCATTCGATTGCGGCGCGCTGCTGGCCATCGGACCCTCTCCCTTATGGCATACTCGTTGCCGAAACCGGCGCGGTCAACCGGTCAGCCCAGGATGCCGTGCCGCCGTGCAAAATCGGCGATCAGCGTCGCATGGCCGGCCGGGTCTTCCTCATGCGCCAGATGGCCGAGCCCGGGCAGCATCAGCGCTTCGCCTTGCGGCAGCCGCGCCGCGACGGTGCGCGATGTCGCCGGCGGAATGGTCTTGTCACGATCGCCATGCGCCAGCAGCACCGGCACATCGAGCCCGGGCAGCGCGGCCTCGAGCGGTTCGAGGTCCCAATTGGCCATCAGCGCCAGCGCACCGCCGATATGGCCCGAGGTCTTCATCAGCCGTTCGTAGAAGGCGAGGCCATTGGCATCGAGGCGCGATCCGGTCGAGCGCTGGATGAACGACGGGATCTCGCCCGGCACCCGCGCCCGCATCGCGAAGATTTCGGGCATCAGCGGGTTGACGAACAACATCCGCGCCAGCGCCGGGAACAATTTGCCCGCCATGCCCGGAAAGGGCAGCAGCGCGCCGCCCAGCCCGACGACGGCGCGCGGCGGCGCCAGCTGGTGCTGGACCATCGTCATCGCGATGGCGGCGCCGGCGGAATGCCCGATGGTGATGGCGGGCGGCAGGCCGAGATTATCGGTGAGCGCCGCCAGCGCCGAAGCGACCGCCCTGGGCGTGGCGCGGCGGATCGGGCCGGTGAAGCCATGGCCGGGCAGGTCGGGCGCCACGACGGTGAAATCGCACGCCAACAGCGGTGCCAGGTCGCGCCAGCTATGGGTGGCAGCGCCGGTGCCGTGGAGCAGCAGCGCGACGGGGCCTTGCCCCATGACCTGGACATGCCAATCGATGCCGCCGGCGCTGACGAAGCGGCTGGTGGCGGCGAGCGGCCAGCCGCGGCCTTCGACGCGCCAGTCGGGACGGCTCATGATGCGGCCTGCACGGCGGCGACGACAGCGCGGGCATCGAGGCGGGGCAGGGCGACATAGCGCGCCGCCATGGCCGTGGCGATCTGTCCGCCCTCGGGGCGCGGCCGGGCGCTGCAATCGATGAAGACGCCCTTGATGCCACTGGCGGCAAAGGCGCGGGCGCTGGCCAAGGCGGCTTCGTGCGGGCTCATGCCGGGACCACCGCCGACATTGGCGCGACCATCGGTGAGGATGACGACCAGCGGCGTGCGGCCACGCGCGCGCTCGGCTTCGCCGACGCGGCGGGCAAGGTCGATGCCGGCGGCCATCGGCGTGCCGCCACCGCCGGCGAGCGCCGCCAGTTGGCGCTTGGCGCGCGCCAGCGAGCGGGTGGGGGGCAGGCTGATTTCGGCGAGATCGCCGCGAAAGGCGACCAGCGCGACTTCGGCGCGCTTCACATAGGCCTGGGCGAGCAGCAGCTCGACGGCGCCCTTGGCCTCCGCCAGCCGGGCAAAGGCGGCCGATCCCGAAGCATCGACGGCGAAAATCGTCGTCGATTCGGCGCGCGCGACAAAACGCCGGATGCGCAGGTCGTCGTGGCGGATCGACAGCCGGCCATCGTCGCGCACCGGGCGCAGCTTCTGCCACGGTGCCGCCGCCTTGATGGTTTCGATCAGCGCCAGCCGCGCACCGCGTCCCGGCGCCCCGGCGCGTACCCCAGCGGGGCGACCCGAGGTCAGGCTGCGCAGCTTGGCGCCGCTGCTGCCACCGCCGGGTGCGCGCGTCTGGACGCCATTGGCGAGCGCATCGAGCAGCCCGGGCGGCAGTGTGGTTTCGGCGGCATCGAGGACCAGGTCGCTGGTATCGGGCGGGGTCTGGTCGGGGCTGTCAGGCGCATCATCGGGGCTGTCGTCGCTCGGCGGCGGCGGCTGGTTCGGGGTGTCGGGGTTTTCTTCGGGCGGCGGCGGCGTGTCGCCGGGGGGCAGGCGAGTGGCGCGCGGCCCGAGCACGAGTGCGGCGGCAACCTCGACATCGGCGGCGGCAAGACGGCGGCGACCGGCCATCGCGGCATGGATGCGCGCGACGCGCTGCGCCTGGATGGGGGCGCGGATCGAGGCGATGCCGAGCGCAACGGCGACGCTCGCCATCGCGGTGGCGGGGTCGTCGATCTCGGCGCCCGCATCGCGATCGAGCGTGTCGGTTTCGGCGGGGAAATCGCTGGTCCCGGCGATCAGCGCCGCCATCGGCAAGCGTACGTCGTTGAGGTCAAGATGGATGGCGAGGCGGTCGCACAGCCCGGCCGTAACGCGGTCCTGCCGGTCGGCTTCGGGGTCCGATTCGTCGAACAGCACGAGCAGCGGCCCGCCTTCGTCGATCGCGCCCGCCAGCCGCGCCGCGAGCGATGGCGACAGGCGCTCGGCCATCGGCACGACGAGGATGCCGTCGCCGATCTCGGCGATCAGCCCGGGGCGGATGACCGGGCGGCCGGCGGCGAGCGTGGCGGTCAGGTCGAGCCCGCCATCCAGGGCTTCGGCATCGGCGCTGGCGGGCAAACGGCGGACCGTTGCGGCACGGTTCAGCGCAGCGGCCCAGGCGTCGCGCACCGGGCCGGGGCGGGCGCGCAGCAGGATGCCGCCCAATGCCGGCGTGCCTTCGGGTAGGCGCTCGGTCAGGATCTCGAGCGCCGACAGCGCCAGCGCCCAGCGGTTGGCACTGTGCAAATCGGGGGCGGCAACCATGGCCTCAGTGCCGCCGGCCAGGCGGGCGAGGCGGTCGCTCATGCGCCGATCAGCTCGGCGACGGCGCGGGTGATGCGCACCGTCGATCCGGTGTCGTCGAGGACGTTGCGGCGCAGGCGGTGGCGCAGGGCCAGCGGCGCGACGGCGCCGACATGGTGTGGCACGACATGCTTCTTGCCGGCCAGCGCCGCCGTGGCACGCGCGGCGCGCAGCAGGGTGAGTTCGCCGCGCAGGCCATCGGCACCGACTGCCTGGCAGAGCCGGCTGCCGAGTTCGAGCATTTCGTCGGAAACCGTGACATCGGGCAGTTTCTTGCGCGCCTTGGCGATGCTGTGCAGCGTTGCCGCTTCGGCCTCGGCATAGGTTTGCGCAAAGCCCTGGGGGTCGCGGTCGAAACGGTCGCAGCGCTTGACGATCTCGATGCGGTCGGCAAGCTCGGTCGGGGTGCGGACATCCACCGAAAGCCCGAAGCGATCGAGCAATTGCGGGCGCAATTCGCCTTCCTCGGGGTTGCCCGAGCCGACAAGGATGAAGCGCGCGGCGTGGCGGATCGACAGGCCTTCGCGTTCGACGAGGTTCTGGCCCGACACGGCGACATCGAGCAGCAGGTCGACGAGATGATCCTCGAGCAGGTTGATCTCGTCGATATACAGGAACCCGCGATTGGCCTTGGCGAGCAGCCCGGGTTCGAAGCGCTTTTCGCCGGTGGCCAGCGCGCGTTCGAGATCGAGCGCGCCGACGACGCGGTCTTCGGTGGCGCCGAGCGGCAGGTCGACAAACGGCACCGACACTTCGGCGACCTGCTTGCCGGCGCGGGCGCGGCAATCATCGGGGCAGGGGGTCGTATCTGTGGGCGCGCAGCCGTAGCGGCAACCGGCGACGATCTTCATCGGCGGCAGCAGCGCCGCCAGCGCGCGCACCGCGGTCGATTTGCCGGTGCCACGATCGCCGAAGACCATGACGCCGCCCAGCCGCGGCTCGACCGCCGCCATCAGCAGCGCCTGTTTCATTTCGGCCTGGCCGACGATCGCGGAAAAGGGAAAGGGAGGTGCCATGCTGTCCCTCTACCATGACAACCCGGGTCGGCAAGCGGGCTAGCGCCGAGCGACGTAACGTCGCTCTAACCCCGGCAGGCCTTTACCGTGCGCGGATCGACCGGCGCCGCCGGCTTGAACACCGCCAGATAGCCGGGTTCGAGATCGTCGATCGACACCAGCGCATAGCCGACCGCCTTGACCTCGCAGACCAGCAGCGCCTTGGGCATGCCGTGCATCGCCGATGACCGGTCGAGATCGACGATGGCGATGCGGGCGTCGGGCTTCAGGCTGGCGCGCAGCCGGTAGAGCAGGGCGTAGGGCTCGGCGATTTCATGGTACATGTGGATCAGCAGCGCGACATCGATGCTGGCGCGCGGCAGCCGCGGATCGGACGGGCTGCCGCGCACGAAACGGACATTGGCGAGTTTTGCCTTTGTGGTGCGGCGCTGCAGTTCGGCGAGGTAGCGCGGCACGATATCCTGGGCGATGACGCGGCCGCGCGGGCCCACCACCGGCGCGACACGCATGGTGTAATAACCGCTGCCGGCGCCGATATCGGCCACCGTCTGGCCCGGCTTGATATCAAGGATGCGGATGACCTTGGTCGCTTCGCCGGCCTTGTCGCGGCTCGATTCATCGGCCCAGACCGGGCTGACGATGCGCGCCACATCGCGTTGCGGCGTCGGAAAGGCGAGCGCCGGCGCAGAAAGCAGCAACAGCAGGATAACGAGACTACGCATGCCGTATCGATAGCCCGGACGCGCGCCGCTGGCCATGGGCTGCGGCGATGCCGGGCGCATCAGCGGCAGCGTTTGGTGTCTTAGCAGCGGCGCTTGGCGTCTTAGCGGCGGCGCTTGGCGTCTTAGCGGCGGCGCTTGCCGCGGCGCTCGCGGGGCGGGCTGCCGCTGTCGGTGCCGGCTTCGCTGCGTGCGGGGTCGGTCGCGGCCGGCGCGCTGCCGGCGGCTTCCATGTGGCGCATCCGGTTCATCATCGCCTGGAAGCGTGCCATATTGCCGCCCGAAAGCTTCGATCCGCCGATGAATTTCAACGATACCGGGTTGGTGGCGCGGCCGCGCAGCCAGACTTCGTAATGCAGGTGCGGCCCGGTCGATATGCCGGTCGAGCCGACATAACCGATGACCTGGCCCTGTGCGACGCTCTGCCCCGGCCGCACCGCGAAGCGCGACATATGGGCATAGCCGGTGGCGAGTTCCTTGCTGTGCTTCAACTGGACATAATTGCCATGGCCGCCGTGGCGCCCGGCAAAGCTGACGGTGCCGTTGGCGGCGGCAAGGATGGGGGCACCCATCGGCGCCCCGAAATCCACACCCTGATGCATGCGCGAATAGGCCAGCAGCGGGTGGAAGCGCATGCCGAAGCCGCTGGTCATGCGCGCGCCTTCGACGGGCGTGCCCATCAGGCCGCGGCGGGCGCTTTCGCCATTGGCGCGGTAGAACTGGCTGCTGCCGCCCATATCGAAACGGCCGAGCTCGACCGGGTCCTTGCCGGGGCGTTCCAGCCCGGCGAACAGTAGCCGACCATAGCGGATTTCGCCGGTTTCGGCGCGATCGCGCTCGACGACGATGCCGAAGCGGTCGCGCTTGCCGACGCCGCGCTGGAAATCGACGACATAGCGCATGGTCGTGACGAAATCGGCCGCGAGCTTGGCCGGGATGCCGGCGCCGCGCAGCGCCCGCCCGAGATTGCCGCCGACGGTGCCTTCGACCCGCAACGGCGTCGAATCGACCGCGATCGGAATGCGCTTCAACTGCAAACCCGCTTCGCTGCGGGTGACCAGCAGGCGCAGATCGAAGGCGGCGCGAAAGCCCAGTGATTCGAGCGGGCGCGGCACCGCCTTGCTGTCGCGGCGGCCGAGCACCAGGTCGATCGAACTGCCGCGCGGCAGCGCATCAAGCCGTGCCGAGCCGCGCACCAGCCCCACGACGGCGGCGATATCGTCACGCCCCACGCCGGCACGGCGCAAAATGGTTTCGAAACTGCTGCGGCCATCGACCCGGGCAGTAAGCTCCAACCGCGGCCGTTCGGGGGCTTCGGCGAGCCGTTCGACGAGGCGCGGGGATGGCAGCGCCGTGGTGCCGGTGGCGGCGCCATACGCGAGCGGCGCGATGCTCTGCGGCTTCACCGCTTCGCGCTGCGCCGGGGTGAGCTGCGGACGGAGCAACTGCGGCAGCGGCGCGACCATCGTGCCAAGGGTGATAGCGCCGGTACACAGCGCCGTGCAGGCCGCGAGCCCGAGCCACCAGTTGCGGCTACCGATGCTGTCGCCGAGGTCGGTCGAAATCTCGCTGCCAAGGCCCATCCCGAGCAATTCGAGTGGTTTGCGCCCGGCAACCCGGCTGCGCCATTCGGCAAGCCGCGCAGCGGCAGCACGGCGACGCGCGCCGGGCTGGCGCGGTCTTGCGGCAACATCCGGAAGTGAACCCACCCCCGGCCCGGCTGCCTGCATATTCGGTTCGAACAAGCGCTAACCCCCCCGGGTTGTCGACCACGGCTAACAACTGGGTCGAATCATTGGGGTATTGCGGGCTTCTGTGTCAATCCTGCCACGCTTCGTCGCAGAATGGATGCGATGAACCGACCGTCTTTGAACGGTCACTTGAAACCCTGCGAATCCCGTGCGAGTCTTTTGCCAGGCTGACACGTTGTAAAGGACGCGATGCGCCGGCAAAGGATCATGACAGGAGTTTGCGGTCCGCCGGGCTGCGGCGCTGTTGCGCCTCGCCTTTGCTGTCCGGCCCCGCCAAAGTCGGCATCGTGACCCGGGGCCTGCCTTTCGCTTCCTCTCGCCCGCTGCGGCCGGCCACGCCTTCGGGCCCGCTGCGCCCGGCGCAGCCTACGGGTACGGTCACTGCCGTGCTTGGCCCCACCAACACAGGCAAGACCCATCTCGCGGTCGAGAGGATGTGTGGCCATGCCAGCGGCATGATCGGCTTTCCGCTGCGGCTGCTGGCGCGCGAAGTCTATGACAAGGTCTGCGCGATCAAGGGCGCCGCCAATGTCGCGCTGATCACCGGAGAGGAAAAGATCGTGCCGCCGGGGGCGCGGTGGTTCCTGTGCACCGTGGAGGCGATGCCTGTCGAAAGGGAAGTTAGCTTCGTCGCCATCGACGAGGGCCAGGTCGCCGCCGATCCCGAGCGCGGGCATGTGTTTACCGACCGCCTGCTCCACGCCCGCGGCTATGCGGAAACGATGATCCTGGGCTCCGAAACGCTGCGCCCGCTGATCCGCAAGCTGATCCCCGAGGCCGAAATCATCACCCGGCCGCGCTTTTCCACCTTGAGCTACGCCGGTTCGAAGAAGCTTTCCCGCCTGCCGCGGCGTTGCGCCATCGTCGCCTTCACCGCGGCCGAAGTTTATGCGCTCGCCGAAATGCTGCGCCGGCAAAAGGGCGGTGCCGCGGTGGTGATGGGCAGCTTGTCCCCGCGCACCCGCAACGCCCAGGTGGCGATGTACCAGTCGGGCGAGGTCGATTATCTCGTTGCCACCGATGCCATCGGCATGGGGCTCAACATGGATATCGCCCATGTCGCCTTCGCGAGCCTCGGCAAGTTCGACGGGCGCCGTCACCGCCGGCTGACGCTGTCGGAAATGGCGCAGATCGCCGGCCGCGCCGGGCGCTACCAGAAGGACGGCACCTTCGGGACGGTGCAACTGGGCACCGCCGAGGCCGCGAGCTTCACGCCGGAGGAGATCGAAGGGCTGCAGGAGCATCGCTTCGAACCGCTCGAGCACCTGGTGTGGCGCAATACCGATCTCGATTTCGGCAGCCTGCCGCGCCTCATCGCGGCGCTCGATGCGCGGCCACCGCTGCCGGGGCTGCAGCGCAGTGACGATGCCATCGACATGGCGGTGCTCAAGCGACTGGCGGGTGAGCCGTGGGTGATGGAGCGTGCGCCCGGCCCGCGCGGCGTCAATCGGCTGTGGAATGCCTGCGGCCTGCCCGATTATCGCAAGACCGGGGCGGAACAGCATGCCCGGCTGGTCGGGCGGGTGTTCCGGCATCTCTCCGAAGCCAATGGCAAGTTGCCCGAAGCGTGGATCGCCAGCGAGCTCGCGCACCTCGACCGCATGTCGGGCGATGTCGAAACGCTGGCCGATCGCATCGCCGGGGCGCGCACCTGGACGTATATCGCGCATCGCCCCGACTGGCTCGCCGATGCGCCGCTGTGGGCGGAACGCACGCGGGCGGTGGAGGACCGGCTGTCGGATGCGCTCCACACCGCGCTGACCCAGCGTTTCGTCGACCGGCGCACGGCGGTGCTGCTGCGCGACCTGAAGGCGCGCGGCCAGGACCAACGGGTGGAAATCGACCCCGATGGCGCCGTCGCGGTGGAAGGCGAGGTCATCGGCACCCTTGATGGCTTCCGCTTCACCGCCGATGCCAGTGCGCGCGCCGGCGAACAGCGGTTGTTGCTGGCAGCGGCCGAACGCCATCTCGTCAAGGAACTGGCGCGCCGCGCCGGGTTGTTGGCGGCAGCGGCGGATAGCGAGTTCCGGCTCGATTTCGCCGGTGGGATGCCGCCGCGGCTGTTGTGGAATGGCGCGCGCGTCGCCTCGCTGCGCAAGGGCCGCGATGCCATGACGCCGCGGGTCGAGCTCGATCGCGCGCTCGCCAGCCTGGCGCCCGACGATCGCCGGCGGGTGCAGGTGCGGCTAGCGGCGTGGTTCGACGCGGCGCTGGCGCGTGAATTGGGGCCGCTGGTGCGGCTTGGCGCGCTTCATGGTGCGCTGTCGCCGGTGGCGCGCGGGTTGATCGTGCGGCTCGACGAAACGCTGGGCGCCTTGAAACGCAGCGATCTCGGCGATCTCGTCGAAGCCTTGCCGCGTAGCGATCGCCAGGCGCTCGTCGGTGCCGGGGTGCGGCTGGGGGTCGTGCACGTTTTCGTCGCCGGGCTGTTGCGGCCCGAGGCGACGCGCTGGCGGCTGGCGCTTTGGGCGGTCGCCAACGATATCGCCGCGCTGCCGGCCTTGCCGCCGCCGGGGCGTGTCAGCCTGCCGGTCGATGCCTCGGCGCCGCCGGGCTTCATCGAGGCAGCGGGTTACTGGCGCATCGGCGACGAAGCGGTACGAATCGACATGGTCGACCGGCTGGCGCGCGCCATCCATGGCCGCCGTGAAGGCCGGGCGCCGTTCATTCCCGATCCCAATTGGGCCGCATCTGCCGGCCTCAGCCGCGATGGCCTTGCCCGGCTGATGCGCGCGCTGGGGTATCGGCTCCAGCTTGTCGACGGCGCGGCGCATTTCGCGTGGCGCGGCCATCGCCGTCCTCCCCCACCCCCCGAATCGGCAGGCGACGCCAGGACGCCGATCGATTCGCCCTTCGCAATCCTGGCAGGTGTTTCGTTCGGCGCGGGGGGCGCCCGGGCAGACACGACACGGAAAGGCAGGTAGCATTTGGTCTACGGTGCAGGGCTCAGGCTCGACAAATGGCTGTGGTTTGCCAGGCTGGCAAAATCACGTTCCGCTGCACAGACCTTATGCGAAAGCCGACGCTTGCGCCTCGATGGCCGGGTGATCGATCGCGCCTCGGCGCTGGTCCGCGCCGGCTCGGTGCTCAGCTTCCTGCGCGACGACGAAGTCATCATCGTCCGCGTCGAAGGGTTGGCCGAACGGCGTGGTCCGTATGAGGAAGCTCGGCATCTCTATACCGATCTGACCCGCAACCTTGCCGCCAGCGTCGCAGCGCCATTGACGAGCGCCACGGCGGCGTTCTAACGGCGATGGGAATGTTCCGGCGGCAGTTGCCGACGGAGCGGCACGCGGGCCTTGCCCGACGGATTTCAACAATCGGGCAGGGCCCGAAGGGGAGACACAATGGCCTACGTCGTGACAGAAGCCTGCATCAAGTGCAAGTATATGGACTGCGTCGAGGTGTGCCCGGTCGACTGTTTCTACGAAGGCGAGAACATGGTCGTCATCAACCCGAATGAATGCATCGATTGCGGGGTTTGCGAGCCGGAATGCCCCGCCGAAGCCATCCTGCCCGATACCGAGGGCGGCCTGGAAAAGTGGATGGAGCTCAACGCCACCTTCTCGGCGTCGTGGCCGAACATCACCGTCAAGGGCGACAGCCCGGACGATGCCGATTCGCACAAGGGCGAAGAAGGCAAGTTCGACAAGTATTTTTCGGACAAGGCCGGATCCGGTTCCTGATCGGCGCGTTTGAGCGCAAATTTCTGGCCTTTTGCGTGCCAGAAGCCACGCAACAGTAGAATTCCGGCGATTTTTCTGCTATGACAGCTTCGTGACGGCGTGAGATAACGCCGTCGCGGTCGCTGGCTCTGCCGCCAACCGTCCCTGCCGGGGGAGGTGGTAAGCCTGATTGTCACGCCGGATCGCAAGGACGGCAGGTCGCCCCGAGTGTCGAAAGTGCAGCGCCGCAGCCACATCCGCATGTGGACGCAGGGCCCTTGCTTTCACTTCGTTCCCGGGGCGCAGCGAAAGGAACGAAAAGCAGATGCCCAACACGAAAGCCCTTGGCTTCGAAGTCGGTGATTATGTCGTTTATCCCAAACATGGCGTTGGCCGCGTCGTCGAGCTGCAACGCTCCGAAATCGCCGGCACGCTGCTCGAATTGTTCGTCCTGCGCTTCGAAAAGGAACGCATGACGCTGCGCGTTCCCACCAACAAGGCCGAAGCCGTCGGCATGCGCAAGCTGTCGAGCCAGGCAACCCTCACCGAAGCCCTGACGACGCTGAAGGGCAAGCCGCGGATCAAGCGCACCATGTGGTCGCGCCGGGCCCAGGAATATGAAGCCAAGATCAATTCGGGCGATCTCGTCTCGATCGCCGAAGTGGTGCGCGATCTCCACCGTGCCGAGGACCAGCCCGAACAGAGCTATTCCGAACGCCAGATCTACGAAGCCGCCATCGGCCGCCTTGCCCGAGAACTCGCCGCGATGGAAAACATCGATGAACCGGCGGCGCAGCTGAAGATCGAACAGGTGCTCAAAGCCGCGTAAGCGGCGACTGACCTGATCGCAAAACCATCGCCCGGCCCCGCAAGGGGCCGGGCTTTTTCGTGCGCGGCGCGGCTTGCACGGCGTCTCGCTTTGTGTATTATCTCGGCAACACACAATCGGGAACCATCGCCATGCGCCTTCGCCACACCGCTCTCGTCCTCATCGGCCTGACCGCCGCCACTGCCGCCACTGCCGCCAGCGCCGCCGAGCGCGGCTTTGCCGTCAGCGGCTTCGACAAGGTGTCGGCCGCCGGTTCCGAAGATGTTGTCATCACGACCGGCAAGGCGGCGTCGGTCGTCGCCACCGGCCCGCAGGAACGGCTCGACAAGCTGGAGATCAGCGTCGATGGCGGCACGCTGAAGATCCGCCAGAAAAGCGGGTCGTCGTGGAGCTGGGGCAGCAAGGACGGCGTGGTGATCCGCGTCTCGATGCCGGCGCTGCACGCGGTCAGCACGGCGGGTTCGGGCGATGTCACCGCCGATGGCGGCACCGGACCGGACTTTGCCGCCTCGATCGCCGGCTCTGGCGACATGCGCATTACCAACGTCACCAGCGCGTCGGTGCGCCTGTCGACCGCCGGCTCGGGCGATTTCGTCGTTGCCGGCAAGTGCACGACGCTGAAGACGGCGATTTCGGGCAGCGGCGACATGGACGTGGCCGGGCTGGCCTGTGCCGATGCCGATGTCGCGATTTCGGGTTCGGGCGATGTGATGGTCAATGCCTCGCGCACCGCCAATGTCCGCATTTCGGGCAGCGGCGATGTGCGCGTCACCGGCGGTGCCAAATGTACCTCGCGGACATCGGGCAGCGGGGATGTGTCCTGCGGCTGACGGTTACCGGGTCAGCCGCGCCATTCCCGCACAACGGCGGCCATGTCCGGGCGCGGACGTTCCTCGAGCGGTTTTGATGCCGTGCCGATGAAGACGAATCCGGCGATGCGTTCACCCGGCTCACCGACCAGTGCGGCGACGCCGGGGGAATAACAGGCCCAGCCGGTCAGCCAGTTGGCGACAAAACCCTGGGCGTGGGCGGCGGTGCACAGCATCGTCGTGGCGGCACCGGCGGAAAGTTCCTGTTCCCACACCGGGATATGGCTGGTCAGTACGGGGCGTGACAGCACGATGACGAGGCACGGCGCCTGCAGGGCGAAACCGCGTGCCGCCTCGCGTTCCAGCCGGCCGGCCTCGGGCTTTTCAGCCACATAGATGGCTTCCAGCGCCGCCGCCATCGCGTCGCGCTGGTCCGCCGAAACGGTAACGAACCGCCACGGCGCCAGCTTGCCATGATCGGGCACCCGCGCCGCCGTGGCGATGATACGCGCCAGTTGTTCCGCATCCGGTCCGGGGGCGACCATGTCGCGCGCCTTGCCGGAACGGCGGGTGGCGAGCAGCGTCGCCGGGGTGGTCAGGTCGTTGAAGTCGCTCATCCCCCGGCTTTATCGCGTCACGGCGGCGCGCGCCACCTTCCCCCCGCCGATAACGCTCGCTATCGTATCGGCTTGACCGGCCGTTCAGACGCCGGACCGAGGGTTTGGGAGTACAGGGTTTGGTTGATAACGCCGCCGCCGCGACGCCAGTGACTGCTGGCGTCGATACGCGACCGCAATGGTTTGGCCATCCCGCGCAACTGGCGCGGTTGTTCACCACCGAGATGTGGGAACGCTTCGGTTACTACGGCATGCGGGCGCTGCTGACGCTGTATCTCGCCGAACATTTCCTGTTCAGCGATTCCACCACCAACGGCCTTTATGGCGCCTTTACCAGCCTGGTTTACCTCACGCCGCTGTTCGGCGGCCTGCTCGCCGATCGTTACCTTGGGTCGAAGCGCGCGGTGAAATTCGGCGCACTGTTGATGGCGGCGGGCTACTTTACCCTTTGTTTCGGTGGTGATGCCGCCAAGCCGTTTGCGGTCATCAACGGCGAGCGGCTGGCGGTGGAAGTCGTCAGCCAGGGTGAGGACAAGACCCAGTTCGTCATGGCCGGCGGCGAACGCCTGCAGATCAAGGGCAATGACGACGGCTCGGTTGCGCTGCTCCGTCCCGATGGCAGCGCGGCGCGCACCGTCGCCAAGGCCGATTTCAGCAGCGGCGGCGAACGTTCCGACTTCCATGTCATGCTGATGCTGTTCGCACTGGCGTCGATCACCGTCGGCAACGGCTTTTTCAAGCCCAATATCTCGACGATCGTCGGATCGCTGTATGCGCCGGGCGATGGCCGGCGCGATGCCGGCTTCACGGTCTTCTACATGGGCATCAACATCGGTTCGGCGCTGTCGCAATTCTTCCTGCCGCTGGTGGCGCTGTATTTCGGCTGGTCGCTGGGATTCGGGCTGGCGGCGGCGGGGATGGTGGTGTCCTGGGCGCTGATGCAGTTCGATGGTGGGCGCCTCGACGGTTATGGCGAACCGCCGCCGCGCGAGGGGCCGAGCCGCGACCTGCTGATCTATATCGCCGCGATCGCCTTCATCCCGCTGACCTGGCTGTTGTTCCGCAACATGCTGGCGACCGCCGATGCGGCGGCGGCGGCGGCGAAATCGGGCGGCGGCTTCATCGGCTATATTTCCTCGCTGCCGCTGCTCGGCAAGCTGATGTTCTTCACCTTCTTTGCCGCGGTCATCGGCATCCCGACCTGGGCGTGGAAGACGGGCACCGCCAAGGAATTCCAGATGATGGTGGCAGCGTTCGTGCTGATCGTCTTCAATGTGGTGTTCTGGACATTGTTCGAACAGGCGGGCAGCTCGCTGACCTTCTTTGCCGATCGCAACACCGACCGGCAGATCGGCAGCTATCTGATGCCGGCGGGGCAGGTGCAGGTGTTCAACGCCATCTTCATCATCATGCTGGCGCCGATCTTCAGCGCGCTGTGGCTGAAGCTGGCGAAGCGCAACCGCGAGCCGGGCATTCCGGTAAAGTTCGCCATCGCGCTGATGGGCGCCGGGCTGGGCTTTCTGGCGCTGGTGTTCGGCACGCAGTTTGCCGGGCCTGACTTCAAGGTCGGGCTGGGCTGGATCGCGCTGATCTATTTCATCCATTCGGCCGCGGAATTGTGCATCTCGCCCGTGGGGCTGAGCATGATCACCAAGCTGTCGATGGCGCGCATCGTCGCCATGATGATGGGGGTGTGGTTCCTGTCGATTGCCGTGGCGCAATATGTGGCGGGTATCGTCGCGCAATTCGCCAGCGTCGAAACCGTCGGCGGTGAAGTCACCAATCTCAAGGTCAGCCTCGATACCTATGTCGGGGTATTCACCTGGATCGGCTGGATCGCGGTCGGCATCGGCGGCCTGCTGCTGCTGGTCTCGCCGTTCCTCAAGCGCTGGATGCACGGGGTCAAATGATGCGGATCTATCCCCTCGCCACCTTGGTGCTGCTCGCCGGCTGCGCCACCAATTCGACGCCAAAAACCGAAACTGCCGGCGGCAAGCCTTCCGAGGTGGTGACCATCCCGTCCGACCCCTGGCCGTCGACCTACAAGCCCTATCCGGGTGTCACCACGGTTATCCGGAACGCCACCGTCTATGATGGCACCGGCAAGGTGTTCAGCCCCGGCGCGGTGCGCATCGAAAATGGCAAGATTGCCGAAATCGGCGTGGTGGTTGCCATGCCGGCCGGCGCAACGGTAATCGATGGCACCGGCAAGTTCGTCACCCCCGGCGTCATCGATATTCACAGCCATCTCGGCGATTACCCCAGCCCTGGGGTCGACGCGGTCAGCGACGGCAATGAAGCGACCAGCCCGGCGCGCCCCGAAGTCTGGGCCGAACATTCGGTCTGGCCGCAGGATGCCGGCTTTGCCCGCGCGTTGGCGGGCGGCGTAACGGCGTTCCATGTGCTGCCCGGCTCGGCAAACCTGTTCGGCGGGCGCGGCACGACGCTGAAGACCGTTTATGGCCGCAGTGTCCAGGACATGAAATATCCGGGCGCCCCCTACAGCCTGAAGATGGCGTGCGGCGAAAACCCCAAGCGCGTCTATGGCAACCGCAACCAGATGCCCGCGACCCGGATGGGCAATATCGCCTATGCGCGGCAGATCTGGGCCGATGCGGTCGAATACAAGCGCCGCTGGGACGATTATGGCCGCCGCGCCAAGGACGGCAATGCCAAGCCGACCGACGCACCGCGGCGTGACCTCGCCAAGGATACGCTGATGGGCGTCCTCAATGGCGACATCCTGGTACAGAACCACTGCTATCGCGCCGATGAAATGACCAATGTCGTCGCGATGAGCCATGAATTCGGCTACAAGGTGACCGCCTTCCACCACGCCGTCGAAAGCTACAAGATCGCCGATATCCTCGCGAAAGAAGGCATCTGCAGCGCGATGTGGGCCGATTGGTACGGCTTCAAGATGGAAAGCTATGACGGCATCCGCGAGAATATCGCGCTCGTCGACAAGGCCGGGGCCTGCGCCATCGTCCACAGCGACGACGCCGATGGCATCCAGCGGTTGAACCAGGAAGCCGCCAAGGCGATGGCCGCCGGCAATCGCATGGGGCTGGGTATCACGCCCGAACATGCGGTGACCTGGTTCACCCTCAACCCGGCAAAGGGCCTTGGCATCGCCGACCGCACCGGCAGCCTCGAACCCGGCAAGATGGGCGATGTCGTGCTGTGGAACGCCAGCCCCTTCTCGGTCTATGCGCGGCCCGAACGCGTCTGGATCGACGGCGCGCTGATGTATGACTGGGCCGACGCGTCGCGGCGCCCGATGGCCGATTTCGAGCTGGGCCAACCCGGCGCGGGAGACCCGAAATGAAGCGCCTGTCCCTCATCCTCGCCGCGCTGCTGGCGACATCGGCGAACGCGGCCACCATCGCCATTACCGGCGGCACCGTGCTGACCGCGGTCGGCGAGACGAGCATCGCCAACGGCACCGTCATCGTCCGCGATGGCCGCATCGTTGCGGTCGGTGCCGGGCTGGCGGTGCCCGCGGGTGCGACCGTGATCGATGCGACGGGCAAGTTCGTCACCCCGGGGATCATTACGGCCATGTCGACGCTTGGCATCGTCGAGGTCGAAGGCGTGCGCCAGACCAATGATGCCAGCGCCCGCAACACGCCGTTCTCCGCTGCCATCGACGTGGCACCCGCCATCAACCCGGCATCGCCGCCGCTCGCCATCGAACGCCAGGGCGGGGTGACCCGCGCGGTCGTCGGCCCCGAAATTTCCAACGAGATCTTCGGCGGGCAGGGCGCGATCATCAGCCTGGCGGCAAGCGGCGACATCGTCATGGAACGCCGCGCCTTCCAATATGTCGAACTTGGCGAGGATGGCGCGCGCGCCGCGGGCGGCTCGCGTCCGGCGGCGTGGCTCAACCTGCGCAACGGTTTTGCCGAAGCGCAGCGCTTCGCCCGCAATCCGGCGGCGTTCGACAGCGGGCGTGACAAGGATTCGCTGATCAAGCGGCTCGATGCCGAAGCGCTGGTGGCGGTCGTCGAAGGCCGGGTGCCGGCGGTGGTCCATGCCGAACGCGCCAGCGACATCATGGCGGTGCTCGGGCTGCGCGCCGAATTTCCCAAATTGCGGCTGATCCTGCTGGGCGCCCGCGAAGGCTGGCTGGTCGCCGACAAGATCGCCGCTGCCAAGGTGCCGGTGGTCACGCTGTCGCTGTTCGATCTGCCCGATGCCTTTGAAACACTCGCGTCGACGCGGTCCAACGTCGGCCGGCTGGTCGCGGCCGGCGTCACGGTCGGGTTCGGCATCTTCGGCGGCAATTCGGGATCGCAGCCGCGCAACCTGCCCTATTTCGCCGGCAATGCCGTGGCGCAGGCGTCGGTCCCCGGCGGGGTCGGGCTGACTCGCGGCCAGGCGCTGGCAGCGATCACCCGCGCCCCGGCGCAGATTTTCGGGATGACCGATCTCGGCACGCTCGAAGCCGGCAAGCGCGGCGACGTGGTGGTCTGGGATGGCGATCCGCTCGAACTGACCTCGGCGCCGACCGCGGTGCTGATCGATGGAGTGGCGCAGCCGATGCAGTCCCGCCAGTTGCAGTTGCGTGATCGTTATCGTGATCTCGCGCCCGGTGCGCTGCCGAAAGCCTATAGCAAATGAGCGACATCGCCCTCCTGATCATCGCCATTTCGGTCTTTGTCGGGGGGCATGAACTGCTCTCGCATCCCTTGCGGGCGTCACTGGTCGCCAAATTGGGGGCGGGGGGCTTTGCCATTCTATACAGCGTCGTCGCACTGGGCTCGCTCGCCTGGGCGGTGCAACTGTGGAAGGGCATCGCGCCCGAACGGCTTTGGAGCCTGCCGCCTTATGCCAATGCCCTGGCGCTGGTCGCCATGCTGTTCGCCTTCATCCTGTTCGTCGGATCGGTGACGGCGCCCAACCCGGCGCTGATGGGCATGCCGGCCGGCGGCAGCCCGCGCGGGGTCATGCGCATCACCCGCCACCCGATGATGTGGAGCTTTGCGATCTGGGCGGTAGTCCATATCGCGATGAGCGCCGATCCGCGCACGATCGTGCTCGCCGGCGGTATCCTCACCCTCGCACTGTTCGGTGCGGCGATGCAGGACGGCAAGAAGCGTGCGGCATTGCCGGGCTATGCCGATCATATCGCCGCCACCGGTTTCGTGCCCTTCGGGGCGCAGCTGCGCGGCCGCCAGCCGTGGCGCGCCGCGTTGCCCGGGCTGGTCGCAACGATCGGCGGCGTCGCGCTATGGGCGCTGGTCATCTGGGGGCATCCGCTGGTCATCGGCCTGCCGGCGATCCAATTGGGTTGATAAGGAAAAGATGATGGAATTCGCCGGCAAGACGGTCTGGATCACCGGGGCATCATCGGGGATCGGCCGGGCGCTCGCGCTGGCGCTGGCGGGTGAAGGTGCGCGGCTGATCCTGTCGGGGCGCAACGAATCGGCGCTTGCCGAAGTCGCAGCGGCCTGCCCGGGGTCGAGCGTGCTCGCCTTCGATACGACCGATTTCGACGCGCTGCCGGGCATCGTTGCGCGCGCCGAAGCGATTTCGGGGCAGATCGATCTGCTCGTCAACAATGCCGGCGTCGGCGCGCGCGGCATGGCACGCGATACCCAGTTCGATGTCTATCGCCGCGTCATGGAAGTCGATTATTTCGCGCCGCTGCGGCTGACGCAGCTGGTGCTGCCCGCGATGCGGGCGCGCGGTTCGGGGCAGCTGGCGGTGGTCAGCAGCATTTCAGGCAAGTTCGGCAACCCCGGCGCCAGCGCCTATTGTTCGGCCAAATTCGCCATCATCGGCTATTTCGACGCGCTGCGCAGTGAAGTCGCGCATGAAGGCATCGGCGTCACGGTGATCACCCCGGGCTTCGTCAAGACCAACATTGCGCTGCATTCGCTGGATGCCGAGGGCCGCCCGCATGGCGCGCCGAGCAGCGCCGTCGATCGCGGCATCAGCGCCGAGGAAGCCGCCGTTCAGATCGTCGCCGGTTTCAAGGCCGGGATGCGCGAGATCCCCGTCGGGCGCGGCCCCGAGATGGCGGTGTTGGAGATGGTGCGCAGCAACCCCGAACAAGTGTTCGACATGATGGCGGGCATGGGCGCGCAAATGGCCGCAACGGCCTGACATAAAGGACTGAGGCATGGATTTCGCCGGCAAGACGATCTGGATCACCGGCGCGTCGTCGGGGATCGGCGAAGGGCTGGCGCTGGCCTTCGCCCGCGCCGGGGCGCGGCTGGTGCTGTCGGGGCGGCGCGCCGATGCTTTGGCCGAGGTTGCCGGGCGCTGCCAGGCGTCGACGCTGTTGCTGCCCTTCGAAGCGACCGACCTCGCCATCCTGCCCGATGTGGTGGCCGAGGCCGAGGCCAAGACCGGCGGCATCGATATTCTCGTCAACAACGCCGGCATCTCGCAGCGCAGCCTGGCGCTCGATACCGACTTCAGCGTCTATCGCACGATCATGGAGGTCGATTATTTCGCGCCACTGCGGCTGACGCAACTGGTCTTGCCCGCCATGGTCAAGCGCGGATCGGGCGCCATCGTCAACAATGCCTCGGTCGCCGGCAAGGTCGGGTCACCGCTGCGCACCGCCTATTGCGGCGCCAAGCATGCCATGGTCGGCTGGTCCGACGCGCTGCGCGCCGAAATCGCCCAATATGGCGTGACGGTGCATGTCGTGACGCCGGGCTTTGTCGCCACCGGCATCGCCGCCAATGCGTTGAAGGGCGACGGCAGCATCAACGGCCCCAATGACGATCCCGTCAACGCGGGCATCAGCATCGACGAGGCGGCAACCCAGATCCTGACGGCGCTCGCCGATGATCGCCCCGAGATCCCCGTTGCGCGCGCCGGATCGCCCGAACTGATGCTGCTCGATCTCATTCGCAGCGACCCCGACCAGTTGTTCAAGGTGATGGCGAGCATGGCGCCGCAGGTGGCACGCTGATGGCCGCGCTGCCTCACCGCCGCATCACCGGGGCCATCCGCTATACCAGCAAGAAGCCCGAACGGCTCGACGAGGAACGCGGGCGCGAGGATTTCGCCTTCACCCATCACGGCGATGGGTCGGTGACGATCCGCGCCCATTGCGAGATCGACGAACCGGCGCCGACGGTGATGCGCGACATCCTGTATTCGACCGATCTGCAGTGGCGGCCGATGGACTGCCAGGTCCGGCTCAGCCTCGATGGCCAGTTTCTTGGCAGCGGCTGGGTGCGTTTCGACCATGATGCCGGCATCGCTGAATGCGAAAGCTATGGCCCCAGCATCGGCCGGGTGTCGCA
Organism: Alphaproteobacteria bacterium; assembly: GCA_031426015.1. Classification (GTDB taxonomy): domain Bacteria; phylum Pseudomonadota; class Alphaproteobacteria; order Sphingomonadales; family Sphingomonadaceae; genus Sandarakinorhabdus. The sequence goes on from JANPKK010000035.1 coordinate 87,221, forward strand.
AAAAATGACGATTCCCGATGGGCTGGCGGGTTTTGGCACCCATCCGATCGTCGGCGATGGCTTTCTGACCCGCATCATGGACGTGGCGAAGGGTCCGCACCGCCGCTTGCTGACTATGTTGTTGCCCAGCCCCGACCATCGCGGCGCCACCCCGCCTTTGCTCGCCCGGGTCGATATCCATCTCGAATATGTCGGGGAGGCGGAAAAGACCGTCGCGGCAGGCACCTTTGCCTGCCGGCATTTCCGCTTTGTCGATGAAGCCGCGATGGGCGGCACCCAGCACCCGCCCTATGACATGTGGGTGACAGCCGACGATGATTCGATCTTCGTTTGCGGCGGCGTCGGCGGTTATATGCAGACCTGGTACGAGCTCGTCGAAGTGCAGCGCTAGGGTCGTTTCGCTTTTTCGCTTGGAGGCGCGTGCGTTCACGGCTAGGAGCACAGCTAGGTGAGGTGGATTGAAGTCCCTCACCCTTCGACATTGCAGGACCGGCGGCGCGCCATGAAGGGCACGCCACAGGCAGAAGCCGGAAAATACACGGTCGAACATTTCCAGCACCGCGGCTTTTGCCGTCCGTTCATACGGGGACGCAACGTTGATCAGAAACAACCAGAACCGGCGGCGGCGCGGCGGCAACAATGGTCCTCGCCCGCAGCAGATGGGCGGCGGCAACAATTACGGCAACCGGCTCGATAACCGCCAGCGCGGCAACGCCAGCCAGCTCCTGGAAAAGTATCGTGCCCTGGCGCGAGATGCCCAACAGGCCGGCGACCGGGTGACGGCGGAATATTATCTGCAATATGCCGACCATTATTATCGCGTTCTCGGTGATTATCGCGACAAGGCGCCCGACCAGAACCGCCAGCGCCGCGACAGCTATGAAGACGACAGCGCCGGTTATGCCAACACCGATGACGGTGATGATGGCGACGACGAGGACGGCGACGACCGCGACGATGCCCGCGAGGACAATCGCGTTGAAGCCCGCGACGACAATCGTGGCAATTGGCGCGACGAACGGCCGAATCGCGATCGCAATGCGCGTGACAATGGTGGCCGCGATGGCCAGCGCGAGAATAACCAGCGTGACAACAACCAGCGTGACAACAACCAGCGTGACGGCGGGCAGCGTGACGGCGGGCAGCGTGACGGCGGGCAGCGTGACGGCGGGCAGCGCGATGGCGGGCAGCGCGATGGCGGGCAGCGCGAACAGAATCGCGAGCCGCGCCGCGATGGCGAGCGCCAGCCCTGGAAATCGAATCGCGACGGTGGTGAGCAGCCCCGTTCCGAACAAGGACGCCCGGACCCGAATCGCGGCGAACCTCGCGCGGATCGCGACGGCAACCGCAATGACGGTCGCCGTGAGCGTCGGCCCGAGACGCAGCGCAGCGACGCGTCGCGCTCCATCGAGCCGGCACTGATCGACGAAGGCCCGATTCCCGGCCTGCCCGGCCCGGCTACCCTGCGAGCGCCGCGCGACGACGCCACGCCGACGGTGCGGCCGGAGCGCCGGACCTTGCGTCGGGAAACCCCGGTGGCGGCCGAAATCGCACCAGTTGTCGAAGCGGTTGCGCCAGCGCCCGTTGAAGCGCCGGTCGAATCAGCCGAAGCGCCGGCGCCGCGTCGTCGTGGCCGGCCGCGCAAGGTTGTCGATGAAGTCGTCGCCGAAAGCTGAAAATTGAAGGGAGCCGCCGGCGATCAATCGTCGGCGGCTTCTCCGGTACCGACCGTTTCGTCATGGCCGGAGCGATTCGAAACGAACGCCAGGCCCATCAGGGCCCCGGCCAGCAGCAATGCCACGATGATGCCGCCGCCCATGGCGATGACGAAATGCAGGTGGAAGGGCACGCCATCGGCGCGCATCCGCCAGCCGGCAAAGCCGGCCGTGCCGAATGCCACCACTGTCATCAACAGCATGAGGCGGCGAAACCGCCGCCAATGATCGCCGGATGAGCGCTGGCTCTGATTGCTGTTCATGCTTTGCCTTCCTTGGCGATTCGGGCGATGATGTTCCCTTGAAGCGTATCAAACGTTCGACAAGGGGAGATCGCCGTGATCGGTTCGATCCTGACCGGCAAGAAGCCGCTGGTGTCCGTGCCACCCGATACGCGCGTCAGCGCCATAGCGGAACTCTTATATGCCAACCGAATCGGCGCCGTACTGGTGATCGAGGCCGGGCAGATCGTCGGGTTGGTCAGCGAACGCGATATCTGTGCCGGCCTGCATACCCATGGTGCCGCGATCCTGCATGTATGCGCCGCCGACATCATGACCGTTGCCGTCGTAACGGCGACACCCGATCTCGCCATTGCCGCGGCGATGGAGATCATGACCGAGCGCCGCTTTCGTCATTTGCCCGTTGTCGAATCGGGCAGAGTGCTCGGTGTCGTCTCGATGGGCGACCTGGTGAAGGTACGGCTCGATGAAGCAGAAGCCGAGGCCGAAGCGATGAAGGCCTATATCAGCAGCTGAACGCAGCACCGGCCCCCTAGGGGGCGATTCGAGCCCGATTGCGGGTGAATCGGGGATGTGGCGGACCAAATTCAGCGTCCGCGGTTCGATTCTGTCGCGACGGGCCTGCCGATTCTGGGCAGATTCGGCGCTTCAGGCCGTTCCGGTAGGGGTTCGCGTCAGCGAAATCCCACCTGCCGAGAGGGGTTTTACCATGGTGACCGTCAAAAAAACGACATGTGATGTGAAATAGGGGTTGCGCCATCCGGGACCCCCGACTAGATGACCACTCCCGGCCGACGAGCACTTCGGTGCTTCGCCAGCCAGACCAGCAGCGGCGGAAAATTTCGCCCCTTACTTCAAGGGGTTAAAGAACTCGCCGCGGTGCCGGGAATTTCGAGGGACGCCGGTTCATCCGGAAGAAATCGAAAAAAAGTTGTTGACGGGAAATTTCGAACGGCCCATAAGCCGCTCCCGTCGCCGGAAACGAAGTCCTCAGGGACTCGCCACCGACTTCGAAAAACGCACTGGTCAGGAACCCGGGTTTCTCGGGTAACTGGACAATGTCGCTCTTTCTCATTGTAGGTTGAATGAAGGGACATGTGGGCGGCGGTCCACCGTCCGGGCAATTTAGGGTCCGGTCGCGGTGGTTAAACACGCTGCTTATATGTCCTCTAAACGTTACCACAAAGCACATCGCTCCAGAGCAATCTGGGGCCAAATATGCCAAGTTGAAACGTTGTGCAGACAGATAAGCTCCTAAAACG
>JANPKK010000036.1:0-27772 GCA_031426015.1 Alphaproteobacteria bacterium
GAAGATTTGTGCCGATACTCACGATGTCAAAGAGCGAAACGCTCACCTTGATAACCAAATTGGTGATAAATGTCAATTCTCTTCCTCTCCCGCTTGCGGGAGAGGCGAGACGCGCGCCAGCGCGCCGGGTGAGGGTGTACCCGCGCATCGAAACTGGAAGACACCCTCACCCGCTCGGCCAGGTGGCCGAGTCGCCTCTCCCGCAAGCGGGAGAGGGGGGGCTTTTGCGGGGTGGCTTGCCCCCCGCGCGCCCGCGCGCTACCCCAACGGCATGACACGTGAACTCATGACGACCGGCGAGCACGAGGGCTGGACGCGCTGGCGGCGCGAGCCCGATGGGCGCTTTACCTCGATGCTGGGGGATTTTTATTTCCGCGCCGACGCCAGCGGCGCGGTCGAATGCCGGATGGCGACCGACCGGCGCCACACCAATGGCCTGGGCTATCTCCACGGCGGTTTCATCATGTCATTCATCGACATGGCGATGTTTGCCTTCATCTTCCGCCAGCTCGAAAACAACGCCGCGGTGACGCTCAGCTGCGCCACCGATTTCCTGTCGGCGGGCATCGTCGGCAAGCATATCGAGGCGTCGGGCGAAATCCTCAAGGAAACCGGCAAGATGCTGTTCGTGCGCGGGCTGGTGACCCAGGAGGGCGAAAAGATCGCCTCGTTCACCAGCACGATGCGCAAGGTGCCGCGGTTGCCCCGGAGCGAAGGCGACCCCAAAAATCGCCCGACCGGCGATGGCGCCGCCAGCCGGCCCGTGCCAAAGGCCGGCTGATCGCCATGGCCGGGGTGCGCGCCGCCTATGAGGCGCTCGTCGCCGCCGGCGAATTGCGGCCCGATGCGGCGCAGGTGGCGGTGGTCGACCGGCTCGATGCGCTCGCGGTCGAATTGGCGGCGCCGGTGGCGAAACCCGGGTTGTTCGCGCGGTGGCGCACCCCCGAACCCGTGGCGGCGCCTTTGGGCCTGTATATCTGGGGCGGCGTTGGCCGCGGCAAATCCATGCTGATGGACTTGTTCTATACCCACGCCGAGGTGAGCCCGAAGCGCCGGGTGCATTTCCACGAATTCATGCTCGAAGTGCACGGCCTGCTCCATGCCGAGCGGCAGAAGGGCGGGCCGGACCCGATTCCGCCGGTCGCGGCGCAGATCGCAGCGAGCGCGCGGTTGCTGGCGTTCGATGAAATGCAGGTCAAGGATATTGCCGATGCGGCGATCCTGTCGCGGTTGTTCACCGCGCTGTTCGGCCATGGCGTGACGATCGTCACCACGTCGAACCGGGTGCCGACCGATCTTTACAAGGACGGGCTGAACCGGCAATTGTTCCTGCCCTTCATTGCGCTGATCCAGCAGAAATGTGCGGTCATCACCCTCGATGGCCCGACCGATTATCGGCTCGAACGCCTGGGCGGCGCCGCGACCTGGCATGTGCCGGCCGATATGGCGGCGACCGCCGCGATGTCCGACACGTTTTTCCGGCTGACCGATTACCCGGTGGAGGATCGCGCCCGGGTGCCGACCGAAACGCTGTCGGTGCCGGGCGGGCGCACGCTGTTCGTGCCGAAGGCGTTGAAGGGTGTTGCGGTATTTTCTTTTGCCCGCCTGTGCCGCAAGCCACTAGGGGCGGCGGATTATCTCGCGATCGCAAGGCATTACCACACGGTGTTCATTGTCGGTATTCCGATGATGGGGCCGGAAAACCGCAACGAGGCGGTGCGTTTCATCACGCTCATCGATGCGCTGTACGAATACAAGGTCAAGCTGGTGGCCTCGGCCGACGCGGCGCCGCTGGCACTTTATCCGGCCGGAGACGGCGCCTTTGAATTCGAACGCACGGTATCGCGGCTGATGGAGATGCAATCGGCCGATTACATGGCGCTCGGCCATGGCGAGGCGGAAGCCGTTTAGCCGATAGTTGCGGTTGCGCGGGCGCGGCTTCGGGACTATCCGAACTGCGTCTGTGAACGACTCAAGCGAAGGATCTGACCCATGGCTCGCAACAAAATTGCGCTGATCGGCGCTGGCAACATCGGTGGCACGCTGGCGCACCTCGCGGCGGCCAAGGCACTGGGCGATGTCGTGCTGTTCGACGTTGTCGAAGGCGTGCCGCAGGGCAAGGCGCTCGACCTGGCGCAGTGCGGCCCGGTCGAAGGCTTCGACGTCAACCTCAAGGGCACCAATGATTATGCCGATATCGCCGGTGCCGATGTCATCATCGTCACCGCCGGTGTCGCCCGCAAGCCGGGGATGAGCCGCGACGATCTGCTCGGCATCAACCTGAAGGTGATGAAGGCGGTGGGCGAGGGCATCAAGAACCATGCCCCGGGCGCTTTCGTCATCTGCATCACCAACCCGCTCGACGCGATGGTCTGGGCGCTGCGCGAGTTTTCGCAGCTGCCGCACCATATGGTCGTCGGCATGGCCGGCGTGCTCGATTCGGCGCGTTTCCGGCATTTCCTCGCTGATGAATTCAAGGTTTCGGTCAAGGATGTCACCGCTTTCGTGCTCGGCGGCCATGGCGACACGATGGTCCCGGTCATCGAATATTCGACCGTCGCCGGCATTCCGGTGCCCGATCTGATCAAAATGGGCTGGAGCACCCAGGAACGCATCGACGCGATCGTGCAGCGCACGCGCAGCGGCGGCGGCGAAATCGTCGGCCTGCTCAAGACCGGCTCGGCGTTTTATGCGCCGGCCACCAGCGGCATTTCGATGGCCGAAGCCTATCTCTATGACCAGAAGCGCGTCATCCCCTGCGCGGTGAACCTGACTGGCCAGTACGGCGTCAACGATCTGTACGTCGGTGTGCCGTGCATCATCGGCGCCGGCGGCGTGGAGAAGGTCGTCGAAATCGCGCTGACCCCCGAAGCCCAGGCCAATTTCACCGTCTCGGTCGATGCGGTCAAGGAACTGCTGGTGGCCTGCAAGGCGATCGACGGGTCGCTGGCGTAATGCGCGCGGCTCTGCTGGCCGTTGCGCTTTGCATTTCCGGATCGCCGACATTCGCCGCAATCCAGGACGAGACCGCAACGGTGGCGCTGTTCGAAAACGCCTGCACCAGGGGTCAGATCAGTTTCGAAGCGCGTGAGGCGGCGATTGCTGCGGACCCGGCATGGAAGCCGATGGACGCCATGGACATCGATGTCGCCAAGTTTTCGATCGTGAAGTCGAACTCGATCAATTTCGATTACCGCCAACCGCTGCTTCAGAAGCAATGGTCACGCGAGTTCGAGGGCCGCACGGTGCGGGTAGTGCTGGCGCGTTTCGATCCCAAGCGCCGCTACCCCTCGTTGTGCGCCATCGTGGTTCCGGACGTCGAAAATGCACTCCCGCACTGGGATGCCTTCAAGGCGGCGTCGCAAGCAATTGGTCTGAAGGCCAAGAGTGTCGATCTCGTCCACTACGTCGAATACTCTGGTCAACCGACCGGCACGCCGATGCGTACCGACATGTTTTCGCGCAGCCCGGTGCTTGGCGGTCGCAAGGATATGCACATGACGCTCGGCTTCCAGCCGTAACGTCGACAGACAAACAAGGAACATCAATGAACATCCATGAGTATCAGGCGAAGGAAGTCCTCGCCAAATTCGGTGTGCCGGTGCCGGCGGGATTTGCCGCGCTGACGGTCGACGAAGCCGTGGCTGCTGCCGGCAAGCTGCCGGGGCCGCTGTATGTTGTGAAGGCGCAGATCCATGCCGGCGGGCGCGGCAAGGGCAAGTTCGTCGAGCTGCCGCCCGAAGCCAAGGGCGGCGTTCGCCTCGCCCGTTCGGCCGATGATGTGCGGGCGGCAGCGACCGACATGCTCGGCAACACGCTGGTCACCATCCAGACCGGCGCCGCGGGCAAGCAGGTCAACCGACTGTATGTCACCGATGGCGTTGATATCGAGAAGGAATTCTACCTGGCGCTGCTCGTCGATCGCGCCACCGGGCGGATCGCGTTGGTGGTTTCCACCGAAGGCGGCATGGATATCGAAACCGTGGCGCACGACACGCCCGAAAAGATCCAGACGATGACCATCGACCCGGCGACCGGCATCATGCCGCACCATGGCCGCGCCGTGGCGGCTACGCTCGGGCTGTCGGGCGATCTTGCCAAGCAGGCCGAACATGTCGTGGCGACGCTCTATGCGGCGTTCGTCGGCACCGATGCCTCGCAGATCGAGATCAACCCGCTCGCTGTCACGGGTGACGGCAAGCTGATGGTGCTCGATGCCAAGGTCGGGTTCGACCCCAATGCGCTCTATCGCCACCCCGATCTGCTGGCGCTGCGCGATCTGACCGAAGAAGACCCCGCCGAAGTCGAAGCGTCGAAGTTCGATCTCGCTTTCATCAAGCTCGATGGGACGATCGGTTGCCTCGTCAATGGTGCCGGCCTCGCCATGGCGACGATGGACATCATCAAGCTGAACGGTGAAGAGCCCGCCAATTTCCTCGATGTCGGCGGCGGCGCCGACAAGGAAAAGGTGACCAACGCCTTCAAGCTGATCCTCAAGGACCCGGCGGTGAAGGGCATTCTCGTCAACATCTTCGGCGGCATCATGCGCTGCGATATCATCGCCGAAGGCATCATCGCCGCGGCGAAGGAAGTCAATTTGTCGGTGCCGCTCGTCGTGCGGCTTGAAGGCACCAATGTCGAATTGGGCAAGAAGATCCTCGCCGAAAGCGGCTTGCCGATCATCTCGGGTGACAATCTGGGCGATGCTGCGGAAAAAATCGTCGCTGAAGTTCGGAAGGCTGCGTAATGTCGATTCTCGTCAACAAGAATACCCGCGTCATCACGCAAGGCTTTACCGGCAAGCAGGGGACGTTCCACACCGAAGCGTCGATCGCCTATGGCACCAAAGTGGTCGGCGGCACCGCGCCGGGCAAGGGTGGCCAGACCCATCTCGGCCTGCCGGTGTTCAACACCGTGCATGAAGCGCGCGCCGCAACCCATTGCGATGCCAGCGTTGTCTATGTGCCACCGCCCGGCGCCGCCGACGCCATCTGCGAAGCCATCGACGCCGAAGTGCCGTTGATCATCTGCATCACCGAAGGCATTCCGGTGCTCGACATGGTGCGCGTCAAGCGTTCGCTCGTCGGCTCGAAATCGCGGCTGATCGGCCCGAACTGCCCCGGCGTGCTGACGCCGGGTGAATGCAAGATCGGCATCATGCCGGGCAATATCTTCTCCAAGGGCTCGGTCGGCGTCGTTTCGCGCTCGGGCACGCTAACCTATGAAGCCGTGCACCAGACCACCGCCGTGGGCCTCGGCCAGACGACGGCGGTCGGCATCGGCGGTGACCCGGTCAACGGCACCAACTTCATCGACATGCTCGAACTGTTCCTCGCCGATGACGCGACCCACTCGATCATCATGATCGGCGAAATCGGCGGATCGGCCGAAGAGGAAGCGGCGCAGTTCATCCAGGACGAAGCCCGCCGCGGTCGCAAGAAGCCGATGGTCGGCTTCATCGCCGGCACCACGGCGCCTCCGGGCCGCCGCATGGGCCATGCCGGCGCGATCGTTTCGGGCGGCAAGGGTGATGCGGGCAGCAAGATGGCAGCGATGGAAGCCGCCGGCATCCGCGTGTCGCCGTCGCCGTCGCTGCTCGGCATCACGCTCGCCGAAGTCCTGAAGGGCTGATGGCAAAAGGCCAAATGGCAAAAGGCATAATCGAATTGACCGGCCAGGCGGATTTTCCCGCCTGCGCCTGTTGCGGTGTGCCGGCGCGGCGGGTGTGGGGCAACCTCATCGATGACGACGGCACCACCGCCTATGTCGTGCAATGGGCGCCGGGCACCACCGGCAGCCATGCCGTGGTGATCGGGCTGGTGTTCGGTGACTGGGGCGAGGGCAGCAGCCGTGACACCCGGAGCCATGTCGCGGTCGAGGTGCGCCATAACAAGGGCATCGACAACATCACCCTCATCGATGCGGCGCGATCGCCGATCGATGCGACCCCGTTGGCGGCGCGGGCGCTGGCCCGGGTCGATGTGTTCAACCGGCCGCTGCACGCCCGGGTGCTCAACTATGTCGAGCAGATCAGGGTGCAGGATGCGCGGGTGACGCGTTTCCGGCCCGCCTGATGCCGGTCGTTACCAGCCTCGACCATGTCAATATCCAGACGCAGGCCGTCGCCGAGACAGCGCGCTTCTTCCGCGATGTGCTCGATCTTGACGCGCGGCCGCCATTTCCCGGCGCGAATATGGCCGAAGTCACCTGGATGTTCGATGCGCAGGGGCGGCCACTGATCCATATCACCATCCCCGGGCTGACCTTTGCCGAAGATGCCGACCGCCCGGTGCGGCCCGATACCGGCGCGCTCCATCATGTCGCCTTCGAATGCGAAGGCCATGCCGAAATGCTCGCGCGGCTGGGCCGGCTGGCGATTCCCTGTCGCCAGCGCGACATTGCCGCCATCGGTTTGCGGCAGATTTTCGTTTCCGAACCCAATGGCGTGCTGCTCGAACTGAATTTTCGCGGGCGCTGACGCGGAACCCGCCGCTCGCCCATCGGTCAATTCGGCAGGCAAAGCCCGCCAACGCCGTAAAACATGGCAGCCATGCGGTGAAGGGCGGTGACACGCCCGCCCGGCAAGGCTATCAGCCCCGTTGACGGATGAAGGACGTGCGTAATGGATTTCGAAGCCTTGCTGCCAGGTAGCGAAGATGTGTCGGCGCCTTCATGGGCGCGGACCGACTGGCCGCTGCCGCCGGGCGATGACCTGACCCGGGCGCTCGATGCCGGTGACATGCTCGTGCCGGCAAAGGTCGCGGGCAAGGCCGCTGCGATCGCGGCCTCGGCCGGCGCCTCGCCCGATGCCATCGCGCGCGCCGCGCAGGATTCGATTTCGGCGCTGATGCTGATCCGCACCTATCGCGTCCGCGGGCATCTGGCGGCCGATCTCGATCCGCTCGGCCTGTTGAAGCGTGATCTGCCGGCCGATCTGACGCCGGAATATCATGGCTTCAAGGAGGCCGATCTCGATCGCCCGGTGCATATCGGTGGTGCCATGGGGCTGCAGACCGCGACGATCCGCGAGATCGTGACGATCCTGCGCGCCAATTATTGCGGCCATGTCGGCGTCGAATACATGCACATCAACGATGTCGAGGAACGCCGCTTCCTCCAGGACAAGATCGAAGGGGCATCCAAGGAAATCCAGTTCAGCGACAATGGCAAGAAGGCCATCCTGTGCAAGCTGGTCGAAGCCGAACATTTCGAAAAATTCCTCGGTCGCAAATATGTCGGTACCAAGCGCTTCGGGCTCGATGGTGCCGAAGCGATGATCCCGGCGATGGAATCGATCATCAAGGTCGGCGGCCAGCTGGGTATCAGCGAGATCGTTTTCGGCATGCCGCACCGCGGCCGGCTCAACATGCTCGCCAATGTGATGCAAAAACCGTTCCGCATCATCTTTCACGAATTCGGCGGCGGCTCGGCCAATCCCGATGATGTCGGCGGTTCGGGCGATGTCAAATATCACCTTGGCACCAGCACCAACCGCGAATTCGACGGCAATCTGGTGCATTTGTCGCTGGCGCCCAACCCGTCGCATCTGGAGGCTGTCGATCCGGTTGTGCTCGGCAAGGTGCGCGCCATCCAGACCATGGCCGGTGATGCCGATCACGGCCGCTCGATGCCGGTGCTGTTGCACGGCGATGCAGCGTTTGCGGGTCAAGGGATCGTTGCCGAATGCTTCGGTTTTTCGGGGCTGACCGGCTACAACACCGGCGGGACGATCCATTTCGTTGTCAACAACCAGGTCGGTTTCACCACCAGCCCGCAATTTGCGCGTTCGTCGCCCTATCCGTCCGATGTCGCCAAGATCGTCCAGGCGCCGATCTTCCACGTCAACGGCGATGACCCGGAAGCGGTGACCTTCGCCACCAAGGTCGCGACCGAATTCCGCCAGAAGTTCAAGCGCGATGTCGTCATCGACATGTGGTGCTATCGCCGCTTCGGGCACAACGAGAGCGACGAGCCGAGCTTCACCCAGCCGTTGATGTATGCCCAGATCGGCAAGCAGCAGCCGGTCAGCGAGCTCTATGCGGCGAAGCTGGAGCGCCAGGGCGTAATTGCGCCGGGTTTCCTCGCCGATGCGGTCAAGCGCTACACCGACGTGCTCGAGGCGGATTTCGAGGCCGCGGCCGGATTCAAGGCCAACAAGGCCGAATGGTTCGAAGGCCGCTGGTCGGGCCTGGGCAAGCCGAAGGAAGAAATCACTGGCCGCCGCGCCGCGATGACCGGGGTCGATGCAGCGTCACTGCGCACGATCGGCAAGACGCTGACGACGGTGCCGGACAGTTTCAATATTCACAAGACCTTGGCGCGTATTCTTGATGCCAAGAATGAGACATTGACGAGCGGCACCAACATCGATTGGGCGACCGCCGAGGCGTTGGCCTTTGGCTCGCTGCTCGAAGATGGCTATGGCGTGCGTCTGTCGGGCCAGGATTCGGGGCGCGGCACCTTCAGCCAGCGCCATTCGGTGTGGACCGACCAGGTCACCGGTCGGCGCATCACGCCGCTCAAATCGGTGGCTGATGGCCGTTTCGAAGTCCTCGACAGCCCCTTGTCGGAATTCGGCGTGCTCGGCTTCGAATATGGCTATGCGCTTGCCGACCCCAAGACTCTGGTGCTGTGGGAAGGCCAGTTCGGCGATTTCGTCAACGGCGCCCAGACGATCATCGACCAGTTCATCGCCGCCGGCGAAGTCAAATGGCTGCGCGCGAACGGGCTCGTGATGCTGCTGCCGCACGGGTACGAAGGGCAGGGGCCCGAGCATAGTTCGGCGCGCATGGAGCGGTTTTTGCAGCTCTGCGCCGAGGATAACTTGCAGGTGGCGAATGCGACGACTCCGTCCAACTATTTCCACCTGCTGCGCCGCCAATTGCTGCGCGATTTCCGCAAGCCCCTGATCATCTTCACGCCGAAATCGCTGCTGCGCCACAAGCGCGCCGTATCGACGCTGGCGGACATGGACGCCGGCACCAGCTTCCATCGCTGCCTCGACGATCTGGCGCCGTGCAATCCGGCCAAGATCCGCCGGCTCGTGATGTGCAGCGGCAAGGTCTATTACGATCTTCTCGAAGCGCGCGAGAAATCGGGCCGCGATGATGTCTATCTGCTCCGCGTCGAACAGCTTTATCCCTTTCCGGGGGACATCATCGCCGAATACGCCGCGATGTTCCCGGGGCTGGAAGACATCGTCTGGGCGCAGGAAGAACCGAAGAACGCCGGCGCCTGGAGCTTTGTCGCACCGCTGATCGAAACCGCGCTGGGCAAACGGCCGATCTATGCCGGGCGCGCCGCAGCGGCGGCCACGGCGACGGGCTTGATGCGCCGTCACAACGCCGAACAGGCGAAACTGATCGCCGAAGCGCTCGGCGCCAGCCGCGCCGAAGTTACCGCCGCCATCCGTGGCGGCCTGAAATCCAGCAACAAGGCAGCATAACATGGCAACCGATGTCATCGTCCCGGCGCTGGGCGAATCGATCACCGAAGCGAGTGTCGGCCAGTGGCTGAAGCAACCCGGCGAGGCGGTCGCCGCCGATGAACCGATCATCAGCCTGGAAACCGACAAGGTCGCGGTCGAAGTGCCTTCGCCGGTTGCCGGCGTGATGGGGGCGCAGTTGTTCAAGGTCGGCGATACGGTTGCCGTGGGGGCACGGATCGCGATCATCGAAGCCGGCGGTGCGGCCGCAGCGCCAGCGCCAGCGCCAGCGCCAGCCGCGGCCCCTGCACCTGTTGCCGCGCCGACACCCGACGTTGCGCCGGCCCCGGTTGCCGCTCCCGCAGCGCCCGTGGCGGCCGTCAGCGCGCCGCTCGATGCCATGGGCCCGGCGGTGCGCACGCTCGTCGATACCTATAATTTCGATATCGCCAGCATTGCCGCCACCGGCAAGGATGGCCGGCTGACCAAGGGCGATGTGCTCGCCGCGATCGAGGCCGGCACCGCCAAGGTCAAGGCTTCCGCCGTCCCGGCGATTGCACCGGCTGCGGCGCCTGTCGCTGCCCGCCGCGAGGAGCGCGTGCGCATGACGCGGCTGCGCCAGACCATCGCTCGCCGGCTGAAGGAAGCCCAGAATACCGCCGCGATGCTGACGACGTTCAATGATGTCGACATGACCGCGGTGATCGCCGCACGCACCCGCTACAAGGACCTGTTCGAGAAGAAACACGGCGTACGCCTTGGTTTCATGTCGTTTTTCTCGCAGGCTGTGGTGTTGGCGCTGCGCGATGTCCCCGCGGTCGGCGCGTCGGTCGAAGGCGACGAGATCGTCTATCGCGATTATGCCGATCTCGGCATCGCCGTGTCGTCGCCGGGCGGCCTCGTCGTGCCGGTGCTGCGCAATGCCGACAAATTGTCGTTCGCCGCCACCGAAAAGGCCATTGCCGATTTTGGCAAGCGCGCCCAGGCCGGCAAGCTGACCATCGACGAACTCCAGGGCGGCAATTTCACCATTTCCAATGGCGGCGTGTTCGGCTCGCTGATGTCGACGCCGATCCTCAACACCCCGCAATCGGGCGTGCTCGGCCTGCACCGCATCGAGGACCGCCCGGTGGTCCGCGATGGCGCGATCGTCATCCGCCCGATGATGTATCTCGCGCTCTCCTACGACCACCGCATCGTCGATGGCCGCGAAGCCGTGACCTTCCTTGTCCGCGTCAAGGAAGCCATCGAAGACCCGGCGCGCCTGTTGATCGACCTGTAAGGAACCTGCCATGGCCGATTTTGATTTCGACGTCGTCGTCATTGGCGCCGGCCCCGGTGGTTATGTCGCCGCCATCCGCGCGGCGCAGCATGGCCTGAAGGTCGCCTGCATCGAAAAGCGCGACCGGCTGGGGGGCACCTGTCTCAATGTCGGCTGCATCCCGTCCAAGGCGCTGCTGCACGGATCGGAATTTTACGAGGAAGCGCATTCGGGGGCGCTCGCCAAGTTCGGGGTCAAGCTCGGCTCGGTCGAGCTCGACCTGCCGGCGCTGCTCGGGGAGAAGGACAAGGCGGTCAAGGAGTTGACCGACGGCATTGCCTTTTTGTTCAAGAAGAACAAGGTCGAATGGATCAAGGGCGAAGCGCATTTCACGTCGCCCAAGGCGATCAAGGTCGGTGACCGCGCCATCACTGCGAAGAATTTCATCATCGCCACCGGCTCCGAAGTCGCGCTGCTGCCGGGGATGACGCCCGATGGCGAGGTGATTGTCACCTCGACCGAAGCGCTCGGCCTCGCGCAGGTGCCCGGCCATTTCGTCGTCATCGGCGGCGGCTATATCGGGCTTGAAATGGGTTCGGTCTGGCGGCGGCTGGGGGCCAAGGTCACCGTCATCGAATATGCCGAGCGGATCGTACCGGCGATGGATATCGAAGTCGCGGGCGCTTTTGCGAAAGTGCTGAAGAAACAGGGTTTTGAAATCCATGTTTCAACCAAGGTAACAAGCGTGAAGCGCAATGGCGCTGGCGCCATCGTCACCGTCGAGCCCGCCGGTGGCGGCGCCGCGACCGAGATTGCCGCCGATATCGTGCTGCTTTCGGTCGGCCGCCGGCCGAATACCGATGGGCTGAATATCGAAGCCACCGGGCTGACGCTCGAAAGTAATGGATTGAATCGGGGACGCATCATGGTCAACCCCGACTATTCGACCCCGGTCCCCGGCATCTGGGCGATCGGCGATGTCGTGCCCGGCCCGATGCTGGCGCACAAGGCCGAAGATGAAGGGCTGGCCTGTGCCGACAATATCGCCGGGCTGACCGGCTATGTGAACCATGATGTCATCCCGGCGGTGGTCTATACGCAGCCCGAAGTCGCCACTGTCGGCAAGACTGAGGAAGAGCTGAAGGCCGCGGGTGTCGACTACAAGGTCGGCAAATTCCCCTTCGCCGCCAACAGCCGCGCCAAGGCCAATCGCGACACCGAAGGCTTTGTCAAGGTGTTGGCGGACGCGAAAACCGACCGCGTGCTCGGGGTCCATATCATCGGCAGCATGGCGGGCACGATGATCGCCGAAGCCGCCATCGCGATGGAGTTCGGCGCCTCGTCGGAAGATATCGCAATGACCTGCCACGCCCATCCGACCCACCCCGAAGCGCTCAAGGAAGCGGCGATGGCGGTGACCGGCAAGCCGATCCATATGTGATGGCGGGCGATGCGTTGGCGGCCGACGGCTGCCGGCATTTTCCGCAAGCGGCAGCGCCCGCGCTGGTCACGGCGCTGGCGGCGGGCACAGACGCGGGAAAGCCTGGCGCGCGGTTGGCCTGCGCCGATGCCTTCGTCGGCACCGCCTTGGCCGCCATGGTGCCGATCGCGCAGCAGTGCCAGCCCGGCGCAAGACCGGTGCGCGCCGTCTTGTTCGACAAATCGCCCGACCATAATTGGTTTGTACCTTGGCATCAGGATCGCACGATCGCGGTGCAGCGACGCGTCGATATGGCGGGCTTCGGCCCTTGGTCGATCAAGGACGGCCAACCGCATGTCGAGCCGCCCTTTGCGCTTTTGGCGCGGATGCTGACGCTGCGCCTGCACCTCGATGATTGCCCCGCCGACAACGCCCCGTTGCAGGTGGCGCTCGGCTCGCACCATCGCCGTGTTGCGGCCGGAGACGCCGCCAGCATCGCCGCTGGCTGTGCGCAACTGACCTGTCTTGCCGCGGCGGGCGATATCTGGGCCTATGCGACGCCGATCGTCCATCGGTCGGAACGGGCACTGCGGCCATCGCGGCGGCGCGTGCTGCAAATCGATTTTTCGCCCGATGACCTGCCGGGCGGGCTGGAATTTCTGCCATGAACAATCGGCTGCGCGCGCTCCGGCTGATCCCGCTGCTCCATCTGTGGATCGCTGTGATTGTCGGCATCCAGTTGCTGCTGTGGACGGCGAGCGGCCTGTTCATGACCTCGAACGCCATCGAGCTGGTGCGCGGCACGACCCTGCGCCGCCCTGTGGCGCTGGCCGAACTGCGCACCCTCGGCCCGGTGTTGCCGCCGAGCGCGGTGCCAGGCGCCCGCATCGAACGCGCCGAATTGCTGCAACTGCTCGGCCGGCCAGCATACAAGTTGTCGGCCGGCGAGCGCAGCCGACTCGTCGATGCCCGCACCGGTCGTGACTGGCCGATCGGTCGCGCCGATGCCCTCGCCATTGCCCGCGAGCAGGTCAGGCTCGTCGAACCGCTGACGGCTGAGCCCGTCGCCGATCCGCCGCCGTTCGAACTGCGCCGGCCCGGCGGCGCCTGGCTGGTCGGCGACGCCGGTGGCACGCATGTCTATATCGGCACCGCGGGCGACGTGCTGGCGGTGCGCACCGAGCTGTGGCGCTGGTTCGATTTCGCCTGGGGGCTGCACATTCTTGATCCACAGGGGCGCGAGGACACGCACCACCCGCTGCTCATTGCCTCGGCGGCGCTGTCGTTGCTGTCGGTGCTCAGCGGTTTCGTGCTGATCTGGCGGCGCCTGCGCCCGCGCTTGCGTCGCCGCCCATGATCGAACCATTGCCCGATATCGACGTCGAAGCGCTGCGGCCATTGCTCGCCTGGCTCGACATGGCCGGGGTTGCCGTCTTTGCCATTTCGGGCGCGCTGGCGGCGGCGCGCGCGCGGCATACGATCGTGACCTTTGCGTTTTTTGCCGCGATCACCGGCATCGTCGGTGGCACGCTGCGCGATTTGCTGATTGGCGCGCCGGTGTTCTGGGTCGGGCGGTCGGACTATATCGGCGTCTGCCTCGCCGCCGCGCTGGCGGTCTGGGTGCTGCGCGCCGATCGCTGGCCGTTGCCGTCGCTGCTGTGGTTCGACGCCATCGGCATGGCGGCCTATGCGGTCATCGGTGCGGCAAAGGCCGGCAGCTACGGTCTGCCGCCACTCGTCTGTATCGTGATGGGCGTGCTCACCGCGAGTTTCGGCGGCATCGTCCGCGATGTGCTGGCCGGCGTGCCGTCGATCCTGTTGCGCCGCGAAATCTATGTGTCGGCGGCGGCGCTGGGGGCGACGACCTATGTCGGGCTCGCCGAATTCGGCGTCGACCGCTGGCTGGCGAGCGGGCTGGGCGTCACCGCCGGCTTCATCTTGCGCGGGCTGGCGATCAGCCGCGGGCTGGCGCTGCCGTCGTATCGCGACCGGGACTAGAAACGCACCCCGGCCGGCCCAGCGCGCTCACATCCCCGGCAGTTTGAACCCCGGTGGTAGCGGCATGCCGGCGGTCAGCTTGTTCATTTCGGCGCTGCCGGCCTGATCGGCCTTGTTCTTGGCATCGTTGAAGGCTGCCACAACAAGGTCTTCCAGCATTTCCTTCGATTCATAGGTCAGCATCGACGGATCGATATCGATGCCGATGATGCGGCCGCGCGCGGTGGCACGAACCTTGATCAGGCCACCGCCCGAGGCGCCTTCGACTTCGATATGGTCAAGCTTGGCCTGTGCCGCCTGCATCTGTTCCTGAACGTTCTGGGCGGCCTTCATCAATTCATCGAGACTGGGCATGGCGGATCCTTTCGGGGGCTGCGACGTCGGTCAATTCGGCGTCGGGAAACTGGGCGAAAAGCGCCTGCACCAACGGATCGGTGCGCGCGGCATCGCGGCGAGCGGCATCGGCGGCGCGCTCGGCTTCATGCAGGGTCGGGCCGCCGCCTTCGCTGGCCAGCGTCACCTGCCACGCCGTGCCGGTCCATTCGGCAAGGCGCTTGCCGATCATGGCGAGTTGTTCGCGCGATTGCCGGCTGTCGTGGGATAGTGTCAGCGCCGGTGGTGCATAGGCGACAAGGCGCAATTCGTCCGACAGCAAATGCGCCAGTCGCGGCTCCATGCGATCACGGAACAGCGCGACCAGTGCTTCGAAATCGTCGGGCAGGGGAGTGAATTCGGGCGTGGCGCGTGGCGGCGGTTCAAACGATGCCGGCGGTGCGGGCGCGGGCGCGGGCGCTTCGGCGCGCGGGCCATCGCTGCCGGCGCCGGGCAAGCGCGGTGCGGCGGGCACATCACGGCCTTCCTGCAGGCGCTTTACCAGTTCAGCCGGATCGGGCAGGTCGCTGGCGTGGATCAGCCGCAACAGCGCCATTTCGGCGGCCTGCAGCGGCACCGGCGCGGCCTGGACTTCGGCAAGACCCTTCAACAGCAACTGCCACAGCCGATGCAGCGCCGGGAAGGACAGGCGCTGCGCCCAATCGGCGAGCACGGCCTTTTCCTCGACGCTCAAGGCCGGGTCATCGGCCGGCGCGATCCGCGTGCGGGTAATGGCGTGGACGAGTTCGAGCAACTCGCGCACCAGCATTTCGGGGTCGAGCCCCAAATCATATTGTTCCGCCAGCGCCGCCAGTGCTTGCGGTGCCTCGCCCGCCAGCACATGGCCGAACAGCCGCCGTACCGCGCCGCGATCGGCGAGCCCGAGCATGTCGCGGATCGCCTGTGCCGTGACGGCGCCGCCCGAATGGGCGATCGCCTGGTCGAGCACCGACAGGCCATCACGCACCGAGCCTTCGGCGGCGCGGGCGATCAACGCCAGTGCTTCGGGTTCTGCACTGGCGCCTTCGGCTTCGGCAATGCGGGCGAAATGCGCGACCAGCGTTTCGGCGGGCACGCGGCGCAGATCGAAGCGCTGGCAACGCGACAGCACCGTCACCGGCACCTTGTTGACTTCGGTCGTCGCGAAGATGAATTTCACATGCGGCGGCGGTTCCTCGAGCGTCTTGAGCAACGCGTTGAAGGCGTTCTTCGACAGCATATGGACTTCATCGACGATGTAGATCTTGTAGCGCGCCGAGACGCTGGCATAGCGCACCGCCTCGATGATTTCACGGACATCATCGACCCCGGTGTTCGACGCGGCGTCCATCTCGATGACGTCCATGTGGCGGCCGGCGGCGATGGCGACGCACGGCTCGCACACCCCGCACGGGCTGATCGTCGGGCCGCCGCTGCCATCGGGGCCGATGCAGTTCAAGGCCTTGGCGATGATCCGCGCCGTCGAGGTCTTGCCGACGCCGCGGACGCCGGTGAGCAGCCAGGCCTGCGCCAGCCGATCGCGCGCAATGGCGTTGCCGAGGGTGCGCACCATGGCTTCCTGGCCGAGCAGCGTGTCGAAGCTGGCGGGGCGGTATTTGCGGGCGAGCACGCGATAGGCCGGCGCCGGGGCGGGATCGGCGGGCAGGTCGAGGCCCGGGAAGGCGATATCGTCGGCATCGGACATGATGGGGTGATAGCGCGTTGGGGGGGCGGCGGCGAGGGGGGATTTGCTTCATCTCGCCCCGCCGGGGAGCGGTCGAGAGACGGCGAAGCCGGCCCGGGAGAGGGGTGGTTTCAAGAATTACGTAAGAAAGCAAGAGGCATGGGCAAAGCCCATGCCGACGTCAGACGAGATCGGTTGGCTTGAGGCCAACCGCCTCGCTGGCCGCGCTTGCGCCTGTCGGCGCGCAACGCTGCGCGTTGTGCGCTCGCGGCGCGGCGCGGTGGGAGCCGGGAACGACCCAGTGCGAGTTCGTTGCGGCTGCTTCCTTCCGGACCTGACCGGGTTGGCGAAAGCACTGCCCGCCCGACTCCCGCGACGCATATGGGGGAAGCGCCGGCAAAGGGCAAGGGGTTCAACGTCCGGTCGGCACCAGGATCGGCACGCCCGGTGCCGGCACCGTCTGGCGCGGCGGCGCAACCGGGGCATCCTTGGCGCGCCGGGCCCTTTCTTCCGTCGACAGTTCGGGGAGCATCGGCGCACCCGGGGCGAAATAGGCGGCCATAACCTGCCCGGCGCAGGTGTAGCTGGCGCCGTTGCGCACGTCGCCGGGCTTGAAGGCGGCCTGCAGCGCCGGCTGGTTCGCCAGCGCGGCCTTCGCATCCTCGGGATCACTCGAATAGGCCATGCCGAAGTGATAGCCACCATCGGTCAGACGCGCGCCCATATAGGGGGTGATGTCGCCGAAATAGACGACCTCGCCGGCATTGACGCGCAGTGTTGGCGCCGAAAAACAGAAGCTGTTCATCACCATGCCGCCGGGGCCGGGGGCGGCGCCGTAAAGCACGTAATCGCCCGCCGAAACCACCATCACGGCGTGATCGAGCGGCAGCTTGCGATCACCGCTGCGCACCGACACCCAATAGGTGTTGGTGTCGCCGTTCTTTTTCGCGTCCTTGGGCCGGGCGATCATGTCGCGCTTTTCGATATCGTAGCGGGCAAAGGCGATGGTGCCCGATTTGCCGGCGCTCCAGTCATCGGGGCGACGGAAGCCGACGACAATGGCACCCTGTCCGGGCTTGAGCACCACCGGTGCCGCGAGATCGGCGCGCTTTTCGACGCTCAGTTGCGCAAATGCCGGGGCAGCGGCGAACAGGGCGAGGGCCAGGAACAGGCGGCGCATCACTTGGCGTCCTTGGGCGCGAGATTGGACGGCATTTCGGCAAAGGCGTTGGTCCAGCGCTGCACCGATTTACCCTGGGGTTCAGCGGCACCCAGAACCTCGTTGAAAACCTTCTCGCGTTCAGGCTCGGGCAGTGCGGCGAAGCGCGCTGCCTGTTCAGGGGCAACTTCGACGAGCCGCCAACCGCGATACAACAAACAGGCGCGGCGGTTGGCGCGGCGTGTCTGGCCTTCGACGATCGCCGAGGCGATCAACCCACCGATGATGCCACCCCCGGCGGCGGCGGCCGGCGAAATTACCGCGGGATTGTAGACGACGACGAAATTGCCGGTCGGCGACATCGATCCGCGAGCGATCAGCCGGCATTCCTGCCAGTCCCTGTCGTAATCCGCCCGGGTGGCGCCGGGCTTGTTGTAATAACGGTTGTCCTTCAGGTCGCGCGCCGAATCCTCGGCGATATCCTCGGGTGAATCGGGCGCGGCGCCACTTGTGCCACCGTCGCTGCCGTTTACCGGCATGATGAAGGCTTCGGGCTTGTTATCGACAGGCGGGGCAGGCGGTGGTGGCGCCGGCACCGGTTCGGCGGCTGCCAGCAACAGCATGGACATCAACAGCATGTAAAACGCTACCCCCGACTCGATGGAAGTCAGGCTAGCCGAACTTTGTTACGGTGCAAGCCGGTGGCCGTGCAAAACGGCTTTGCCGGCTATTTCAACTGGTTGGCAAGTTCGCCCATCATGCGATTGGCAAGTTCGGCGCCGATCCGGCTGGTCGGCACGGCTTGTGGTGTTTCGCGTTCGAACCCGGTGGCGCCGGGCACCAGTCGCAGGCGTTGCGGCGGCGGCATCCCGTCGGCGACGAAATCGGCGAGCACCGTCGCGCGCTGCACATCCTTGGCGGTGACATGGAATTGCACCAAGCCGCCATCATCGGGCTCGAGCTGTTCGACTTCGATGAGAATGCGCGCCCGGCTGGTCAGCGCCTCGGTTTCCAGCGCTTGCATGTTGCCATCGGCGGCCACGGTCTTTGCCCCTCTGGCGGTACGGATCGCCATGGTGCGATCGACGACCTGGACACCATTGGCAACCAGCTGGCGATTGAACGCCGCCCTGACGGCGGCATCACTTTGCCGTGACAACAGTCGATCCGGGCCGTTGGTCACCCGTGCGGTGCCCGATTCGATCATGGCCGAACCGCGCCGGGCCACCCCGGTCGGCGTGACGTTGACTTCGGATTCGGACGACATCGTCGTGCGGTCGACATAGGCCGATGTCGCTTCGTCGCTGAAGCCGGTGTTCCACATCAACATCATCCGCGGTGCCTTGGCGCGGGCATAGGCCGTGCGAAACGCCAGCAGCCGGCGATCGGGCCCGTTCGTCGACGGACGCGGCATCAGGACATCGGGTTCGCCGGCGCGATACCCGGCCTCGGGTTCGTCACGCATGTTGGTCTGCGCCTGGGCAGCGCCGGCCAGCAGCAGCGGCAAGCCCAAGAGCCCGAGCGGCAAGAGACGGCGGCGCATCACAGGTTGGGCCGCAGTTCGACGTAGAAGGCCGCGACCTGCGTCGTCTTGATCGAATTCTCCTGATAGACGCCGGTGGCGAGCGGCGACAGGAAGATGGTGCGCCAGGACGAGGCCGCTTCGGTCGGCAACTGGTTGGCATCGAGGAAGTTTGATCGCGCCTGGATGACCATGGGCTTCTTGGTGCAATTGACGAAGCGGGCGATCACGGTCAACCCGTTGACCGGGTTGCGCAAAACCGCCAATTCTTCGACAATCACCGATTTGCCGAGCTTCTTGTCGGTGAACTGTACCGCGCCGAGATCGATCGGAGTCATCGAACGCGGCACATTGGCAACCAGCGCCGGCCCGCCGCTGGACGGTGCCGCCCGGGCGGCGCTGGTGCGGCATTTGACGACTCGGTTTTCGGCATAAGCCGGTGTGCCGGCCAACATCGCCGCCATCAGTGCCAGAACGAGCGGAGTACGCATCGGGTCAATCCTTTGAAGCAATGGTGACAAAATCGGCGAGGCTGGCGCGGAACAGGCGGTTCTTTTCGGCAAGTTTCTTGTCGCGTGCCAGCGAGGCACGGACTTTCAGATCATCGCCCGGCGTGTCTTCCATGCCTTCGATCGGCCGCGATCGGGTCCACACCAGGGTGCATTTTTCTCCGGCAAAAGGCGTTACCTCGCGCGGCGCCAGATCGACCGGGCCATCGCTGCCGGCAAAGGCCGCCGTCGCCTTGAAACGCATCTTGGCTGCCGCCGTGCCGATGACGATATTGTCGGGCAGCGTGTCCCAGTAGCGGATGTCGGCATCGGCCTTCATCGTCGACGAAAAGGCCGAAAACAGCGCGCCGCCGATGGCGATGGCAGCGCCGGCCGAGGCGGAGTTTCCATAACCACTCGAATTGTTCATCAAGGCGAGGCCGGTCATCATTGCGGTATTGCCCACCGCCTGGGTGCCGGTTTTCCAATTGGCCTTGCCGTTGAGGATGCCGTCCATGGCGCGGCCACCGCGGGTCGTCGCCTGGAAGAACACGCTCGACGCCTGCATGGGCTCGACGGTGATGCGTTCCCCTTTTTCGGGGGCGAGCATGAACATCGCCTTGGCTTCGGGAAAACCCGTCGCCGGTACGAAAACCACCTTTTCCTTCTGGGCGCCGTCCTGGGCCTTGGCCGGGCCATGGCCGAGTTCGGCGATCAACAGGATGTTGTGATTGGCCGGCGGCGCCACCAGGCCCGGCTGCGCTGCGGCGGCAGCGGCAAAATCCGGCTCGGCATTGTCGCCGGCGCATTTCGATGACCAGCCGATCAGGAAGTTCAGCGCGGCAAAATCGCTCTTGAACTCTTCGGCTTCGGAAACGGTATCCTGGAATTCGCCGCCCTTGAACGAGGCGCGGGCATTGTCGTAATCATTGCGACGCAGATAGAGCAGGCCGCGATAATAATAGGCCATGGCGCGTTCGTACGGCTCGCCCTTGTAATCCTTGTTCGATTCCTTGCGGAACAGCGATCGCGCCGCTTCGGCCTGGGCATTCTTGCCATAGACCGTCTCGATGCGCAGCAACGCGGCATCGAAGGCCTTTTCCGCAACGGACCAGTCACCGCTTTCGATCGCCGCCAAGCCGAGCCGTTCGAAATTCAGCACCGAATTGCGCTCGCCGCCAACGAACAGCGCGCGCCAATAGGGTTTCAAGCGGTCGGGCTTGTCCTGCAGAAAGGCATCGATCTCGTTCGGGTAGGGGCCTTCGCCATATTGGCTGCGCCATTCGCGCAGCTGCTTTTCACGCGCCTTCAAGGCGGCCTTGTCGGCCACCGGATCCGACACCGCGGCGGCGGCGGGAGCGGCGGCAGTTTGGGCCAGCGCTGCACCCGCGCTCGAGACCAGCAACGCCGCGACCAGCGGCAGCATCAGATTGCGCATAAGAATATCATTCCCCCCGGAATTATCATGTCAGGCGACAGGTGCCGTTACCGATAGATGACATCATCGCGCTGGGCGCGAACAATGACATAAGGCTCTGAAATATAGACAGTTTCAGATGTTTCCAGGTCGATCAGTTCGAAAACCACCTGCATGGCGCGCTGCTGCGCACCGGTAGTGTTGTTGCGCGCATCCTGCGACGTGATGCGGCCGACGAGGCGATAATCGGCGCCGGCCGGGGCGCGGGTCATGCCGCTGGTGCCGACGTCGGTCTGGCCTTCGCGTTTCAGTTCGCGTTCGGCCATGACATCCTGGATGTTTTCACGGCTGAGAAAGCGCATGCGGCCAGCGGCGGCGCGCAGCAATTGCGAGCGCAACTGGTCCGACAGCATGTCGGTATCGAGGCGCTGGCTCGATTTGTTGGCGATGCGCGAGCCTTCGAGGATGATCCGCGGCGGCTTGGGCGCATTGGCGATATCGGGCCGCTGCAACAGGTCGCGAACGATGCGATCGGCCATGCCGATGATGTCGCGCATCTCGATGCCGGTACCGCTGACGGTGCCGACGCTGTTGGGATCGAGCTCAACCGCTGGTTGGCCGCGCTTTGGTGCTGCAACTGCCGGTTGCGCCATCGCAAGGCACGTCAACGCCACAGCGGCGATGCGCAATTTGTGCATGTTTTCCCCCGAACGAAATCAAATCGACGAAATCATATCGCACGAAAACAGCAGTGTTAAGGACTTATTTTCACCAGATTAATCAATACCCCCAAATGGGGGGGCGTAAGGGGAACTGACCTTTCGATCGGGGCTGTTGCCCGAAACCGCACCAATTCAATCGCTGGTCAGCACCGTCAGCCCCTTGCCCGACGAGCCACTGACAATCCCGCCATCGGTGGCGAGCAGGGTGGTGCCGTCGCCGACCACAGCTTTCAACTGGGCGTAGAATTGCGGCGGGATCGTCACGCTGTCGATAGCGTTCTTTTCGACATTCTGGCCCTTGCGCACCTCATAACCGGGAAGGCCGAGATAGACCCAGCGAGCGTTGCCCTGTTCATCGCGGCCGGCGAACTGCGCGGCGCGCGTGCCGATGTCGAAGCCGTCCGCCACGCCGACGCGGCTGCGGCCGATCTCGATGCCGTTGCGATAGACGATGATGCGCTTCGACCCGGTGCTGAGCATGATCGTCACCGGCCCGGTGGGGGATTTTTCGGACTGCCAGCGCGAGACTTCGTCCGACCCCAGCGGCTTGTCGACGATATTGGCAACCGCGCCCTGCGCCGTCACCGGCGCAAGCATGGCGTTTTCGACGATGTTTTCGGGTTCGGGCGTGCTGCCCTTGCCATCGGTCACGACCACGGTCATGCCCATGTTGCTGACTTCGAAAAGTTTTTTGGAAAACTCCAACGGCATGCGGACACAACCATGGCTGGCCGGATAGCCGGGCAGATTGCCGGCGTGCATGGCGATGCCATCCCAGGTCAGCCGCTGCATATAGGGCATCGGCGCGCTGTTATAGAGGTTGGACTTGTGGTCCTTGTTCTTCTGCAGGATCGTGAAAATGCCGGTTGGCGTGGTCTTGCCGGGCTTGCCCGACGAGATCGTCGTGGCGCCGATGCGGGCACCGTTGCGATAGGCATAGGCGCGCTGGGTTTTCAGATTGACCACCACCAGCATCGGCCCGGCCGGCGCGATGCGATCATCCCAGATCCATTCGCCGGGCTTGAGGCTCATCACCGGGGTATCGAAGGGTGAGGATACGGTGGCGCTCGGCGCCAGCGCACCCGCTGGAACGGCGAGGCAGGCGAGCGCAACAACAACGGCAATGGCAACGGCAGGGGAAAAGGCAGGAGCAAAGGCAGGGCGATTGATCATCATTTGTCTTCCGATCGGGGCATCATCGCCGTGACATGTCGACCGCGCCCGGCGGCATGCGGACATCGAGCGCCACGAGATCATCGGTCAGCCGGATCTGGCAGGCAAGGCGCGAGGCGCGCGAGGCGCCGACGGCGAAATCGAGCATGTCCTCTTCCTCGTCCGACGGTGGCGGCAGGCGGGCGGCGCCATCGCCGCTGATCAGCACATGGCACGTCGAGCACGCCATGGCGCCTTCGCAGGTGCCTTCGAGCGGTTGGCCCTGCGCCTGTGCCAGATCGAGCAGGCGGGTGCCGGCGGGCGCATCGACGATCTGTTCGCGGGCGCCGTCGGCGGATAGGAAGCGAATGCGGATCAAGACCTAATTCCCGGCGCCAAGCCGCGCCACGACTGCGTTGATGTCAGCGGCAGCCTTAGTCATTTCCTCCGGCGTCGTGAAGCGGCCAAAACCGAGCCGCAACGCCGCCCGCGCCGCCGCGTCCGAAAGCCCGAGCGCGGTCAGCACATGGCTCGGCCGCCCGGTCACCGCGCTGCACGCCGAACCGGATGACAGCGCCAGCCCCGGCAGGTGCGGCAGCAACGGCACCGAGACGCCGGGAAAGCCGAGATTGAGGTTGCCTGCCCAGCGCTGCTCGCCGTTGCCGTGGATGACGTGCGGCACGGTCAGCGCCGCCAGCAGCGTGTCGGCGAGGTGGCGGGCATGGGCGGCATCGGCGGCCATTTCGGTCATCGCGAGGTGCGCCGCCGTGCCGAGTCCCGCGATCAGCGCGGTCGGCAGCGTGCCCGAGCGGCCATCCTCCTGGCCGCCGCCGTGGAGCAGCGGGGTGAGTATCGTGTACGGTCGGCGATAGAGTGCGCCGACGCCCTTGGGGCCGAAGATCTTGTGGGCGGTAAGGCTGAGCAGATCGATGCCCAGCGCATCGACGTCGATGGCGATCTTGCCGAACCCCTGCGCCGCGTCGCAGTGCATGACCGCGCCGAAGCGGTGCGCGATGGCGGCAATCTCGGCAATCGGCTGAATGACGCCGATCTCGTTGTTGACCAGCATGACCGATACCAGCGCGACATCGTCACCCATCGCGCGTTCGAAGTCGCCAAGATCGAGCAGGCCATCGCCGCGCACCGGCAGCACGGTCAGTTGCGCCCCCAGGCTTTCGAGATAGCGCGCGGTTTCGAGGACGCAATTATGTTCGGTGGCCACGGTGACGATGCGCCGCCGGGTGTTGCTCGGGTGGGTCATCAGGCCCTTGAGCGCCCAGTTGACGCTTTCGGTGGCGCCCGAGGTGAAGGCGATGGTTTCGGGCGCCGCGCCGATCAGCGCCGCCACGCTGTCACGCGCCAGTTCGACGATGGCTTTCGCCTGATAGCCCCAAAGGTGGGCGCTGTGCGGATTGCCGAAGCCGGTGACGCCCCACGGCGCCATGGCCGCGGCGACGCGCGGGTCGAGTGGGGTGGTGGCGCCGTAATCGAGGTAGAGCGGGTTCATGCTGCCTTTGCCAACCGTTGTGCCATCTGCAGCCAGGCGCCGATGAAGCCATCCACATCGTCCACGCGGGTCTGCGGCCCCAGGCTGACCCGGATCGCTTCACCCGCCGCTACGCCCAGACCCATCGCCGTCAGCACATGGCTCACCGCGACCTTGCCCGAGGAGCACGCCGCGCCCGCGCTGACCATGAAGCCGGCGAGATCGAGCGCCATCACCTGGGTACCGCCGGCAACACCGGGCAGGCCGATGCTGCTGATATTGGGCAGGCGCGGGGCGGTTGCGCCATGGACGATGCCGCCCGCCGCCAGCACCGCCGCCTCCAGCCGGTCGCGCAGCATCGCCACCGCGGCCCAGTCGCGGGGCTCGGCGACCGCCGCGGCGAAGCCGGCGATGCCCGGAATGTTCGGGGTGCCGCCGCGCAGGCCGCGTTCCTGGCCGCCGCCGCGCTGCACGGCGGTGAGGGTCGCCGGATTGCGCACGATCAGTGCGCCGACGCCGGCCGGGCCGCCGAGCTTGTGCGCCGACAGCGCGACGAAATCAGCCGCAGGCAGGGGCAGCTTGCCGGCCGACTGCACCGCATCGACGAGCAGCAACCCGCCCGCCGCCGCAACCAGCGCCGCGATCTCGGCGATCGGCTGGATGACGCCGGTTTCATTGTTGGCGTGCTGCACTCCGACCAGCGCCGGCCCGGTGGCGAGCAGCTCGGCCAGCGCCACGAGGTCGATCACGCCGTCGCCACCGACGGGCACCAGAATTGTATTGCGGCGCGTCGCCAGCACGGCACTGTGCTCCACCGCTGACACGATGCAGCGCGCCGAGCCCGACCCGTGCAGCGCCAGCGCCAGCGCCTCGGTGCCGCCACTGGTGAAAACCACGGCGTCGGGCGCACAACCGGCAAAGCCGGCGATGGCATCGCGGGCACGCTCGACAAGGCCGTTGGCGGCGCGGCCGGCGCCATGCACCGAAGCAGGGTTGCCCACCGCCGTCAGCGCCGCCAGCATTGCTTCGATCGCCGCCGGCAGAACCGGTGTCGTGGCGGCGTGATCGAGGTAGATGCGGCTTTTCATTGCGATTTGGGCCATCGCCCTCATATAGGGGACAAGGTGCGATGTGCGCCACCAGCTTTCAGATCCGGAACCGTTCATGCCCGAAGTGATTTTTACCGGCCCCGAAGGCCGTCTTGAAGGCCGTTACCAGCCCGCCGCCCGCCCGCGCGCGCCGGTCGCCATCCTGCTGCAGCCGCACCCGGCGCAGGGCACGATGAACCACCCGATCGTCATCGCCATGTACAACAGCTTTGTTAAGCGCGGCTTTGCGACGCTGCGTTTCAATTTCCGCGGCGTCGGGCGCTCGCAGGGCGTGTTCGACAATGGTATCGGCGAGCTGTCGGATGCGGCGTCGGCGCTCGACTGGATGCAGCAGTTCAACGCCGAAGCCCACACCACCTGGGTCGGCGGTTTCTCGTTCGGCGCCTGGATCGGCATGCAGCTTTTGATGCGCCGGCCGGAGATCAAGGGCTTCATCAGCATCGCGCCGCCAGCCAACATGTACGACTTCACCTTTCTCGCGCCGTGCCCATCATCGGGCATTATCGTCGATGGCGAGATGGACGAAGTCGTGCCGGGTGCGAGCGTGCAGAAGCTCGTCGACAAGCTGAAGACCCAGCGCCACATCACCATCGATCACCAGACCATCCCCGGCGCCAACCATTTCTTCGAACATGAAATGGGCGATCTGATGGGGGTCGTGGACGGGTATCTCGATCGCCGCCTGGCCAACGGCGGGCGCTGACGGGCGGGGTGGCGTTTCCTTGACCAAGATCGTCAACGGGTCGAGTCTGCAACCGCTGTCGGGTGGCGCGCCGAAACAGATCGTGCTGCTGCTGCACGGCTATGGCTCGAGCGGTGCCGACCTGATTTCGCTGGCGCCGCATTGGCGGCAGAGCCTGCCCGATGCTCTGTTTCTCGCGCCGAACGCCCCGCAAAGGGCGGGCGCGGGTTATCAATGGTGGCCGCTGCATGGCTTCACACCCTCGGCGCTGGCCTCGGGCGCAGCACAGGCGGCACCGGCAATCCATGCCTTTGTCGATCGCAAACTCGGGCAATATGGACTGAGCGATGCCGATCTCGCCATCGTCGGTTTCAGCCAGGGCACGATGATGGCGCTGCACATCGGCCTTCGCCGGCAAGCGCCCGCGGCGGCAATCGTCGGCTATTCGGGCATGCTGGTCGGGGCGCACGAACTGGCGCACGCGGACATCGTCAGGCCGCCGGTGCTGCTGGTGCATGGCACCGCTGACCCGGTGGTTCCGGTCGCGGCGCTGCATGCGGCGAGTGCGGAATTGCGCAGGCTGGGCGTCGAAGTGGATACCCATGCCAGTGCGGGGGTCGGGCATAGTGTCGATCCGACCGGAATGCGGCTGGGGATGGAGTTTGTTGCCAACGTTTTCGCCGGTCAGTCCTTCTGACGAGCCGTATCTCTTTATTTTTTCCAGAGCGTTGCCGTTTTTGCGACTGATGCCGGCGGCATGGGGATCTGCTTGCGACCGACCACCGCGCCAGCTTGCTGCGTCGCCATATGCTTTTGACCGTACAGCTCGCCGCACGCTTCAACAATCATTGGCTCGACTTCGGCAAGCGCCGGGAGACCGGCAAGGGTGGCGTTCAGACAGGCGGCGCGGCCGGCAGGCGAGTTGACAATAGCCTCCATCGCCAGCGTCATCGGATCGTCATTCGTTATGGCGCTCGAATCAAAAATGGCCCCGGAAACTGTTATCGCGTCGATAAGTTCGGAACGCGTCTCCGGCGTTCCTAAGCGCGTGTTCCTAGTCTTTTCCAGAATGTCGAATCTGGCTCGCGGGGTCAGTGCCGTGAGCTTTGTCATCGTCCATTTGCCGAGATATTCGCGTTCAGCCAAATTTGCCTCCTTTTGATGCCGAAACTTAGGCGAGTCGTCCACCCGTCATCGCCGCCGGCACACCCGTCGTCTCGGGCCAGCTGATTGCCTTGCCCGCCGCGGTGCGCACGGCCAGCCAGGCGAAGGCTTCGGCTTCCAGTGCGTCGCCGTTCCAGCCGACGGCCTCCACCGCTTCGGTCGGCACGCCTGTCCGGTCTGCGATCATCGTCATCAGCGTCGCGTTATGGCGGCCGCCGCCGGTGACCAGCAGGCGGGCGAGGCGGGGGACATGGCCGAGCGCGAGGCGGATGGTTTCGGCGGTGAAGGCGGTGAGGGTGGCGGCACCATCGGCCAGCGACAGCCCGCGCGCCGCCTGGCCCGAAAAATCGGCGCGGTCGAGCGATTTGGGCGGGGCCAAGTCGAACCACGGCAGGTCGAGCATCGCCGTCAGCACCGATTCATGCACGCTGCCCGACGCGGCGATGGCGCCGCCCTTGTCGTAGCGGCGGTCGCTGTGCGTGGCGATCCAGTCGTCGATCAGCGCGTTCGCCGGGCCGGTGTCGAAGCTGCCCCATTGATCGCCGGCGAACCAGGTGAGGTTGCCGACCCCGCCGAGGTTGAGCACACCGAGCGGTCGGCCAATGCCTTCCGAGCGGGCGCGGTGATAGCCCGGCGCCAGCGGCGCGCCCTGGCCGCCGGCGGCGACATCGGCGGAGCGGAAATCATAGGCGACCGGGATGCGCGTCGCGGCGCGGAACAGCGCGCCATCGCC
>JANPKK010000037.1:0-65015 GCA_031426015.1 Alphaproteobacteria bacterium
TCGTCGACAGCGCGAGCATGGTGAACGGCGCGAGACTGCGCCGCGCGCGCTCGGCAAAGATCAGGTAGCCGGTGTAGAGGACGGCGGCCGCGAGGCACAGCAGGTCGCCCGCGAAGTGCCGCGCCGACACGTCCGCCGAGCGCCCGAGCAGCAGCGCCGTCCCAGCGGCGGCGCAGACCAGCGCGCCGGTCGCATAGCGCCCCGGCAGCGTCCGCGAAGCGATGTAGCCGAACAGCGGCAGCAGGAAGCTCGCAGCGTTCGACAGCAGCGCGGCGTTGGCGAGCGTCGTCCGCGCGATGCCGAGATGCCAGACCGCGAGATCGCCCGCGAAGCACAGCGCCGCCAGCGCCACGCCGCCCGCGACCGGCCAGCTCAGACCCTTCGCGGGCGCGCCGCGCACCCCCGCCAGCACGAGCAGCGGCACCACCGCCAGCGCCACCCGCCAGAACGCCGACGCGACCGGCGCGACATCGGCGAGCCGCACCAGCCACGGCCCGAAGGCGAGCAAGACGCTGCCGAGCACGATCGCCGGAAAGGCGAGGCGGTGGGGGGTAGGGGCCATGGCGCGCGGGCTTAGGCGCTTTGGCGCCGTGGTGAAAGGCGCAAACGAACCTTCGGTGTCTCCCCGGGTCAAGCCCGGGGTGACGATCAAGCTAGTCCTGCCGCAGCGCCGCCGCCGCCGCGAACGGCGCGATT
Source organism: Alphaproteobacteria bacterium (assembly GCA_031426015.1). Taxonomy (GTDB): domain Bacteria; phylum Pseudomonadota; class Alphaproteobacteria; order Sphingomonadales; family Sphingomonadaceae; genus Sandarakinorhabdus. Next base: position 697 of record JANPKK010000037.1, read on the forward strand.
GCCAGCGATACCAGGCTCGCCGCCGCCAGCAGCTTCAAGGCGCCGGCTGCCCCCGCCCCAACGCCGAAAATCAGGATCGGCAGTGCCAGCGGCAGGATGATCAACCCGGCAAGCGCGCCGCCACCGCGCAGGCCGGCGGTCAGCGCCGCCGCGACCACGGCGAGTGCCGCCAGCGCCGGGGTGCCGAGCGCCAGCCCGGCCGCCAGCTGCCAGAAAGCGGCCCCTTCCAGCCCGAGCAGCACCGCCGCGATCGGCAACGCGGCGAGCAGCGGTACGGCAAAGCCCAGCCAGTGCGCCAGGATGCGCGCCGCCGTCACCACCTCCATGGCGATGCCGCGCGCCGCGAGCTGGTCGATCGTGCCATCCTCCAGATCGGGGGCGAGCAGGGTTTCGACGGGCAACAGCGCCGCCAGCAGCGCCGCGACCCAGACGATGCCGGGCGCGATGCGCGCCAGCAGCCGCGCATCGGGGCCGACGGCAAAGGGGAAGATCGCCGCGACCAGCACGAAGAACATCACCGGCATCCACAGCGCCGGGGAGCGCGCGATCAGCACCAGGTCGCGGCGGACGAGCAGGAAGAACATCAGCCGAGCACCAGCCGCTGCGGTGCCGCCAGCCCGATATCGCCATGCACCGCCGCCACCACTATGCCGCCCGCCGCGCGGTGCGCCGCCATCGCCGCCGCCAGCAGTGCCGCCGACGCGGTGTCGAGCCCGGCAGTCGGTTCATCGAGCAGCCAGAGCTCGGCCCCTGATGCCAGCACCCGCGCCAGCCCGGCACGGCGGCGCTGCCCCGATGACAAATGCCGGCACGGCACATCGCCGAGCGCGGTCACATTCATCGCCGCCATCGCCGCCGGCAGCCGCGCCAGGCCGGCATCGAGCCGTGCCCAGTGCGCCAGCTCCGTGCCCAGACGCTGCCGCGGCTTTAGCGCGACATCATGGCCAAGAAAACCACGCACGCCGCCGCCGGTGATGGTGCCCGCCGCCGCTGGCAACAGCCCGGCAAGGATGCGCATCAGGCTCGATTTGCCGCTGCCATTGGGGCCTTCGAGATACAGCGCGCCGCCGGCTTCGACGCGGAACGACAGGCCTTCGAACAGCAGCCGGTCGCCACGCCGGCAGGCAAGATCGGTTACGATGAGGGGATCGGGCGACACGGCGCGCACGCTAGCCGCCGCGCCGGCCCCTGTCATCCCGGGATGACACGGGGTGACAAAAGGCGGTAAGGGCACGGCAGTATGAGTGACCCCACCCTTCCGCCGGCGCCGCCCGCACCCGAAAAGCCCCGGCGTGCCGCGATGCCGACCGCCCTCAAGCTGGCAATCGATTTCGGACCGTTGCTGATCTTTTTTGCTGCCAACAAGTTCGGTGGGGTGTTTACCGCCACGGCCGCCTTCATGGTCGCCACGCTGGTTGCGATGGCGCTGTCATGGTGGAAAACCCGCCATATCCCGCCGATGCTGATCTTCACCGGGTTGATCGTCGTCGTGTTCGGCGGGCTTACCCTGTGGTTGCAGGACGATACCTTCATCAAGCTCAAGCCGACGCTGATCTATGGCATGTTCGCCGGCATTTTGCTGTTCGGGCTGGCAACGCGGCGGTCCTATCTGAAGCTGGTGATGGGCGAGGCGCTGCCGCAGCTCGATGACGCCGGCTGGCGCAAGCTGACCCGCAACTGGGCGCTGTTCTTCATCGCGTTGATGGGCGCCAACGAAGTCGCCCGCCAGGTGCTGACCACCGACCAATGGGTAAACTTCAAGGTCTGGGGCGTCACCAGCGCGACCTTTGTGTTTGCCATTCTGCAGGTGCCGCTGTTGAAGAAGCACGGGCTCAACCTGGGGGCGTGAACAGCGCCGGTGCAATTGGTGCATTGATCTTGAAATCCGTCCAGAAGACCTCGTTGGCCTTGACCCCGTTGTAATAGAGCGTGACCTTGCGGGCCTGCAGCCAGTCCGGATTTTTCAACCGCACGAAATCGTCATAGATCCGCACGTGCCAGCCGCGCGGCGTGGCAAACCCCGCCAGCCGGATCGCGGCACTGGCTTTGTCGATACCGAACAGCGTCGCGGTGCCCGCCGGGTCGGTCACCCGGACCATCCAGGCGGGGTGGCCATCGACACTGTCATCGGGCAGGCGATCGAGCTTGAAGCCCGGACCGAGTGCCGAGCGGATGACGCCGAAGCCGAAGTTGCTCGCCCAGAAGGCATCGGCTTCGGCCTTGGGAATGATGCCCTTTTCATTGAAACTGGTGCTGCCGTCGGAGCCGACGAGGAACAGCGGCTTGCCCTGGTGGCGTGCCTCGATGCGGACCTGGCCCGATTCGCCGTGCGCGGCGATGCGGGCGTCCTCGAACACCCGCCACATGCGGTAGTCATCGGCTACCCGGCGCGGTGCGGCGGCATCACCATAAAAGACCGCCCGGCCCGACAGGATCAGGGTGCGCGCCCGCGCCCAGCCCTCGCCGCCAGCGGCGGCAAAGGCGCGCGCGATGATGGCGCGGCCATCGGGCTCGGCCGGCGCGGCGGCGAGCAACAGGGGCAGGAAAAGGAGCAGCAGACGGCGCATGGCGCTATTCGAGCAAATCGTGGCGTTTCAACGCGTGGCGCAGCTGGTCATAGCTCAGCGCCAGCGCCGCGGCGGTGCGGCGCTGGTTGTGGCGGCAACGGTCGAGTGCGGCGATCAGCAGTTCGCGTTCATAGGCGAGCACGGCGGCGCGGAAATCATTGACCCCGGTCAGCGCCGGCGCCGGCAGCGCGGCGGCTTCGGCGACCGGGTTGATGGCGGCGGCGGCAGGCGCGACCGCATGCGCCGTGCCGGGCAGCGGTGCCGGCCGCCACGGCGATTCGAACGGATCGAGGATGATCCGGCCGACCGGCGTATCGGCATCGCCCCAGCGATAGAGCGAACGTTCGACGACATTCTTCAATTCCCGGACATTGCCCGGCCAGGCATAGCTGTCGAGCAGCGCCGTCGCCCTGTCGGTAAAGCCCGGAAAGCGCGACCAGCCGAGTTCGGCGGCCATGCGGCGGGCGAAATGCGTCGCCAGCACTTCGATGTCCTCCGCCCTTTCCCGTAGCGGCGGCAGGGTGACGACTTCGAAGGACAGCCGGTCGAGCAGATCGGCGCGAAAACGCCCGCGCGTCACCATGCCGGGCAGATCTTCATTGGTGGCGCCGACGAGCCGGACGTCGACGGCGATGGCGCGATTCGAGCCGATGCGGGTCAGTTCGCCATATTCGACGACGCGCAGCAGGCGTTCCTGGGCGGCCGGGGACAGCGTGCCGATTTCATCGAGGAACAGCGTGCCGCCATCGGCATCCTCGAAGCGCCCGGCGCGGGCACGGGCAGCGCCGGTAAAGGCGCCGGCTTCATAACCGAACAGTTCGGCATCGATCAGGTTCTCGGGTAGCGCGGCGCAATTGAGCGAGACCAGCGGCCCGCCCCAGCGCGGGGAGAGGCGGTGGAGACGCTCGGCGATCAGTTCCTTGCCGGTGCCGCGTTCGCCGATGACCAGCACCGGGCGGTTGAGCGTGGCGGCCGCCGAGGCGCGTTCGACCGCGTCCAGAAAGATCGAGGAGGAACCGATCAGGGCTACAGGTTTCGCCATGCCCGCAAAGTTAGTGCAATTTCCCAATATTCAGCAAGGGTTCAGCAAAAATAAACTGCGTCAAATCGCCTGATATCAATTAATTCAATGGGTTAACATTGAATCGATAGTTGGCATGGCCTTTGCAATACACTTGGCATGCGCAACCGGACATACCGCCGGACGCCAACCAGACACTCGAAGGACCGTTACGATGACCAATTTCTTCAACAGCAACGAAGCGCTCCGCAGCCTCGTTTCGGCCGCCGCCGCCCTGATGATCAGCGCCATGTTCCTGGTCGCTGCAGCCGGCCCCGCGGTTGCTGCAACGAACAGCGTGAATTCCATCCCGAATTCGAATATCGTCCGCGGTGAATAACCTGCCGGCGATCGCCGGAGGGGCTTTGGCCAGGGGTTTCCCCCTCCCCCTCGCCTCCCCCTCCGGCCCCAATTTGAAGCACTGGAGCAACACCACCATGGGCATTTTTTCGCGGACCCGCGATATCATCGCCGCCAACGTCACCGACCTTCTCGACCGGGCCGAAGACCCGGCCAAGATGATCCGCATGATCATCATGGAGATGGAGGAAACGCTGGTCGAAGTCCGCGCCTCCGCGGCGCGCACCATTGCCGACCAGAAGGAGATGCGCCGCGCGGTGATCCGCGCCGAAGCCGCCCAGGCGAGCTGGGGCGAAAAGGCCGAGCTCGCCCTGTCGAAGGGCCGCGAGGACCTCGCCAAGGCAGCGCTCGTCGAAAAGGCCAAGGCCAAGGGTTTTGCCGACCAGATGCAGGGTGAAATTTCGGCGCTCGACCAGGGCCTCGCGCTCAACGAAGCCGATATCCACAAGCTCGAAGGCAAGCTTCGCGAGGCGCGCAGCCGCCAGAACGTCATTCTCAACCGCATCGAATCGGCGACAAACCGTTCGAAGCTGATCGAGATGACCAAGGGCCCGCGCGTCGATGAAGCCTTTGCCCGCTTCGAGATCATGGAGCGTCGTGCCGATCTTGCGGAAGGCCGCGCCGATGCGCTGTCGATCGGCGGCCCGCCGCGCACGCTCGCCGATGAATTCGCCGATCTGTCGGCAGACGATGATGTCAGCCGCGAACTCGCCGCCATGAAGGCGCGTCTCGCGCCCAAGACCGAAGGTTGAGACGATGGATAGCTCCTTTATCGCCATTCCCATCGTCGGCATGCTGTTCATCGGCCTGCCCTGGCTGGTGCTCCACTATCTGACCAAGTGGAAATCCGGCCGCGGCATCAGCCAGCAGGATGAAGTGCTGCTCGACGATCTGCACGAAATGGCGCGGCGCCTCGATGGCCGGCTCGAATCGATCGAGCGCATCATCGCCGCCGATAACCCCAACTGGAAGGACGGGCGCCTGGCCGATCTTTCCGCCGGCCGGATCCCCGACCGCAGCGATCGCCAGGAACTGCGCTGAATTTCCGCCAACGCAAGGGATAGACCGATGTTGACCGTCCGCGGCCCGTTCCGCCTCGACAAGCCCAATGGCAAGATCATGGGCGTCTGTGCCGGCCTTGCCAAGTACGTCGGTGCCGATCCGATCTGGTTCCGCGTCGGCTTTTTCTTCGCGATGGTCGTCGGCTTCGGCTCGCCGGTCATCATCTACCTGCTGATCGGACTCATCGCCTCCAGCCGGTCTGCCTGACCTCCTCGTAACAGGGACACACGCCATGAGCGTTCGCCGCACTCGTTTCTACCTCGACAAGCGCAACAAGCGCTTCATGGGGGTCTGCGCCGGCATCGCCGATTATTTCGGCTGGGAAGCCACCTGGGTTCGCGTCGGCGTCGTTGCCGCGTTCTTCCTGGGGGTCGGCTTTCTGCCGATCATCTACTTCGCCATCGGCTGGATCGCCGATCCCAAGCCGTCGATGCTGTACAACGAAAGCCTGGAGGACAAGCAGTTCTGGAAGAACGTTCGGGTGGCGCCGCAGCGCACCGTGCGCGATGTTCATGCGTCCTTTCGTGAATCCGACCGCCGGCTGCGCGATATCGAGGCCTATGTGACCTCGTCGAACCGCAGCCTGGCCAACGAAATCGACAGCCTGCGCTGATCGCGGGGCTGGCGGGGGGAGAGACAGATGTCGAGTGGCATGATTTTCGTGATCGTGATTGTTGCGATCGTCGTTGTCGGGCGCATCGTGCGCGCCGGGATGGAGCTTGAAGCGCGCAAGAACGGCTTCTCGCTTACCGGCAAGCGCGTCAAGGATGTCGAGGCCCGCGCCCTGACCAGCGAGCTCGAGCAGGACAATGCCATGCTGCGCGGCAAGGTGGCCCGGCTGGAGGAGCGCATGGCGGTGATGGAACGCATCGCCACCGACACGCCCGACCGCCTGTCCGCCGAAATCGAGAAACTGCGCGACTGATCGCGGCACGAAAGGAATTTTACCATGGATTTCGGAGGACCGGAGTTCGTTTTGTCGATCATCGCGATGAGCTTCATCGGATGGGTCGTCACCACCGCCATCCGCGCGAAATATGGCTATCCCGTTGAAAATGAGTGGGGCGGATCGGTGCACAAGGGTGACATCGATCTGAAGCGCCAGAACGAGATCCTGGAACGCGAAAACGAACAACTGCGTGGCAAGCTCGGCCGGATGGAAGAACGGCTAGCAGTGCTCGAACGCATCGCCACCGATGCTCCCGCCCGATTGACGGCCGAAATCGATAAACTGCGCGACTGATCGCGGCGAACGAGGAGACGGTTATGTGGAACTATATGGTGCCAATCCTGATCTTCCTGATCCCGATCATCGCGATCCTGTCGAATGTCGTGACCAAGTGGATCGCCATGAAGGAAAAGCAGCTGGAGATCACGGCGCGCACCGCCGGCGAGCAGGCGGCGCAATATGCCGCCAAGATCGAACGGCTGGAAGAACGTGTCGCGGTGCTCAACCGCATCGTCACCGACCGCAACGAAGGCCTCACCGCGCAGATCGAAAGCCTGCGCGACACGCCGTCCTTGCCCGACAAGATGAACTGAGGAACAATCCGATGGCTCTCGACCCTTCGATCATCGAAGCAATCGCCCCCGTCGGCGTCAGCGCCGTTTTCATGGGCACTATCGGCTGGGTGATGACCCAGTGGCTGCGAATGCGCCATGGCTACCCGCTGGAAAACAGCTGGGGCAAGCCGATGCTGCCGCATGGCGGCGGCGAGACGATGGAACGCGTCAAGCTGCTCGCACAGGAAAATGCCCAGCTGCGCGCCGAAGTCGGCAGCATGAAGGACCGGTTGCAGGTGCTCGAGCGCATCGCCGTCGATCGCGGTACCCGGCTTGCCGATGAAATCGACAATCTGCCGCCCAAGGCGCTGAACTGAACTATCCGATGCATTTTTCCCCTTATCCGGCCGGTTCGGCCCCAGGAAAGCCCCGACGATGAACCCGTTCGAAATGGTTATCGGCATCGTGTTGATCGTGACGATCGGCAAGATTCTCAGCGCCCGCATGGGGATCAACCCGCGCCTGTCGAAGCATGACAGCAAGCTGCGCGGGCTGAACCTGATGGCCGATCCCGATGGCGTCAGTGCCGTCGAGGCCGACCGCATGAAGGCCGAGATTACCCGCCTCAACGAACGCCTCGCCGTCCTCGAACGCATCGCCACCGACCCGGCCAGGCGCCTGTCGGACGAGATCGAAAGCCTGAAACGCGACTGAAGCCTTTTGCCCCGCCACCCCTGAACCCCCCATTCAGACCATTAGGGAGGACCGACCATGCCACCCATCGATTCCCTGCTGATCCTGTCGAGCGCCACGCTGGCTGGTATCGGTCTTGTCGCCGGCTTTGCCGCCTGGGCCTGGGCCGGCTGGCTCCGCCTGCGCGCCCGCGAACTCGAACTGCTGCGCGGCGATAGCCAGGACCTGCCCGCCATCGGCCAGCGCATCGATCTGGCCGATCTCAAGGAGCGCATCCGCAAGCTCGAAGCGATTGCGGCGGGCGTCGATTTCTAGATCCTGCGACGTCAATTTCTGCCGCCTGCGGCGGGAGGGTGGCTTGACCCTTGCTGCCCGCCCGCGCAAACGCTGGCGATATGACAATCGCCACCTTTGACGATGTCGAGGCCGAATTCGATGCCTTCGACGATTGGGACGACCGCTACCGCTTGCTGATCGACCTCGGTCGCGCCTTGCCGTCGATGCCCGACGCCCTGAAAACCGATGCGACCCGCGTGCGCGGCTGCGCCAGCCAGGTCTGGCTTCACCCGCGCCTTGCCGAAGGTCGGCTCCACTTCGCCGCCGACAGCGACGCCGCCATCGTCAAGGGGCTTGTGGCGCTGGTGCTGCTGCTCGCCGACAATCGTGCGCCCGGCGAGATCGACCCGGCCGAAATTCGCGCCCGGCTCGATGGCCTTGGCCTTTCGAAGCATCTTTCATCGAACCGGACGCAGGGGCTCGCCTCGATGATCGCGCGTATCGGCGAATTGGCGCGGGCCAACGCTGCATGACCGCCGATGAAGCCGCCGCCCGGCAACGGCGTTTCATGCAGCGCTTCATGGATGGCGTGCCGCACCTGAAACTGATGGGCATCGGCTATCGCGATCATGGCAAGGATTGGGCCGAGCTTGAAATGCCCTTTGCCGAACAACAACTTGCCGACCCCGATTACGGGATCATTGCTTCGGGGGCGATTTTCACCCTGCTCGATAACAGCGCCGGTTTTGCCGTGCTGGTGGCGCGCGGCGAACTCGTCTCGCATGCCACGCTCGACATGCGGGTCGATTATCTGCGCGGGCCGGCGCCGCGCGCCACGGTCATCGGCCATGCCGAATGCTATCGCATCACCCGCCAGATCGCCTTCGTCCGCGGGCTGGCGCATGATGGCGACCCGGCCAACCCGATCGCCAACATGGCCGGCACGTTCATGTTTGCGGCGAATGCCGCGGGCACATCTGCCGCGCAAGAGCCGGCATCATGACCAGCCTCGCCTTTGCCGCCGCGCTGCGTGATGAACGCCATGGTCGGCTCGACATGCTGCCCTATGCCCGGGCGCTCGACCTGCGGTTCGACCAGGATGACGATGAAGTCCGGCTGATCATGCCCTTTGCCATCGGGCTGGTCGGCGCGCCGGGGCGCATTCATGGCGGTGCGCTGGCGGGGCTGCTCGAAATCGCCGGGCTGGCGGCGGTGATCGTGGCGCAACCCGATGCCGAGCGGCTGCCGCGCATCCGGCCGGTGACCGTGACGGTCGATTTCATGCGCGAAGGCACGCCGGTCCATACCTATGCTGCCGCCGAAGTGACGCGGCTGGGACGTCGTATCGTCAATGTCAGCAGTCGCGCGTGGCAATTCGACCGCGGCCGGCCGATCGCGTCGGCAAACATCAACTTCCTGCTTGATTGGCCCGAGGCAAGATAGGCGCTGGACGGTGGCGCGTTACTTGCCCGGCCCCATTGCCGCGACGGCGGCAGCCGGCAGGTCGCTGAACACGCCGTCTATGCCGGTTTCGAGGTAAAGGCGGATTTCGGCTTCGGCGTCACCGCGATCCACCGGGTTGGTGCCGCGGCGGTATGGCGCGGCGAGGAAGAAGTTTTCCGGCCGGAATGTCCAGGGGTGGACCTGCAACCCGGCGGCATGCGCATCGGCGACGAGCGAGGTCGGCGTGCCGAGGACGCCCGCCGCGCTGCGTGGGATCACGCGTTCGCGCGCCGGGCCGATGCCGGCGGCATAGAGGGCGACGCCCTTCAGCCCGTCGGGCGTCACCAGCGTGTCGTAGCGCACGCCATCGCCCGACACGCCATCGGCAATCAGCTGGATCAGCCGCACGCCGGTCTGGCCGTGCAAATCCTTCAAATTCTGGACCTCGAACGACTGGATGAACACCGGCGCGGCGGCTGTTGTCCAGCCGGCTGCCGTGAGCGCGGCAAGCAGGGGCGGCTCGAGCGGCAGCCCCGCGGCGCGGAAGTAGCTCGGGTGCTTGGTTTCGGGGTAGATGCCGATGGTGCGCCCGGTCTTGCGGGTGGCGTCCTTGGCGAGCGCGATGATCTGGTCGAGTGTCGGGATGCGTTCCTTGCCGTCGAAGGCGGTATTGGCGGGACGCAACTGCGGCAGCCGTTCGCGGGCGAACAGGGTCTGCAGTTCGGCGAGGGTGAAATCTTCGGTGAACCAGCCGGTGAAGCGTTCGCCATCAATGGTCCTGGTCGTCTTGCGGTCGGCGAATTCGGGGTGGCTTGCGACATCCGTGGTGCCCGAAATCTCGTTTTCATGGCGCGCAACGAGCTGACCATCTTTTGTCGCCACGAGGTCGGGCTCGATGAAATCGGTGCCTTGTTCGATGGCGAGCGCATAGGCGGCCAGCGTGTGTTCCGGCCGATCGGCACTGGCGCCGCGATGCGCGATGACGATCGGCGGGGCAGGGGGCGGCAGCGCTGGCCCCGATTTCGGCATCGGTGCAGCGTCGGTAATCGTCGACATGAGGCCCATCACTCCGGCGATCAGCAGTCTGCGCATGTCCAGTCATCCCCGGGGCGCCTGTCGCCGTCGCTGCTATAAACGCAGTTCCGCCGCCGCGCGAGGGGTCGCGCGGCGGTGGCAACGGCACGACACCCCCAAGGAAGCGGGCTGCCTGGCCGCAAGGGCGGTTACAGCGGATAGGCAGTGGCGAACTGGCCATCGAACTGGGGCAGGTAGTTCGCCAGCTGCGCGCTCGCGCTGCCTGCCAGATTGCCGATGCCGGCGACGTTGCGAAAGCCAGCGCTGATACTGTCGGCAGCGCTGCCGGCACGCACGCCGAGCATCGAAAAGTCGATCTCCCCGGCGCCGACCGGGGCCGCGAACAGGCTGTCTTCGCTGATGCCGCGCTTGGTCTTGTCATTCCAGACCATGATATTGTCGGTGAAGACCAGGTTGGTGCTGGCAAAGGCCGCGCCGGCACGCGCATCGAACAAGGGCACGATGTTCTGCGAGACAGTGCCGTCGGTCAGGTTGCTGGTGGTGATACCGGGCACGATGCCGGGGCCGGCAGCATCGCGGATCGTATTGCCGCTGACGATGACGCCATTGATGTCCGACACCGAAATGGCGTTGCGCAAATTGGTTTCGACATAATTGTTGGTGACGACGATGTTGCTGTGCTCAAGGCCCTGGCCCTGCGCTTTTTCGCTGCGGATGAAGATGCCCTGGTTTTCATCGCCCAGGATGACGTTGGCGTTGAACACCAGGTCGCGGCTGACGCCGTTGCTGCCGCCGGCCTGGACCTGGAAGGCATCGGAATGATCGAGCTTGCTGACATCGGGCCGGATGCCGGTGATGAAATTGCGCTCGAACAGGCCGCCATCGATCTGGGCGATGTTGACGCCTTCGCGGGCATCCTGGACGCGGTTGCCGGCAAAGATGACATCGCTCGACCGGCTGAAGGCGGCGGCGTTGTTGAATTCGCGAAAAGTCGAATCGAGCACGGCGATGCGGCTGCTGTTGGTGACCGTGATACCATTGCCATCGTCGAAAGGTGTGCCATTGACCGAACCCGTCAGGTCGAGACCGACAAAGCTGACATCGGTCGAAAGGTTGACCAACACCGCCGCTTCGCTGTCGCGTTCGCCCGGCTTCAGCGCATGGCGGACATCGACGTCTTCGAAGACAAGGTTGGTGACGCGGGTCAGCTTCAAGGAATCGAACACGGCGTCATTGTCGGGATTGGCCGACCGGATCGTCACCTGGCTCGCCGGACGGATCCCCGACAGGGCCAGATCGCCGTACTGGCCGGGTGCCAGCAGGATGGTTTCGCCGCCCCGCGCCGTGCGCAGCGCGCGCAGCAGGCTGGCAGAACTGTTTACCGTCGTTGTCGTCATGTTTCAGGCTCCGCTACTCAGGACAAGCCGCCACCCCAGCGGCGACAGCTTCATCTACGGCGCCGGCCGCTGCGCGATGAAATGCAAAGATGGTGAAGCCGGATTAGGGTTAGTCGCGACCATCCGTGCGCCGCCGATTTGCGGCTGCCCGTAGCGCGTGGCTGTGCTTATATCAGCGCATGATCAGCGATCCGGCCACCGTCATCGATTGTTCCAGCGCTGTCGCCGCACTGTCGGCGCGCTTCGGTGATCGGCTGGCAACCGGCGCAGCGGTTCGGGCCGCCCATGGTCGCGGCGAAGGGTTGCACGATGTCATGCCGCCGGCGGCAGTGGTGTTTGCGCAATCGACCGGCGATGTCGCCGATGTGGTGCGGGTTTGCCGCGATTTTCGGGTGCCGCTCATCCCCTTCGGCACCGGTACGTCGCTGGAAGGCCAGATCCAGGCGATTCATGGCGGCGTCAGCCTCGATCTGTCGGGCATGGACCGGGTGCTGGCGGTCAATGCTGCCGATCTCGATTGCCGGGTCGAAGCCGGGGTCACGCGCGAAGCGCTCAATGCACAGCTGCGCGGCGAGGGGCTGTTCTTCCCGCTCGATCCCGGCGCGAATGCTTCGCTCGGCGGCATGGCGGCGACCCGCGCCAGCGGCACCAACGCCGTCCGCTATGGCACGATGCGCGATGTGACCCTGGGCCTGACAGTTGTCACGCCCAATGGCGATGTCATCAAGACCGGCGGCCGGGCACGCAAATCGGCGGCGGGCTATGATCTGACGCGGCTGTACATCGGGTCGGAAGGCACGCTCGGCGTGATCACCGAGCTGCAATTGCGGCTGTTCGGTGTGCCCGAAACCATTGCGGCGGCGGTATGCGCTTTCGAATCACTGGGTGGCGCCATCGATGCGGTGGTCACCATCATGCAGTTGGGGGTGCCGCTGGCGCGGATCGAACTGCTCGATGCCGAAATGATGCGCGCCTGTATCGGGCATTCGCGATTGACCGGCATGGCTGCGGTGCCGACGCTGTTCCTCGAATTTCATGGCGCGCCGGCCGGGGTGGCGGAACAGGTGCAACAGGTTGCCGACGTCACGGCACAACATGGCGGCGGTGATCTGCGCTGGGCCGACCGGCAGGAGGATCGCACGGCGTTGTGGACGGCGCGGCACAATGCCTATTGGGCCGCGCGCAGCTTGAAGCCGGGCTGCGAGGCGATTTCAACCGATGCCTGTGTGCCGATCTCGCGGCTCGCCGAAGCAATCCTCGAAACCCGCGCCGAAGCCGATGCGGCCGGCCTGGTGGCGCCGGTCGTCGGCCATGTCGGTGACGGAAATTTCCACATGCTGGTGCTGTTCGACCCCGCCGATGCCGCCGAACGCGCCCGGGCCGAGGTGCTGGGCGACAGCATCGCCCGCCGCGCGCTGCGGCTGGGCGGTACGATCAGCGGCGAACATGGTGTGGGACTGCACAAGCTGGGGGTCATGGCTGCCGAACATGGCGGCGGGCTCGATGTGATGCGGGCACTGAAGGCAGCGCTCGATCCGCTTGGCATCATGAACCCCGGCAAGCTGCTGCCGCCCGCCGGGGTTTGAGCTTTCAGGCGTGGACGGGATTGAGAACGGCCGGCGACGGAAACGGCACTGTCAAGAAGAATAGTAACTTTTTACAATGGGTTATGCCTTGTTTTCAGGAATTCCGCGAAAGCCTGCAACTTCGGAGCCAATCCTTTAAAATTTCCGGGTGTTCAGAAGACGTCGTAACGCCTTTGTTGCGACGCCTGTGAACCGGCGTGCAAGATTGACCCCCTGAACAAACGTGGTTCCGTCTCTTGCGCTTTGCGTGGGGCCTTGCGGTGGGGGCTTTGCAGGGGATGCAGGTCATCCATCTTGCTTTTGTGGGCACTCGTCCAAGTCGCTCTTCGGCGATCGCCTTGCTCCGCACAGTGCAACACGCATCGTCACAGGACTTGTCGTTTCGAAGGCGCCGACCGGCGTGACACGCACGATAGCTGGCGCCCTCGGAGCGCTGAACAGGCTCTTCGCTTCTGCATTTTGGCCTTGCACGAAGGCATACGGGATGATTGATTCGGGACCGTGGTCACTGCCATTTCTGCACTGCCGAACGATATGAAAGCGCTGCTGGTGTTCGCGGCCGCAGCCGTATTGCGGGCCGACAAGGCGGAAGCAAAGCGCGCCATTGGCAATGCCCAGAGGGGCTTCACCACGGCGCCGATGGCGTATTTGAAGCTGCAGATCGTCACGCTGAATCATGTTCGGTACGATGCCGGCGCCGAACGCACGCGCCGTCGCCTTGACCTGCAGATCGAAAAGCTTTTTGCCGACACCCGCGCGAACGCCCTCGTGACGAAGGCCGCCGCCGAAACGACCGCCAGCGTCCGCAGCTTGGCGCGCAAGGCATGGTTGCGGAAGCGATTCCCCGGGCACCTGCCGCGCGCGCTCGTCGTAGTGCCGCCGCCATGTTCGTGTGCGGCCCGCCGCGATGCGCTTCCGGGCGAAACGGCATATGTGTCTCTCAACCGGGACCTTTTTTAAGGGGCAGTCCAGGACAAACTGTGTTGACGGCCATGCGGGGGTGCAGTGCCAAAATTTGATTTGCTGATTGGTTCGGAAGCGTTCTGGGCTGCGGCCAGCCGCGATGTGGCTTCGGCCAAAGACAGCGTGCTGGTCCAGGCCATGACTTTCGAAGGGGATTCCGCGGGCCTTCGGGTCGCCCGCGCCGTGGAAGCCAGCCAAGCGCGGGTGCGAAAGGTCATCGTCGATGATTACACACGCCATGTAATCAACGACACATTCCTGGCGCGGGCCAGGGATCCGGCTTTGCTCAGGGAGGCGGAAGCGACCTGGACCATGTTCGAGCAACTGCAGCGCGCGGGCACCGCCGTGCGCGTGAGCAACCCGATCGGCAGGAACCCGCTCGCCTACCCGTTGCGGAACCACAAGAAGTTGCTGGTCATGGATGACACCGCGTGGCTGGGCGGCATCAATTTTTCGGACCACAACTTCGCGTGGCACGACCTGATGCTGCGTATCGCCGATCGGGAGATCGCCAGCTGGCTTGCGGAGCAATTCGAACTCGACTGGTCGGGCCGCCCCATGACGTCCTACCGCGCCTTCGCTGACGGCACCGAGATTCTGAGTCTCGACGGCGTCACGAATCGCAAGTCCTTCGGCGCGCTGCTCAGCCTGTTTGCGCAAGCGCGCGACTCGGTCGAGGTCATCAGCGCCTATCCGACCTTTCCGTTCGTCGATGCCCTTTCCAGCGCGGCCCGCCGCGGCGCCGACGTGATCGTCTACACGCCTCGTCCGAACAACAAGCCGATCGTACGAGATTATCTGCTCGGCGCCGGCCGTTCCTCCGGGTTGCAGGTACGATTGTTGCCGATGATGACCCACGTCAAGGCGGCTCTCATCGACAAGAAAGCGCTGGTCCTGGGATCGAGCAACTTCGATTTCGTCAGCTTCCGCACCAGCAACGAGTATGTCATCACAATTCGCGACACCGACCTGATCGACGACGCCATGACCCGTCTGTTCAAGCCGGCACAGGCTGGCGCGGTCTTCCCTGAGGCCAAAGCCTCGTCACGTTGGCGCGAGGGTCGTGCGCGACTTGGCCTGCGCCTGGCCGACTCGGTTATCGGCAGATTGCAGCATGGTGCGCGAATTTGCGCTTGGCAGCGACCCTGATCGACCGGAACCAATCACGTCGATCGGTATCTGTTCGAACCGCCCCGGGTGTGTCGGTGGCTCCGACTCCTGAAAAGGTGGCGCCACTATGGGAAAGGCATCGAACAAGCCCGCGCGCGACGTGTGCGAGGCCGCGGTTCATGCCAGCGGCGCTGTAACAATTGGAACCCGATTCCCGCGTAGTCGACATTCGCCAGTGGCACAGCACGCGTAGAGCCTTCCGGGTCAGCACAAGCTGCACACCATAGAGAGAAGGACCCTATAATGACGGCTCGTAAGACCATGTTCCCCATTGCGCTGCTGCTGGCGGCAGTGGCCACTGCAAATTCCAACCCTGCCAGCGCCAGAGGCTTTCGCCTGGAAGCCCATGGCGGTTGGGATCGCGCCGCCTCGAGCGGCGTGAAAAGCGACGGCGTCCTGTACGGCATCGGTGCCGGCTATGATGCAACCCTTGGCAACGGCGTGTTCGCCGGGGTCGAGGCAAACGCCGATTTCAGCACCGCCAAGGAATGCGGTAGTGGCATCGTTACCGCAGGCGATCGACTTTGTGTCCGTGCCGGGCGCGATCTCAGCCTGATGGCGCGCGCTGGCATCGAGCTGAAGCCGGGCAGCAGCCTTTACGCCCTGGCCGGCTGGACAAACGCGCGGGTCCGCGGCGAATACAAGCCCGCCACCGGCCCAACGGTCGACGAAGCCCAGAACCTCGATGGCTGGCGCATCGGCGCCGGTTTTCAGCAGGAACTGGGCGCTGGCCTCTACGCCAAGCTCGAATATCGATATTCGAACTATGGTGACGGTGACAATCGCCACCAGGTGCTTGGCGGCATCGGCTTTGCCTTCTGACCCCGTCGGCGGCACGGATCATGGCATCCGTGCCGCCTCGCTGGTAGCGCGGCGCCACCGGCTCCTACCGGACAAGCAATAATCGGGTTTCAATCGTGACCGTCCGCCCGGACCGACTTGGCAGTGTTCGGCCAATGCGCAAATATGGGCGAGCATAGTCGGCGCTGGTGTTGGATGACCACTTGCTGGCTCGCACCTGGTCTCCTGGCTGAAAGGCGCCCCGATGCCCATGCTCCATGGCACGCTGGATATGTCGTCCTCCGACCGGTTCATATCGAGCCTTGCGGATCGTCTGCGACTGCTGCCGGATGCCGATAAGATCCTGGCGGAGGCCGCGGACGCACTTGCGCAGCATCTGGGAGTCAACCGGGTCCTGTTCGGCCAGATAACGGGCGATCCGCCAGAGGTGATGCTACTGCACGAGATGACGGACGGGGGGCTCGCGGGGTTGCCGTCACGGTTTCCGGCAACCACGTTGGGTGTCGGATGTGCGGCGGCCGTCACGGATACACGGCTGTTTGTCTCGGCCGATGTGCAGTCCGATCCGCGTCTGGCGCCGGCCGCGCGGGAAATGTGCGTGCACTGCCGGATGGCTGCAATGCTGACAGCCCCGCTGGTCCGCGGCGGAAGCCTGGTCGCGCTGCTCTCGGTCGGTCGCGTGCACGCGCAGCCATGGTCCGCCGAGGAGGAATTCATCGTCCGGGACGTGGCGGAGCGAACCTGGTCGCTGGTTGAACTGGCTCGGGCAGCGGCGCGTCTTCACCGTAGCGAGGAACGCCTGCGCGTCGCCGTCGAGGCGGCCGAGATGGGCACCTGGGAATACGACATGGTCCGGAACGAGTGCTGGTGGTCGCGACGCACCTGCGAGATCTGGGGCATCGAATATGCCGAAACGCTCCCGGGTGATTTACGATATTCCTTTGTGCATCCCGAGGATGAGGAACGTTATCGGCGTGAAGTCGACGATGCCGTCTTCAGTGGCAAGCCGTTCCAGATCGAATATCGGATCATCCGCGCCGATGGCCAGATCCGCTGGGTCTTGCTGCGCGGCGTGTCCAGCTGCGACGCGGACAGTCGGCCTCTGCGCGCCACCGGCATCGCCCTCGATAACAGCCAACGCCACGAAGCCGACGAAAAATTGAGGGAAAGCCAAGCCCTGCTCGACGCCTTCATGGGGAACGCGCCGGTCGGCATGTACCTAAAGGATGCTCAAGGCCGCTATGTGATGGTCAATCCCGAGATGGCCAAAGTCCTTGGCGTGGGCATCGATCAGGCAATCGGCCGCACCGCCGGGGAGATATTGGGCGCTGAGGAAGCCGCCCGGATCGACGAGGAGGAGCGCTGCGCGATTGCAACAGGCCAGGCGCAATCCCGAGGTCAGTATTTTCCGGACAGGGCTGACAATTCATCGGCACTTCTGATCCGCTTCCCGCTGCTTCTCGAAGGTCGGCGACCGCAAATCGGCGGATTTGCCATCGACACGACCGAGCAGGTGCGTGCCGAGGCCGAACTGGAGCGTTCGCGAGCAGCGCTTTACCAGTCGGAAAAGATGTCGGCACTCGGTTCGCTGCTCGCCGGCCTCAGTCACGAACTCAACAACCCGCTGTCGGTGGTCGTGGGGCAAGCGCTCATCATGGAAGAAAAGGCAGCGGACCAGCGGACCGCCGTGCGCGCGGGCAAGATTCGGGCCGCCGCCGAACGCTGTGCACGGATCGTGCAGACCTTCCTCGCAATGGCGCGTCAACAGGCCCCGGAGCGGCAACTTGTCGATATCAACGAGCTGATCGATGCAGCCCTCGACATAACCGCCTACGGACTGCGGTCTGCCGGCGTTCTGGTTCATACCGACCTCCAGCCCGGGCTTCCGGTCGTCGAGGGGGATGCCGGACAACTGCACCAGCTCTTCGCCAATCTCATCATCAACGCCCAGCACGCTCTCGAAACAAGCCGTGGCCCGCGCTTGCTGCGGATCGCCACCAGCCTCAAGAACGACAGCCTTGTCGTCGATTTCCAGGACAACGGACCCGGCGTTCCGGCCGCGCTGCGTGGCCGCATCTTCGAACCATTCTTCACGAAAAAACCGGTCGGGGCTGGGACAGGCCTGGGATTGTCGTTCGCTTTTGGGGTGGCGCAGGCGCATCGCGGCGCCCTGACGCTGCTTGAAACAGGGGAGGGAGCGCATTTCCGGGTTGTCATTCCCGCTCAGCTGAACACACCGCCGGTGCCCGCCCGCAAGTCGGCCGGGGCATCGCGTCGCAGCGGTTGCGCTCTAGTTGTCGATGACGAAGTCGACCTCGCGGAAACGATCTGCGAGTTGCTCGAACAACAGGGTTGGCACGCCCGCGCTGCTTGCAGCGGCGAAGATGCCATACGGCATCTGGATCATGGCGATCCGGACCTGATCATCGCCGACGTCAAGATGCCGGGCATGGATGGACCGGCGCTGTATGCCTGGCTGGCGGAGCATCGCCCGGAGCTGGCGACGCGGGTCGTGTTCCTGACAGGCGACACGCTTGGCGAAGCGGCCAATACGTTCCTGCGGCATTGCGGCCGCCCCTTTATCGAAAAGCCCTTCTCTATCGAGACATTCCACTCACTCGTCGGATCGGAGGAGAGCCTGTGCAACAATTGAAACACAAAGGCTTTCGCACTGTCGAACGCATGGCACCAAGCCCGGCTAGAGAACATGGCATGCAAGCCCAGCCACCCGAGAGTCGCCAATGAATGTGCCCCATATTGTTGTCGTGGACGACGAGGCCGACGTTCGCGAGATGGTCCAGGAGTATCTCATCGACCATGGCTTTGCCGTGTCGCAGGTCGACGGTGGCGAAGCGCTTGCCGCGCTGATGAGCGAGCGTCCTGTCGACCTTGTCCTGCTCGACATCAACATGCCGGGCGAAGACGGGCTGTCGATCGCACGGGCGCTGAAGAAACGTGGCGATATCGGAATCATCATGCTGACGGCGATCGGCGACACCATCGACCGGGTGGTCGGCCTCGAACTTGGCGCCGACGATTACATCGTGAAGCCTTTCGACCTGCGCGAGGTGCTGGCGCGGGTCCGCGCCGTGCTGCGCAGGATCGCCGAGGCCGACCAGGTGCCGTCAACGATGGGCGAAGAAATCCGCTTTGGCCGCTTCAGTCTCAATCTGGCGTCGCACACGCTGTATTCGGCCGATGGCCAGAACGTTCCTCTGACGGCCATGGAGTTCGATCTGCTGCGGGTGTTCGCGCAGAATCCGGGCCGGGTTCTGTCACGGGACCGAATTCTCGAGCTGGCGCACGGCAAGGAGATGGAGGCTTTCGACAGGTCGGTGGATACCCGCATTGTCCGGATCCGCCAGAAAATCGAGGCGAACCCGGCTTTCCCGCAGATCATCAAGTCCGTCCGTGGTGCCGGCTATGTCTTTGTTCCCGGAACCTCGAAATGACCCAGAAAGGCGATCGGTTCACGGCTTTGTCATCAGGTCATTCATTGAACCGGCCCCGGTTTTGAATCCGGCCAGAAGGAAAGGTCCGGCCGGATACATTCTGCGGGACAGGGTCGGTTTGATGCTGACCAATGGCCTTGTCGGGCGGCAGGTCGGGCGGTGTCGCCAACGACCGTGATGGCAATTGCGACACAGGCGATTCCGGGCGATTTTGAGCACCCTTTGCCCTGCGCTGTTTTCGCCCCTTCCGGCGCTCGCCTTCAAATCAGACGTGCCCTTATTTCAAGGCAACCCGGGGCAACATCGATGCGACGGTGCACCTCGTCTGAGCTGATGACACGACCCGCGCCGCCCTTGCGGTGCGGGTCGCTGGCGCGGGGAAACATGCTGCCTGCAGCTTTTTCATCCGATCGTCGTCGCCCGATAGCAGCGGCAATTCTTGTGCCGGCGGTCGGCATCCTGCCGATGATCACGCTGGAGGGGGACGCCAATGGCGAATTTCGTCCGGCGCCATCGACCTGCGCCGGCAAATTCATTGACGCCTATCGACATCGCACGGTGGGTGGCTGCATTAACCATGACCTGGCGCAGGAAACGCGTGAAGCCGTTGCAAAGGCCGTGATTGATGTAGCGCACATATCCGCCGCAGTCTGACAGGAAGGGCCCTGCTGACCCCGCCAGCGCCGCCGTCACCGCCCGAATTGCGGTGGCGCCGGCGCATTTCATCGGCTAGGGCGCTCCGCCACCGGGCGTAGTTGCGCGTAACGGGAGCGTTGCTTTTGACGGAATCTGGTCTGGAGGCGGTTTTCATCGCCAATCGCGGCCGCCTGCTCCGGTTCCTGCGGGCGCATGGCGCGGGCGACGCGGCCGAAGATCTGTTGCAGGAATTGTGGCTGAAGCTGTCGCGCGCCAGCACCGGGCCGGTCGCGCAGCCGCTGTCGTATCTTTATCGAGCCGCCAATAATCTGATGCTCGACCGCCATCGCAGCCAGCGCCAGGCCGATCGCCGCGAACAGGCGTGGATCGAGGCCAGCGATGCGCCGGCGCCGGGAGTGGCGGTCCGCGCCGATGGCGAAAGCGGCATGATCGCGCGCGAACAATTGCAAGCCGTCGAGGCCGAACTCGCGGCGCTCGGCCCGCGCGCTGCAACGGCATTTCGGCGCCACCGGCTCGATGGCGTCGCCCAGCGCGATATCGCAGTCGAGTTGGGGGTCAGCCTGAGTACCGTCGAAAGCGATCTGCGCCGTGCCTATCGCGCCCTGATCGACCTGCAGAGGCGGTTCGATGAGGTTTGAACCCGGCGACTCCGTCATGCACGTGAGGATTTCATGACAGCAGAACAGATGCCCGATCCCATCGACGCCGCAGCCCTTGAATGGGTGATCCGGCTGCGCGACCCCGGTTTCGACGGCTGGGAAGCCTTCGAGAGCTGGATGGAAGCCGACCCGGCGCATGCGCGCGTCTATCAGGCGATGGCAGTGGTCGATGAAGACATGGCGGCGCTGGTGGCGGCGGTGCCGGCACCGGTGCTGCGTCCGGTGCCGGTCGTGCCGGCGCGGCGCGTTTCGCGGGCCTGGTTCGGCGGCGCCATCGCGGCCTCGCTGGCGGCAATCACCGCCACTATTGTCGTGCAGAACCAGCCCGACCCCTATCTGATCGAAACCGCCGCCGGCCAGCCGCGCAGCGTCGTGCTCGCCGATGGCACGCGGCTCGACCTCAACGGTGGCACACAGTTGCTGCTCGATCGCAAGGCACCTCGCGAGGCCGTGCTGAAGCAGGGCGAGGTCGTGTTCACCGTGGTCCATGATGACCAGCGACCCTTCCGGGTCTCGGTCGGCAAGGCGTCGCTGCTTGATGTCGGAACCGTGTTCAATGTTGCGCGCACCGGCCCTCGGACGACGGTGGCGGTGTCGGAAGGGGCGGTGGTGTTCAACCCCGATGCCGAAGCGGTCCGGCTGCCGGCGGGGCGGTCGCTGCGTGCCGTAGATGGCGCGGGATCGATCGTGCTGGCCAACACCGCGCCGGCGACGATCGGCAGCTGGCGGACCGGGCAACTGGTCTATGACGGTGCGGCGCTGGCCGATGTGGCGGCCGATCTGGTGCGCAGCACGGGACTGGTGATCGTCGCCGATCCGGCCGTGGCGGAGCGCAAATTCCGCGGTGTCATCAGCCTGGGCGACAACCGCAGGGCGTTGCCGGCGGGGCTCGGGCCGCTGCTCGGCGTGCGCGTGGTCGCCGATGGTGCCGGATGGCGGTTGCAAGCGGCGGCGCCGTGAAGGTCGCTGTGCGCCTTCTCTTTTCGGCGGTCCTGCTCGGCGCCGCCACGCCCGCCGTGGCGGCGCGCTTCGATGTTCCGCGCGGCACGCTGGGTCAGGCCATCGCCAGCCTTGGAGCCCAGAGCGGCGTCAGCATCAGCGTCGCCGATGCGGCGCTGTGGCAACGGCAGGTGCCGGGCGTGAAGGGGGTGATGTCGACCGAAGCAGCGCTGCGGCGCTTGCTGGGCCGCGATGTGGTGATCACCGCCATCGCGGGTCGCGGCTGGCAGCTCGCCCTGGCGAAGCCAGCAATTTTCGCGCCGCAGCCGGCAATCATCCCGCCGCGGCCGGCGAGCATCGTGGCGCCGCTGACCGAAGACGCGCCGATCATCGTCACTGCCAGCAAGCGCGATGTCAGGCTCGATCGTTTTCAGGGCATGGTGTCGATGATCGACGGGCGCGACCTGGCGTTCGGCGGGGAACGCGGCACCGAAGCGGTGCTGGCGCGGCTGGCGACGGTGTCGTCGACGCATCTGGGCGCCGGGCGCAACAAACTGTTCATCCGCGGCATCGCCGATTCCAGCTTCACCGGTCCGACCCAGGCAACGGTCGGCCAATATCTTGGTGACATACGGCTGACCTATAATGCGCCCGACCCGGACCTGCGCTTGTACGATATCGCTTCGGTCGAGGTGCTCGAGGGGCCGCAAGGCACGCTTTATGGTGCCGGGTCGCTCGGCGGGATCATCCGCATCGTCCGCAATCCGCCGCGGCCCGGCGTCGCCAGCGCCGCTGTTTCGGCCGGCGTGTCGGCGACGGCGCACGGCGACCCGGGTGCCGACCTTGGCGGCATGGTGAATATCGGCGTGGCGGAGAATGCGGCGCTGCGCATCGTTGGCTATGGCGTCAGCGATGGCGGTTATATCGATGACGCCTCGCGCGGGCTCGAGGACATCAACCGCACGCGGATCTACGGCGGCCGGGCGACATTTCGGGTCGAGGCCGGCGAAGACTGGACGTTCGATCTCGGGCTGACCGGCCAGTCGATCGAGGGGGCGGATAGCCAATATGCCGACCGCGGCGAACCGCCGCTCAATCACAACAGCCGTTTCGCGCAGGGGTTCGCAGCGCGTTACGGGTTGGCCGATCTGGTGATTGCGAAGGAATGGGACGAGCTTCGCTTGCTGTCGTCGACAGGCGTCGCCGGGCAGCGGTTGACCGAGCGTTTCGACGCCAGCGTTGCCGGCGGACCCGACCGGGTCTTCACCCAGGCCAATTACACCCGGCTGTTCGCCAACGAGACGCGGCTGTGGCGGCCGATGGCCGACGGGCTGGGCTGGGTGGCAGGCTTCAGCCTGCTCCACAATCGCACCCGCCTGACCCGCGCCCTCGGGCCGCTGGATGCACCGGTACCGGTGACCGGCGTTACGAACACGATCGATGAAGGCACGATCTTCGGCGAGGCGAGCCTGGCATTGTTCGACGGCCTGACCGTTACCGGCGGGGCGCGGCTGACCCATGCCCGGCTGTCGGGCGCCGGCGAGGATATTGCACCGGCGGTGCTGGCGACCCTGGCGGCGGCACGCGCCGGGATGACGGCGGATCGACGCGAAACGCGGCTGTTGCCATCGCTGGCATTGTCGTCAACGGCGCTGGCGAATGTCATCCTGTTCGCCCGGCTGCAACAGGGGTTCCGGCCCGGCGGACTGGCAATCGATGGTGATTTCGTGCGGCGCTTCCGCAACGATCGCGTCGCCACGCTGGAGTTCGGGGTGCGCCATGGCAGCGCCGGGCGTGATCCCTTCGACCTGGCAATCAGCCTGTCAGCGACGCGCTGGACCGATATCCAGGCCGATTATGTCGATGCCGGCGGCTTGCCGACCACCGACAATATCGGCAATGGCCAGATCTATTCGCTATCGGTCAACGGGGGCTGGCGGCCGGCAAAGGGGCTGCGGCTCGATTTCGCCCTGACCTGGAACGACAGTCGGGTGACCGACCCGGCACCGGCCTTTGCCGCCAGCTTCGTGACCGGCCGGCAATCGCGGATTCCCAATGTCGCGCAGATCGCGGCGCGGGCCGGAGTGGATTATCGCACCGCCCTGTCGGACCGGACCGATCTGCGCCTGAGCGCCAATGGCCAGTATATCGGCCGCTCCCGGCTCGGGATCGGGCCGGTGCTGGGCGATGCGCAAGGTGATTATTTCGACAGCGCACTGACCGCGCGGCTCGGCTGGCCCGGATTCGGCTTCACGCTCGGCATCACCAATCTTGCCGATACCGTCGGCAATCGCTTTGCCATCGGCACCCCCTTTGTCGACAATGGTGCCGGGCAGGTAACACCGCTGCGCCCGCGCACCGTCCGGCTCGGTCTCGACGCGCAATTCTGAGATTTTTCGACAGAATTTCATTCAGCCGCCAAGGCTGGCACCACGCCGCGCCGTCTTCCCTCCAGTCACCGCGTTCGACCGCCTTGGCGGCGACCGCCTTTTCCTGGAGTGCCACCCTTGCGTATCCTGTTTGCTTCCACGTGCCTGACCCCCGTGCTTTTCGCCCTTGCCGCACCGGCCGCCGCCGAAACCCTGATCGAGACGCGGCGCACCGACAACGTGACCACCGCGACGATCCGCAGCGGTTCTGCCGATGATATCCGCATTACCAGTGCCGGCACGGTCAACCCGGCCGGCGGCACTGCCGTCACGCTCAACAGTAGCCACAAGGTGACCAACCAGGGGCTGATCCAGATTACCGGCGCCAATGATGCAACCGGGATCCTGGCCATCGCCGGCGCCACCGGCGGCATTGCCAACAGCGGCCGCATCATCATCGACGAGGCCATTACCGCTACCGATACCGACAAGGATGGCGACCTCGATGGTGCCTTTGCCAACGGCGCGCGCCGCAGCGCCATTCGCACCGCAGGGCCCTTTGTCGGCACGATCGCCCATTCGGGGGTGATTTCGGTGACCGGCAATGATTCGAGCGGAATCCAGCTCGGCGGTCCCCTGACCGGCGGGCTCGAATCAACGGGGTCGATCACCGTCATCGGCGACCGGGCCATCGGCATCGCGGCAGGGCCGATTTCGGGCAATGTCCGTATCGCCGGGGCGATCACCGCCCAGGGCAAGGACGCGATGGGGGCGTCGTTCACCGGCGATATCGGTGGCGCTCTCGTCGTCCAGGGCAGCATCGGCGCGTCGGGCTATCGCAGCACGACAGCCCCGGCCGACACCGGCAAGCTCGATGCCGATGATCTTTTGCAGGGCGGCCCGGCGCTGAACATCGCCGGCAATGTTGCCGGCGGCGTGATTCTCGCCGTGCCGCCGCGCGATCTCGACCCCAAGGTCGATGACGAGGACAAGGACGGGATTCCCGACGCCAGCGAAGGCAGCGCGAGCATCACCAGCTGGGGTTCGGCCGCAGCCGTGCGGATCGGCGCCGCCGACCGCGCCACCAGCATCGGACCGGTCGTCGGATCGACTTCCGGTCTCGTCATCGACGGCACGGTGGCGGGCATCGGCGTCTACAAGGGTGTTGCCGCCAATGGCCTGGTGATCGGCGGCCTGGGCAGCGCCGTCACGGTCGCCGGGGGTGTTGCTGTCAACGGCACGGTGCGAGCCACCGCCGTCGATGCCGGCGCGACGGCAATCCGCATCGGCGCCGGTGCGGTCGTGCCCGACATTCGGGTGGCCGGGACGGTGCAATCCAGCGGCAGCAGCCTTGCGAACTCGACTAGCACCGCCATCGCCATCGACAGCGGCGCCACGGTCACCAGTGTCCGCAACAGCGGCCAGATAACGGCAACCGCTCTCGGCAAGGATGGCGCGGCGGTTGCCATCATCGATCGCGGCGGCAAACTGGCACTGGTCGAAAACAGCGGCGTGATCGCAGCGACCGGGGGCGGCAGCAACATCGCCATCGACCTGAGTGCCAACAACGGCGGTGCCACCATCCGCCAGATCGCCGGTGCGGCCGGGTCGGCAGCGGCGTCGATCACCGGCGACATCCGCTTCGGGGGCGGCGCCGATACCCTTGCGCTCGGCGGCAAGTCGGGCTTTGCCGGCATTGCCGATTTCGGTGGCGGCGCCGACAGCCTGTCGATCACCGGCGGCAGCCGCTTTGCCGGCGGCATTCTTGGGGGACAGGGACTCGCCGTGAATGTCGCCTCGGGCACGCTGGCACTGACCGGCAAGACCGCGGTCGCGATTGCCGGGCTGAATGTCGGTAGCGAAGGGGTCATCGGTATCAACATCGACCCGGCGGGCAAGACCAACACCCGCTTCGATGTCAGCGGCACCGCCAGCTTCGCAATCGGGTCGAAGGTGGCGGTCACCCTTGCCAATGTCTCCAATGCCGAGGGGCGCTATGTCATCGTCAAGGCCAACAGCCTTGTTGGCGCGGGCAATCTGGGCACCGCTGCCGCGCAGTTGCCCTTCATGTTCAAGAGCCAGATCGCCATCGGGGCGCCGGGGGAGGTGGTGATCGACCTGTCGCGCAAGTCGGCGACCGACCTCGGGCTCAACCGCTCGCAGGGGGCTGCCTATGAAGCCGTCGTAAAGGCGCTCGACCGTGATGCCAAAGTCGCCGGCGCCTTTCTCGATATCGCCGATGCCGCGCGGTTCGGGTCGGCGCTGCGCCAGATGCTGCCCGACCATGCCGGCGGCGTTTTCGAGACGGTTTCGAGCGGATCGCGGGCAACGGCACGGCTGGTCGCTGATCCGAACCTGGTGGCCAACCGCAGCAGCGCGTTGCAGGGCTGGGTTCAACAGGTGGCGTGGGGGACATCGAAGGCCGTCGACAGCACGGCGGGTTACGATATCTCCGGCTGGGGTATTTCGGGCGGTGCCGACCTCGCGACCGACATCGGCAACATCGGCGTTGCCACGGCGTTGCTGTTCGGGACCGATGCCGATGGTGGTACCGAGAATGACGTCAACACGACCCAGTATGAACTGGCAGCCTATTGGCGCGGCGACTGGAATGGCTTCCAGGCCAATGCGCGGGTTTCGGGTGCCCATATCGATCTTGGCGGCCGCCGGCAGTTCGACGGTATGATCGGCCGCGAAGCCGTGCAACGCAAGAATAGCGCCAGCTGGACGGCGCAGCTCTGGTCGGCATCGGGCGGCGTCGCCTATGAGGCCCGCTTCGGACGGCTCTCCCTGCGACCGATCGCGGCGATCGATTATTATCGGTTGAATGAAGGCGGCTATAGCGAAACCGGTGGCGGCAAGGCGTTCGACCTGATCGTCGATGCGCGCCGCAGCGACGAACTGGCGGTGTCGGGCACGGTCGCCGCGGGTCTGGGTTTCGGTGGCAAGGGTCCCGACGCCAGCTGGTTCCGCGCCGAAATCGAAGGCGGTCGTCGCCAGATCATCGGCGGCGAACTCGGCGCCACGACAGCGCGTTTCGATGGCGGCCAGGCTTTCACACTGGCGCCCGAGCAACGCACCAATGGCTGGGTTGCCAAGGTCCGTGCCCTGGGGGGCAACAGCATGTTCCGCGCCGCTGGCGAATTCAGTGCCGAGGAGCAGCAGGGCCGCGCCGCGATCGCCGGCCGGATCAGCCTGACGTTCGGACTCTAGGCGCTATCCGACCAACGGCGTCGATATCGTTCGACAGGAATTGAACCCAGATCCGGCCGCCGCAGGCGCAGAGCGTGCAGCGGCCGGAACAGGAACAACATCTTTCGTGGCCGACAGCCGCTGATACAATGCGCCGGCTGTTGTCGTACCGACAAAGTGGTTGGCCAGGGTTTACGAAAGGGCGCCGGCAGATGGATCGTCTCGACGCAATGCGCGTCATTCTTGCGGTTTTCGACGCCGGCAGCCTTTCAGCCGGCGCTCGCAAACTCAATGCGCCACTGCCGAGTGTCAGTCGTAAAGTGGCCGATCTCGAACGCTATCTCGGAACCAATTTGCTGGTCCGGACAAGTCGCAAAGTGCAACTGACCGATGCCGGCCGTGATTATATCGATGCTGCCCGGCGTATAATCGCCGATCTCGACGAAGCGGAACGGCGCGCATCCGGCGAATATCAGGCACCTCGCGGCGAGCTGACCGTTTCGATTCCGGTGGAATTCGGATCACGGCATGTGCTGCCGATAGCCTTGTCGTTCATCAAGGAATTTCCCGACATCGCGTTGCAACTCATCAGTTCCGACCGGATGGCCGATATGGTCGAGGAACATGTCGATGTTGCCGTCCGCCTCGGACATCTGGCCGATAGCGCCCTGTACGCGATCAAGGCGGGCGAATTTCGCCTGCTGACATGTGCAAGTCCCGATTATCTCGACAGGCGGGGCACGCCGCAAACCCCAGGCGAACTGTCGGACCATGATGGCATTTCGTTCGGGTCCAAATCTCTTTTCTGGACCTATCGGGTCGACGGCGAAGATCGCGTCAGCCAGCCCCGGATCCGGGTGTCGGTGAACAACGCGGCCAACAATGTCGCCGCGGCGACGAGGGGCGCCGGCATCGCACGGGTCTTCGATTACCAGGTTCGCAATGAACTGCGAACAGGTACGCTCGTGTCGATCCTGAACGCTTATGATGGCGCTCCCAGACCCGTCCACATCGTCTATCCGCGCCAGGGGCTGCTGCCGCTCAAGGTTCGCGCCTTCGTCGATTGGGCAACGCCGCGGTTGCGATCCGCGTGCAGCGACGCAGAGATCAACTCTAACCAACCTGTCGGCAGGTGAGAGGCTCGTTCTCACTCTTGCCGACTGCTGGTGCCTGACGCGACCGATTAGATCACTTCCATCCGAACGCAGCGACAAATGGCGCTGACGGTATCGGTCCATTGTTGGAAAGGAAGTATTGTGATCATCAAGAAGGGAGTCGCCCTCATAACCGGCGCCTCGGGCGGTATTGGCGCCGTTTATGCCAACAGACTGGCGCGACAGGGTTATGATTTGATCCTGGTCGCGCGCGGTACGGAAAAACTGGAGCGTGTCGCTGCAGAACTCCGGGATCAGTTCGGCAGCACTGTCGACACGATCGTCGCTGATCTGGCAGTTCCGGCTCAGCTTTCGAAGGTCGAAGCACGGATCAAGAATGACCCGGGCATCACGGTGTTGGTCAACAATGCCGGTATCGGTTCCACCGCACAAACGCTGGAAGCCGACGTCGAAGCGATGAGTGCGATGGTTTCGCTCAACGTCAATGCGCTAATGCGGCTCAGCTACGCCGCGGTTTCGGCTTTTGCCCAGCGCGGCAACGGAACCATCGTCAACATCGCCTCCATCGTCGCGATCGCCCCGGAACTCCTCAATGGTGTTTACGGCGGGACCAAGGCCTTCGTTCTCGCCTTCAGCCAGAACCTGCGGCACGAACTGGCTGGCTCAGGCGTCCATGTGCAGGTCGTCCTGCCCGGCGCTACCGCGACGGACTTCTGGAATGTCGCGGGCACCCCGGTCGAGCATCTTCCCGGCGACATCGTCATGCCGGCCGACAAGCTGGTCGATGCGGCGCTCGCTGGATTGGCCCGCGACGAGTTCGTGACGATCCCGAGCCTGCACAACGAAGACCGCTGGACTGCCTTCGAAGCGTCCCGGCTGGCGATGTCGGGCGAACTTTCCACCAACGCACCGGCAGCTCGTTATTCGGTTGCTTGAAACCCTCTGAAATCAAAGGAACAAAATCATGTCGAAGAACATCATCTACACCGCCAATACCCACACCACCGGCGGCCGCGAAGGCGCTTCGCGCAGCTCGGACGGTCGGCTCGATGTCGCTCTGTCCCGGCCGGGTTCGGCGCTGCCTGGCACCAATCCCGAACAATTGTTCGCAGCCGGCTGGTCGGCATGCTTCCTGGGGGCGATCGGCAAGGCTGCCGGTGATCGCAAGCTTCGCCTGCCCAGTGACAGCGCGGTCGACGCCGAAGTCGACCTGGCGCTGGATGACGACGGCTTTTCGCTGATCGCGCGCCTGAACGTCAGCCTGCCCGGCATCGACCGCGAACTCGGTGAACAGCTGATCGCCGCGGCCCATCAGATCTGCCCCTATTCCAAGGCGACCCGGGGCAACATCGCGGTGGAACTCAAGCTGATCTGACGCCTGCGGGTGCTGCAGCGCCGAGCCCCTGAAAGCTCGCGCTGCGGCCCCCGTAGCGGTTGTCGACCCGCTGTCGTGAATCTGTATGCGCCTGCTCCGCCAACAGCGGGGACAGCAGAAGGAAGGAATTTACCCATGAACAAGGCAATCTGTGCCGCGATCCTTGCCGGCCTGCTCGGCAGCACCGGCGCAACGGCTCACCCGCCCACGCCCAAGGCGAGCCCGTTCCTGCCGCTCGCCGATGAGCGCAAGCCCGCATTGTACCTGAGCCCGCCGCAGGCCGAACCCCTGGCGCAGCGCGGCACGGCGATCATCGCCTATCGCGTCGAAAATATCCGGATCCTGCCGATTTTCGGCGCGGCGGCAGCGGCGGTGTCGCCGCGCGCTGGTCACCTCCATGTCACAGTCGATGATTTGCCCTGGCATTGGGCAGATGCCGGAAACAGTGAGGGCATTGTCGTGGCAGGGCTTCCCGCGGGGCGGCACAAGCTGTTGATCGAGCTCGCGACACCCGAGCACCATGTCATCACCGGCAAAACCATCGAATTCGTCGTGCCGCACATCGCATCACCTGGCGTCGCCGGTCACTGACACATCTGCTTGTGGAGAGAATCATGAACATCGAAAAAAGGCGGAAAATTGCCTTTGCGGTGGCGATGGGAGCCGTAACAACCGGCATCATTTCCTTCGTTATCCTTGCCATCAATCTCGGGCTTTCCACAGGGTTTGTCGCCGTCTGGCTTCGGTCCTGGGCGACAGGCTATGCTATCGTCGTGCCGGCAATCCTGCTGATTGGCCCGCGTGTGCAGGCCCGTGTCAATCAACTGATCAGCTGATGCGATCCGAAGTCATCGGCCTGCATTTCGACCGGCTTTTCAAGCATCCCGGACGGTTCCGCTGCAGCGTTGAGGGGCGACCATGGATGCCCTATGGCTGCATGGTCCTCTGTTTGTTGGTCAGGATGCAAATGGACCGCATCGACGCAATGAAGGTCTTTGTCGCTGCACTCGATGCGGGGAGCCTTGCCGGTGCGGGTCGCCAGCTCGGCAAATCGCCGGCGGCGGTCAGCCGGGCAATCGCCTTTCTCGAACACCATGTCGGCGTCGAACTCATCCACCGCACCACGCGCTCGCTGCGGCTGAGCGAAGCGGGCGACCGCTATCTTGTCGCGTGCCGGCGGATGCTGACCGATCTGGAAGAAGCGGACATCATTGCCGCAGGGGAGCGATCGGCGCCGCGCGGACTGCTGACGATCACGGCGCCGGTCGCGGAAGGCGAAGCCATCCTGCGCCCGATCATCGATGCCTTCCTCGATGCCTTTCCCGCCGTCAACATTCGCCTGATGTTTCTCGATCGCCCGGCAAACCTTGTCGACGAGGGCATCGATCTGGCGTTTCGTTTCGCGCATCTGGCCGATTCGACGCTGGTCGCGATCCGGGTCGGCGAGGTCCGGCGCGTCGTCGCGGCGGCGCCGCGGTATCTGGACAGCCACCCGGTGATCCGGGTCCCGTCGGATCTGGCCCAGCACCAGATCATCGCCAAAACACATTTCGGCATCGACCATTGGAGCTTTCCGCCGCTCGACGGCGCCTCCTTGCCGCGCACTGTTCAGTTTGCGCCGCGCTTCATCGTCAACAGCATAAGAGCCGCCGTCGACAGTGCGGTTGCCGCCCGCGGTGTGGTGCGCCTGTTTTCCAATCATATCGCCGACCAGATCGAAGCCGGTTCGCTCAGGATCATCCTGGCCAGCGACGAGCATCCGCCGCTTCCCGTCCATCTGATCGCGCCGCAGGGGCGGCTGCACGTGCCCAAGGTGCGCGCCTTTGCCGACTTTGCCGTGCCGCGACTGAAGGCGGATCTGGCACGGCTGAGCAGGGCAACCGAATAGCGGCAATTCTGCCGTTTTGCGGAAGAATGTCTCTCATATGTCGACCATTCCGCTGAAATCTGGCTTTATCTATTCAGTCTCCATCGCAGCGCAATCGAGCGCTGCGCACAATGGAATGGAGACACATCATGACAAACGAACGCAAGGTCGTCATCATCACCGGCGCTTCGCAGGGTATCGGTGAAGCACTCGTCAAGGCCTATCTCGATCGCAACTACCGGGTTGTTGCAACGTCGCGCTCGATCAAGCCGTCGACAAACCCCGATGTCCTGACGATCGCAGGCAATATCGGCCTCCCTGAAACGGGTCCGCGCGTCGTCCAGGCGGCGCTCGATCACTTCGGCCGCATCGACACGCTGGTCAACAATGCGGGCATCTTCACTGCGAGCCCCTTCACCGATTTCACGGCTGACCAGTACGATGCCAACATCGCCACGAACCTCACCGGCTTTTTCTATGTCACCCAGGCGGCTATCGCCGTGATGGAAAAACAGGGGCGCGGCCATGTGGTGAGCATCACGACGAGCCTTGTCGATCACGCAATTTCCACTGTGCCATCGGTTCTGGCCTCGTTGACCAAAGGCGGCCTGAATGCCGCAACCCGAAGCCTTGCCATCGAATATGCGTCGCGCGGCATTCGCGTCAACGCGGTATCGCCGGGGATCATCAAGACACCGATGCACGCACCCGAAACGCACGCGTTTCTGTCGGCATTGCAACCGGTCGGCCGCATGGGCGACCTCGCCGATATCGCCGAAGCCGTGCTGTATCTCGAAGGCGCCCAGTTCGTCACCGGCGAAATCCTGCATGTCGATGGCGGCCAGAGCGCCGGCCACTAACCCCCGACCCCAACCCAAGGAGAACAGCAATGCCCATGATCACCGTCCAATTGACCCGCGAAGGCACGTCACCCGGGGTCGACCGGGTCACGCCCGAACAGAAGGCAGCAATCTACAAGGGAATGAGCCAGGTATTGCTCGACGTGCTCGACAAGCCGCTGGAGTGGACCTGGGTCGTGATCCAGGAGGTCGAACTGGAAGACTGGGGTTGGGGCGGGATGCCCGTAATCGAATATCGGAAGCAACGCGCCGCTGCGCAAAGCTGATCCGAACATTGTCGGCGTGACCGGTATTCGGGATTTTTAGGGTGCCCGTGACCTCCCGCCTGCTTTCCGAACCGATCCTGTCTGGAAAATTCTGGTTCCAGGGGGATGAAAATCTGGGGGTCACGGCACTCCGGTACTCCAGCTCCGGACAAACTTCGCGCTCCGAAGGACAGCGAACAGTCGGTAACGCCTGTCAGTATAGCCACTGCAGGATCATGAAACGGGACGCCCGCCTTTTCACGCCCCGACTAGTTGCAAATTCCGCAACCCATATCTTGATACAGATGGCGAGCGGCCTGCGAACGCACATAAAGCTGCTGTAACATGATGCTTAGCAGAGGCTTGCCACTTCTAGTTACAATTCCGGATACCACACGGGTCTAGAACGGCACGTCGTCGTTGAGATCGTCGTCAAAGGCCGCGGGGCGCTTGGCGGCGCTGCCGAAATTGTTGCCGCCGGCCGGGGCGCCATAATCATCGCCACCGCCATAGCCGCCGCGGTCGCCGCCGCCACCCATGCTGCCGCCACCGCCGCCGCCATCACGGCCACCGATCAGCGACAGTTCACCCTTGAACGGGCCGACGACGATCTCGGTTGTGTAGCGATCGGCGCCGCTCTGGTCCTGCCATTTGCGGGTCGTGATCGCCCCTTCGATATAGACTTCGCTGCCCTTGCGCAGATACTGCTGCGCGACCTTGCCGATGTTTTCGTTGCGAATGACGATGTTGTGCCATTCGGTCTTTTCCTTGCGTTCACCGGACTGTTTGTCGCGCCAGTTCTCCGATGTCGCCATGGTGAACTGCGTCACCGACCCGCCATTGGCGAAACTCTTGGTTTCCGGATCCTTGCCCAGTCGTCCGACCAGGATCACCTTGTTCACGCCAGCCATGATCTGAAATCTCCTCTTTCGTCCACCCTACCGGGCGACCGGGCCGCCCGCAACGCCATGCCTTGCCAAAACGGTGGATATCGCCGACCTTCGCACCTGCAACACGGGGTGGGTGATGAGCGACGAGATCGACGCGCTGGGCAGTCTGGCCACTGCGGGACTGGCCGCCGACGCATTGAACCGTCCGGGGGCTCGGTCTGCGGATATCGATGCGGTCGAAGCTGCCAATGCCGCCCATCGCTGCGCCAATTGCGCCGCGCCGCTTCACAGTGAATTTTGCGCTGTCTGCGGGCAGAAAGCGCATCTGCATCGCAGCCTCGTCCATGTCGGTGAGGAGATCCTGCACGGCATCACCCATTTCGACGGCAAGACCTGGAAAACCCTGCCGATGCTGGTGTTCAAACCCGGCACGCTGACTCGGGATTACATTCAGGGCAAGCGCGCTCGTTATGTCGCGCCGGTGCCATTGTTCCTGCTCGTCGTCTTCCTGATGTTCTTTGTTTTCAGCTTCGTGAACATTGGCGACAACATCGGTGGGGGTGATGCCACCGCCGTGAACGGCAAGCCGTTGACCGTGGCCGAGGCCAAAGTGGAGTTACCCAAGGCCGAGGCCGAGCTCGCCGAGCTCGATGCACAGATCAAGGCAGCCAGGGCCAATCCCGAACCCGGGCAGGTCGCGACGTTAGAGGGAGTCCGCATCGGCGTTGCAGCGGTGCGCGACCGGGTGCGGGCCCGGGCCAATGGGGCGGCGGCCGCCCCGGCGGATCTTACCGGACAGATTGCTCGTGAGCTCCGGACCAGTGAAGCCAATGTCAATCTCGGCAGCGAATCGCTCAATGCCAAGGCCCGCGCGGCGCTGAAAAATCCCGAGCTGGTTTTCTACAAGATCCAGGGCAAGGCGTATAAATTCAGCTTCCTGCTGGTGCCGCTGTCGCTGCCCTGGCTCTGGCTGCTGTTCGCTGCGCGCCGCGAAGTGAAGATGTACGACCACGCCATCTTTTCGCTTTATTCGATCAGTTTCATGTCGTTGCTGTTCATCATCGCCAGTGGTGCCTTGTCGCTCGGCATCACGTCGCAATGGCTATGGGTGCCGCTGTTGATCGCGCCGGTTGTCCATATGTATGCCCAACTGAAAGGCGCCTATGCGTTGACCCGCGGCGCTGCCGTCTGGCGGACGGCGGTGCTGGCGCTGGCATCGTGGCTGACGCTGAGCGTCTATGTCCTGCTGATGATCCTGATAGGCGTTCTCGGCTGATCCCGGCGCTCGACTACACCGCTGCGTCTCCCGCCGCCGGCAGCATCGACACCGACATTTCGGCGGTGTTCGGCAGCATCGGCACCTGGACGACCGGCGCCAGCTCGACCAGATCCTCAAGGCCCGTCGCAGCGCCCATGTCCTTCAGCTTGCGTGCCCGGCCGACGACGCGTGAATCGACCTGGCCGACCAGCGTGTTCCAATTGCCGACAGCGGCTTCGAGCGATTTTTGCACCTTGTTGAAATTGCCACCCATGATGCGGATCGAATCATACAGGTCGCGGCCCAGCTTGGCGATTTCCCCGGCTTCCTTGGCCAGCCGCGCCTGATCACGCAGCGCGCCGACGGTACGGGCGACCGCGACGAGATTGACCGGCCCGGCGAGCACCACCTGGCGCTTGAAAAAGTCGTTCATCAGGTTGCGATCCTGTTCGAGTGCGGCGCCGAGGAAGTTTTCGCCCGGCACGAACAGCACGACGAATTCGACCGCGCTGCCGACCGCCTTGGCATAATCCTTTTTCGCCAGCCCTTCGGCATGGGTCTTCACGGCGCGGGCATGGGCGATGAGATAGGTCTGCCGCGTCGCTGCATCATCGGCTTCGGCGGCGGAAATATAGGCATCGATCGAGCATTTGACATCGATGACCAGTACGCGCCCACCGGGCAGGTTGATCTTGAAATCCGGGCGCTGCTTGGCGCCATCCTCACCATCGACCGACCATTGCGTTTCGAAATCAATGCCTTCCACCAGCCCGGCGGCCTCAAGCACGTTGCGGCATTGCTCCTCGCCCCAGCGCCCGGCCACCTTGCCCGACGATCGCAAAGCGGTTTCCAGCTTGGCCGCCGCGCCCGACACGCGCTCCTGGCCGAGCACGACGGTGGCGAGCTGCTCCTTCAGGCTGCCATAGGCCTCGGTTCGCGCCGCCTCCACCTCGCCGAGCCGGGTTTCATATTTGACCAGCGTTTCCTTGACCGGCGCGATCAGCTCGGCGAGCTGGTTGCGATTGGCCTCCAATCCAGCGCCGGCGGCTTCGCGCTGCCGCACCATCAGCGCTTCGGCGCTTTCGGCCAGCTTGGCCTGCGCGCCTTCGAGCGCCTTGCCCGCCAGCGCCTGGAAAGTTTCGACCGTCCGCGCCACTTCGGCGGCGTGCGCCCGGTCGCGCTCGGCCTGTTGCGCGGTCAGCGCGCTCAACTGCCCGGTCAGCTTTTCACGCTCGGCTTCGGCGCTGCGCAGTTCCTCGTTGCGGCGCGCCAGCATCAACACTTCGGTAGCGTGACGCCCACGTTCCTCGCGCTGGTGGCTGACTTCGGCCAGCGCCTCGGCGGCTTCGGACCGGGCGGCGGCGGCTTCTCCGCGGGCCGCATCGCGTTCGGCGCGCAATCCGGCCAGTGGCCGCGCCCACAGCGCCCAGCCGAGCAGCAGGGCGATAGCGAAACCGACGAGAACGGCGAGCAGGATTTCGATCAAGTCATGGCCTTTGCAGGGAACAATTGCGGAACATTAACCGGCAGCGATCCGGCTGGGAAGGGGTGGCGCGACATTACGGAAAGTTCACAAATTGACAAAGTTGACGGATCTGCGGCGTTCGACATGCTGGCGGCCATATCGTCGGCCCAGCGGTCGACAGCGATGTTTTGCTACCGGATTTCCGGCGTGTAGGACAGACGCCGGGCTTGCGCGGGACGGCGATTGCCGGTCTGGTAGGGCGATGCGCATCCTTCTTGCTCCCCTCGCCCTGGTCTTGCTCGCGGCGGGGCCGCCACCCCCGATTTCGGCCGCGCGGATCAAGGCCGATGTCGCGGTCCTGGCGTCCGATGCTTTTGGCGGCCGCGGGCCGGGAGAGGCTGGCGAGGCGAAAACCATCGAATTCCTGGCAAAGTCCATGGCCGCTGCCGGCCTGCAACCCGGCGGCCCGAACGGCAGTTGGCTGCAGGAGGTGCCGCTGGTCCGGCTCGATCGCCAGCCCGGCGCCCTTGTGTCGTTGGCCTTTGGCGGCAAGACGCTGGCGCTGCGCCCCGGCGAGGACGTGACGCTGGCGCTGCGCAACCCGGGGGCGACCGCGATCACCGATCTGTCTTTGGTCTTTGCCGGCTTCGGCGTCGTCGGCAATGGTTACGACGCCTATCGCGGCGTCGACATGCAGGGCAAGATTGCCGTCGTT
Organism: Alphaproteobacteria bacterium; assembly: GCA_031426015.1. Taxonomy (GTDB): domain Bacteria; phylum Pseudomonadota; class Alphaproteobacteria; order Sphingomonadales; family Sphingomonadaceae; genus Sandarakinorhabdus. The sequence continues at coordinate 37,671 of JANPKK010000037.1, forward strand.
CTCGCCAATGATCCCGATTTCGAGGCCGGCAGCGATCTGGGGTTCGAAGGCCGGCGGCTGGTCGTTGCCGGGCGGGTCGGCTCGAAATTCGAAGCTGCGGCGCGCGCCGGCGCGGCGGGCGTGCTGGTCATCCACGAAGATGCCGCCGCCAGCTACCCCTGGCTCCAGGTGGCAAGCGGCGATGCCCTGCCGGCGATGAGCTTTGCGCCGCTGGCCGCCTCGACGCTGAAGTTCAGCGGCTGGTTGCCGCTAAGGCTCGGCACCGAATTGCTCGCTTCGGCGGGGCTTACGCTTGCCGATGCCAAGGCCAGGGCGCGCGCGCCGGGCTTCACCGCCACGCTTCTTTCCGGGGCCAGCCTGTCGGCACAGGGTGATCTCAAGGCGACGCTGGTGACCAGCCATAATGTCATCGGCATCCTGCCCGGCGCGGCGCGGCCCGCCGAAACCGTGCTCTATGGCGCGCATTGGGATGCCAACGGCGCGAACGGCCCCGATGCCACCGGCGATGCCATCCGCAACGGCGCCATCGACAATGCCACCGGCACCGCCGAACTTTTGGAAGTCGCTCGCGCCTTTGCCAGCGGGCCGAAGCCGGCGCGATCGGTGGTGTTCGCCGCCTGGACCGCCGAGGAAAAGGGCCTGCTCGGCGCCGAATATTATGCCGGGCACCCGGTGCAACCGCTGGCGAGCACCGTCGCGGTCATCAATCTCGATCCGCATGTCGTGCTGCCGGCGGCGCGCAATATCGAACTTGTCGGCGGTGGCCGTACCCCGCTGGAGGGCGATCTGCGCGCTGCCGCCGCGACGCTCAAGCTGGTCGTCAGCGATGAACCCAACCCCGAAGCCGGCTGGTATTTCCGATCGGACCATTACCCCTTTGCTCGCCGCGGCGTACCGGCGCTGTCGTTCCGCGCCGGGCGCGATCTGGTGTCGGGCGGCACCGCGAAGGGCGACGCGCTGGTCGGCGCCTATAACGCCAGCCGCTACCACCAACCGAGCGACCAGTTCATGGCCGACTGGACCTTTGCGGGGACGGCGCAGGAGGCGAGCGTCGCCTTTCTTGTCGGGCGAAAGTTGGCCGATGGGTCGGACTGGCCGGTGTGGAATGCGGGGAATGAGTACGCGCCGCTGCGGGCGTCAGGGCCGAATTGAGGATGGCTACACATGCGCCCCGTTGACATGGATAAAATCGATACTTGGCCGTCTGAAGTAACCAATTTCCTTACGAAACATTGCAATAAATTGCGGGCGGAACGGAAGCAAGATCACGAATATTCACTTTCTCCCAGCACATATCGCATTTTGAATGATGCGCCACCAATGCCACGATGGAAGGAAATAAAACGCTTAATCACGAACGCCATGTTTGACCGTGAATTGCTAGCGTTCCACGCAACAAGACTGATTGACTTCGATCGTGTGAGAAAGGACGGGCTCATGAAGCTCGACCTTAAGCAGCACACCCAGCGCCTCAAAGAGCAACTAAGTGACGTTGGTGCTGTTGAAGAACTTGCCGAGGTCGACGCAGCCGTATCTAAAATGCTTCAGGCGGACAGAACATTTATCAATCGTGAGGGCGGTGTATGGGCTACGCCGTACCGCGCTTTACTTCACGACGGTGGCTGCGAAGTATTCTACAATTCTTATGGAGGCGAAGCCTTCCAGCGCATCGCGGCCAATGCGGATGGAAGACTGAGACGAACGCTTAGCCGACTTGGGCAGCCAGCGGTGGTTATCTTCCGCTACCCGGTATCTGGATGGTGCGTCCGCACTCCAGATCGGCTGCCACAATCAATGATCGAGTCATTCCTTCAACATGAAGGTCGCTGGGAAGCCATGGATCACGGTTGGGATATTAGAATTACACGCGATGTACCCGCCACCAACGTGATTGATGTGGTTCATCGACACGATCTGGCCGTTACAGTTTAGCACATGGCAGTCCGCCGTCCACCGCGAACGAATGTATTGCAAGTGTTTGGGACCTAAGCACCAGCTGCCTGCGCCCCCTCTTACCACGCTCCCCTTTTCGCCACTGGTCTTTCCCCCGACTCCGCGTCACGATGCTAAAAAATACGGGGAGAATCACCAATGCATCCACACAGCATCGTCGCCGAGGGGCTGCAATTTCCCGAAGGCCCCATCGCCATGGACGATGGCAGCGTCATCTTCGTCGAGATCAAGGCCGGCAAGCTGACCCGGCTGGCCCCCGATGGCACGCTCTCCACCGTCGCCACCACCGGCGGCGGGCCGAACGGGGCGGCGATCGGTCCCGATGGCGCGATCTATGTCTGCAATAATGGTGGCTTCGCCTGGTATGAGCAGGATGGTCTGCTGCTGCCGGGCAATGCCGCCGATGATTATACCACCGGGCGGATCGAGCGGGTCGACATCGCCACCGGCGCAGTGACGCGATTGTACGACAAGACCGACGATGGGCTGGCGCTTTCCGGCCCCAACGACATCGTCTTCGATGCCGCGGGCGGCTTCTGGTTCACCGATCTCGGCAAGCATTTCCCGCATCACGAGACCAAGGGCGGGCTGTTCTATGGCAAGGACGATGGCAGTTCGTGCGTCTGTGCGGTTTATGGCCCCAACCTCAACGGGGTCGGTTTGTCGCCCGATGGCAGCAAGGTCTATGCCGCGGTCACCGCCGGCCGCGTCATCCTGGAGTTCGACATCACCGGGCCGGGCACGGTGGCGCCGTCACCGCTGGCCGCGGCGCCGGGGCGGTTCGTGACGACCTGGCCGAACAAGACCTATCTCGACAGCCTGGCGATGGAGGCCAATGGCAATATCGCCCAGGCGACGCTGATCGAAAGCGCCGGGGTGACGTCGGTCGATCCGGTGACGGGGGCCCAGGAATTCTTTCCCTTCCCCGATCTGTTGACCACCAACATCTGCTTCGGCGGCGCCGACATGATGGACGTGTGGGTGTGCCTGTCGACGACCGGCAAGATGGCGCGGGCGCGCTGGCCGCGCCCCGGCCTGAAGCTGCACTTCAACGCGTGATCACCAGCCGCCACATCACTGCCAACGGCATCGATTTCGCCATCGATGAATGTGGCGAGGGGCCGGACATCGCTTTGTGCCTGCACGGCTTTCCCGAGAGCCGCAAATCGTGGCGCCACCAATTGCCAGTGCTGGCCGCCGAGGGCTGGCATGCCGTGGCGCCCGATCTGCGCGGCTATGGCGACACCAGCCGGCCCAAGGCGCAATCGGCGTATCATATCGATCATCTGGTTGCCGATACGGCGGCGCTGTTCGACGCGCTCGGCGCGCGCCGAAAACTGCTGATCGCGCATGACTGGGGGGCGTTGGTCGCCTGGGTGGTGGCGCAGCGGCGGGCGGTGGCGCTCGATGGGCTGGTCATCATGAACGTGCCGCACCCGGCGGTGTTCCGCCACACGCTGCGCACGCTATGGTCGCAAAAGCGCAAGAGCTGGTATGTGGCGTTCTTCCAGTTGCCCTGGCTACCCGAAGCCTTGCTGGGGGCGCGCGGGGCGGAGGCGGTGGGCCGGGCCTTCACCGACAGTGCGGTCGACAAAACGGCGTTCCCGCCCGACATCATCGCGCATTATCGCGCCAATGCCAGCGTTCCGGGCGCGTTGACGGCGATGATCGCCTATTACCGCGCCAATTTCCCCGGCGTGCTCGACGAGCCGGTGGCGATTATCGACGTGCCGACCCTCATGATCTGGGGCGAACAGGACATGGCGATCGATATCGCCAACACGCAGGGCTATGGCCCGTTGGTGCGCGATTTCACGCTGGTGACCCTGCCCGATGCCTCGCATTGGGTGCAGCAGGATGCACCCGAAGCGGTGAACAAGGCGCTGGTCGCGTGGCTGCGCGGGTCAGGCTAGCGCCGGCCGGGCAAAGAAGATCGTCACGGCGACACCGGCGCCCGGCGTCGAGGTTACCGATACGGTGGCGGCGGCATTCTGCTTGAGCGAATGCAGGATCATGGCGCTCAATCGCCCCGGTTGCGGCCAGCTCGTGCCATCGGGGAAGCCGACGCCATCATCGGCGATGGTGATATGGCAGCCATCATCGTCGATCAGGCTGTGCAGCTTGATGGTGCCGCCGTCGCGCCCGACAAAGGCGTGCTTGAGCGCGTTGGTCAGCACTTCGTTGACCACCAGCCCGGCCGGCATCGCAACATTGACCGTTACCGGCCAGGTGTCGATCCGGGTGTCCAGCCGGATGCCCTCGACGGCATGGGCCTGCATGATCGCCGATGCGATCTGTCCGAGATAGGCGCCGAGATCGACCGAATCGCCGGCTTCGTTTTGGGACAGGGCCTCGTAGAGCACCGCCAGGGCATTGATCCGTCCGGCGAGACGGCTGAGGCGATCACTGCCATCGTCGCTGGTGACGTTGCGTGCTTCCAGCCGGATCAGCGCCGTGATCATCTGGAGGTTGTTCTTGACCCGGTGCTGGAGTTCCTTGAGCAGTATGTCCTTGTCGATCAGCGCCTTGGCCGCGGAGTCTTCGACTGCGCTCGGGGCGCAGCCCATGGCGACGAGGCGATAGATCGGTTCACCGGCTTCGTTCTCGATCGTGTTCGACCAGACATCGACATGGATCGGGCCCGTATCGCGGTCGATGCGGAACACGCCGATATATTCGGAATCATCAAGGACAGCGTCGCGGAGCAGGCGTTCATCGCCATCTGCCGAGGCAATGCCGGGCAATGACCGCCAGCTATTGCCTTCGATCTGTGCTGCATCACGACCGGTCAGCCGTTGGAATTCCAGATTGGCATAGGTCACGATTTCCGACGGTTGCAGTTCCGATACGGCAACGGCGACCGGGATATGATCGAGAAACTGCTTGAAGCGATCACCTTCGAGAGCGTCGGCAACGCTTGCAGGGTCGATGGGCGGTGAGGAAGGCTCCGCACTAACGTCCGACATTCGGCTTCCAATATGGCGCGGCACGGCGATGATATGCCGACGAGCGGACACTGATAGCGAATGATCCGACCGGAGTCCGCAATTCCCAGTCAACCTTTTTGTTAAATAACGCAATTGTGGCGAAGCACAACCGCCGGCATCAGGATCGCAGGCGCTGGAAAAACGCCTTCAGCAGCGCCGCCGACTCGGTTTCGCCGATGCCCGCGATCACCTGCGGCACATGGTGGCTTTGCGGGTGCGAAAAAATCCGCGGCCCTTGCTCGATACCGCCCGATTTCGGATCGGAAGCGCCATAGACCAGCGTCGCGATGCGCGCCTGGGCGATCGCCGATGCGCACATCGGGCAGGGCTCGAGGGTGACATGCAGCGTTGCACCGGGCAGGCGTTCACTGCCCATCGCGGCGCAGGCCGCCCGCAGCGCCAGGATTTCGGCATGGGCGGTGGGATCGTGAAGTTCGAGCGTGCGGTTGCCCGCCGCGGCGAGCAGGCGGCCATCGGCGGCGGAGATCACGGCGCCGACGGGCACTTCACCACGCGCCGCTGCCGCGCGTGCTTGCGCAAGCGCGGCGGCCATCTGGGGGGAGGCAGGAAAGGGCGGCACGGCGACGTGCGTTAAGCGCGCCGTGCCGCCGTGTCGACTATTTGTCCTTGGCAGGCTCGACATCGACCGTCGGCACGGTGACGGTCGCGTCCTTGCTGCCGACATCGATGGTTGGGACCTGGACGGTCTTTTCCGACTTGCCGACATCGACCGTGGCGGTATCGACATCGAAGGTCGGGAGTTCACCGCCGGTGGTTTCGACCTTCACGTCGGGGGCCTTGCCCGACGTAAGCTGGTCGACATTGACGAGGCCGAGGGCGAACGCGGCGATGATGAGGCCGACGATGACCAGCAGGGCAAGCAGCCAGCCGGGCACGCCCGAGCTGCGGGTTTCGATCGGGCGGTCGTTACGGGGCTGTTCGGCCATTGTCTGTCTTTCGGCACGGCCAGGCGAAATGCCACGGCGTTAGATGCTTTAACGATCAGTCAGCGGCATCGGTTCCCACAGGCTTGCTGCGGCGAACAAGCGCGACCTTGGCGAGGGCGACGATCGGATCGGCGAGCGCCACGCCAAGGACGCCGAACAGGATGCCGAACAGCAATTGTGCCGCCAGCACGACCGCGGGTGCGAGGTCGACGGCACGCTTTTCAATGAGCGGGGTCAGCACATTGCCTTCGATCAATTGCACGGCGAGATAGATCCCGACCGCCCACAGCCCTTCGGTCGGCCCAACCGAAAAACCGACCGCGACGATCAACGCGCCCGAGATCATGGCGCCCAGATTTGGGATGAAGGCAAGCAACCCCGAGACCAGCCCGAGCAGCCCGGCCAGCGGCACCCCGACGATCGACAGGCCGATGAAGATGAAGCCGCCTTCGATGCCCATGGTCAACAGGCGGCCGGCGACCCAGCGGCGCAGCACATTCGCCATTTCCGCCAGCGTTTCATGCAGTTCGCCGCGCGCGGCCATCGGCGTCAGCCATTCCAGCCCGCGTTCGTAAAGGCGCGGATCGGCGGCGACATAAATGCCGAAGACGAGCGCGAACAGCAGCGCGCCAAGCCCGCCGATGGCCGAGCCGACAAAGGCTGCAACCCGATCGAAATGCCCGTCGAGAAGCGACTGGACGCGCGCCAGCAGCGAATGGCCGGGTTCGATATTCAGCCCCAGGCCGCGCGCCATCTCGGTCAACCGCGCCAGCTGGAGATCGACCGTGGCGCTCAATTGCTGCGCTTGCGCCGCCAGCGCGACGCCGGCAAAGGCCAGAAAGCCGATGATCAGGCCGAACAGCACGACAACAATGATGGTCAACCGCGCGGCGTGCGGAATCTTGACGACGCGACCCACCAGGCTTTCGGCGCTGCGCAAGCCGGCGGCGACGACCAGGCCGGCAAAGATCAGCAGCAGCGCTTCGGCCAATTGCCAGGCGAGCCAGACGGCGGCGGCACAGGTGATCCAGATCAGCGCGGTTTCGAACGTGGTGCGCGACCGAACGCTGCTCGGCTCGATCGGGCTGGGCGGTGGTGCCGGCACCCGGCGCTATTCGGACTTGGTGTCGAGATTGATGAAATAGCGGCCGCTGCGCACCGCGGTGAACCACGTCATCGGGTTCCAGTCGGTCGAGCCGTCGAGCGAAAAGGTGATGAACTCGGCGCGGCCGGCAAGGTTTTCGATCGGCAACATGCCGAGCCCGCCGAGCAGCGGATCGAAGCGGCTGTCTTCGCTGTTGTCGCGATTGTCGCCCATCAGGAAGATCGCGCCTTCGGGAACGAGCAGCGGCTCGGTATTGTCCTGCGGCGTCTGCGCGAGGTCCATGGTCAGGTAGCTGCGCCCGCCCGGCAGCGTCTCGCGATAGGTCGGGAAGCGGCATTCGGGCTGGCCGGCGGCGTTGGTGGTGCGATATTGCGCGTCGATCGGCGTCACGCAGTCGCTGTTCGCGCTGACGGGAATGACCGTATCGGCGACCGCCACTTTGGAGACGGGCGCGCCGTTGAGCCAGAGCTGGCCATCCTTCATCTGCACCGTATCGCCCGGCAGGCCGATGACGCGCTTGATGTAATCGGTCTTGTCGCGCGGGCTCTTGATGACGGCGATGTCGCCGCGATCGGGCAGGCGGCCCAGCAGCCGCCCCGGCATTTCGGGGAGCACGTTGAGCGAGGGCGACAGATAGGAATAGCCATAGGGGAATTTGCTGACGATCAGCCGGTCACCGATCAGCAGCGACGGCAGCATCGACCCCGACGGGATGTAGAACGGCTTGGCGATGAACGAATGGACGCCGAGCACGGCGAGGACGAGCAGGAACAGTTGCCAGATCTCGCTGGCCCAGTTGGTCGGCTTCTTGGTCGCCGGCAATGCAGCCTCGGTCATAGGGGACTCGCGGTGATAAGGACGATGGCCTGCGCCCAAGGGTGGTCGTCGGTCATCGTCAAATGAACGTCTGCCCTGTACCCCGCCGGGGTGATTTGCGCCAGCCTTGCCGCAGCCCCGCCGGTCAATGCCAGCGTGGGCGCCCCTGTAGCCAGGTTGACGACCCCCATGTCCTTCATGAACACCCCCTGCCGAAAGCCGGTGCCGAGCGCCTTGGAACAGGCTTCCTTCGCCGCGAAGCGCTTGGCGTAGGTGGCGACACGGGTCAGCTTGCGGCGATCGGCCTTGGCGCGTTCGATGTCGGTGAAGACGCGGGTGATGAAGCGGTCACCGAAGCGGGTGATGCTGTTGTCGATGCGATCGATGTTGCACAGGTCGGAACCAAGCCCGAGGACGAAGACGCCAGAAGGGATGTTCATCTTCCTTCTCCCCACTCCCGGTTCGCTGCGCTCACCGGGGGGGAGGGGGAAGAAGGTTTGCCGTTCATGCCCTTGCCGCGTCCATCGCCGCGCGCATCCGCGCGATCGCCGGCCCGAGTCCGGTGAACACCGCCTCGCCGATGAGGAAATGCCCGATGTTGAGCTCGTGCAGCTGCGGCAGCGCCGCCACCGGCCCGACATTATCGAAGGTCAGCCCATGCCCCGCGTGCATCTCCAGCCCGAGCGCCGCGCCGATTTCGGCAGCACGCACCAGCCGCGCCATTTCGGCGGCAATTTCGGTATCGGTCACGGCATGGCTGTACGGGCCGGTATGGAGCTCGACCACCGGCGCGCCGAGCCGGGCGGCGGCTTCGAGCTGCCGCGCCTCAGGCGCGATGAACAGGCTGACGCGGATACCGGCGTCCTTCAATCGCGCCACGATCGGCGCCAGCACATTATGCTGGCCGGCGGCATCGAGCCCGCCTTCGGTAGTGCGCTCGGCCCGGCGTTCGGGCACGATGCAGGCGGCGTGCGGACGATGCTTGAGCGCAATGCCGAGCATCTCGTCGGTCGCCGCCATTTCAAGGTTCAAGGGCAGGCTGATGCTGCCGACCAGCGCATCGAGATCGGCATCGGTGATGTGGCGCCGGTCCTCGCGCAGATGCGCCGTGATGCCATCGGCGCCGGCCTCGGCCGCCATCAGCGCCGCGCGCACCGGATCGGGGTGCAACCCGCCGCGCGCGTTGCGGATGGTCGCGACATGATCGATGTTGACGCCCAGCCTTAATCGGTCGGTACGGAGGTGGTTGGTCATTTCGTCCCTTCAGGGCACAGCGCTGCCGACAGCAGGTCATGGGTCAGCCCCTTGCCCTGCCAGGGTTCGCCGAAGTCGACGGGGCGATCGGCGAAGGCGATGACGATGCGGCCCAGCGCCGGAGCGATGACGTTGCGGATCTCGATGCTGCCGATGCTGCCGCGGCGCTCCACGAGGTCGACCGGCGCGGCGCAGCCCTTCAGCGGCACCGTATAGGCCCATTGCGCCAGCGCCGAGCTGCTGAAGCGCGGCGCGCCCTTCCACATTTCGGCGCGCGCCGCCGGCGACATCAGCCGCCCGGCAAGCAGCGCCTGGTCGAAGCGTACCAGCATGTCGGGCGGCCCCGCGACGCCGCCGGCGGCGCCATAGCGGCCGACGTCGATGAAATCGTCGCCGCTGCCATCGGCGAAAGTGCCGGTGTGGCCGGCCGGATCGCCGGCCTTGAGCATCCGCACGTCGCGCATGCCCAACGGCGCGAACAGACGGGTTTCGAGCAATTTCGCCACCGGCATGCCGGTCACCGCCTCCAGCATAGCGCCGGCGACTTCGGTATCGCAGTTGTTGTATTCGAAGCGGGCGCCGGGTTCGGCCTTGGCCGGACCGGCGCAGATGGCCTTGATGCCGGGGCCGGGCACGGGCGCGCTGCGTTCGAACAGCAGCGGCGATGTGCCGGCGGCGTTGAACGGACCGTCATAGTCATTGGGCAGTCCGCTGGTGTGCTGCAGCAGCTGGCGCAGCGTCACGCGATCGGCATTGGCGACCTTCAGCGCCGGCGCATAGGCGCGGATCGGCGTGTCGAGCGTTACGGTGCCGCGATCGACTTCCTGCATCACCAGCGTCGCGACCAGCTGTTTGGTGACCGATGCCCAGCGCCAGATCGGGTCGCCCGCGCTGGTGCCGGCGCCGATATCCTCGCCATGGCTGGTGGTGACATCGGCGACGATCAGCCGGCCGTGGAACCCACCGGCGCGCGCGGCAGCGGCGGTGGTTTCCCACATCGGCGCGAGGGCCGGCGGCGGCGCAGTGGTGGCCAGGCTTGCCTGCAGGGCCAGCGCAGCGGCGATGACGGTCTTCATGCGGCGCGGCTGCCGGGCTTGATGGCCGGGATGGCGGCGAGTTCGGGCGGCAGCGCGTCGGCGGCATAGCTTGGCACATCGAGGCGGATCAGCGGGGTGAAGGGCACGCCGAGATCGGCCTTGCCGTTGGAGCGGTCGACGAGCGAGGCGGCGTGGATGACCTCGCCACCGGCGGCGTTGACCGCAGCGATGGCTTCGCGGCTGGAAAGACCCGTCGTGACGACGTCTTCCATCAGCAGCACCTTCTGCCCGGGCTCGAGCCGGAAGCCGCGGCGCAGCTCGAAGGTGCCGGTCGGGCGTTCGACGAACATCGACAATTTGCCGAGCGCGCGGGCGAGTTCATGGCCGCAGATCAGCCCGCCCATCGCCGGGGCGATGACGACATCGATCGCAGCGCGCACGTCGGCTGGAATTTTTGCCGCGAGCGCTTCGGCGAGCCGGGCGGCGCGCGCCGGGTCCATCAGCACCCGCGCGCATTGCAGGTAGCGCGGCGAGCGCAGGCCCGAGGACAGGACGAAATGCCCCTCGAGCAAGGCTTCGGCGGCGCGAAATTCGGCAAGGATCTGTTCGTCGGTCATGATTTCGCGCCTAGCAGGATTGGACACCCGTTGCGAGCGCGACCTACCCGCGCAGCCGTTCCGCCGACACCACCGCCTTGACCTGGCGCAGAGCTGCGATGATCGTCGTCAAATGTGCGAGGTCCTCGACTTCGATATCGATGACATCGGTGTGGAATTCGCGGTCGCGGTGTTTCAGCGCCAAATTGACGATATTGGCGTTGTGCGCTGCCAGCGTCGTCGCCAGCGAAGCGAGCGAGCCCGGCTGGTTGTGCACCACCACCGCCAGCCGCGCGACGGCGCCATCGGTTTCCTTGCCCCATGATACTTCCAGCCATTCGCCGGTTTCTTCGGCCAGGCTGGCGCAATCGATGGTATGAACCTGGATCGGCTGGCCTGGGTGGCGGATACCGACGATGCGGTCCCCGGGGATCGGCCGGCAGGCACCGAGTTCGAACGCCACGCCGGGGGTCAGGCCGTGGATGCTGACCGCCGCCGGCCCCGGCTTGCCGCGGGCACGCCTGGGCTTTTGCCCGGCGGTCGAGCCCGGCACCAGCGCTTCCGACACTTGCGCATCGGTCAGCACATTGCGCGCCATCGCGAGTTCGAGCGCGGCGCGATCGGGCAGTTTCAGCCGCCCCAGCGCCGGGCCAAGCAGTTCGTCGCCGAGCGCGATCTTCAGGCGCAGCGCCAGCGATTCGAGCAATTTGCTCCCCATCGCCTGGCTTTCGAGCAAATTCTTCTGGCGGACATGGCGGCGGATCGCGGCGCGCGCCTTGGCGCTGGCGACAAAGCCTTCCCACGCCGGATCGGGCGCCTTGGCCTTGGCGCGCAGAATTTCGACTTGGTCGCCATTGGCAAGCCGGGTGCGCAGCGGCACGACGCGGCCATTGACCTTGGCGCCGACACAGCGATCGCCGAGATCGGAGTGGACGGCATAGGCGAAATCGACGGGCGTCGAATCCTTGGGCAACTGGAACAAGGTGCCCTTCGGCGTGAAGACGAACACCTGGTCCTGGAACATCGCCAGCCGGGCGTTTTCGAGCAGTTCTTCAGGCGACGCCGCATCGCGCAGCACTTCGAGCAGATCCTCGAGCCACGGATAGGCCTCGCGCGCCGGGGCGCCATCGCCGCCCTGTTTGTACGCCCAGTGCGCGGCGAGGCCGAATTCGGCTTCCTCGTGCATGCGCCGGGTGCGAATCTGCACTTCGATGCGGGTGTTTTCGGAATGCAGCACCGTGGTGTGGATCGATTTGTAACCGTTGCGCTTGGGCGTCGAGATGAAATCCTTGAAGCGCCCGATCACCATCGGCCAGCGGCCATGGACGACACCCAGGGCGCGATAGCATTCGCCGTCGTCATCGACGAGCACCCGGAAGGCCATGACATCGGACAGTGATTCGAAGGTCGCCTGACGGCCCTGCATCTTGCGCCAGATCGAATAGGGGCGTTTCTCGCGGCCGGTCACATCGGCATCGATGCCCTTTTGCCCGAGCAGCAGCTTGATGCCCGACGCGATGCGCGCCACCGTGTCGCCGCCCGACGTGCGCAGCTTTTCGAGCCGCGCCGTGATCGTGGCATGCGCTTCGGGTTCGAGTTCGCGGAACGCCAGTTCCTGCAATTCGTCCATGAAGCCGTACATGCCGATGCGTTCGGCGAGCGGCGCATAGATATCCATCGTTTCGCGGGCGATGCGGCGGCGTTTTTCCTCGGATTTGATGAAATGCAGCGTGCGCATGTTGTGCAGCCGGTCCGCCAGCTTGACGAGCAGCACGCGGATATCGGTCGACATGGCGAGCAGGAACTTGCGCAAATTCTCGGCCTGGCGCTCGCTGTCGGTCTGCGCCTCGATCTTGGACAGCTTGGTGACGCCATCGACGAGCCGGCCGACCGAGGTGCCGAACAGCCGGTCGATCTGTTCCTGCGTCGCCACAGTATCCTCGATGGTATCGTGCAGGATGCCGGTCGCGATCGTTTCGTCGTCGAGCTTCAGATCGGTCAGGATGCCGGCGACTTCGATCGGGTGGCTGAAATAGGGGTCGCCCGAGGCGCGGAGCTGGCTGCCATGCGCCTTCATCGAGAACACATAGGCGCGGTTCAGAAGGTCCTCGTCCGCATCGGGATCATAGGCCTTTACGCGTTCTACAAGTTCATACTGACGGAGCATTCGGCGATAGTGGTGTGCGGGGCGCGCGGGCGCAACCACTTAACCTTTCCTGTTGACGCGGATGCGTCGCCTGCGGCTGTGGGAGAGGTCGAACTCAGGCGCAGCCCGAGCCGGGGGCGGGCTGTTGCGGGGTGAAATAAGAAAGTAAGTAAGTAAAAGGCTTGGGTAAAGCCCACACGTCGGACGGGGCGGTTGGCAGAGGGCCAACCGCCCCGCCGGCCGGAATACGCGCGAGTCCGTGTCTAGATGCGCTAAACGCCGGCCGCGCTTATTCGTAGTCAGGCCCGAGGTTTTGATTGCGCGGCGGCTGCGCTGCCGTAATCCGCAGTGCTTCGGCCGAAGCCGACAGCGACCCGATCGCATCCGGCGTATCGTCTTCGCTTTCGACAACGCGGCGCATCGAGGCGATCAGTGCTTCCTGCAGATCGACCGGCTTGATGTTCTCGTCGGCGATTTCGCGCAGCGCCACGACCGGGTTCTTGTCGCGATCGCGGTCGACGGTGATCTCGGCGCCCGACGAGATGGCACGCGCGCGGGTCGCCGCGAACAACACCAGGTCGAAACGGTTGGGGATCTTGTCGACGCAATCTTCAACGGTAACGCGTGCCATGGGGGCGTACTTTCCGATTTTCTGGAAGCGCGGCGTGTGGCGGGAACCCGCTCGAAAGTCAAGCTGCACTTGACCGGGAAGCCGGCTTCGTCTAACCGCCGCCGCTTCGCAATTGGCCCTGCACCCCCGGTGAAGCAGTGGCCGCGCCCGGCAAGCCGCAAGGTTCTGGCCGGTCGGTGCGAGGCCGGGGTTTCAAGGGGTCCGCTCGGCGGGCCTCCAGCAAATACGAAAGCGAATCACATGTCGAAGCGTCATAACAGCAAGTACAAGCTCGATCGCCGCATGGGCGAAAACATCTGGGGCCGCCCCAAGTCGCCGGTCAACAAGCGCGAATACGGTCCCGGCCAGCATGGCCAGCGCCGCAAGAGCAAGGTGTCGGACTTCGGCATCCAGTTGAAGGCCAAGCAGAAGCTCAAGGGTTATTACGGTGATGTCACCGAAAAGCAGTTCCGCGCCACCTACCAGGCCGCAGTGCAGATGAAGGGCGATACCTCGCAGAACCTCATCGGCCTGCTCGAACAGCGTCTCGACATGGTCGTCTATCGCGCCAAGTTCGCGCCGACGATCTTTGCTGCCCGCCAGATCGTCAATCATGGCCACATCATCGTCAACGGCCGCCGCTGCAACATCGCTTCGGCGAAGGTCAAGCCCGGCGATGTCGTCGAACTCGGTGCCAAGGCCAAGGAAATGGCGCTGGTCATGGAAGCCCAGGGCCTCACCGAGCGTGAAGTGCCGGAATATGTTGCGGTCGAAGGCCCCAAGGCAACGTACGTCCGCGTGCCGACCCTCGATGAAGTGCCTTATCCGGTGAAGATGGAGCCCAATCTGGTCGTCGAGTTTTACTCGCGCTGATCCGATTGCTCTGGTGCGGTCGGGCTTCACCCGGCGGCGTTGGTGCTGCGAAAGCCCGGGCATTGCCCGGGCTTTTTCGTATGTGGCCGGCAGCCCCCGCTTTCCATCCGATACCCGCCCTTGCCGCCCCCCGCTTCCGCTGCTACGACTATCCGGAACAGTGGCTTGGCCGCTGTTGTTTCCGGCAGCTTCGTCCTGTCGCCCTTGCGGGTGACGTTCGCCGAAGCCCGCCGCGAGGCACGCAACCCGGCCGGGGTCGAGGCCGGGCGTATTTTAGGGGTCGGATGATCGTTTCGCCATTTCGTTCAAGCGCGGCCGCCCTTCGGGCCGGCAAGCCATGGGCGGCGACTGCGGATCATTCGGGCCTGATCGCACATATCCCGCAACATATTGTCAGCGTGGCCGCACAGCGCCGCGCCGACGCCAGAAATATGCGCCGCCGGTGCCCCGCAAGGGGCGGCCGCGGTGCCATGGAGCCCTATAATGTCACTTCGCATGCTGATCGACGCCCGCCACCCGGAAGAAACCCGGGTTGCCGTGGTCAATGGACAACGAATTGAGGAATTCGACTTTGAAGCTGCCGACAGGAAGCAGCTCAAGGGCAATATCTATCTCGCCAAGGTAACCCGGGTCGAACCTTCGTTGCAGGCGGCCTTTGTCGAATATGGCGGCAACCGCCACGGTTTCCTCGCCTTTTCGGAAATTCACCCCGATTATTACCAGATCCCGCGCGAAGACCGCGAAGCGCTGCTGCGCGAAGAAGCCGAATATGCCGCCGAGCACGACGATCATCACGATGACGAGCTCGACGAAAATGGCGACCCGGTCGGCGACGTCGCCGAAACCGGTGGCCAGCATGACGAGCCGACCGACGCACTGCGTCGGAAGAGGCAATCGCTGCGCCGCCGCTACAAGATCCAGGAAGTCATCCGCCGCCGCCAGGTGCTGCTGATCCAGGTCGTCAAGGAAGAACGCGGCTCCAAGGGCGCGGCGCTGACCACCTATCTCAGCCTCGCGGGCCGCAATTGCGTGCTGATGCCCAACACCGCGCATGGCGGTGGCATCAGCCGCAAGATATCCAACATCGCCGACCGCAAGCGCCTGAAGGCGATCATGTCGGATTTGAAGCTGCCGCAGGGCATGGGCGCCATCGTGCGCACCGCCGGGTTGAAGCGCTCGTCTGAAGATATTCGCCGCGATTTCGATTATCTGACCCGACTGTGGGATGAAATCCGTGAACGCACCCTCACGTCATCGGCGCCGGCGCTGATCCACCAGGATTCGGACCTGATCAAGCGCGCCATCCGCGACATCTATCACCGCGATATCGAACAGGTCATCGTCGAAGGCCCCGAAGGCTTTGCCGATGCCTCGCGCTTCATGTCGATGCTGATGCCGGGTCACACGCCCAAGGTCGTCGAATATTCGGACAATGTGCCGTTGTTCCAGCGTTTCGGGGTCGAACAGCAATTGGAAGGCATGTACCAGCCGGTCGTTCAGCTGAAATCGGGTGGCTATATCGTCATCAACCCGACCGAAGCCCTGGTGTCGATCGACATCAACTCGGGGCGCTCGACCCGCGAATATGGCATCGAGGAAACCGCCACCAAGACCAATCTCGAAGCCGCCGAGGAGATTGGCCGCCAGCTGCGCCTGCGCGACATGGCCGGGCTGGTCGTCATCGATTTCATCGACATGGAGGTTTCGGCCAACAACCGCCGCGTCGAAAAGGCGATGAAGGACGCGCTGCGCAACGATCGCGCCCGCATCCAGATCGGCCGCATCTCGGCCTTCGGCTTGATGGAAATGAGCCGGCAGCGATTGCGCACCGGCATCCTCGAGGCCAGCACCCACATCTGCCCGATGTGCGAAGGCACCGGCATGGTGCGGTCGGTGTCGTCGGCCGCGCTTGCTGCCCTCCGCGCGCTCGAAGCCGAAGCGCTGCGTGGCCGGGCGTCGGAATTCACGCTGCGTGCCGGCGATGAAGTTGCGGTCTACATCCTCAACCGCAAGCGCATCGAACTCGCCGAGCTGGAAGAATTGTACGGTGTCACCATCGTCACCGTGCCCGATGAAGCGCTGATCGGCCCGAATTTCGCCATCGATGCCGGCGGTCCGCCGCCGACCAAGAAGGTCGAAATGCAGCCGCTGCCGGCGCTGGTGCGCATCGAGGATGACCCCGATGACGTGATCGACGATGGCGATGACGAGGATGGCGACGAGCGTCCGCAGGGTGAGCGCAGTGACCGCAACGAACGTGGTGGCCGCAACAAGCGCCGCCGCCGCCGCGGGGGCCGCACTGGCGATGACGCCGCACCGGAAACCACGGTCGAAAGTGCTGACGACACCGCTGTCGATGGCGATGAAGCGGAAATCGTTGCCGAGCCCGGCGAGACGCCGGCCGAAACCGAAGCGCGCGGCGATCGCGAACGCAAGCGCCGCCGGCGTGGCCGTCGCGGCAAGCGCGGTGGCGACAAGGCGGAGACGACCGCCGAGACGGCAGCAGACTTCGAGGCCGAACCGATTGCCGATGCAGCCCCCGAAGCCGAAGCCCCGGCCAAGCCCAAGCGCAGCCGCCGCCGCAAGGCCGACGTCGAAGCCGTGCCCGATGCGGCACCGGTTGTCGCTGCCGCGCCCGAGCCGGAACCGGTGGCAGCCGAAGTCGAAGCCGCACCGGTGCGCACAATGCGCAAGCGCCCGTCCAAGGCGGCCCCCAAGCCGGCAGCAAAGCCCGCAGCAAAGCCCGCAGCAAAGCCGGCGGCAAGGGTTGCAGCCAAGGCAGCACCCGCCTCCGTGCCGGAACCGGTTGCCGCACCGGTTGTGGAGCCGATCGCCGAAGCGCCGGCCAAGCCGAAGCGGACGCGCAAGCCCAAGGCGGTTGCAGCCGACGTCGATGCCGAAGTGAACGCCGCGGTGCCCATGGCCGAGGCCGCGCCGGCGGTAGCCGAAGTCGAAGCGGACGCGGCCCCGGCGGCTGCGCCGCGCAAGGGCTGGTGGCAGCGCACCTTCGGCTGACATTGCCGACGCAAAGCTGCGGCGGCGGCGGGCAACAGCCTGTCGCCGCCCTCTGCTTGTCGGGCAATGCCGCATTTGCGTATCGGGCAATGCCCGGGCGCCAATAGGGAAATTCGGCTTGGCCATGGCCAAGAAAGCGTTGCAGCGCTGCATCTGGCGCCGGCGGGGTGACAGCGCCTAAGTCAGCGCCATGAACGAAACCCCCAAATCCGGGCGAGTCCTGCTCGTTGGCGCCGGCCCTGGTGCTGCCGACCTGCTCACCCTGCGTGCCGCGCGCGCGCTCGCCATCGCCGATGTCGTTGTCCATGACGGGCTGGTCGGCGATGATGTCATGGCGCTGGTGCCGGCAACGGCTCGGCTTGTTTCGGTCGCCAAGCGCCGCGATCGCCACACCATGCAGCAGGACGCGATCGGCGATCTGCTTGTCGCCGAAGCCCGCGCCGGCAACATTGTCGTGCGGTTGAAGGGCGGCGACCCCTTCATCTTCGGCCGCGGCGGTGAGGAAGTCAGCGCCTGTGTCGCGGGCGGGGTTCCCGTCGAGGTCATCCCCGGCATTTCCTCGGCGCTCGGCGGTGCCGCGGCGGCGTTCATGCCGTTGACGCACCGTGACCACGCCTCGATCGTCAGTTTCGTCGCCGGTGAATGCCGCGGGCTCGCCGACCAGAACTGGGTCGGGCTGGCCGGCAAGGGCCGCACCCTGGTCATCTACATGGGGGTCACCGGCGCCGACCGCATCGCCGAAAAACTCATCGCCGATGGCCTGGCGCCCGATACGCCGATCGCCATTCTCGAACGCGCCACCCACCCCGACATGCGCGTGCTGCGCTCGTGCCTTGCCGATCTCGGCGGGCTGGTGGCGCGCGACGCGGTGCGCTCACCGGCCCTCATCATTGTCGGCGATGTCGCCACGCTCGGCGCCGACGTTATCACCTCGCTCACAAAGGCTGCACCATGCCCCGCATTTTGACCGGCAACCGACTCGAAACCGGCGATGTGCTGTGGTGGAACGGCAGCGACTGGAGCACGCAAATCGCCGACGCCGCCGCCATCGGCGCAGAAGGCGACGCGCTGCTCGCGCAACTGATTGCCGCCGAACGCATCAACGATCCCGTGCTGATCGACGTCACCGGCGAACCCGGCGCCTTCGTCCCCACCACCACCCGCGAGCGCGTCCGCGCTTCGGGCCCCAGCGTCCGTGCCGACCTCGCGCGCGGCAGCCTTTCCGTGGAAGCCATCTGATGTACAAATACGACCAATATGACCAGGCGATCGTCGACGCCCGCGTTGCCGAGTTCAAGGACCAGGTCGGACGCCGCCTGCGAAATGAAATCACCGAGGATCAGTTCAAGCCGTTGCGGCTGATGAACGGCCTTTATCTCCAGTTGCACGCTTATATGCTGCGTGTCGCCATCCCCTATGGCACGCTGTCGGGCACCCAGATGCGCATGCTGGCGCATATCGCCCGCAAATACGACCGCGACTATGGCCATTTCACCACGCGGCAGAATATCCAGTACAACTGGATCAAGCTGGAGCAGTTCAGCGACCTGCTCGACGATCTGTCGAAGGTCGAGATGCATGCCTTCCAGACCAGCGGCAATTGCATCCGCAATATCTCGTCCGACCAATTCGCCGGCGCTGCCGCCGATGAGGTCGCCGACCCGCGGCCCTATGCCGAATTGCTGCGGCAATGGTCGACACTGCACCCGGAATTTTCGTTCCTGCCGCGCAAGTTCAAGATCGCCGTCATCGCGTCGGACGCCGATCGCGCCGCGATCCAGCTCCATGATATCGGCTTGCAACTCTATCGCAACGCTGCCGGCGCGCTGGGTTTCCGCGTCTTTGTCGGCGGCGGCATGGGCCGTACCCCGATCATCGGCAAGGTAGTGCGCGAGTGGATTCCGGTTTCGCAGTTCCTCAGCTATTCGGAAAGCATCCTGCGTGTCTACAACCGCTATGGCCGCCGCGACAATATCTACAAGGCGCGCATCAAGATCCTCGTCACCGAGCTCGGCATCGAGGAATTCACCCGCCAGGTCGAGGCCGAATGGGCGACGCTCGAACCGCTCGGTCTCGATGCGCCGAAGGCCGAATATGACCGGATCATCGCGCAGTTCGCCGAGCCGGATTATGACCGCAATGCCCCCGATACGCTCGACCTGTCGGACCCCGATTTCAAGCTGTGGGTCGACCAGAATGTCCACGCCCACAAGCAGCCGGGCTATGCCATCGCGACGATCAGCCTGAAGCCCAGGGCGGGTATTCCGGGTGACGCCTCGTCGGCGCAGATGGACGTAATCGCCGACCTCGCCGAACGCTATGCGCATGATGAAATCCGGGTGACGCACAGCCAGAACCTGGTGCTGGCGCATATCCGCAAGGCCGATCTCCATGCCGTCTGGCAGGCGCTCGACGCGGCCGAGCTCGCGACGCCGAACCTTGATCTCGTCACCGACATCATCGTCTGCCCCGGCATGGATTATTGCACGCTGGCCAATGCGCGCTCGATCCCGATCGCCCAGAAGATCGCCGCCAAGTTCGAAAATGACACCGCGGAACAGCGCGATATCGGCGAATTGAAGATCAAGGTGTCGGGCTGCATCAACGGCTGCGGCCACCATCATGCCGGCCACATCGGCATCCTGGGCGTCGATAAAAAGGGCGAGGAAGCCTATCAGCTGCTGCTCGGTGGCTCTGGCGCCGAAGATGCATCGCTCGCCAAGATCCTCGGCCCCGGTTTCGACGAGAACGGCATTGTCGAGGCGGTCGACAAGCTCATCGCCTTTTACCGCAGCGCGCGGTCCGCCCCGGAAGAACGCTTCCTCGACACCTATCGCCGCCTCGGCCCGGCCCCCTTCAAGGAAGCTGTTTATGGATAATCAGGACCAGCAGGCCGTCGCCGGTGCGCCAACTCCGGCGCTTGACGACGCCCCCGCCAAGCTGCGTTTTCGCGACGACGCGCCGTTCGAATCGCCGATCGCCCCGCTCGCCGACTTCCTGTCGGGCGGCAATTTCGCCGCGGTCCGCATCGAACCCGGTGAAGATGCGCGCGATCTGGTGCCGCATCTCGGCCGACTCAAGCTGGTCGAGATTGCCTTCCCCAAGTTCCGCGATGGCCGCGGCTATTCCTCGGCGGCGGTGCTGCGCGAGGCGGGCTTTACCGGCGAAATCCGTGCGGCAGGGGATGTGCTGGTCGACCAGATCGGCTTCATGCGCCGCGTCGGCTTCGACAGCTTCGCGCCGACCAAGCCGCTCGACCTCAAGGTTGTCCAGGCGACACTCGACCGCTACCCCTATGTCTATATGAAGGCCGCCGACGGCAAGACGCCGGTCTGGGCATTGCGGCATGCCTAGAGGCGCGCCGGCGCGTGCGGGGGCTGAAGCCGCGCGCGCCATCGACAGCATCGACACGGCGCCGCCGTTCAATGCCGGCGATGTCGCGCGGCTGACCGCCAGATATGCCGGCGTCGGCACAGCGGCGATGCTCGCCGACCTGCTGGCGGGCGAGCTCAAGGGCCGGGTCGCGGCGGTATCGTCGTTCGGCAGCGAATCGGCGGTGCTGCTCGATCTGGTGGCCGCGGTCGACAAGGACGTGCCGGTCATTTTCATCAACACGCAGAAGATTTTCGGCGAAACGCTGGCCTATCGCGATACGCTCGCCGAACAATTGGGCTTTACCGACCTGCGCGTCTATCGCCCCGATCCGCGCCTGTTGGCGGACAAGGACGCGACCAGCCTGCGCTGGAGTTACGACCCCGATGGCTGCTGCGACCTGCGCAAGGTCGAGCCGCTGCGCCGCGCGCTGGCGCCGTTCGACGCCTGGATTTCGGGACGCAAGGGCTTCCAGGGCAAGACTCGCAGCGCGCTGCCGCGCTTCGAAATCGATGAAGGCCGGCTGAAGATCAACCCGCTGGCCGATTGGGACAAGTCGGCGCTGGATGCAGCGTTCGAGCCGCGCAAGCTGCCGCGCCATCCGCTCGAAGCGCAAGGTTACCCATCCGTCGGCTGCGTGCCGTGTACATCGCAGGTGCAACCCGGCGAGGACCCGCGGGCGGGGCGCTGGCGGGGGTGGGACAAGACCGAATGCGGGATGCACGATCCGGTGTTCTAGCGCCGCGCCGCGAGCGCGTAGCGCAAACTACGCGCCGACAGGCGCAAGCTCGGCCAGCGGGGCGGCTGGCCCTTCGCCAGCCGAGCCCGTCTGACGTCAGGACGCGGCTTTGCCGCGGCCCGCCCGGCGAAAATTTCAGTTACCAAGCGTTAAGAAAGACACGAAGGTAACGCCGAATGCATTTTCGTTGCAAATAATTCGCAATAACGAGTCGGCTTGACGGAACGCGTGCCGGCGCGTCCACGCAGGGACATGATCCAACGATTGCAAAGAACCGAATGACCCTAGCAGATTTACCGCCTGTAGGACAGGCTGTGCGCAACAGAGCCCATGCCATTGGCAACCGTTCTTGAAATTGTCCCGTCGCGACCGATTTTCGCCAGCCTGTACGCACGAAGCGAGACGGGGTGTGGGCACTATAGCAAGTCTTGTTCCGCGCCGCTATCGTTCGGGCAAGCGGGGGATGCATGACCAACAGGCTCTATTATGGCGACAATCTCGACTGGTTGTCGAACCATGCGCATTTCCCCGATGCGACGGTCGATCTGGTCTATCTCGACCCGCCGTTCAATTCGAACGCGACCTACAGCCAGTTGTTCAAATCCCCCGATGGCAAGAGCGCCGACAGCCAGATCGAAGCCTTCGAGGACACCTGGGTGTGGGGCCTGTCCGCCGAAGCCGCCTATGATCGGGTGCTGAAGGGCGACAATACCGATGCGGCGGAATTGTTGCAGGCGCTGCGCCGCTTCCTCCACGACAATTCGATGATGGCCTATCTGGCGATGATGGCGGCGCGGTTGATCGAACTTCACCGCGTGCTGAAACCGACCGGTAGCCTCTATCTCCACTGCGACCCGACCGCGAGCCATTATCTGAAGCTGCTGCTGGATGCGGTGTTTGGGGTGGAGAATTTTATCAATGAGATCAGCTGGCGTCGGACTACGGCAAAAGCTGACTACCAGCAGGGCGCACGACACTTTCCGCGATTAAGGGATATCATCTTAAGGTATGCAAAGGATGGCAAAGCGGCATACGTATTTCATCAACCCTTCGCGGCTTATGACGCTGAGTATATAAAGACAAAATACGCATCGGTTGACGCAGATGGTCGCCGATACATGCTCGACAACATCACGGGGCCGGGCGGCGCGAGCAAGGGTAACGCTCACTATGAGGTCATGGGCGTGACGCGCTACTGGCGCTATTCACGGATCAATATGGAGCGACTGATCGCCGAAGGCCGCATTGTGCAGCCAAGCCCGGGTGCTGTGCCTCGCTATAAGCGGTACCTTGATGAAATGCCCGGAGTGCCTGTCGGCGACGATTGGGATGATATTCGCCCGCTGAACTCCCAAGCGCAAGAACGCCTCGGCTACCCCACGCAAAAACCCCAAGCCCTGCTCGAACGCATCATCGCCGCCTCATCGAACCCCGGCGATGTGGTGCTCGATCCGTTCTGCGGCTGCGGCACCGCCGTCCATGCTGCCGAAAAGCTGGGGCGGCGCTGGATCGGCATCGACATCACCCATCTGTCGATTTCGCTGATCGAAAAGCGGCTGCGCGATGCCTTTCCTGGCATCGATTTCGTCACCGAAGGCCTGCCCAAGGATCTTGCCTCCGCACAATTGCTCGCCGAGCGCGACAAGCATGAATTCCAGAAATGGGTGGTCACCTGGGTCGGCGGGCGGCCGTGGAAGGGCGGGCAAAAGGGGGCCGATGGCGGCATCGACGGTCTCATTTTCTTCGATGGCTTCGATGCCAAGCTGGGCAAGGCGACCGGGCAAAAGGCGATCATTTCGGTGAAGGGCGGCGCGTCGAAGGGCGTCGGCTTCGTTGCCGACCTGATCGAAAGCATCGGCCGCAACGGCGCGGCGCTTGGCATCCTCATCATGGCGGCGCTGCCGACCAAGGAGATGGAGAAACGCGCCGCGGCGGCGGGGTTCTTCGATACCGGCACGGCGGTGCAGGTGCCGCGCATCCAGATTTTCACCCTCGCCGAACTGTTCGCCGGCAAGCGCCCGGTGATACCCAATGTCAGCACAGCGATGTTCAAGGTGGCGCCTGAGGAAAAGGGGCAGGCGTCGCTTGATTTATAGGGCGCGCGGCATTCGCGCGAAAGCAGGCGGCAGGCAAGACTGCCAAAAGCGACCGCTTAGCGCTCGTTCTTGAGCATTGGCCAACTGACGCTGCCCGCACCACGGGTGGCCGGCGTGTCTATCATTTTTCCCACGCTGCTTTGGCTGCCGACATCTGTTTTCAATAATTCGCGGCACTTCTGACGATTGGGGTTCGCCTCGGAAGTTCGGTATTCCAGCAATTGGTCAACCCGGACGACGAGGGTGTTGCGTCTGGGATGCGGCGCTGATTCGAATGTGCCAGCGTCGATCAGCCTGAGCACTCGGGGCGTAGTCGTGCAAAGCAGTTTGGCGGCCGCCTTGATCACGATCCAGCGTTTACCTTCGATCGTGACAGTATCAGACGCGCTTTGTCCCATTGTTTCAGTCTAACGACTAGCGGACAGGCTTAGCAAGGTCCCCAGTTATCCGCACTGTGCAATCTCCAGCGCCTGATCGGCGCCAGTCCCGGTCACCCGATAAACCAGCCGGTGCTCAATGGTGATGCGGCGCGACCACCAGCCTTTGAGATTGCCACGCAGCGGTTCGGGTTTGCCGGTGCCGGTGAAGGGGGTGCGGGTGCATTCGCGGATCAGGCTGTTGAGGCGGGCGAGGGTGGCCGGATGGTCCTGCCAGTGCAGATATTCGTCCCAGGCTGACGACGCGAAGATCAGTCGCACGGGTCGATGAGGTCGCGGGCTTCGCCGTGGCCGGCATCGAGTTCGGCGATGGATTGGGCGAGACGGGCGGTGTTGCCGGGGGTGCCGAGCAGATAGGCGGTTTCTTCCATCGCCTGCCAATCGGCGAGCGAGACCATCACGACGGCTTCGGCCTTTTGGCGCGCGATGACGACCGGGGTGTGATCGGCGACGACGCGGTCCATCAGCGATTTGAGGTTGGCGCGGGATTCGGAGAAACTGACGACGTCCATGGCAAGATTTGTACCGGAATTTGTACAAACTGCCAAGGGGGCAATCGGGCTGATAATCCGCCGTTGCAACCCGCTTCGGTCCATGCGGCGCGCCCCACCCCCGACCCCTCCCTGAAGGGAGGGGAGAAGGAGGGGCGAAGATGCGTAAGGAGCACGCGCAAAGCCCGTGCCGACGTCGGTCGGGTTCGGCGGGTGAAGGTCCCGCCGCCCCGCCGTCCTGCGTTGCGCCTGTCGTCGGCGCGTAGCCGCTGTTACGCGCGCGCGGCGCTGCCCCTTACGCGGCTTTCGGCGCCGATTCCATCACGCCGGCGTCCACATGGTCCGCGAACTGCGCGAAGTTGGCGATGAACATGCCGACCAGCGCCTTGGCCTTGGCGTCATAGGCGGCGCCATCGGCCCAGGTGTCGCGGGGGTTGAGGATCTTGCTGTCGACGCCGGGGACACTGACCGGCACCTGGAAACCGAAGTTTTCATCGGTGCGGAACTGGCCGGTCTTGAGCGTGCCGTCGAGCGCGGCATTGAGCAGCGCGCGGGTCGCCTTGATCGGCATGCGGGTTCCCGTCCCGCCGGTACCGGCGCCGCCGCCGGTCCAGCCGGTGTTGACCAGCCAGACATCGGCATTGCCGCGCGCGATCCGGTCCTTGAGCAGATTGCCATAAACCGATGGGTGGCGCGGCATGAACGGCGCGCCGAAGCAGGTCGAAAAGGTTGCGTCGGGTTCGGTCACGCCGATTTCGGTACCGGCGACGCGTGCCGTATAGCCCGACAGGAAATGGTACATGGCCTGGTCGGGGGTGAGCTTGGCGATCGGCGGCAGGATGCCGAAGGCGTCGGCGGTGAGCATGATGACATTGTCCGGCACCGGGCCGAGGTTGTCGCTGCTGGCGTTGGGAATGAAATCGATGGGGTAGGAGGCGCGGCTGTTTTCAGCCAGCGCATTGTCGTCGAGATCGATCTCGCGGGTGGTGGGATCGATGACGACATTTTCGAGAACCGTGCCGAAGCGGCGCGTGGTGGCGTAGATTTCGGGCTCGGCTTCGGCCGACAGGCGGATGACCTTGGCGTAGCAGCCGCCTTCGAAATTGAACACCGCGGTGTCGGACCAGCCATGCTCGTCATCGCCGATCAACGTGCGCGAGGCGTCGGCGCTGAGCGTCGTCTTGCCGGTCCCCGAAAGCCCGAAGAACACCGCCGTGTCGCCGTTCGGCCCGATATTGGCCGAGCAATGCATCGGCATGACGCCCTTCAGCGGCAGCAGATAGTTGAGAATCGAGAAAACCGACTTCTTCATCTCGCCGGCATAAGCGGTGCCGCCGATGAGGATCGTCTTGCCTTCGAAATCGACGGCGACGATGGTTTCGCTGCGGCAGCCGTGGCGGGCCGGGTCGGCCTTGAAGCTTGGCAGGTCGATGATCGTGTATTCGGGAAGGAAATCGGCGAGGGCGGCAGCTTCCGGGCGCACCAGCAAGGTGCGGATGAACAGCGAGTGCCAGGCGAATTCGGTGATGACGCGCACCTTGACGCGATATTCGGGCTGCGAGCCGCCGAACAGATCCTGAACGAAAAGCGTTTGCTTTGCCGCCAGCGCGGCCTGGAAATCGGCCTTCACGGCGGCGAACTGTTCCGGCGTGATCGACTTGTTCTTGTCCCACCAGATGACACCATCGGTGACCGAATCGCGCACGATGAACTTGTCATTGGCGCTGCGCCCGGTGTGCTTGCCGGTTTCGACGACGAAAGCCCCGTGCTTCGACAACAGCCCTTCGCCGCGCTGGACGGCGAGTTCGACGAGCGGTGCGGTGCCGAGGTTCCAGTGCAGGTGCGCGGGGGTCGCATAGCCCTGGGCATCGAGACCATGAGACGAAATCACTGCTGCCACGCGCCGGTTCCTTTTCATTCAAAAACTGGTGGCAGCCCCCAACTACCGATGCCCGGCGCATAACGAACCGCCGGCCTTTCGTCAAAAGGCGTTCGGTGCACGAAAGCTTTCCTTTCGCCACCATGCCGGCGCAGGCGGGCATGGCGCCCGGCCCTTGCCTTCGCAACGTCGCGGCGCGACAAGCAGCGGCGATGTCCGATGCCAGCGCCTCCCCCGCCCCCGAGCCGAAAGTCATCGCGCTGGTCGATGACGATCGCAACATCCTCACTTCGGTTTCGATCGCGCTGCAGGGCGAAGGCTTTGTCGTCCGGCTCTATTCGGACGGCGCAACGGCGCTGAAAGCGCTGCTCGACAACCCGCCCGATCTTGCCGTCCTCGATATCAAGATGCCGCGCATGGACGGCATGGAGGTGCTGCGGTCCTTGCGCGAAAAATCGCAGGTGCCGGTGATCTTCCTCACGTCGAAGGACACCGAGATCGACGAGGCGCTTGGCCTTGCGATGGGTGCCGATGATTATATCGGCAAGCCGTTCAGCCAGCGGCTACTGATCGAGCGCATTCGGGCGGTATTGCGCCGCGCCGCCAACCGCGCGCTGCCCCCCGAAACCGCCAGCGACAGCCCCGGGGCCGAACCGATCGTCCGCGGCCCGTTGACGATGGACCCTGCGCGCCACCGCGTCACCTGGGATGCCGGCGAAGGCCGGCGCGGCGATGTGGCGCTGACCGTCACCGAATTCATGATCCTGGAAACCCTTGCCAGCCGGCCGGGCTTCGTCAAATCGCGCGACCAGCTGATGGACGCGGCCTATGCCCAGGACGTCTATGTCGATGATCGCACCATCGATTCGCACATCAAGCGGCTGCGCAAGAAGTTCCGCGCTGTCGACCATGAATTCAAGGGTATCGAGACCCTCTATGGCGTCGGTTATCGCTTCAACGAGGTCTGAGCCCCGCGCAGGGGGCGAGCCGGC
>JANPKK010000038.1:0-17398 GCA_031426015.1 Alphaproteobacteria bacterium
CAGATGATGATGGCGTTGTCGGCGCGGTCGCGCACCACCTCCATCTCATATTCCTTCCAGCCGAGCACCGATTCCTCGACCAGCACTTCGGTGGTCGGCGAGGCATCGAGCCCGCCGGTCACGATACGAACAAATTCTTCCTTGTTATAAGCGATGCCACCACCGGTGCCGCCCATGGTGAAGCTTGGGCGGATGATCGTCGGCAGCCCGACGAATTCCAGCGCCGCCATGGCTTCATCGATACTGTGGGCGATCTGCGACTTGGGGCTTTCGAGCCCGATCTTGTCCATGGCATCGCGGAATTTCAGCCGGTCCTCGGCCTTGTCGATCGCTTCGGCATCGGCGCCGATCAGCTCGACACCATATTTCTCGAGCGTGCCGTCGCGATGCAAGGCGAGCGCCGTGTTCAGCGCCGTCTGTCCGCCCATCGTCGGCAGCACGGCATCGGGGCGTTCCTTGGCAATGATCTTGGCCACGATGGCTGGCGTGATTGGCTCCACGTAAGTTGCATCGGCGAGCTCGGGATCGGTCATGATCGTCGCCGGGTTCGAATTGACCAGGATGATGCGATAGCCTTCGGCCTTCAGCGCCTTGACCGCCTGGGTGCCCGAATAATCGAACTCGCACGCCTGGCCGATGATGATTGGTCCGGCCCCGATGATCAGGATGGAGGAAATGTCGGTGCGTTTGGGCATTATTCGGCAGATCCAGTTTCGGCAGCGCAGCCCCAGCCGTCGAATTCGACGCCGTGGCTGATCTCGATTTCGAGCGCGCGGGTGATGAGGGCTTTCAACGCAGCGCGGGTGACCGGGCCATCGACCTGAAGATCGGCCGCCCAGTCGCCATCATCGAACTCGCCGAAGTCAACGAAGCGGAAGCCCAGGTCCTGCGCGTCTTCGGCGACATTCTCGATGGCTTCCTGCGGCCCCTTGAAATGCACGTCGATGGGGCGCGACAGCTCGGCGATATCGCCGTTTTCGGCGAGTGCGATCAGCACTTCCTCATTGGCTTCCAGCTCTTCGGCGAGGCGCTTGGGATCGATCATGCGGCTGTGCCCAAGGAAGCGACAAACTTTTCGAACAGATAGACACTGTCCTGCGGGCCCGGGCTCGCTTCCGGGTGATACTGCACCGAAAACGCCGGCTTGTCGGTCAGTTCGAGCCCGGCGAGCGAGCCGTCGAACAGAGAGATATGTGTCGGCCGCGCCGTCGCCGGCAGCGTTTCGGTCTCGACCGCGAAGCCATGGTTCATCGAAGTGATCTCGACCCGGCCATCATCGAGCCGCTTGACCGGATGGTTGGCGCCGCGGTGGCCCTGCTGCATTTTCACCGTCTTGGCGCCGACCGCCAGCCCGAGCAGCTGGTGACCAAGGCAGATGCCGAACAGCGGGATGCCGCCGTTGAGCAGCTTCTGGATCACCGGCACGGCATAGACGCCGGTGGCTGCCGGATCGCCCGGGCCATTTGACAGGAAAATGCCATCGGGCTTCAGGCTCATGATCTCGTCGAAGCTTGCCATCGCCGGCACCACCGTCACCCGCGCGCCAGCGGCAACGAGGTTGCGCAGGATGTTGCGCTTCATACCATAATCGATGGCGACAACGTGCGGACCCTTTGGGTTGCCACTGTGCACGGCGTAGCCGTTCTGCAGCGTCCACAGGCCATCATCCCAGCCGTAATTCTGGGTGGTCGAGATCACCGAGGCGAGGTCCATGCCCTCCAGCCCCGGCCAGCCCTTGGCCTGGCCGAGCAGCTTCTTCAGATCAAACTTGCCGGCACGGTTGTGGGCGATGACGGCATTGGGCGCGCCGCCCATGCGGATGCGCTTGGTCAGCGCGCGGGTGTCGACGCCCGAAATCCCGATGCGGCCCCAGGCGCGCATCCAGTCATCGAAATTGCGCGTCGATCGGAACGAGGCCGACGGCGTGACCGGCTCGCGGACCACACAGCCGAGCGCGTGCGGGTTGGCCGATTCGATATCGTCCATGTTCGACCCGACATTGCCGATGTGCGGAAAGGTGAAGGTGATGATCTGCCCGGCATAGGAGGGATCGGAAATCACCTCCTGATAGCCCGTCATCGCGGTGTTGAAGCAGACTTCGCCGACCGCAACCCCTTCGGCGCCAAAGCCCTTTCCCCAGATGATCGAATCATCGGCCAAAACCAAAACGCCGGTCGCGCCTTTGGGTTGGGCGGGCGCGGGCGCTGCGGCCATTTCTGGTCCTCTTCTCGGGTTGGGGTGGCGGTCGTTCTCGATGCAAACGGCTGGCGAGTTAGGGGGGGGAATCGACCCCGTCAATCTATTCTTTCCGCTTCCGAAGGGCTAGACGCAGGGTTTGACCATTCAGGAATTCCGAGATGCTGCGAGACGATATCAAGACGGCAACGATCACGTCGATGAAAGCCGGGGATTCGGCGCGGACCGGCACGCTGCGGCTGATTTCGTCGGCATTGAAAAACCGCGACATCGAACTGCGCACCGGCACGCCGCCGGCCGATGATGATGTGCTTGTCGCCGAAGTCCTGTCGAAAATGGCCAAGCAGCGCCGCGAATCGATCGAGATGTTCGTCCAGGGCAACCGCCCCGAACTTGCCGACGCCGAACGCGCCGAACTGGCGATCATCGAAAGCTTCATGCCGGCGCAGATGTCGGCAGCGGATGCGAAGGCGGCCATCGGCGCGCTGGTGGCCGAACTCGGCGCAACGAGCGTCAAGGATATGGGCAAGGTGATGGCGGCGGTGAAGGAACGCTTTGCCGGGAAGCTCGACATGGGGGCGGCTGGCGGGATGGTGAAGGCGGCGCTGGCGGGGTAACGGCGTGGGCCGTGCTGCGGCGCGTGCCTCGACTTCGCTCGGCATGAGCGGGTTTGGTACTGGATTAAACTTCTGATCCCGCTCATGCCGAGCGAAGTCGAGGCACCCCGGCACAGGAGGGACATGTTGACCGACTTTTGCGCCTACCTCCTGCTCTGTTCGGATAATTCCTACTACGCCGGCCATACTGACGACCTCGAAAAGCGCCTCGGCCAGCATCAGGCAGGTGTTCTTGGTGGCTACACATCGATCCGGCGACCGGTCACGCTTGTTTGGAGCGAACGTTTCCAGTGTCGCGACGAAGCTTTCCGTTTCGAGCAACGCCTGAAAAACTGGTCGCGGGCCAAGAAAGAGGCGCTCATTGCCGGTGATTGGGAAGCATTGAAGACAGTCGCCAAGCCACCCAAGGAGCGAGCCCAACTGCCATCATGACTCTCTCTCCCGCCTTTCTCGACGAACTGCGCGCTCGCGTGCCGCTGTCGCCGGTCGTCAGCCGGCGAGTGAAGCTGACCCGTGCCGGGCGTGAATGGAAAGGCTGCTGCCCCTTCCACAACGAGAAAACCCCCAGCTTTTACGTCAATGACGACAAGGGCTTCTACCATTGCTTCGGCTGCGGGGCGCATGGCGATGTCATCCGCTTCCTTACCGACCAGGAAGGCATGGGCTTTGTCGATGCCGTCAAGCAACTCGCCGACCAGGCGGGCATGGACGTGCCGGCCGACAGCCCGGACGGCCGCGCAAAGGCCGAAGTCGCCGATGGGCTGCAATCACTTGCCCAGCGCGCCGCCGAATGGTTCCAGTTGCAGCTGAAAAGCCCGGCCGGCGCCGAAGCGCGCGCCTATCTCGACCGGCGCGGTGTCACGGCGCAACAGATCGCCGATTTCGGGCTCGGTTACTCACCCGATTCGCGCAGCGCGCTGAAAACCACGTTGAAGGATGCTGGCGAGGAAAAGCTGTTCGAAGCCGGGCTCATCGGCCGCACTGACAGCGGCGAAACCTATGATCGCTTCCGCGGCCGCCTGATGTTCCCGATCCGCGACCGGCGCGGGCGGGTCGTGGGCTTTGGCGGCCGCGCGCTCGGCGATGTGCAGCCGAAATATCTCAATTCCGCCGACGGGCCGCTCTTCGACAAGGGCCGCCTGCTCTACAATCTCGATCGCGCCGGGCCGGTAGCCCGCAAGTCCGGGCGGCTGGTCGTCGTCGAAGGTTATATGGACGTCATCGGTGTCGCCGGCGCCGGGATCGCCGATCTCGTCGCGCCGCTCGGCACGGCGATGACCGAGACACAGTTGCAGCTGGCGTGGCGGCTCGTCGACGAACCGATCCTGTGTTTCGATGGCGATGGCGCCGGGCAACGCGCCGCGCTGCGTGCCGCGCTGCGCGCCCTGCCTCTGCTCACCGCCGGAAAATCGCTGCGGATCGCCACGCTGCCGCCGGGCGAAGACCCCGATGATCTCGTCAAGCGCGGCGGCGCGGCGGCGTTCGAAGCGGTGCTGTCCGGCGCCATTCCGCTCATCGACTTGCTCTGGCGCAGCGAAACCGATGGAATCGAGGCGACCACCCCCGAACGCCGTGCGGCGGTGCGCCAGCGGTTGCGCGCCCATGCCGACAGTATCGCCGATGCCTCGATCAAATCGCTCTATGCAGCCGATTTTTCGGCGCGCTTCGATGCGTTGTATCTTGCCCGGCCCGATCGGCCACGCCGCGCCTTTATCCCTGGCGGCAAATATCAACCGCCGCTGGCCGGGGCATCGGCCGCATTGCGCGCCCGCGCCGGGGGCACCAGCAGCGGCGAAATCGCTGCCTTGTTGATGGGCCTGCTCGTCCACCCGCGGCTCGCCGACCAGCACGGCGAGGCCCTATCGGCGCTGCCGATCGCCGATCCGCGCCAGGCTGGCCTGCGCGATGCGATTTTGGCAACCCTGGCGATGACGCCCGACCTTGAAAGCACGGAGTTGAAGCACAATCTTGAAGCCCAAGGACTTGGCGATACTGCAAAGGCCGCCATCACCGGCAACAGGTTGCGATTTTCGTTCACTCGGATTGATACGCCGTTGGCGACGGCGTCGCGTGATTTCGGCATGATGGTGGAAACTATCGCAGCGCGCGGGCGGATTGAAAGCGAACTGGCGTCGGCAACGGCGCGATTGCGGTCGAGCCTTGATGAGTCGGATTTTCGGCAGCAGCAACTGTTGCTCGCCGAACGGGTTGAAATCGATGCGGCAATGATGCGACTGGCGGAATCGTTGCGGGATGACTAAACGGTTATAATTCGCCGCAATAGCCGTCCGCGATTCGCGCGCTGGACGCTGGCGACAAGGGAAGAACAAGCATGGCAAAAGCGAACGGAACCGGCGCCGGCAATGGTTCCGATACGGAAAGCGTTGACGCCAAGGACGCGCCGCTCCTGGATCTCAATGAAGCCTCGGTCAAGAAGCTGCTCGCCCGCGCCAAGAAGCGCGGCTATATCACCTATGACGAGTTGAACGAGGCCCTGCCCCAGGACCAGATGTCGTCCGAACAGATCGAAGACATCATGTCGGCGCTGTCGGAAATGGGCATCAACATCATCGAGAATGATGAACCCGCCGATGATCCGGCCGAAACCGCGCGCGCCGATGATGAGGAAGATGAACCCGAAGCCGTCGAAGGCGATCTCGGCACGGCGCCGGCCGCCCCGGTCGTCAAGGCACCGCTTGATCGTACCGATGATCCGGTGCGCATGTACCTGCGCGAAATGGGCGCGGTTGAACTGCTGAGCCGCGAAGGCGAAATCGCCATCGCCAAGCGCATCGAGGCCGGCCGCAACACGATGATCGCCGGGCTGTGCGAAAGCCCGATGACCTTTACCGCGATGATCGATTGGTCGAACGCGCTCAACGAAGGCCGGATGCAGCTGCGCGAGATCCTGGATCTCGAAGCCATGCTCGCCAAGGATCCGGCCGAAGCCGCCACCGACGAAGATGGCGAAGACAAGGACGGCAGCGGCCTGCCGACGGTCCAGTTCAAGGATGACGAGGAGCCCGAGAGCGAAGCCTCGGCGCCCGACGAAGAAGACGGCATGACCGAGCGGCGCATGCGCCCCGACGGCAAGCCGGCGATTCCGGACGATGACGAGGAAGACACCACCCTGTCGCTCGCCGCGATGGAAGAAGTGCTGAAGCCCGCCGCGCTCGAAAAATTCGCGGAGATTACTGCGACTTACAAGAAATTCCTCAAGCTGCAGGAAACCCGGCTGACCGCGCTTGGCGCCAATGCCGCCTTCCCCGCCGCCGATGAGCGCAAGTATCAGAAGCTGCGCGAGGAATTGACCCGCGGCGTCCAGTCGATCCATTTCAACAATTCGAAGATCGAACTGCTCGTCGATCAGCTCTACACCCAGAATCGCCGGCTGCTCGTGCTCGGCGGCCAGATGATGAAGCTGGCCGACAAGCACAAGATCAACCGCAAGGTGTTCCTTGACGAATATATGGGCAACGAGCTGGATGACAGCTGGCTGGTCCGTGTCGGTGCGATCGACAAGAAGTGGAGCGCGCTTGCCAAGGCAGAAGGCGAAACGGTGGAAACCATCCGCCGTGAAATCGCCAGTATCGCCGAAGCCACCGGGGTCGAGCTCGGCGAGTTCCGCCGCGTCACCAACATGGTGCAGAAGGGCGAACGCGAAGCCCGTATCGCCAAGAAGGAAATGGTCGAGGCAAACCTGCGCCTAGTCATCTCGATCGCCAAGAAATATACCAACCGCGGGCTACAATTCCTTGATCTCATTCAGGAAGGCAATATCGGTCTGATGAAGGCGGTCGACAAGTTCGAGTATCGCCGCGGCTACAAGTTCAGCACCTATGCGACCTGGTGGATCCGACAGGCCATCACGCGTTCGATCGCCGACCAGGCGCGCACGATCCGCATTCCGGTGCACATGATCGAAACGATCAACAAGCTGGTGCGCACGTCTCGCCAGATCCTGCACGAGATCGGCCGCGAGCCGACGCCCGAAGAACTCGCCGAACGGCTGTCGATGCCGCTCGAAAAGGTCCGCAAGGTGATGAAGATCGCCAAGGAGCCGATCTCCCTCGAAACGCCGATCGGCGACGAGGAAGATTCGCATCTGGGGGATTTCATCGAGGACAAGAATGCCGTGATCCCGGTCGACGCCGCCATTCATGCCAACCTCAAGGAAACCGTGACTCGTGTTCTCGCTTCGCTCACGCCGCGCGAAGAACGGGTCCTCCGAATGCGCTTCGGCATCGGCATGAACACCGATCACACGCTCGAAGAAGTCGGCCAGCAGTTCAGCGTGACGCGCGAGCGCATCCGCCAGATCGAGGCCAAGGCGCTGAGGAAGCTCAAGCACCCGTCGCGCAGCCGCAAGATGCGCAGCTTCCTCGACGTCTGATCGCGCGACGGGCGGTTGCCAAGCGCAGCCGCCTGTCGCACTCTTTCGGCATGGCCATTCGCTTCCTGCTGGCGCTCACCGCCGCCGTCGTCCTCGATGCCCCGGCGAGCACGCTGCCGGCCGCCGCCGACCTGGCGATCGGCAAGGCGCTGGCCGGCAGTTCCTGCATGACCGGCGAAGGCGCCGGGTCGTTGGTTCCTTCGGGCAAGACGCTGCTGATCAACGGCCTGACCCCGGCGCACATGCCGGTCAGTGGCAATGTTGAGGCACAGGCCTTTTTCGACCAGGGCCTTGGCCTGTTGTTCGGCTTCGATTTCGACGAGGCGTGGAAAAGCTTTCGCCGCGCCGCCGCAATCGACCCGGCCTGCACGATGTGCGGCTGGGGCGAAGCGCTGGCGATCGGGCCCTATATCAACAGCGGGCCCGTGGCCGCGAAGGATATTGCCGAAGGGCGCGCGCTGGTGGCGCGGGTGCTGGCCAATGACAAGCTAGGCCCGCGCGACCGGGCGCTCGCCGAAGCGCTCCACGCCCGCTATGCCCCCGGCGGCACCCAGGATGGCGCCCATGCCGACCTGTACGCCGACATGCTGGTGAAGCTCTCGGCGCGCTTCCCCCAAGACAATCTCGTCGCCATCATGGCCGCCGAAGCGATCATGTCGGCACAGCCATGGGATTATTGGCAGGCCGGCGGCAAGACGCCCAAGGGCCGCATCGGCGAAGCGCTGGCGCTTGTTGAAACCGTGCTGGCGCGCGCGCCCGACGATCCGCAGGCGATCCACCTTCTGATTCATCTGACCGAAGCCTCGGCGCATCCCGAACGCGCCGCCGGCCCCGCCGCGCGGCTCGAAGGACTTGCCCCGGCTGCACCGCACATGGTGCACATGCCGAGCCACACCTGGTACCGCATCGGCCGTTTCGATGATGCCATCGCCGCAAACCAGCGCGCCATCGCCGCCGATGAAGCCTATGCCGGCCGCGTCGGCGCCGATCCGGTCAACTACGGTTATTTTAACCATCACAGTCACTTCATCGTTTCCGCTGCGACCCAGATTGAAGACCGCGCGACCGCGTTGGCGGCAGCCGCCGGGCTGGAACGCGCCATTGCTGCCCAGGATGTGGCAAAATCGCCCTGGCTCGAAATGCGGCTGATCACGGCATTGCACGCTCGGTCCCATTTCCTGGCGCCGACGGAGGTGCTCGCCCTGCCCGCCCCCGACAAACGGCTGATGCGCATGCAGATGGCGTGGCGCGGCGTGCGCGCCGAAGCGATGGCGCTGGCCGGCGATACCAGTGCTGCGCGTGCCGAACTCGCGGCGCTGCGTACGGCGCGCGATGCGATAGCGCATGCCACTGGCGACGACTTCGCCTTTGCCGCGATCGCCGACAGTGTCGCCCGCGGCCGCATCGCGCAAGCCGAAGGCAACAGCGCCGAAGCACTGCGCCAGTATCGCGCCGCCGAAGCGATCGAGAGCAACCTCGCCTATGCCGAGCCGCCGCTGTGGCCGACGCCTGTATCGGTGCTGTCGGGGCAGTTGCGTCTGCAAGCGGGAGACAAGGCCGGTGCTGCCGCCGATTTTCGCCGGGCTCTGGCCGAAAGGCCGGGCAACCGGTTGGCACAAACCGGGTTGGCGACGGCCCGCAGCACTGCCTGAAACAACCGTGTTGTACTTGCCATACGGCATTCGCCAATCTAGCGTCATATCATGAACATAGCCCTGCCCCTGACGCGCCGCACCGCAATCGCGATCCTCCTTTGCGCGGCGCTGACGCACGGCGTGGCCGCAGCGCCGGCCGCCGACCCGTTGTTGCAGAAAATCATCGCCGGTGCGCGCGCCGTGCCGCCGTCCTCGATCCGCTTCGAACGCACGACAAAGTCCGGCGGCCGCGACCAGTCGGGTCCGGCCGAAAGCGAAATGCGCGTCGATCGCTGGGATGGTCGGCAATTGACGCGGATCAGCATAAACGGTCGCCCCGCCACCGCCGAGGAGGTGGAAAAGGTCCGCAAGGCAGCGACCGGTGTGCCGGGGTATCACCGCATTGCCGATTATCTGGCCGGCGGCGCCCGCCGAACGTCGGAGGCAGCGGGGCAGATCGGTTATCATCTCGATCGCCTGCCAAAGGGGACCGTCAACATGGGGGGCGACCGGTCCGACAAGTTTTTCGGCGATGTCACGATCGACACATCCGGGTCGCAGCCGTTTGTTTCGCGCGTGCATTTTTATGCGCCGAAGGGTTTTTCGATCATGCTGGTCGCGCAGGTCGATCGCTTCGATCAGGTTCTTGAATATCGGCTGGGCAGCGACGGACGGCCGATGCTGGTGCGCTCCATCCAGACGCTGGCGGGGTCGCAATTCGGCAAAACCGGCGAGACGCGCACCGAATCGACCTATGTCGCGCTGCGCTGATCGCAGGCATGCCCCGGTCTGCCGCGCTTTGGGCTTTGCCACGCAACGGTAACTTGTATGCTGCAAATGCGAAGGCTAAGGCTTGCTGCCATGAAGATCGTACCTGTGCGGCTGATGGCGCTGGCTCTTGTGCTGACCGCTGCCACGCCTGTTTCCGAGCCGCTGCGTGACCGTATCATCGCCGATGCGCGCGCCGTGCCGCCCGCCAGCCTGATCTTCGATCGCACCACCAATCTGGAGCGCAAGGGCGGCGGCAGCACGACCAGGGTCGTGCTTGTGGAACGCTGGGACGGCCAGACCTGGACGCTGCTCAGCAAGAACGGCAAGTTGCCGAGTGCCGCCGAACGCCGGGATGTCGAAAAGCTCGCCGCCGCCTCTCCTGTACCCGGCTATCATCGCCTTGCCGGCCTGCTCGCGGCCGCGACCGATGTTGGCACCGATGCCGAAGGCCGCATGGTGTTGCGCATCCCGGTGCTGCCACCGGGTTCGGTACGCACCGACAGCAGCGACATCTCCAGTCATCTGCGTGCCGAAGCCGTGGTTTCGAACCGCGGTGGCCAGCCCTGGGTCGAGCGCGTCCATGTCAGCCAGCGTGAGCCGTTCAAGATGAACGCACTAATCAAGGTAAAGACCTTCGATCAGATCAGCACCTACAAGCTCGATGCGGGCGGGCGTCCGCGTCTGGCCCGCCAGAGCGCCGATTCGATGGGTTCGATGTTCGGCTTTTCGGGCGGTCAATCGAGCGAGACGGTCTACACCTATCGCTGACCGCTACCGCCGTGCCACCGGCGGCGGCTTGGGATACATCGGCGCAATCTCGCTATCGATATCGAGCGCTGCAATGGCGCGCCCTTTCTGGGCCTCGAACAGCGTGTCCCCGGGATAGACGATATGCCAGCGCTGGAAGGCTTCGCCCAGGCCTTCGCGCGGTAGCCGCAGCGACGCATTGCGCTGGATGATCACGAAGGACGGCTTGCCTTTCGCGCTGGCAAGGTTGCTCGCCAGCACCAGCATCGCTTCGTTGCTGGTATCGACGAAACCGGCCCGGCTCAGCCCCGCCAGCTGCGCCTTGCCATCGCGGACCATTTCCTGCTTCACCTGCGGTGTCGGCAGAGAAATATCCTTGCCGAAATCGGCGGCAACATCGCCGCCTTCCCAGCGCGGCCAGGCAATCATCATGAAGCCCGCGCGCTTCTTGCCGGAATTATCGGTAATCCGGGTTTGCAGGGCATCGGCAATCACCTTTGCCGGATCGAGTGACAGGCTGCCGATGCCACCATTGCCCAGCTTGGCTTGAGCATTGGCAATGACCTTGGCAACGATCGGCGCCGGCGCCAGCCAGCGTTCGCGACCGCCGAGCAGGGCCTTCACATCCTCGAGCTTGCCGGCATCGATCGCCAGCTGCGCCCGGGTCAGCTGTACCAGTTCATCGGCGCGCGCCACTTTTTGCGCGGCAGTCTGGGCCGCCTGGTCGGTACCGCCCGCCTTGGTCGCCAGTTCGTCGATGCGCTGGCGAACGGTTTTCAAGGCAGCTTCGGCACCGGCCGTGTTGCCGGCCAACGCCAGCACTGCGGCGCGGCGTGCTTCGATAACTTCATCGCCTTCTATCCGGGTTTGCAGCACGACATCATAATCGGAGGCCGCCCCTGCCCAATCGCCCGCCGCTTCGCGCGCACCGGCGCGCAGCGTGCCCGGCCACAGCTGGAAATGCCGATCAAGCAGCTTTGCTTCCCCCGGCGAGATCGCCGGGCTGAGCATCAACAACCGCAAGGCCTCCTCGATGGTGAAATTGCCCCATGGTCGCCGCGACGCCGCCGCGAGCGACAGCGTTTCGGCCTCATCGGCCTTGCCCTGGGCCAGGCGGACATAGGCCTGCAACAGCAAGCCCGAAACCCCTAGCGTGCGATCGAAACTGGTCCGCAATTCGGGCGGAAGTTCGACCGCCAGTGCCGAAACCGCATCGGCGTGCGCGGCATCGAGATTGCCGACCTCGTAATGGCGGATACCGCGCGCCAGAAATACCTCGGCGCGGCGTACCGGGTTGCCGGTGACGCGCTGGTCGGCCATTGCTTCGGTACAAGCCTTGATACCCTTTTCGCCGCTTTCGCGAGCGCTGGGCTGGTCGGCTTCGGCCGAGCCGAGGATCCCCAACGTGCCGAGCACGACGATGCCGCGCGCCACCGATTCGCCGGTGGTTACCCGCCGGCCAAAGCCATCGCAGCGCAACAGGGCACTCGGCGCCGCGAATACCGGCGCGCTGCTCGCCAACAGCGCTGCTGTCACGGCCAGCCGCGTCATCGTCTTGTGCATTTGTCCCCCCAAACAAAGATTACCAGCTGTTTAGCCGCGCCCCAGCCCCTGTTGCAATCGCGGGATTGCCTGCGTCGTCTCGGCGCTCTAGCTTGCCGCAAACGTCAACCGTCGAAAGCAATACCTCCATGCGTTTCCAGGGCACTTCGGGCTATGTCGCCACCGATGATCTGAAAGTGGCGGTCAACGCAGCGGTCACCCTGCGCCGGCCCTTGCTGGTGAAGGGCGAGCCCGGCACCGGCAAGACCGTGCTGGCCGAGCAGATCGCCGCTGCCTTCGATGCGCCGTTGATCGAATGGAACGTCAAGTCGACGACCAAGGCCCAGCAGGGCCTGTATGAATATGATGCCGTCAGCCGGCTTCGCGATTCGCAGCTCGGTGATGCCCGGGTCCATGACATCGCCAACTATATCCGCAAGGGCAAGATGTGGGAGGCCTTCACCAGCGACAAGCTGCCGGTGCTGCTCATCGACGAGATCGACAAGGCCGATATCGAATTCCCCAACGATCTGCTCACCGAGCTCGATCGCATGGAGTTCGATGTCTACGAAACCGGTGAGCGCGTGAAGGCCGCCCAGCGCCCGATCGTCATCATCACGTCGAACAACGAAAAGGAACTGCCCGACGCGTTCCTGCGTCGTTGCTTCTTCCACTACATCAAGTTCCCCGACCGTGACACGATGGAGGCGATCGTCCGCGTCCATTTTCCCGACATCCAGCGCGCCCTTGTCGCCGAAGCGATGAACATCTTCTTCGATATCCGCGAAGTGCCGGGCATGAAGAAGAAGCCGTCGACGAGCGAATTGCTCGACTGGCTCAAGCTGCTGATGCACGAGGACCTGCCGATCGAGGTGCTACGCAATCGCGATACCAAATCGCTGATCCCGCCGCTGCACGGCGCGCTGTTGAAGAACGAAGCCGATGTCATGCTGTTCGAACGGCTGGCGTTCATGAGCCGGCGCAACAACGCCTGATCGGGCGATGACCGACGCACCGCGGACCCGTTTTGCCCGGGTCCGCGACCGGCTTGAAGCTGTTCGCTTCGAACGGCGCTGGCAGGCCCGGGGGTTCGAATTCCTGTTGTTCGGCTTCAAGCAGGGCTGGGCTTGCCTGTTCGGCGGCTTGTTGCTGGCCGCACTGCTCGCCACGCACCGCTGGTATCCGGCCGACGCCGCACTGGCGCGTTATGATGCGCTCGTCATCATTGCCGTAGCGATCCAGCTGGCCATGCTGGCCTTTCGGCTCGAAACGCTCGCCGAAGCGCGGGTCATCATCGCTTTTCACATCGTCGGCACGGTCATGGAGCTGTTCAAGACCCGGATGGGATCATGGTCCTACCCGGAACCGAGCCTGCTGAGGATCGGCGATGTGCCGCTGTTTTCTGGCTTCATGTATGCAGCAGTGGGTAGCTATATCGCCCGCATCTGGCGGATTTTCGCAATTCGGCCGATCGATTACCCGCCGAAATGGCAACCGGTGGCGCTCGCGGTGGCGATCTACATCAACTTCTTCAGCCATCATTTCGTGCCCGATGCGCGGCTGGTGCTGTTCGCGCTGACCGTCCTGATCTTTCGGCGTACCTGGTTCGAATATCGCCCGTTTCGCGCGCCGCGGCGCATGCCGATCCTGCTCGGTTTCGTGCTGGTGGCGCTGTTCATCTGGATCGCGGAAAATATCGCGACCTTCAGCAACGCCTGGCTATACCCGCACCAGGTCCGCGGCTGGGTGCTGGTGCCACTGTCGAAGCTTGGTGCCTGGCTGTTGCTGATGATCATTTCGTTCGTGCTGGTAGCCTCGCTGCACGACATGGAAAATGGCGGCGTCAAATCGCCAGACTGAACCGGTTCAACGCAGCAGCAATCCGCCATCGATCGCGAGGCTCTGGCCGGTGATATAGCTCGCCGCCGGGCTGGCGAGGAACAGGATCGCTTCGGCGACTTCGCTCGCCTGCCCCCAGCGTCGCATCGGTACCGATTTGAGCAGACGGGCTTCATAGCCCGCATCGGCGCGCATCGGTGCCGTCATCCGCGTCGCGATGAACCCCGGGGCGACGAGATTGACCCGCACGCCCTCCAGCGCCCATTTGTCGCCGAGCGCGCGGGTAAGCCCCAGCAGCCCGGCCTTGGACGCCGTATAGGCCGGCGTCTCCTTGAGCGCGAGAAACGATGCCAGCGACCCGACATTGACGATGCTGCCACCCGCCGCCTTCAGCGACGGGAACAGCCGCATCGAGAGGTCCATGACGGCGTTGAGATTGATGTCGATGACCGTTTCGAACGCGTCCTGGTCATATTCGTTCGGCCGGCCGGTACCGGCATTGTTGACGAGCACGTCGAGCCGGTCGATCTGCGCTGCCAGCGCAGCACGCGCTTCCGGCCGGGCGAGATCGCTCTGGATGTAGCTAACGCCGTCGATCGGGTCGTCATAATCGGCAAAGGCAGCACGCGTACCGGTAACGATCACCGTCGCCCCCATGTCGCGCAAAGCGCAGGCGGTCGCATGGCCGATGCCCTGGCTGCCGCCCGTCACCAGTGCCGTCTTGCCCCGTGCCCAGCTCATGCGCTCAACCCTCCGTCGATGACCAGCGACGTGCCGGTGATATAGCTGGCCATTGGCGAGGCGAGGAAAACGATCGCACCGGCAATGTCATCGGGCTCGCCGATGCGCGCCAGCGGCACTTGTCGCTCCGTGGCCGCCAGCCGGTCGGGGTCTTCCCAGGTCACCGCGGTCATCTTGCTGCGCACCAGCCCCGGCGCCACCAGATTGACGCGGATGCCGTCGCGCGCGAACGCCTGCGCCAGCGTTTTGGTCAGCGTCAGCAGGCCGCCCTTCGAGGCCGAGTAGGCGGGCTGTCCGATGGTACCGCGAAAGCTGGCGACCGAGCCGATGAAGGTAATGCTGCCCTGCCCTGCCAATTTGGACCGGAACTTCGTCGCCAGCTGCATCGGCCCGGTCAGATTGGTGGCGAGCACATCGGCAAAGGTGTCGATCTCGAATTCCTGCCGGCGATAAGCAACCTTCGCGCCGGCGATGACTAGCGCGTCGAGGCGCTCAACGCCGGGGTCGAAGGCCGTCACAGCGTCGCGGTCGCCCTGATCGAGCCGATGATATTCAATCCCGGCAAGGTCGCCATCACTGCCGGCATAGTCCGCGGCGCTCGCGCGCGTACCGGTGACGATCACCCGCGCGCCGCCGGCCAGGAACATCCGCGCCGCGGCGTTGCCGATGCCGGTGCTGCCCCCTGTCACAAGCACGGTCTTGCCGGCGAAATCGAACGCGCCCACCTTGTTCTCCTGTTGATGAGGGAGTGTGGTCGATGGCGCTGCTGGATGGCAAGGTCGCGGTTGTGACAGGCGGCGGCAACGGACTCGGGCGCTGTCATGCACTGGCGCTGGCGGCGGCGGGCGCGCGGGTGGTGGTCAATGATCTCGGCGGCGGGGTCACCGGCGGCGGCGCTGGCGATGCCGCCGATGCGGTGGCCGACGAAATCCGCAGCGCGGGCGGCCAGGCGGTGGCCAATCGCGCCAGCGTGGCGGATTGGGCCGGCGCGGCGACAATCATCGCCCAGGCGGTGGCGACCTTCGGCGGGCTCGATATCGTCGTCAACAATGCCGGCATCAACCGCCCGGCGACGCTGCTGACGATGACCGAGGCGGATTACGACCTCGAAACCGGGGTGCATCTGAAGGGCACCACCGCCGTTTCGCATTACGCCGCGTGCTTCTGGGCTGATCGCGGTCCGGCGGCCGGGCGCGCCATCATCAACACCTCATCGCCCGTCGGCATGCACCCGATGCCCGATGGCGGACCCTATTGCGCCGCCAAGGCCGGCATCGCCGCGCTGACCCAGGTGCATGCGCAGGAGCTGGCGCATCTGGGGGTGCGGGTGAACGCCATCGCGCCGTGCGCCCGCACAAGGATGGTGATGGCGTCGCCCGGCGTCGACGAACTGATGCCGCGCGGTGATGGTTTCGATCGCCATGCACCCGAACATGTGTCGCCGTTGATCGTCTATCTGGCGTCGCACCTGTGCGGCTTCACCGGACGGATCTTCGGCGTTGAAGGCCCCGACGTAGCCGTCTATCGCCCGTGGAGTGCCGATTGGTTGGTCTCCAACCCCGGCGGCTGGGCGGCCGAAGCGCTGGCTGCGGCGTTGGCCGACACGCCGGTGCAGGCACGCATCGAAGCCTTTTATCCCGGCGGGCGCATCGACACGCAATTCCCGCCGAACCGCACGTTGAAGGCACTGGCGGCGGCGGCGCTGCTGGGATAGCGTGACGCCATGTTCCTGAACTTTCTCGACGAGCTTCGCGCTGCAAAAATCCCGGCTTCCCTGAAGGAGCATCTGCTGCTGCTCGAAGCGATGCAGGCCAATGTCATCGACTGGTCGATTACCGATTTCTACTATCTGGCGCGCGCCACCTATGTGAAGGACGAAGGCCTGCTCGACAAATTCGATATGGTCTTTGCCAAGGTTTTCAAGGGGATCGAAACGACATTCGATACTGAAAATGCAGAAATCCCGGCCGATTGGCTGAAGGCGGTCGCCGAACTCAACCTGTCGCCCGAGGAAATGGCCGAGCTGGAAAAGCTCGGTTGGGACAAGCTGATGGAGACGCTCAAGGAGCGGCTCGAGGAACAGAAGAAGCGCCACGAAGGCGGCAACAAATGGATTGGCACCGCGGGCAAATCGCCCTTCGGCGCGCAGGGCAGCCACCCCGAAGGCGTGCGCATCGGCCAGAAAGAAGGCCGCCAGGGCAAGGCGGTCAAGGTCTGGGACAAGCGCGAGTTCAAGAACCTCGACAACAGCGTCGAACTCGGCACCCGCAACATCAAGGTGGCGCTGCGCCGCCTGCGCCGCTTTGCCCGTGACGGCGCGGCCGATGAACTCGATCTCGATTCGACCATCTCGGGCACGGCGAAAAAGGCCTATCTCGACATCGTCATGCGGCCCGAACGCCACAACGCCGTCAAGCTGCTGTTGATGCTCGACGTCGGCGGCTCGATGGACCCGCACGTCAAGGTCTGCGAGGAACTGTTCTCGGCGGCACGCAGCGAATTCAAGCACATGGAGTTCTTCTATTTCCACAATTGTCCCTATGAGGCACTGTGGAAGGACAACAAGCGGCGCTGGTCGGAACGCACCCCAGTCATGGAGTTGCTCCACAAATTCCCGCATGATTACAAGCTGGTGTTCGTCGGCGACGCTTCGATGAGCCCTTATGAGATCAACTATCCCGGCGGCTCGGTCGA
Organism: Alphaproteobacteria bacterium; assembly: GCA_031426015.1. Lineage (GTDB taxonomy): Bacteria > Pseudomonadota > Alphaproteobacteria > Sphingomonadales > Sphingomonadaceae > Sandarakinorhabdus. The sequence goes on from JANPKK010000038.1 coordinate 17,175, forward strand.
ACATTGGAACGAGGAAGCCGGCGATGTCTGGATCAGCCGGATGCTCGACGTCTACCACGCCTCGGTCTGGCTCAACCCCATCCCTGAAAAAAGCTGGGGCCACAGCCAGTCGATCCAGATGATCAAGACGATCATGAACGACCGCATGTACCCGCTGTCACTCGAAGGCCTCGACAAGGCCATGAAGGAATTGACGCGGCGGCGCTAGGCGTAGCCGAACTCGT
>JANPKK010000039.1:0-35867 GCA_031426015.1 Alphaproteobacteria bacterium
AATATCGTTTCGGTGCTCGAAGTCCCCGAAGCGCACACCGGCCGCTATGGCATCGTCACGCCGGGCGCCCGCGACGGGCGGCTAACCGAGGGCAGTGCGTGTGCGGACCGCCTCACGGCGGTCAGGGGCCTTGTCGAAAAGCCCGCACCGGGCACGGCGCCGTCGCGGCTGGCGATGATCGGCCGCTATATCCTGCAACCCGAAGTCATCGGCGTGCTCGCGGCGGGCAAGCGCGGCGCCGGCAATGAAATCCAGCTGACCGACGCGATGGCCGAATTGATCGGCGTGCAACCCTTCCACGCCCTGACCTTCACCGGCACTCGCTTCGATTGCGGCAACAAGGCCGGGCACATCACCGCCAATATCGCCCTCGCGCTGGCCCGCGACGACATCGGCCCGGCAGTGCGGGAATGGTTGCGCGAGCAAAATCTCGCATAGCGTCGTCATGCCAGCCTGCGCTGGCACGACGATGATCCTATTCCCCCGGCGCACTCGCCTTGATGATCAGCGCATGGACGCCTCCCGGCGCGATCAAATCACCCAGCGCCGCATAGACTTGGCGTTGCCGGGCGACGCGTGACTGGCCGGCGAAGGCGGCCGCGGTCAGGGCGACGGTAAAATGGCTTTCGCCGGCGCCGTCATGGCCGGCATGGCCGCGGTGGTGGTCGCTGTCATCGGTGATGACCAAGGCCGTCGGGCTGAGTGCGGCGCGAAGCCGCGTCTCGATTTCTGCTGCCATCCTGCCCATATCGTCTGTGTTCCCTTTTTCCCGTCGCTCTATAACCCGGCGCCAGGCAAACCCCCAAGAAAGCCGTGTCATTTCCGTCGAATCACCTGAAACGCCGCGTCGCACTGCCCGTCTCCATGGCCGGGTCGATCGGGCGGCGCCGTGCGACCATCCCGGGTGTCCCAATCCCGGTGAATTCCGCGCGCCGCGATCGAACCGGGTGCCGGGCAGCGAGGCCGGCTGGCAGTTCCTGTGCCTCGACCATGTCCGCGCCTTCAACGCCGGCTACAATTTTTTCGACGGCCTGTCGCCCGACGAGATCCGCGACGCGCAATCGCCGCTGGCGGGATGGGAAACCGCCGCCACCCCCAAGGGTCGCATGGCGTTCAGCTTCGGCGATGCCCATGACCTGTTCGGCGCCGACCGCAAGCCGCCGCCGACGCAGCGCAAATGGGCGGCGTTCGGCGATGCCCAGGCGCTGGCGGCGCTGGGGCTGGGCGATACCGCCACCGCCGACGATGTCCGCCGTGCCTACAAGCGCCTCGTCCGCCGTTACCATCCCGACAGCAACAAGGGGGACCGGTCGATGGAAGGAAAGTTGCAGGGCGTCGTCAACGCCTATACGCACCTGAAGACCGCATCCGCGTTCAAGACGGAGTCCTGATTCTCGTGGCTACAGCAATGACCAACCTGCACGGCACTGCCCTGACTGCCCCCGACACCAGCGTCGATGCCCGCGAGGTGTTCGGCGTCGATATCGACATGGCGGTGCCGGCGTTTTCGGCCCCCGACGAGCGCGTTCCCGACCTCGACCCGTCCTATGTCTTCGATCCGGACACCACGCTGGCGATCCTGGCGGGGTTCACCCACAACCGCCGCGTCATGATCCAGGGCTATCACGGCACGGGCAAATCGACGCATATCGAGCAGGTCGCGGCGCGGTTGAACTGGCCGTGCATCCGCATCAACCTCGACAGCCACATCAGCCGCATCGACCTCATCGGCAAGGACGCCATCGTGCTGCGCGATGGCCAGCAGGTCACCGAATTCCGCGAAGGCCTCCTGCCCTGGGCCCTGCAGACCCCCACCGCACTCGTCTTCGACGAATATGACGCCGGGCGCCCCGACGTGATGTTCGTCATCCAGCGCGTTCTGGAGGTGGAGGGCAAGCTGACCCTGCTCGACCAGAACCGCGTCATCCGGCCCAATCCCTGGTTCCGGCTGTTCGCGACGGCCAACACCGTGGGCCTGGGCGATACCACCGGGCTGTACCATGGCACGCAGCAGATCAACCAGGGCCAGATGGACCGCTGGAACATCGTCACGACGCTGAATTACCTGCCGCACCACACCGAAAGCGCCATCGTTGTCGCCAAGGTGGCGGCGTTCGACAATGACGCGGGGCGCAAGACGGTCAGCAACATGGTCAAGGTCGCCGACATGACCCGCGCCGGCTTCATGGGCGGCGACATTTCGACAGTGATGAGCCCACGCACGGTGATCACCTGGGCACAGAATGCCACCATCTTCGGCAATGTCGGCTTCGCCTTCCGGCTGAGCTTCCTCAACAAGTGCGACGAGGCCGAGCGCGGTATCGTCGCCGAATATTACCAGCGGGTGTTCGGCGAGGAACTGCCGGAAAGCGTCGCGGTGAAGGGGCGGCGGTAAGCGGAAACTTGTCCTGGGCGACGCAGTAGACTAACTAGACCAGGTCAGGAGCGTTGCAATGTCGGCCACCGTCAACATCCACGAAGCCAAGACGCACCTGTCGCGCCTCATCGAGCGCGCCTTCGCCGGTGAAGACGTTGTCATCGCCAAAGCCGGCAAGCCGATGGTGCGGCTGGTCAAGGTCGAGCAGGCGCCCGTCAAGCGCATCCCCGGCGGCTGGCTCCAATTGGCGGCGCTGAAAGATGACGCGACGGCATCGGCGTTCACCGCAGCCGACATGGCGGCTTGGGACCGCAAGTTCGACGATCTGTGACCGTCGCGGGGCTGCTTCTCGATACCCATACGGCGATCTGGTGGTGGAGCGACCCCGACCGCATCGGGAACACTGCACGAAAGGTGCTGAGCGATGGCGAGGCAGCAATTTACGTCAGCCCGGTGTCGGCGATTGAAATTGCGATAAAGTTCCGGATCGGCAAGCTTGCTGACTTCGGCGATCCAGCGGCGGACTTTCCGGCAATGATGGCGCGCAACGGGTTTCTGAGCCTGCCGATCACCGAACGCCATGCGCTATCGGCGGGACTCCTCCCCGGCCTGCATCGCGACCCGTTCGATCGGTTGATCGCCGCACAGGCGCTTGTCGAGGGCCTCGCCGTCGCAACCTGCGATGAGGAGTTTGCAAGCTTTGGCTGCAAGACTATCTGGTAGTCATGCCCGCTCCTGAAAACCCCGTCGAAGATTTCCGTGCCGCCGTGGCCGCGACGCTGCGCGCCCTCGGCCATGCTCCGGGGGTCGAGCTGGCCTTCACCGCCGACAAGCCGTCGTGCTTCGGCGACCAGGCGCGGGTGCCGCAACCGGCGCGGGCGTTGCCGGCCGAACAGGTCGCCGAAGTCCGCGGCTGGGCCGACAGTTTCGCGCTGCGCCGCCTTCATCATGATGCCAAGCTGCACAATGTCGACCAGCCCGATGCCGGCGTGGCGCGCGACATCTGGAACGCTGTCGAGCAGGCGCGGGTCGAGGCGCTGGGCAGCGCCGAACTGATGGGGGTGGCGAAGAACCTCGACCGGATGACCGAGATGCGCGTCCGCACCGATCCGATCGTCCGCGCCCGCACCGCCGAGGAAGTGCCGATGGCGACGGCGCTCGGGCTGATCGTTCGCGAGCGGCTGACGGGCGCGGCGCCGCCGCGGATCGCCGAAGCCGCGATGGACCTTATCCGCCCCGAAATCGAGGCTGTCGCCGGCGCCCACCTCGATGATCTGGTTTCGGCGCAGGGTGACCAGGCGGCCTTTGCCCAGGTCATGCGGCGCATCCTGTCCGACCTCGGCCTTGGCGCCGATCCCGATGCCGAGGCGGAGGAAACCGACGACAGCGACAATGAGCAGGAGCAGGAAACCCCCGGCGAGGACGGCGAGCAGCAGGAGCAGGACGCCGGCGGCCAGGACCAGTCGACCGAAACCCGCCCCGAGCAATCGCAGGACGACGCCGAAGCCACCGAAACCCGCGAAGTCGAGATGGACACCGACATGGTGTCCGACGCCGAGATGGGCGAGGAAGGCCAGGAGGGGATGACGCCGTGGCGCCCCAACACGCCCCTGTCGGAACTGCCCCCCGATTTCGACTATCGCGCCTATACAAGGGCTCATGACGAGATCATCGGCGCCGAGGAACTGTGCGATGCCGAGGAACTGACGAGGTTGCGCGCCTATCTCGACCAGCAGTTGGTGCCGCTGCAATCGGCGGTGACCAAGCTTGCCAACCGCCTGCAACGCCGGCTGATGGCGCAGCAGAACCGCAGCTGGGATTTCGACCAGGAAGAAGGGCTGCTCGATGCGGCGCGGCTGGTGCGAATCGTCACCAACCCGAGCTATGCGATGAGTTACAAGGTCGAGCGCGACACCGAATTTCGCGATACGGTGGTGACGCTGCTGATCGACAACAGCGGCTCGATGCGCGGTCGCCCGATCAGCATCGCGGCGATCTGCGCCGATATCCTGGCGCGAACGCTCGAGCGGTGCGCCGTCAAGACCGAGATCCTGGGCTTCACGACCCGCGCCTGGAAAGGCGGCCAGGCGCGCGAAAAATGGCTGGCCGACAATCGCCCGGTCAAGCCCGGCCGGTTGAACGACCTGCGCCATATCGTCTACAAGAACGCCGATGCGCCGTGGCGGCGGGCGCGCAAGAACCTCGGGCTGATGATGCGCGAAGGCCTGCTCAAGGAAAATATCGACGGCGAGGCCTTGCTGTGGGCGCATGATCGCCTGCTGGCGCGGCGCGAGGATCGCCGCATCCTGATGGTGATTTCGGACGGCGCGCCGGTCGATGATTCGACGCTGTCGGTCAACACCGGCAATTATCTCGAACGCCATCTCCGCCAGGTCATCAAACAGATCGAGACACGCTCGCCGGTGGAGCTGATCGCCGTCGGCATCGGCCATGACGTAGCGCGCTATTATGCCAAGGCGGTGACGATCATGGACGCCGAGCAGTTGGGCGGAACGCTGATCGACCAGCTCGCCGGGCTGTTCGACCCCAAGGCCGGCAAGCAGCGCGGCCGCAAATGACGGCGCTGGCGCTCGCCGGGGTTTACGTCCGCGATGTCGCCGCCAGTGTCGCTCGCATCCGCGAAAATGTGCTCGATTGGGAACATCTTCCGGCGTTGCACGCCAGCAGCTTTGCCGCGTGCAAACTCGTCGATGCGGATGAAGACGGCTGGCGTGTGCGGCTGACAGCGGCGGGTGGCGGGCCGGCACAGACGCTGAAACTGTATATTGCCCCCGATACCAGGCGATATCGCGTCGTCACCGAAGCCGGCCCCGGCGCGACGAGCGAAATCCGCGTCAGCGTAACCGAAACAGCGCCGCATGCTTGCCATGTGCACGTCGAATATCATGTGCCCATCAGCGATCCCGAGGTGCTGGCGATGATCGGCAAGGGTTTTGTCGCGATCTACGAGCGCTTGTGGGACGAAGACGAGGCGATGATGCAAGCGCGCGAGGCGGCGCTGGCGCCGCGCTCGCGCGCGCCCGATCGGGTCGATCTCGGCCCCGAATCGGCACTGGTGCTGCCACTGGATTTCGATCTCGGCAGCGGCCGCTTCCGCCTCATCCGCCACAACGGCGCGCTGCTGGCGCACAGCCGCATCTGCCCGCACTGGCTGGGGCCGCTCGACGCGCCGCCCGACGGTGACGGCTGCCTGACTTGCCCATGGCACGGCTACCGCTTCGATGCCGCAACCGGCCACAGCGCCGATGGCCGGGGGCTGCGGCTCGCCCCGGCACCGCGCATTACGGTCGAAAACGGCCGGGTCATCGCATCCGCCTGAGCCGAGTTTCGAAGGGCTTCAACGCTTCGGCGCATCGCCTGCGGCGGCGGTGTCGCACCCCCCGGAACCGTGATCGCCGTCTGCGGGTTCTCACATCACCACTGCAGCTTTGCGGCGGTAACCCCAGTGTTATCCAAAGGAATTTCCGATGGCCATTCGTTTTGCCGCCACTATCAATGCCTTCAACCGCGGTATCGAGGATCTGAAGCCGGCAACCGCGGTTTCGCTGATCGAAGATTGGGAAACGGCACTCGCCGACGTCGATGTGCCTGGCGCCAAGGGCATCGCGCGTGATCTCGCCGCGCTGCGCAAACAGCTCGAAAGCAACACCCCCGATGGCGAACGTGTGTCGGCGATCGTGGCGCGGCTCGGCGACGCCGTGTCCCGCATTGCGCCTCGTGCCGACAAGGCCAGCGACAAGCTGACCGCGCTCGGTGAAGCGTTGGGTGATGCCGGCACTCCGCAGCACGACGAGGAAATCGACGAAGCTGCAGCGGCCGCGCCGCGCCGCAAGAAGGCCGCCTGACGCATCGGCCTCCGGCTTGCGTCTAGCGTGCCGGAGGCCTGAGCGACGCTGCACGTACCACTTGCCAGCATGCGCCGCACGACCCACAACCGGCGCATGCTCCGCGTCGCGCTGTTCACCCGCTGGCCCACCCCCGGCCTCGCCAAGACCCGGTTGATTCCGGCACTGGGGGCGGAGGGTGCCGCCGACCTGCACCGCCGGCTGACCGAACGTACCGTTGCCACGGTCCGGGCCGCGGGTCTGCTCCTGGAAATCCGCGCGACGGGCGCCGGCGCGGACCGGTTCCGGGACTGGTTGGGCGATCATCTGCACATCGTCGATCAGGGCGACGGCGATCTCGGCGAACGCCTCGCCCGCACGGCGCAAACCCTGCCGGTGTTGCTGCTCGGTGCCGATATCCCCGGGTTGCTCCCGCATCACCTGAGCGCGGCCGCCGCCGCGCTGGAAACCGCGCCTGCCGTCATCGGCCCGGCGGCGGACGGCGGTTACTGGCTGCTCGGGCTCGCCGTGCCGATGCCGCAGTTGTTCACTGGCATCGACTGGGGCACCGCGACGGTGCTGGCGGCGACGCTTGCCAAGCTGCCGCCGGGCACGCCGCGGCTCGAAACCCTGTCCGATCTCGATACCCCCGAAGACCTCGCGCACTGGCCCGACCTGTGAACGTGGCAATCGTCGTCCCCATGCTCAACGAGGCCGCCGCCCTGCCGCGCCTCGCCCGCTGCCTGGCGGCATTGGAACCGCGCCCGGCGGAAATCCTCTGCGTCGATGGCGGCAGCAGCGACGACAGCGTGGCGGTGGCGCAGGCGCTGAGCCTGCGCGTCATCACTGCGCCCAAGGGCCGCGGCCGGCAGTGCAACGCCGGCGCCGCCGCGACGACCGCGCCGGTCATCCTGTTCCTCCACGCCGATACCTGGCTGCCCGATGATGGCGTGGCAGTGGCGACGACAACGATGGCCGACCCGCGCACCGTGCTCGCCGGCTTCACCGCGATCCTCGCCGGGCCGGAAAAAACCCGCTGGGTGACGACGGCGCACAACTGGCTGAAAACCTGGTACGCTCCGGCACTGTTCCGCCCCTGGCTGTTCGTGCGCGGCGGGCGATTGCTGTTCGGCGACCATGCGATGTTCGTGCGGCGCAGCGCCTTTGACGCCATCGGCGGCTTCGACGAAACGCTCGCGGTGATGGAGGAGGCCGATTTGTGCGTCCGCATCGTCCCCCACGGCCGCACGCGATTGCTCAGCCGCACCGTCACCACATCGGACCGCCGCATCGCCGCCTGGGGCGAATGGCGGGCGAACTGGGTCTATCTGAAGGTCGGCATCCGCTGGGGGCTGGGGTTGCGGTTGCAGACGCTGGGGAAGCTGTATCCGGATGTGCGCTAGGGGGCAAAGCGGCAGATATCTTCCCGCATCGCCGAGCGCGGCCTGAGGACATTTATCGGCAGGCAGCCCTTCTTCCCCCTCCCCACTCTATGTTCGCTGCGCTCACATGGGGGGAGGGGCAACAATTTCACCTCTCCCGCAGCCGCAGGCGACGCTTTTGCGTCAACGGGAGAGGTGAGTGTCAGGCCGCTGCTTTTACCCGTACGAAGCCCGCCGCGACCGCAAAGGCGATCAGCCGGTCCATCCATGCCGCATCGGTCGGCGGGCAGGGCGGCAGCAGCGCGCAATCCGCCACGAAGCGCGGGTCGCGGAGCAGATAGGCGGTGTAGAGCGTCGCCGCCGCGGCGTGCCAGCGGCGCTCGCCGGCGGGGAGGTGGGCCGGATCGAACTGCGCCGGGGCGACCCACGCTGGCGTGCCGAGCCCGGCGCGCGCCATCGCAGTGCCGATGGCGGGGACCGGGGTCGGGGTTTGCGCCGTAAGGTGCAGCGTCTTCCCGGCGAAATCGGCAAAGCGCCCGGTCACCAGCAGCAGCCCGGCGATGACATGGTCGATCGGCACCAGGTCGAGCGTCGCGCCCGCTGCCGCCGGCAGGGTGCGGATGCGGCCTTCGGCGATCAGCTTGAAGATCATGTAGATATTCTCGAAGCGCGAAATCTGCCCTCTCGCCCAGTCGCCGACCACCACCGACGGCCGCGCGATGGCGAAAGGCAGGCCCGATGCCCGCACCAGCGCCTCGCCGGCCGCCTTGCTGGCTTCATAGCCGTTGGTGAAGGCGGACCCGGTAAAGCCCGGCGCGATTCCGCTATCGGTCGTGCCGCAGACATAGGCGGTGGAGACGTGCAGCAATCCAGCGCCGCTCGCCCGCGTCACGTCGATGGCATGGCGCGTGCCGTCGATGTTGACGGCGCGATAGACGTCCGCCGCGGCATCGAACGCCGTCACCGCCGCCGAATGGACCAGCAGGTCGATGGCGGGCACGCGTGCCAGCCCAAGCCCGGGTTGCCGTACATCGCCGGCGCGCGTCACCACCTCACCCGGCGCGGGGTCGGCACCCTCCGCCCGGCTCGGCACCGGTTGCCCGCAATTGTCGGTCAACGCGTGGCGCCGGTGCACCAGCGCCGTCACCGCATGGCCGGCGCCGGCAAGTTGCGCGCACAGTTCGCTGCCGATCAGCCCGGCGGCCCCCGTCACCAGAATGCGCATGGAGTCAGCAGCAGCCCGAAGATGCTACGGCGCCGGCCGCGACCGTATCGAACGGCAGGCTGGTCCCGCAGCCGGCGAAGATGCCGTAATGACGCGAAAAATCGCCGATGAAGTCGAAATGCCGGGCAAAGCGCGTGTCGCGGAGCATTTTCCAGCTGTTGCCGCAGACCGGGAACACCTTGCCGGTTTCGATGACATGATGCTTGTCGAGCATGAAGCGCCCGGGATGCCCCGCCATCGTGCCGCGATAGACGACGGCCTGGCCATAATCCTCGCATTCGGGTTCCAGCCCATCGAGCTTGAACAGCCGGAAGGTCGCCGAATAGAAATTGATGCCATCGGTCAACGCCTTGACCGCATCATCGCCGATGCCGAGCGGGCGATCGGTGACGAGGCGCGGATCAGCGAAACCCGCCGCCTTGGCGAGGGTGAGGAAATCGTTCCAGTAGAGCGCCCCCGACAGGCATTCGCCGTGCAGGACGGGATCGGATTTCAGCGCTTCGGGCACGCGGCGGTCGGCATAGACATCGGAAAAATACAGCTCGCCGCCGGGCTTGAGCAGGCGGTGCGCAGCGCGGAACACCGCGCCCTTGTCGGCCACCAGGTTGATGACGCAGTTCGAGACGATCACGTCGAAACTGCCGGGTTCAAGCCCGAGCGTATCGAGCTGTTCGATATCGCCATCGACGAAATCGACATTGGCAAAGCCGAAGCGGTCCCGGTGCCAATCCTGCGTCGCCCGTGCCACCGCCAGCTGTTCGGGCGTGGCATCGACGCCGGTGACATGCCCGTCCGCGCCGACGAACTGCGCCAGCGCATAGACATCCTGCCCCGCGCCGCAGCCGAGATCGAGGATGCGCGCGCCGGCGATATCGGCGGGCGCAATGAAGCCGCAGCCATAATAGCGCCCCGTCACATCGGGATGGATGCGCGCCAGCGCGGCGCGCAGTTCCGGCCCCGGTGCATCGGCGGTGCTGCAGGCATCGGTGCGCAGGTCGGCGGATCCTTGCAGCACCCGGCCATAATAATTGCGGCTGTTCTCGATATTCATGCGCCGGTCCTGCTCGCTGCTGCTCATCCCCGCTTCGCAGATACGAAAGCACGGGTTACACCGGCATATCGCCACATTCGGGAGCGTCTGTCATCACCGTCGTTTCGCCCTTCGCCGTCAGCGCCCGCCCGCTCGACCCGGCCAAGTTCCGTGACCCCCATGTCACCGCCAGGGGCGAGACGCGGGCGAGCGTGGCGCTAACCGGTCTCACGACCCTGTGGTTCAACACCGGCACTTTGTGCAACCTCGCCTGCCGGGGCTGCTACATCGAAAGCTCGCCGACCAACGACGCGCTGGCCTATCTGACCCTTGCCGACCTGGCGCTGTATCTCGACGAGATCGCCCGTGATCGCCTGCCGGTGCGCGAGATCGGTTTCACCGGCGGCGAACCCTTCATGAACCGCGATTTCCCGGCGATGATCACGCTGGCGCAGGCGCGGGGCTTCGAGGTGCTGGTGCTGACCAATGCGATGCGGCCGCTGCGGCGCTTCGAAGCGGCAGTGCGCGCGCTACCGCGCGAACGCCTGACCTTCCGCGTCAGCCTCGATCATTTCACCGCTGCCGCGCATGATGCCGAGCGCGGAGCGGGCAGTTTTGCCATCGCCATCGACGGGATCAAATGGCTGGCAGGCGAAGGCTTCGCGCTCGCCATCGCCGGGCGGAACCTCGCCGGCGAAAGCACGGCCGAGGCGGAGACGGGCTATGCCGCGCTATTCGCCGGGCTCGGGCTCGCCTGCCCACCGCTGGTGCTGTTCCCCGAAATGGATGCGGCCGCCGATGTGCCCGAGATTACCACGGCGTGCTGGGGCATCCTGGGGGTCGACCCCGACAGCCTGATGTGCGCTTCATCGCGGATGGTGGTGCGCCGGCGGGGTGCCGAAGCCCCCGCCGTGCTCGCCTGCACGCTGCTCGCCTATGACCCTCAGTTCGAGCTGGGGACGACATTGGCAGAGGCGGCGCAGCCGGTGGCATTGAACCACCCGCACTGCGCGCGTTTCTGCGTCCTGGGCGGGGCGAGCTGCTCCGCCTAGATCAGCACTTCTTCGATTTGCCGAGCTGGTTGCCGACAAGTGCGCCGCCGCCGGCGATCAGCGCGGTTTCACCCAGATTGGCGCCGAGCACCGCAGCACCGACACCGGCAACCGCGGCACCGACGATGGTGCCATCCTTGCGCGCCTTGCGCTTGGCAGCCTGGCACTGGGCGATGTTGTTGTAATAGCGGCCGTTATATTCGTAACGCTGGCTGTTCTGCTTGGCCGCGGCGGGCAGCGCCGGGATGGCGAGGGCGAGGCTGGCGATGAGTACGGATGTGATGGTACGCATGATGGTCTCCTGTTGTGACGGGCCTTGATGCCAGCATGGACCTGAATGGCGCCCGACCATATAGTTCAGAATGGGTTCAGTGACGCTGGGCGAGGATGTGACGGTTTTGTTGGTGTTGCCGTGAAGGATTGCCTCATGTCGAAATTGCTGCTTGCCGCCGTGTTGACCGTGAGCATCGCCGCTCCGGCGCTGGCCGATGATTATGGCCGTGGCCGCGGCTCCCAGGGGGGTGGCTATGGCCAGAACCGTGGCGGCGATGGTGGCGGCTATCGCGGTGGCTATAATCGCGGTGGCTACGACCGCGGCGGGTATGGCCGCGGTGGTTACGACCGCGGTGGCTACGACCGGGGCAATTATCGCGGTGGCAACTATGGCGGCGGCTACGGGCGCGGCTATGTCGCGCCGGCCTATTACAATCGCGGCCCCGGCTTCAACGGCTACTACGCCCGGCCGGTGGTGCGCTATCGCCCGGCCTATTATGCCCCCGCCTATTATCCGCCGGCCTATTATGGCGCCGGTTATGGCTATGGTGGCTACGGCGGCGGTTATGGCGGCGTGACGATCAGCTATGGCAATGGCTATCCTGCGGCCTATGGCCAGCCGGTTTATGCACCGCCGGTCTATGCGGCTCCGATCGCCTATGGCCAGCCCTATGGTCAACCGGGCTATGGCGGCCCGGCTTATGGCTATGATCCCTGCCGTTCCTCGGGTGCCGGTGCGGTCATCGGCGCCATCGCCGGCGGCCTGATCGGCAATGGCGTTGCCGGCTATCGTGATCGCGGCCTCGGCACCGTGCTCGGCGCCGGGATCGGCGCGGTCACCGGTACGGCGATCGAACGCAACCAGCGCTGCGGTTACTGACCGCCGGCGCTCACGCGGCCTGGGCCGGCGCCTTTGCCGGCCGGGCTTCGCGTTCGGCCTTCAGCGCTTCGGCGATCAGGAACGCCAGTTCGAGGCTCTGGCTGGCGTTGAGCCGCGGGTCGCACTGCGTCTGGTAGCGATCGGCAAGGCCTTCATCGGTAATCGCGATGGCGCCGCCGGTGCATTCGGTGACATTCTGCCCGGTCATTTCGACATGGATGCCGCCGGCATGGCTGCCTTCGGCGCGATGTACGGCGAACACGCTCTTCACCTCCGACAGGATGCGGTCGAACGGCCGGGTCTTGAGCCCGCCGGCGGCCTTCACCGTGTTGCCGTGCATCGGATCGCATGACCAGACGACATGGCTGCCGGCGGCCTGCACGGCGCGGATCAGGCGCGGCAGATGCGCCTCCACCTTGTCGTGGCCGAAGCGGGTGATCAGCGTCAGCTTGCCCGGCACATTGCCGGGGTTGAGCGTGTCGATGAGGCGGAGCAAGTCATCGGGTTCGGTCGTCGGCCCGCATTTGAGGCCGAGCGGATTGCCGACGCCGCGCAGGAATTCGACATGCGCCGAGCCCGGAAAGCGCGTGCGGTCGCCGATCCACAACATGTGCGCCGACGTGTCGTACCAGTCGCCGGTGAGCGAATCCTGCCGGGTCATCGCCTGTTCGTAGCCGAGCAGCAGCGCTTCATGGCTGGTGAAAAAGCTGGTGCCCTTCAACTGCGGCACGGTCTCGGGGGAGATCCCGCACGCCGCCATGAAGTCCAGCGCTTCGCCGATGCGATCGGCCAGCGCGGTATACTGGTCGGACCACAACGAGCGCCCGGTGAAATCGAGGTTCCATTTATGGACCTGGTGGAGATTGGCATAACCGCCGCTGGCGAACGCCCGCAGCAGGTTGAGCGTCGCCGCCGACTGCATGTAGCCGGTGCGCATGCGTTCCGGGTCGGGGGTGCGCGCGGCGGCGGTGAAGGCGATGTCGTTGACATTGTCACCGCGATAGCTCGGTAGCGAGACACCGCCGATCTCCTCGAAATCGCCCGAGCGCGGCTTGGCGAACTGCCCGGCCATGCGGCCGACCTTCACCACCGGCATCTTCGAGCCGAAGGTGAGCACCACCGCCATCTGCAACAGCACGCGGAAGGTATCGCGAATGTTGTTGGGGTGGAAATCGGCAAAGCTTTCGGCGCAATCGCCGCCCTGGAGCAGGAACGCCTTGCCCGCCGCCACATCGGCGAGCTGCGTCGTCAGATCGCGCGCTTCGCCGGCAAAGACCAGCGGCGGGTAGGATTGCAGCTCGCGCTCTACCGTGGCGAGCGCGGTCGCATCGGGATAGCTGGGCAACTGCCGCGCCTCATGGGCGCGCCAGCTGGTCGGGGTCCAGGGAGTTGTCATGGTCATGATGGCGGTTCCCATGGCGCAGGTGGCGGGGGGACGCAAGATTTTCAACGTCTCCTCTCCGCTCCGGGGATAGGGGACGTTGCTACTTCATCAGCACCAATTCTTCCGACATCGTGGGATGCAGCGCCACCGTGTCGTCGAACTGCGCCTTGGTCAGCCCGGCCTTGATGCAGATCGCCACCGCCTGCAAAATCTCGGGCGCATCAGGCCCGATCATGTGCGCGCCGATCACCTTGTCGCTCGCTTCGTCGACGATCAATTTATACAGCGCGCGCTCGTTGCGCCCGGCGAGGACGTTGCGCATCGGCCGGAAATCCGACGTGAAGATCTTCACCGAGCCATATTGGTTGCGTGCCTGTGCCTCGGTCAGCCCGACGCTGCCGAGCGGCGGGTTGGAAAACACCGCGCTCGGGATGGCGTTGTAATCGACCTGCCAGCGCCGCGTACCGAACAGGCGGTCGGCAACGGCATGGCCCTCGCGGATGGCAATCGGCGTCAACTGCACCCGGTCAGTGACATCGCCGACGGCGTGGATGTGGGCGACATTGGTCTGGCTGTCGGCATCGACGGCAATCGCGCCGCCATCGTTCAGCGCGACGCCGGCAGCCGCCAGTTCCAGCCCTTCGGTGTTGGGCAGGCGCCCGACTGCCCAGAGGAAGACATCGGTTTCGATCGTCTTGCCATCGGTGAAATGGACGGTGATGGCGTCGCCGGTCTTTTCCAGCCGGTCGAGCCGGCAGTTGAGCTTGAAATCGATGCCCTTGGCCATCGAAATGCTCAGCAGGCGTTCGGCGAGTGCGGGTTCCCAGCCGCGCAGGATGGTTTCGCTGCGGTTGATCAGCGTCACATCGACACCGAATTCGTGGAACACCCCGGCGAATTCGTTGGCGATATAACCGCCGCCGGCGATGACCATGCGCTTGGGCAATGTCGGCAGATGAAAGACGTCGTTCGAGGTGATGCCGAGCTCGGCGCCGGGGATGTCGGGCACGAACGGCCGCGCGCCGGTGGCGATCAGGATGTTGCGCGCGGTGTAGTGCGTGCCATCGACCGTGACGGTATGCGCATCGATGAAGGTAGCGCGGCCGTGCAGCGTCGTCACCTTGTTGCTGTCGAGGGTGGTCTGATACAGGCCGTTGAGGCGATCGACTTCGGCGAGGACATTGTCGCGCAGCGTCGGCCAGTCGAAACGCTTGCCATCGAGCTGCCAGCCGAAGCGCCGGGCATCGACGAGATCTTCGGCGAAATGCGCGCCATAGACGAGCAGTTTCTTGGGCACACAGCCCCGGATGACGCAGGTGCCGCCGACGCGAAATTCCTCGGCCACCGCGACGCGGGCGCCATGGCCGGCGGCGATGCGGCTGGCGCGGACGCCGCCCGACCCGGCGCCGATGACGAACAGGTCGAAATCAAATTCTGAAGGTTCGGTCATGGTGGAGGCTTTCGTGGAAGTGCAAGACCAACGCCCTCCCCGCAAGGGGGAGGGCGTGGATATGGCGTTCATCTAGGCGCTCGCTTCGCACCCCGCCAACGCAAAAACCCGCTCGCGCTTATCGAAATTGCCCATCAGGCGCGGCGGATTGCGATGGCGGCGAGTTCCTTGACCAGCTTGGCGGCTACCGCGGCGGTCATGCCGTTGATATCGAAATCGGGATTAACCTCGACGATATCGCCGCCGACGATCGGGCCGGTGATCCGCGCCAGCACATCGAGCAGTTGCCGCGTCGACAACCCGCCGGGTTCATGGTGCGAAACCCCCGGTGCAAAGGCCGGATCGAGGCCATCGAGATCGATCGATACATAGAGCGGCGCCGCCGGAATCGGCACGTGCGTCGCCAGAAAATCGCGCATCGAAACGATCTCCACCCCGAAGCGCGCCGCCTGGTCGCGTTGATGGGCGTTGAGCGTCCGGATGCCGACCTGCACCAGCCGCGTCGCCAGCCCCGCCTCCATGATCCGCGCAAACGGCGAGGCGTGCGAGCGCCGATTGCCGCCAAGTTCGTCGTAGAGATCAGGGTGGGCATCGAAATGCAGGATGGTCACCGCGCCATGCGCCGCCGCCACTCCGGCGACCGCGGGAAAACTGACACTATGGTCGCCGCCGATCAGCAGCGGCACCGCGCCCGCCGCACAGGCGGCGCGGGTTGCGGCGCTGATCAGCGCGTCATCGCCCGGGCCTTCGGTCAGTGGCAGGTCTCCCAGATCGACGAGCTCGATATCCCGCCCGATTTCAGCGCCGCATTCGGCCGCGGCATTGCCCATGTCCGAAAACAGCGCGGCGCGGACCAGCGCCGGCGCGCGCGCCGGGCCGCGCCGGAAGCTGCTGTTGCAATCGGTCGGGGCGCCGATGAGATGAACCTTGGTCATTTTAAGTTTCTGCCAGTTTGTCGGGGCCACGGTCTGTGGCACAGGAAACACCATGCGCCATGTCCTGATGATTCTCCTCGCTTGTCTTGCCGCACCCGCGGCGGCGCGCGCCCCCAGCCTCGTGCCCGGCGATGCGCCGGCGCTTGCAGCCCCCGGGCCGCTGCCGGTCGGGGTGCGCGAGACGACCTTTGCCGCGGGACCCGGCCGCAATCTCGGCCTGACCCTCTTCTACCCCGCCGCGACTCGGGGTTCACCGACGACGTATCCGCACGTAACCGCCAATCCACCCGCCGGTTATCCCGAAAAATTGGTCTTCGAAGGCATCGCGACGCGTGATTCCGCCCCTGCCAGGGGCAAGAAACTGCCGCTGATCCTGCTCAGCCATGGCCTTGGTCGCTGGTCGACGGCGATGAGCGGCATGGCCGAGAACCTCGCGTCCAAGGGTTATGTCGTCGCCAGCATCGATCATGACGACACCGGCGCCATGGATCCGGGCAAGAGATTGCAGGTTTTTGCCACGGCGTATGCCCGCCGCAGCGCCGACCAACGCGCCGCCATCGCCTTTTTGACGACGTTTGCCGCCTCCAACGACCCGCTGGCGCCGCGCATCGATCCGCAGAATATCGCTGTCATCGGTTATTCGATGGGCGGTTATGGCGCGCTGGCCACCGGCGGCGCGGGCCATGACCCCAAGGCGCCGTTGACCGCGCAACTCCCCAAGGGCGCCCTGAACGGTGTTCAGGAAGGGGTTGCTCCCGCTCCCGGCGTGCGCGCGCTGGTGTTGATCGCCCCTTGGGGTGGCCTTGCAGCGGTGCGCAGCTTCACGCCGACGGCGCTTGCCAGCCTGACGATGCCCAGCCTGTGGATCATGGGTGACAAGGATGATGTCGCCGGCACGCCCGGAATCCAGTGGCTCCACGACACCGCGCGGGCCAGTGACCGCCATCTGCTGGTCTTCGCCAATGCCCGCCATAACCTCGGCGGCAACCCGCCACCGGCCAGTGCCCCCGACACCGGGCGGCTGCGCGACGCCATCGACGAGCCCGTCTGGCGCAAGGACATGGCCGATGCGATCATCTTCCACACCCTCACCGCCTTCCTCGACCAGGCGCTGAAGGGCGACAAGACCAAGGCGGAATGGCTCGCGGCTGCCCCCGACGGCACGTTCAAGGGCTTCCAGAGCCGCTGGCAACTGGGCATCAGCCTGACACACACACCGGCGCAATGACGCCGTAATCACAAGGGGAGACCAGCATGACGGAGGCCGCGAGGGACGCGATCCACCCGGTGCCTGCCGAATGGGCGGCGCGCGCCCATATCGATGCCGACCGCTACCAGGCCATGTATGCCGAGGCGCTGGCCGATCCCGACACGTTCTGGGGCCGCGAGGCGCAGATCATCGACTGGATCACCCCCTTTACCACCGTCTCCGACAGCTCGTTCAACGAAGCCGACTTCGGCATCCGCTGGTTCGCCGATGGCACGCTCAACGTGTCGGCCAACTGCCTCGACCGCCATCTGGCGGAACGCGGCGACACCCCGGCGATCATCTGGGAAGGCGATGACCCCGCCGACACCCGCACCATCACCTATCGCGAACTCCATGCGGAGGTCTGCCGCTTCGCCAATGTGCTCAAGGCGCAAGGTGTGCAGAAGGGCGACCGCGTCACGCTCTACCTGCCGATGATCCCCGAAGCCGCCATGGCGATGCTCGCCTGCACCCGCATCGGCGCCATCCATTCGATCGTCTTTGGCGGTTTTTCGCCCGACAGCCTGGCGAATCGTATCCAGGATTGCGATTCGCGGCTGGTCATCACCGCCGATGAAGGGCTGCGCGGCGGCAAGCCGGTGCCGCTCAAGGCCAATGTTGATGCCGCGCTGGCGCACTGCCCGTCGGTCGAAACCGTCATCGTCGTGCGCCGCACCGGGGGCGCCATCACCATGCAGGACGGCCGCGACCTGTGGTACGAAGCCGCCCGCGATGCCGCCTCACCCGATTGCCCGCCCGAAGCGATGGGGGCGGAGGACCCGCTGTTCATCCTCTATACCTCGGGTTCGACCGGCAAGCCCAAGGGTGTGCTGCACACAACGGGCGGCTATCTCGTCTGGGTGGCGCTGACCTTCCGCCATGTCTTCGACTACAAACCCGGCGAAATCTTCTGGTGCACCGCCGATGTCGGCTGGGTGACCGGGCACTCCTATGTCGTCTATGGCCCGCTCGCCAATGGCGCGACGACGCTGATGTTCGAAGGCGTGCCCAACTATCCCGATGTCAGCCGCTTCTGGCAGGTCTGCGATCGCTGGGGGGTCAACATCTTCTACACCGCGCCAACCGCCTTGCGGGCGCTGATGCGCGATGGCGACGCTCCGGTGAAGGCGACGTCGCGCGCCTCGATCCGCCTGCTCGGCAGCGTGGGGGAACCGATCAATCCCGAAGCCTGGGAATGGTATCACCGCGTTGTCGGCGACGGCCGCTGCCCGATCGTCGACACCTGGTGGCAAACCGAAACCGGCGGTGCGCTGATCAGCCCGCTGCCCGGCGCGACGGCGCTCAAGCCCGGCTCGGCGACGCTGCCGCTGTTCGGGGTGGTGCCGCTGCTCGTCGATGCCGAAGGCACCGAACTCCATGGCGCTACCGAGGGCAATCTGTGCCTGGCGCAAAGCTGGCCGGGGCAGATGCGTACGGTGTGGGGCGACCATGCGCGCTTTTTCCAGACCTATTTCACCACCTATCCCGGCCGCTATTTCACCGGCGACGGGGCGCGGCGCGATAGTGATGGCTATTGGTGGATCACCGGGCGGGTCGATGATGTCATCAATGTCTCGGGCCACCGCATGGGCACCGCCGAGGTCGAAAGCGCGCTCGTCGCCCACGCCAAGGTCGCCGAGGCCGCGGTCGTTGGTTTCCCGCACGATATCAAGGGGCAGGGCATCTATGCCTATGTGACGCTCAACAGCGGCGTGCCCGAGGACGAAACGCTCCGCCGCGAGCTGGTGCAATGGGTACGCCGCGAAATCGGGCCGATCGCCACGCCCGATGTCATCCAGTTCGCCCCCGGCCTGCCCAAGACGCGCAGCGGCAAGATCATGCGCCGCATCCTGCGCAAGATCGCTGAAGGCGAAACCGGCAATCTGGGGGATATCTCGACCCTCGCCGACCCGTCGGTGGTGGCGGCGCTGATCGCCAATCGCCCCTGACCTGCACATGAAAAAGGGGCGGGCCGGTTACCCTGGCCCGCCCCTTGTGTCGGGGTGGTGTGAGTCGATCAACGACCCTGGAAGCCGTGGCCGACCGCGGTCATCTTGGCCTGGCTGACGGCTTCGCGGACGCAGCGGGCTTCGTCGGTGCGACCGCGGACATCGTTGCTGCCATTGGCGCAGACGCTGCGGGCAGCAGCCTTGATGCGGGCATCGAGCGTGTCGCGGCCCTGGTCGTTGCCGAGGTTGAGATCGACATAGCTGACCGTGGTGGCGCGGGGGGCTTCGGCGGCCTGGGCGGGGGCCGTGGCGGCGAGCAGGCAGACGCCGGCGCAAAGGACGGTGCCGACGGTGCCGAGGACGGTGCGGAAAGCCGAGGTGCTGGTGGTGAACATGGTGTTTCTCCTGTGTCTGGCGGAGCGTCCGGACCACCCGGCCTCCGATGCCTGATACTTTGCAGGGATCGTGCCAAGTGCTCGCTAAAATTTTGAAGTTAAATATTTCAATGAGTTATAGCTAAGTGTATTATTTGACCAATGCGCTATCCCTAAAAATTCTGCTGCACATTGGAAAATATTCCCAAATGTATGGAAAATGAACGGAGCCAGTTCAAAAATGTGCCGTCCTGCTTGCGACGGCGCAGCGGGCAGTGCATAGAATGGGGTAATCATGCTGACCCAGCGTTCCCGTTATGCCCTTCGTGCACTCATCTATATCGCCCGGTCGCAAGGGATCGCGCCGGTGCCGATTTCGGTGATTGCCGCGGACCAGAAGCTGCCGCGCAAGTTTCTCGAAATCATTCTGCTCGACCTGAAGAATGGCGGGCTCGTCGAAAGCTTCCGCGGCAAGATGGGCGGCTATCGCCTCGCCAAGCCGGCCAGCCAGATCAGTTTCGGCGAGATCATCCGGATGATCGAAGGGCCGCTGGCGCTGGTGCCGTGCGTGTCGGTCAGCGCCTACCAGCGTTGTGCCGATTGCTTCGAAGAATCGACCTGTGTCATCCGCAAGACGATGTTGATCGTGCGCGAAAACACGGCTGCCATTCTCGACAATACGACCCTTGCCGACCTGTCGATCGAACGCGAGGCCGCCTGAAGCGTTTGCCTGTCGCGCGGGAATAGCCCAGCTTTCACCCCGCCAAGCAGAAAGCTCATTGCCCAGTCGCAAGATGGGAATAAGCTCGCTGCCGCAAGCAAGGGGTGCCATGCGTCGATTCGCGGTCTTCACGATTCTGGTCTTGCTGATGCCGGCGCTGGCAGCGGCAGCGACGATCAATCTGCTCAACGTCAGTTATGATCCGACCCGCGAACTCTATCGCGACATCAACCCGGCCTTTGCCAAGGCCTGGAAAGCCCAGACCGGTGATGATGTGGCGATCAACCAGTCGCACGGCGGCTCGGGCAAGCAGGCGCGCTCGGTGATCGACGGACTCGAGGCCGATGTCGTAACCCTGGCGCTGGGCTATGACATCGACAATATCGCCCGACGCGCCAGATTATTGCCCTCGGACTGGCAGGCACGGCTGCCGGCCAATTCGACGCCCTTTTATTCGACGGTGGTGTTCCTCGTCCGCAAGGGCAACCCCAAGGCGATCCATGATTGGGACGATCTGGCGCGCCAGGGGGTCAAGGTCATCACGCCGAACCCCAAGACCAGCGGCGGCGCGCGCTGGAACTTCCTCGCGGCCTGGGGTTACGGCCAGAAAACCTATGGCTCGCCGGCCGCCGCGCAGGCCTTTGTGCAGCGTGTTTTTGCCAATGTGCCGGTGCTCGATTCGGGTGCGCGCGGCGCCACGGTGAATTTTGCCGAGCGCGGGCTCGGTGATGTGCTCGTCACTTGGGAGAACGAGGCGCTGCTCGCCACGCGTGAACTGGGTGCCGATCGCTTTGAGATCGTCGTGCCGTCGGTGTCGATCCGCGCCGAGCCGCCGGTCGCAATCATCGACAAGGTAGTCGACAAGCGCGGCACGCGCGCGGTGGCGCAGGCCTATCTGCAATTCCTCTACACCCCCCAGGCGCAGGAAATCGCCGCTGCCAACGGTTATCGCCCGCGCGATGCCGCCGTGCTGGCGCGTTACCGGACGCGCTTTCCAGCGCTGCCGCTGTTCGAAATCGATCGCAATTTCGGCGGTTGGGCCAAGACGCAGAAGCTGTTTTTCGCCGATGGCGGCATCTTCGACCGCATCTATGCCGGCGAGCAGTGACGGCATGAGCGCCACCATGGTTGCGCCGGCGCGGCTATCACGGCAAGTCTTCGCCATGCCGAAAGGGTTTCTGCAGCGCCGCCGTTCGATCATCCCGGGGTTCGGGCTGACGATGGGCATCACCATCTTCGCGCTGTCGGTGATCGTCCTCATCCCCTTGTCGGCGGTATTCGTGACGACCGCAGGCATGTCATGGGACGAGTTCGTCGCCGCAGCGCTGTCGAAGCGCGCGCTGAGTGCCTATCGGCTCAGCTTCGGCGCGGCGGCGGTGGCGGCGGCGGTCAACGCCGTCTTCGGACTGCTGACCGCCTGGGTGTTGGTGCGTTATGATTTTATCGGCAAGCGTGTCGTCTCGGCGCTGGTCGACCTGCCCTTCGCGCTGCCCACTGCGGTCGCCGGCATCGCGCTGACGGCGCTTTATGCTCCCACTGGCTGGCTCGGCCGCTGGCTGGTGCCGGCGGGAATCGACATCGCCTTCACCCCGCGCGGGGTGGTCATCGCGCTGATCTTCGTCGGCCTGCCCTTTGTCGTGCGCACCGTCGAGCCGGTGCTTGCCGATTTGGGGGCCGATGTCGAGGAAGCGGCGGCGACGCTGGGTGCCTCCCGCCTGCAGACCTTCTTTCGCGTCATCATCCCCGCCATCGCCCCGGCGCTGCTCACCGGCTGTGCGCTGGCCTTTGCGCGGGCGGTGGGTGAATATGGCTCGGTGATCTTCATCGCCGGCAACATGCCCTTCCGTTCGGAGATCGCGCCGCTGCTGATCATCGTCCAGCTCGAACAGTTCAATACCGCCGGCGCCACCGCCATCGCCGCGACCATGCTCGTCATCAGTTTCGCGCTGCTGTTCGCCATCAACCTGCTGCAGGTCTGGCAGCGCCGGTTGCGCTCGGCATGACTCCCGCCCGCCCCACCGGCGAGCCGCGCTGGCTGCGCTGGCTGCTCATTACCGTGGCGCTGGCGTTCCTCGCGCTCAACCTCGCGCTGCCGCTGGCGGCGGTGTTCGTCGAAGGGCTGCGCAAGGGGGTGGCGGCCTATGCTGCGGCGATCACCACGCCCGATGCGATTTCGGCCCTGAAACTGACGCTGACGGTCGCCGCCATTGCTGTACCGCTCAACATCGTCATCGGGCTGGCGGCGAGCTGGGCGATCGCCAAGTTCGATTTCCGCTTCAAATCGGTGCTGGTGACGCTGATCGACCTGCCGTTTTCAGTGTCGCCGGTGGTGTCGGGGCTGATCTATGTGCTGTTGTTCGGGCTGCAAGGCTGGTTTGGCGCGGCGCTGCGCGACCAGGATATCCAGATTATCTTCGCGGTGCCCGGGCTGGTGCTGGCGACGATCTTCATCACCTTTCCCTTTGTTGCGCGCGAGTTGATCCCCTTGATGGAGGAAC
Source organism: Alphaproteobacteria bacterium (assembly GCA_031426015.1). Taxonomy (GTDB): domain Bacteria; phylum Pseudomonadota; class Alphaproteobacteria; order Sphingomonadales; family Sphingomonadaceae; genus Sandarakinorhabdus. Next base: position 22,625 of record JANPKK010000039.1, read on the forward strand.
AGGGCCGCGAGGAGGAGGAAGCGGCGCTGTCGCTGGGAGCGTCGGGACTGAACACCTTCTGGCATGTCACCCTGCCCAACGTGCGCTGGGGGCTGCTGTATGGCGTACTGCTCTGCAATGCGCGGGCGATGGGGGAATTCGGCGCCGTGTCGGTGGTATCGGGGCATATCCGCGGCCGCACCAACACCCTGCCGCTGCATATCGAGATATTGTACAATGAATATAATTTCGCCGCGGCCTTTGCGGTTGCCTCGCTGCTTGCCGGGCTGGCGCTGGTGACGCTGGTGCTCAAATCGCTGCTCGAATGGCGCTTCGCCGGGCAATTGGCGGGGAGGGGGCATTGAGCGTCACCGCCAGCGCCGTCACCAAGCGCTTCGGCGCTTTCACCGCCTTGGATGGCATCAGCCTCGAAGCCCGCGAAGGCGAGTTCCTGGCGCTGCTCGGGCCGTCCGGGTCGGGCAAGACGACGCTGCTGCGCATCCTGGCGGGCCTCGAATTCCCCGATTCGGGCAGTATCAGCATCGGCGGGGTCGACATGTCGGAAAGCCCGGCGCGCGATCGCCAGGTCGGTTTCGTTTTCCAGCAATATGCCCTGTTCCGCCACATGACGGTCGCCGACAACATCGGGTTCGGGCTGACGGTGCGGCCGCGCAAGACCCGGCCGCCGCGCGCCGAGATCGACCGCCGTGTCGCCGAGCTGCTTGAGCTGGTGCAATTGCCGGCGCTGGGTGGCCGCTATCCGGCGCAATTGTCGGGCGGGCAGCGGCAGCGGGTGGCGCTGGCCCGGGCGCTGGCGGTGGAGCCGCGGCTGTTGCTGCTCGATGAACCCTTTGGTGCGCTCGATGCCAAGGTCAGGAAGGACCTGCGGCGCTGGCTGCGCGCGGTGCACGATCGCACCGGGCTGACCTCGATCTTCGTCACCCATGACCAGGAAGAAGCGCTCGATCTTGCTGACCGGGTGGTGGTGATGGACCATGGCCGCATCGAACAGATCGACACGCCCGAACAGGTCTGGGAGCGGCCGGCGTCGGCATTCGTCTGCGATTTCCTCGGCGGCGCCAATCGGGTGATGGCGCAGGCGGTTGGTGGCACGATCGATATCGCCGGGGTGCGGCTGCCCAATCGGGCGCCGGCGATGCCCGATGGCCCGGCCAGCGCCTTCATCCGCCCGCATGAATTCGCGCTGGCCGAACCGGGGGCGGCGGGGATCGCGGTGGTGCTGCGCCGATGCCTGCGTACGGGTGCGCAAGCGGCGCTGGAGACCGAAACGCGCGATGGCAGCGTCATCGAGGTGACGATCGCGGCGCCGCCGGAAGGGCTGGCCCCGGGGGCGGCGCTGGTGCTGGTGCCGCAGACGGTACGTGCCTATCCGGCGTGAAGCCTCGCCGGGGTAGCGTTAGCTGTGCGCTATCCGCCCGCCGCCCTTGACGAGCATCAGCAGCCCGAGCCCGACCGCCAGCATGCCCACCACCGGCGCCATGCCCCACGCCTGGGTGCCACCCCAGCGTGTCGCCGCTTCCACGAGCAGCGGCCCCAGCCACATGGTGGCGCTGCCCGACAGCACATAAAGCCCGAAGAACACCCCCAGCTTGTCGGGCGGCGCCACCCGGGTCAGCAGGGTGCGTGACGAGGCATAGGCGGCGGTAACCGCGATCGCGAGGCAACAACCCAGCGCCAGGAAGGTGATTTCGGGCAGGGTGGTGAACATCGGCCCGTCCCACAGCGGGGCGCCGTGCCAGGGGCGGAAGAACAGCCGCTCGCGGCCCATGCCGAGCACCAACGTCTGCATGATAATGAGCAGCACCAGTTCGAGCTTCACCGCCAGTTTCGGGCCGATGCGGGTGTCGAGCCAGCCGGCAAACAGCCCGCCGATGACCGCGGCGACCGACAGGATGATGCCATAGCCGAGCATTTCGAGCGTAGCCCAGCGCATCGAACCGGCAGCGTAGAGCCCGCCGAAAACGAGAATCGCGGTCAGGCCGTCGGTGTAGACCATGCGCGCGGCAAGGAAGATCAACGGGTCGCGGTGGCCGCGCGCCTCGCGGACGAGGCGGGCGAGGTCCGCGGCGCCGGCCCGCACGGCGGCACCGATCGACAGGGATGTGCGCTGCATGTCGGGCACCAACCACAGCAGCGGCAACGCGCCGAGCGCCATGACGGCGGCAACGATCAGCGTGGTGATGCGATCGGGCTCCCCCAGCGCCGGGTCGAGGCCCCAAAGCGGCGCCGCCGGCAGCCACGCCACGGCGAGCTTGCCAGGCAGCACGAAGGCGAACAGCACGCCGACCAGCATGATGACCGATACGGCATTGCCCCCGGCCAGCGCCCGGCCGGAAGCGCGCGCCGCCCCGGCCATGCCGGCAGCGGGCAGCAGCAGCGCGTTGTGGAGCATCTCGTGATAGGCAATCAGCGCGGTGATGGCGGCGATGATGACGATGACGGCGCCCGCCGGCAGCCCGCCACCGCCGGGCGGGGTGAACCATAGCGAGCCGATGAGCAGCGCCATCAGCGCGACAACCGCGGCAAACCACGGCTTGCGCGGGCCGATGCGATCGATGCTGGCGCCGAGCAAGGGCGCCGTGAGCATCACGATCCAGCCGCCCCATTTGTTGGCCGAGGCGACAAGTGTTTGCCCCAATACCGGGTCCCCGACGACGCGGGTGACGTAATAGGGCGCGAAAACATAGATCGCGATCAGGATGACATAGGGGTCGCGGGTGGCCTGCGCGAGCACCCAGGCGTTGGTGGCACGGGCTGACGGCGGCGCTGTTGCAGCGCTCGCAACGCTGTCAGGCGGCAATCCCGTCAATCGGCGGGCAGAACCTTGTGCCAGTTGGTCACCGATCGGCTCTCGAACAGCCCGGCCTCGTGGTAGGGATCGGCATTGGCAAAGGCGATGGCGGCGTCGCGATCATCGAAATCGATGATCAGCAGCGATCCCATGGCGCGGCCATCGGGGCGCAGCAACGGCCCGGCGATGAGCACGGCAGCACCCCGGGCGTTGATGTGCGCAAGGTGCGCAGCTCGCGTTGCGGCGCGCAGTTCGCCCGAATCGGGCTTGTCGATGCAGTGAATGGCAAAATAAGGCATCGTCGTCCTGTCGCCTGGCTGCCATGGTCTAGCGTGCGCGGGCAGGATGCGAAAGGGCCAGATGCGAAGGATTTGGGAATGCCTGCCCGGCGTGTTGCTGTGCGTCACGCTGGCGGTGGCCGGTGGCGTGCTGGCCGAGGCGCTGCACCTCGCCGTGCCGGGGGCGATTCTGGGGCTCGGCGCTTATCTGGCGTGGCTGGTCTGGGGGCGTGGCATCGGCTGGAGCCGGCCCGGTGCCGCGCTGCTGCTGCGCTGGCTGGGGGCGATGATCGTGCCGGCGCTGGTCGGTCTGGGGGGGTATTTTGCCCTGCTGGCGGGGGCGGCGCTGCCGTTGCTGGCGATTCTGCTGGTGTCGACCCTGGTCACCGCGCTGGTGACGGCGCTGCTGTATCGCCTCGCGGGTGGTGTCGAATGATGCCGGCGCTCGATATGGGGCTGGTGACGGGGCTGGTGCTGGCGGCGTTCGCTGCGGCGCGGGCGCTGTCGGTGCGGCTCGGCAACCCACCCTGGGCGAGCCCGGTGCTGGTCGCGGCGCTGGTGCTTGGGCTCGGACTCGCGGCGACGGGGGTGCCTTTGGCGCGCTTCGAGGCTGGTGCGCGGCCCTTGCGCTGGCTGCTCGGGCCGGCGTTGGTCGCGCTGGCGCTGGTCATCCATGGCAATCTGGCGCTGTTGCGGCGCGCGCCGGGGCCGGTTTTGCTGGCGGTAACGGGCGGAACAGTGGCCGGCGTGGCGAGCGCCTGGGGGCTGGCGCGGCTGTTCGGGCTCGATCGCGCGCTGGTGATGGCGCTGACCACCAAGACAATCTCGACGCCCTTTGCCGTGGTGATCGCGCGAATGGGCGGCGCATCGGTGGCGCTGGCGGCGGCGGTGGCGGTGCTCACCGGGGTGATCGGCGCGGTTTGCGTGCCGATTCTGTTCGATTCGTTGCAGATTCGGGGCCGCGCGGCGCGCGGATTGGGGCTCGGCGTGTCGTCACACCTCGTCGGCACCGACTGGTTGACGCGCCGGGACCCTGCCGCCGGGGCCTTTGCGGCGCTCGCCATGGTGCTGACGGGCGTTCTCGCAGCGCTGTTTCTGCCGGTCTTGTGGCCGTTCTTGTTCGGTTGAGGCCCTGCCGCAGCCCGGTCAGACGGCTGCGGCAGGGCAGAAAAGTGCCAATGAAGTGCCAATGAAGTGCCAATGAAGTGGCAATGGCGTCCGAGTCGCTTGCGCGTCAGTGGCGGTTGTAGCGGGCGCGGGTGATGCTGCGCGCGGCCTTGTCCTGCCGCGCATCGAGCCGGGCATAATCGCGCGCGCTGATGCGGCCATCGGCGGCGAGCCGCGCCTGGCGGTTGTCGATTCGCACCTGCTGGTTGGCGATGCGCGCGGCTTCGCGCGAACTGATGCTGCCATTGGCGATGCCGGTGGCAAAGCGCTGGTCCTGCCGCGCTTCGCGGGCCGTGGAAGCGGCGAAGCGGCGGTCGCTGGGCGTTGCGGCGCCGGCAGCACCCGCGGCGAGGCCGGCGATGATCATGGCTGTGACAAGTGATTTGAACATTCTGGTCTCCCTTGCGGTGAACGCCCCCATCGCCGATACGCCGGCGCAGCGGCTTTCCCCCCGCGGTCTGCGCCGCGCTAGTTGACGGCGCGCTAGTTGACGACTGGGGCCTTGTCGGCTAACAGCCCGCGCTTGCCATCGGTCTTTGTCGACCTGCGGCCCGAACTTCTTTTCAAGGACAATCCCATGTCGCGCGTTTGCGAACTGACCGCCAAGGGTCGCCAGGTCGGGAACAATGTTTCCCACGCCAACAACAAGACCAAGCGGGTGTTCCTGCCGAACCTGCAGAACGTCACGCTGATCTCCGACACGCTGGGTCGTTCGGTCAAGCTGCGCGTCTCGATGAACGGCCTGCGGTCGGTCGAACATGTCGGCGGCCTCGACAATTGGCTGATCAAGACCAAGTCGGAAAAGCTTAGCGAGCGTGCCGCCAAGCTGAAGCGCGAAATCAAGAAGAAGATCGCTGCGACGGCTGAAGCCCCGGCTGCCTGATTCGGTCCGGATCTTAGGTGATGCAGACGGCCCGGTGACCCCGGGCCGTTTTCATGTCAGGCTGGGCTGATGCAGCGCCCGCCGATTGTCACCCGCCCCGCCTCCGCCGCCGACCGGCCGCTCGCTGCCTCGATACTGGCGCGCGCCTTCATCGACGATCCGGCGCTGTCGTACCTGTTCACCGATGCCGCCGACCGGCCGCGGCGGCTGGCGCGGTTTTTCGCGCTGATCACCAGCATCGATGCGACGCCCGAATTGTGGACGCTGGCGGCCGACGAAGCGGGCGCCGAATCGGCGGTCGCGCTGTGGCGTCCGCCCGGGTTGTGGAAGACCCCGACCGCCGCGATGCTGGCGCAGGCGCTGCCGCTGGTGCAGGTTTTCGGCTGGTCGCTGGGCCGCGCGCTGACGATGCAGGGCCAGATCGAAGTGCACCACCCGCACCCGCCGCACTGGTATCTGCAATTCGTCGGCTGCGTCCCCGAACGCCATGGCCGCGGGCTGGGCGGTGCGGTGATTCGGCAGCGGCTGGCGCAATGCGATGCCGATGGCATGCCGGCGGCGCTCGAGACGGCGACGCCGGCCAATGTCGGGATCTACGAAGCGCTGGGGTTCGTGGTAAAGGGGACGTACCGCATCAAGGGCGGCGGGCCGGAATTCTGGTCGATGTGGCGCGAGCCGCGATAGCTTGGGAGGAAGGGCGATGAAGGCAGTTCTGACACTGGCGGCGTTGCTGGCGGCGGGGCCTGCGCTGGCGCGCGATCCGGCGAAGGTGCTGATGCCGGTCGATCCGGCGGCGCGGGCGCAGCAGGAACAATATGGCTATGCCGAAGCGGTCATCGCCGGCGACACCGTCTATCTGTCGGGCGTCATCGTCGGGCCGGCACCGGGCGACAAGGGCTTGCAGCCGGCCTATGACCGCGCTTTCCGGCATATCGAGAGCATCCTGAAACGCGCCGGCGCCAGCTGGGCCGATGTCGTCGACATCACCAGTTTTCACACCGACCTGAAGGCGCAGATTTTCGAGATGGCGGCGGTCAAGGACCGTTATGTCAAGGCGCCGTTCCCGGCCTGGACGGCGATCGGCATCACGTCGCTGTTCGAACCGACCGGCATCACCGAAATCAAGGTGGTGGCGAAACTGCCGAAGCGCTGAGGCTCACGGCAGGCGCAGCTCGAACTTCATCAGCAGCGTGCGCTGCAGCCGGTTGAGATTGTCGTCGCTGGCGAGATAGATGAACGTCCGCCCACCCTGCCGGCGCAGCGCCAGCCCCTCCATGTTGTCGAAGGTCTGCGGCGCTTCCAGCCGCGCCAGCAGCGTCTGCGGCAGCGGCGTCGCATCCCCGGCCAGCGCCGGCGCCAGGTCAACCAGCGTCAACGCCGCGCTCCAGCCACCGAGCCCGGAAAAGCGGCGGTGGAGGACGAGGATACGATGGTCATCGAGAGCGATCGCATCGGTCGGGCTGTGGTCGGGCAGCACCGCGAGGCCGATTTCGCGAGTCACCCCGTCGCGCGTCAGCATCGCCCTGATCGCACCATCGGGCCGTCGCGCATCTTCGGACAGGATGATGCGCGTGCCGCCGGGCAGCACCGCCATCGCCTCGCCGCCGCCATTGGCCGGCCAGCCGGTCATCGCGGTGAGGAATTCGGTATCGGCGGGCGCGCGCGCCAGCGATTCGGCGCGGCGCGCGTCGATGCCGGTGAAATGCGCCATCCGGTGCAGCTGTTCATAGACGACCGTGGTGATACCCGTCGCCGGATCATGCTCGATGGCTTCCGCATCGACATCGGCCTTGCGCAGCGGCGGCTTGCCATCGGGTTGCGGCAGCGGCGCCATCCGCACATCGTGCACGCCGACCAGCCGCCCGCCGCGCTCGATGGTGGCCAGTACCAGCCAGTTGCCGGTATCGGTAATCGCGATCATCCGGTCGCCGCCGGCGGCGCGCAGCCCCGAAATGCCACCGAAGCCGGGGTCTCGGCTCGACAAGTGCACCGCGCCCAGAAAGCGCAGCGCACCGATTCGGACCATCCCCGGATCATCGGGGTTGAGCGGCAACGCTTTGGCGGCAACGGCAATCGGCTTGGCCGGCGCGATCGCCGGCGGGGTTTCGGGCCGCAGGGCATCGGCGCCGGCCAGGCCCGCCGTACCGATGATGACGGCCGCAAAAAGGCGTTCGAACCACATGCAGCGTGCTTAGCAGCGTCGCGCCGCAGCCGATAGAAGCTGGCGCCTCTGTAGTGCAGGCGCTATCGCTGCGCCGTCCATGCTTGCCACCGCCACCACCCCTCATGATGTGCTGCGTTCGGTCTTCGGCTTTCCCGCCTTTCGCGGGCAGCAGGAGGCGATCATTGCCGATGTCTGCGCCGGGCGCGATGTGCTGGCGATCATGCCGACGGGATCGGGCAAGTCCTTGTGCTACCAGATCCCGGCGTTGGTGCGGCCGGGGTGTGCGCTGGTCATTTCGCCGCTGATCGCGCTGATGCAGGACCAGGTACGATCGATGCGCGCCTTTGGCGTGCGTGCCGGGGCGCTCAACAGCCAGTCCGACGACAGCGACGCCACGATCCGGGCGCTGCGCGATGGCGAACTCGACCTGCTCTATGTCGCCCCCGAACGCGCCGCGATGGAGGGGTTCCGCATGCTGGTGGCGCGCGCCGAAATCGCGCTGATCGCCATCGATGAAGCGCATTGCGTCAGCCAATGGGGGCATGATTTCCGCCCCGAATATCGCCAGCTCAAATCGCTGTGCGATGCGCTGCCCGGCGTGCCGCGCATCGCGTTGACCGCCACCGCCGATGTCGCGACGCGCGCCGACATCCTGGCTCAGCTCGGCATCGGCAGCGACCGCATGGTGCTGGCGGGGTTCGACCGGCCCAACATCCGCTATGGCGTGACGCCCAAGACCGACAGCCACCGGCAGTTGAGCGCCTTCGTCGCGTCGCAGGCCGGGCGGCCGGGGATCATCTATGCGCCGACCCGCGCCGTCACCGACCAGGTCGCGGGCTGGCTGGTCAAGGACGGCATCAATGCCCGCGCCTATCACGCCGGATTGGACGGCAGCGTACGCGCGAAGAACCAGGCCGATTTCGTCAAGTCCGAAGACATGGTGATGGTGGCGACGATCGCCTTCGGCATGGGCATCGACAAGCCCGACGTGCGCTTTGTCGCGCATATCGGCCTGCCCAAATCGATCGAGGCCTATTATCAGGAAACCGGCCGCGCCGGCCGCGACGGCGACCCCGCGGTGGCGCATCTGCTGTGGGGGGCGGAGGACATTGCCCGCGCCCGCCAGTTCATCAGCCAGAGCGAGGCCGGCGAGGCGCGCAAGGCCGAGGAATCACGCCGCCTCAATGCGCTGATCGCGTTCCTTGAAACCGGCGGCTGCCGGCGCATTCCGCTGCTCGAATATTTCGGTGAGCCGCGGCCGGCGCCGTGCGGGAATTGCGACAATTGCCTCAACCCGCCGGCGCTGCAGGACGCCACCGAGGCGGCACGCAAGCTGTTGTCGGCGTGCTATCGCACCGGGCAGCGCTTTGGCGCCCAGCACATCATCGACGTGCTGATGGGCAAGACCGGCGAGAAGATGACGAAGTTCGGCCATGATGCGCTGTCGGTGTTCGGCATCGGCAGCAGCGACCTGAGCCAGGATGGCTGGAAGGCGCTGGCGCGGCAGCTGGAGGCCGGCGAGGCGCTGGTCCGCGATGGCGAGCACGGCGGGCTGGCGCTGGGCCCGGCGGCGCGGGCAATATTGAAGGGCGACGTGCCGATCAGCCTGAAGATCGTCACGGCCCCGCCGAAGCGCGCGCGCGGCAGCAGCACGACGACGGCGGCGGTCGAAGCGGGCGATGTGCCGCTGTTCGAGGCGCTGCGTGGCGTTCGGCGCGAACTGGCCGCGGCGGCGAACCTGCCGCCCTATGTGATTTTCCACGATTCGACGTTGCGCGCGATGGCCGCCGGTCGCCCGCGAACACTCGTCGAGATGGCGCGCATCCCCGGCGTCGGCGCGCGCAAGCTCGAGGCCTATGGCGCGCCCTTCCTTGCCGCCATCGCCCGCGCCTGACCGATCAGGCGCGGGCGGGCAGAATCAGTAACCGCAGCGCTGGTTGCGCTCGATGGCAGTGCCGGTGACCGCACCAAGGCCAGCACCGACAACGGTACCAAGGCCACCGTCGTAGCGATTCGACAGGCCGTTGCCGATCAGGCCGCCGGCAATGGCGCCGAGCACCGCGCCGGTACCGGTCGAGCGGCAGGGATCATAATAGCCGCCACCATAGCCACCGCCATAATAGCCGCCGCCATAGCCCGGACCCGCGTTCACCACGACCTGGCTGTAGCCGACCGGCGGATGATAGCCGTAGCCACCGCCATAGCCGAAACCGCCGCCATAGACGGGGCCGCCGTAATAGGCCGGGTAATAGGCGGGGCGGAAACGCACCACCGGCGGCCGATAATAACCGCCACCATAGCCGGGACGACCATAATAGCCGCCGCCATAACCATAGCCGGGACGGCCATAGCCGACATTGCCATAACCGGGGCGGCCATAGCCGGGACGCGCATACCCGCCACGATAGCCGCCGTTGCCATAGCCGGGTCGGCCATAGCCGCCGCCATAGCCGGGCCGGCCGTGATCGCCATCGCGGCCACCGCGGTAGCCGCCGCGGTTTCCCCCACCGTTGTCGCCACCGTGATTGTCATAGCCACCGCGACCGCGGCCGCGATCGCCGTCCGCCAGCGCCGGCGTGGCCGCCAGCAGAGCAACCGCAGCGGCAAGAAGCACGTTGTTCATCGGGAAACCCCATCGTAACAAAGGTCCGGCGCGTCGCCGGGCTGCCCATGTGTCGCACCGGCTGTCTGAACACCTTCTGAATTCAGGTGTCGGCAATCGTTAAGGTTGGTCATGCGATAGGGCATTCACCAACAATCAGGAGGACTAACCATGCGTATCGCATCGACGCTGATGATCGCCGCACTGGCTGCAACCGCGCTGCCCCTGGCTCCGGTCGAGGCACGCCAGAAAACCCGCTATACCTACAACGGCAACACCTACAACAGCTATGAGCAATGCCGCGCTGCCAAGAGCCGCCACAAGCGTGACGGCGCCATTGCCGGCGCCGCGATCGCCGGCATCGGTGCTGCCGTGCTGGGTGCCAATCTGGGCGAATCGGCGCTGATCGCCGGCGGCGGTGCCGTGGTCGGCCACGAGATCGGCCGCAAAAAGGCCTGCTGATCGCGCTCCGGCGGGGTCAGCCCGAACAGCTGGCCCCGCCGAGGACGCAAAAGCGCGCGCAATGCGGATGATTGAGCACCACCGGGCCTGACGCCGCCGCCAACGTCGGCCCGAGCTCGAACTGCGAGTCATAGGCAAGCAAAGTGCAGGCCAGCACGGCCGGCGCTACAGCGCCCTTACGCCGCACCACCATGCGCGACGAGGCGCACATCATGGCCTGGGGTGCGACATCGAGGATGCCCCAACAGGCCGTGGTGATTTCCGGCACATCGGCGCCGGCATCCATTTCCGGGAACAGGACCAGTGGCGGCACGGCGAGGCCGAGCCCGTCGAACAGCGCCGCATAGCCGGCGTGCGCCTTCCTCTCGCTCTCGTGCGGCAAATGGCGGCCGGCGATGGCGATCTGAAACCCGTTTTCGGACAACCACTTGATACCATCTAATGCAATGGCGAAGCTGCCGGGGCCGCGCTCTGCATCATGGATGGCGGCGCTGTGGTGATCGAGGCTGACACGGAACGTCAGCCCGTCGCGCGACAGCGCGAGCAGCGCCGCTTCGAACCGGCGCAGCGGCCGCATCGCATTGGTCAGCACCAGCACGTCGAAACCGCGCGCCTGGGCGGCCGCGATCATCGCCGGCATTGCCTTGTTCATGAACGGCTCGCCGCCGGTGAAGCCGATCTCGCGGACCGGCAGCCCGTCGCGGGCGATTTCGTCGAGATACGCTTCGACATCGGCGAGGCTCAGATAGGCCAGCGCGTCGTTGGTCGGCGAGCTTTCGATATAGCAGGTCGTGCAGGCAAGATTGCACAGGGTTCCGGTGTTGAACCACAGGGTCTCGAGGCGCTGCAACGCCACGCTGGCGCGCGGTTCGCCCTTGGCCGTGAATGCCGGATCGCGGAACTTGGCCGGATCGAGCCGCGGCGCGACGACTTCGAACGGCGACGGGTCGGAACGAGCGATGCGGGGCTCCTGTGGCAATCGGCCGGCGCGACCCGGCTGCGATGAGATACGCCGGCTGCCGGCTTTCGGTTACAACGAAAAAATCGCATCGGCGTAACCGATGCCACCGTAACTGCGAACACCCAGCCACGAACAATCCGAGGCACCGATGAACATCGAGAACAGCCGCAACTATTACGGCCAGGTGCTGCAGGGCTCGGCCGACCTGCGCACCGATGCCTGTTCGGTCGCCGATGCCCCCGGCCCGGCGTTGCGCGCGGCGCTGGCGCGCATCCACCCCGATGTCAGCGCGCGCTATTACGGCTGCGGGTTCATCGCGCCGGCCGATATCGCCGGGGCGCACATCCTCGATCTCGGCTGCGGCGCCGGGCAGGACGCCTATGTGTTGTCGCAATTTGTCGGCGAAGCGGGCCATGTGACCGGCGTCGATGCGACACCGGAGCAGCTGGCGGTGGCGCGCGCGACGCAGGACTGGCACCGCAACAGTTTCCGCCATGCGGCTTCCAACGTCAGTTTCGTCGACGGCGATATCGAACGGCTGGAAGCGCTCGGCCTGCCCGAGGCAAGCTTCGACGTCATCGTCTCGAACTGCGTCATCAATCTCGTCGCCGACAAGGCCGCGGTATTCCGCGCCGCGCATCGCCTGCTAAAACCCGGCGGCGAGCTGTATTTTTCCGATGTCTATGCCGATCGCCGCGTGCCTGCCGCGCTGAAATCCGACCCGGTGCTCCATGGTGAATGCCTGTCGGGGGCGCTGTATTGGAATGATTTCCTCAGCCTCGCCAAGGCGGCCGGTTTCGCCGATCCGCGACTGGTCACCGATCGGCCGCTCGGCATCGGCGACCCGGCAATTGCCGAAATGGTCGATGGCATCGGCTTTTTCTCGGCCACCTGGCGGCTGTTCAAGCTCGACGGGCTGGAGCCCGAATGCGAGGATTATGGCCAGGCGGTCGTCTATCGCGGCACCGTCGAGGGCCAGCCCAATCGCTTCATGCTCGACAAGCATCATGTGATGGACACCGGCAAGGTCTTCCCGGTCTGCGGCAACAGCTGGAAGATGCTGGCCGAAACGCGACTGGCGCGGCATTTCGATTTCATCGGCGATTTTTCCCGGCATTATGGGATTTTCGCCGGCTGCGGCACGACGCTGCCGTTCGATGCCGCCGCCGATGGTGCGGTCGCATCTTCGGGCTGCTGCTGAAACGATGCGCATCCTGATCACGGGGGCGGCAGGACTGATCGGCGGCGAAGTCGCCGCGCGGCTTGTCGCGCGCGGCCATGACGTGGCGGCGCTGGTGCATCGTGTGGCGCGCGTGGTTGCGAACGATGGCAATGCTTTGCCCGTGACAGTTTTGCACGGTGATGTCAGAGCGTCTGGGCTTGGCCTTGGATCACCGCCAAGCTTTGATCTCATCATCCACAGCGCCGCCGTCACTGCCTTCGATGCCGCGCCCGAGATCTATCGCGCCGTCAATATCGGTGGCACCGCCAATGTCGTGGCGCTAGCCGAGGCGACGGCCACCCCATTGCTGCAGGTTTCCACCGCCTATGTCTGCGGCACCAACGACGGCGCCATCGCCGAAAGCGAAACAGGTACCAGTTTCGTAAACGGCTATGAAACGAGCAAGGCGGCAAGCGAGGCGCTGGTCAGGGCGGCGATGGCGCGCGGGCTGTCGGCGGCGATCGCCCGACCATCGATCGTTGTCGGCGATTCGATGGCCGGGCGCATCCGGGAATTCGCCAATATCTACATGATCTTCCGCCTGATTGCCGAAGGTCGGGTGCGAACGCTGCCGGCGGCAACGGGCGCCAGCCTCGACCTGGTGCCGATCGATCATGTCTGTGGCGGCATTATCGCCATGGCGGAGGCCATGGACCGGGTCGCCGGGCGAACGCTGCACTTGACCGCGGCGACGCCGACACCGCTGGGGGTGC